>DASQMC010000034.1:0-35053 GCA_035645695.1 Pyrinomonadaceae bacterium
AGATCGTGATCGCGACCAGATAAGTGTAGAGCGCGTCCACCTCACCTGAGACGGTCGAAGCCTGCTCCGGCGTAAATGGTAATCGTGGCAACTGCATCTCGTTAAGCGATCCCTCCTGCCTCTCCCGTGCTCATTGGCCGCTGCGGCGGTTCCGGCTCCTGACGGCGGCGGCGACGTTGTAAGACCATGATTAAAACCACCAGCCCCGCGACGGTGACGACGCCCGTCAGGCGCATGATGTTCATGATCGCCGGGCCGTATTTTCCGGTCGTCGGGTCGTAGTGGAAGCAATAAAGCGTCAGCTTGTCCACGGCGCTCCCGATCTTCCCCGCGGACGCTTCGACCAGACCGAGTTTCAAATCGCGCGGCGCGTACTCGATGCCGTAGAAGTAGTGCGAAAGTTTTCCCTCGGGCGTCGCGAGCATCACGCCGCTCGCGTGCGCGTACTGGTTCGAGGCCGTGTCGAAGGCGTATTTGAAGCCGACGGCGTTCGCCAGCGCGTCAATCGAAGCCTTATCGCCCGTCAGGAAGTGCCAGCCCGCATTGAACGATGCGGCATCAGCCGCGCGCCCGTAATCGTGCAAGACGAGTTGCTTCTTGGCAGTGGCGTCGGCCGCCCCTTCGCGCGGGTCGAAACTGACAGTCACCACGTCGAACTCTTTGCCCACCGTGTAGGGCAGCGTCTTCAAACCGCCGACGAGTCCGTTCAGGACGAGGTTGCACAGCTTCGGGCAGTTGTAATAGACGAGCGAGACGACGACGGGGCGTTTGCCGAAGTAGTCGCCGAGCCGCACGGTTCGCCCGCTCTCATCGCGGAAATTCAAATCGAGCGGAACCTGCTCGTTCAGACGTTGATCGATGCCGATGTCTCGGAGCGCGAAGGGCACGTCGTTGCTCGACACGCCGCCCTGCGGCGGCTGCGCGTACTGCCCCGAAACAGTGAGCGGTAAGCAGTAAGCAGAGAGCAGCAAGAGAACGGCGACGCGCCGCGCAAACCCTCTCGCGCGCACCCCTTCGCCGACAGCCTTATTCTGTTCGCCGAAAGCCTTATTTCGAGTTAATACTTTTTTCATCAAACCGCTCAATGCTTGGTTTCGCCCGCGCCGTGTGGTTGCTGCCCGCCGCCCGTCGTGGTCGGAGGCGGCGGCTGCGCGCCGCCGCTCGTCGTCGCCCATTTCTCGCGCCGCTCGACCTGTCGCCCCGCGCTCGAAAAAGTCGGAAGGTTGATGCCTTCCGCGTTCTCCGCATCGCCGCCGCCGGACGCGGCGGCTCGCGCGGGCAAGCCCTTCTCCAGAAGGCGCTTCTTCGCGTCGGCAATCGGGATGCGCATGTTGCCCGTGCCGGGGTCGGGGTCGTGATAATTGTCCAGATCGTACTCGTATTTATCCTTGAGCGCTTCCCATTCGAGCGTCGGCTCTTTCTTCTCGAAGATCAGATTCGGATCGTCCAGCGAACGATGATCGGGCGCGCCTTGCAGGCGCGGCACGCCGGGGGGCGGCAGACGCTCCTGTTCGCTTCGCGCCATCGGCGAGGGCTTCACGTCCTTGCTCGTCGCGTAAGCTTCGAGCAGTTTGAACATGCCGAGCATGAGCGCGCTCACGATGATGAGGCCGAGAAACAGCAGCCCGACGAAAGTGCCGACGCCGCGCACGCTCACGTCCGACTCTTCGTGCATCACGTCCGGGTTCGTGATGTGGCGCACGTCGGGCGTCTCCGTCAGGTGCATCTTTTCCTTGCCGTTGCCGTGATGACCGAAAATTCCCATCTCAATCCTCGCCTCTCGTCTAAACCCGAGACATTGTCCTTTAACCTTCGCCCCTTACCCTTTACCCCAAACGCTTCTCAGTGGTGGCCGTTGCCGTCGGCGAGCGCGTTTTCCAGCCCGGCGTCGCCGAGCGGGAGCAGCGGGCGCGACGCCAGTTCACGCGCGTACCACCAGAGCCAGAAGCCGCCGAAGGCGACGGGCGTGATGAAGTTCAAAGCGTAGCCCACCGCGTCGGCCAGCCCGCTCGCGTGCGCGGCCTCCGCGCCGCCGCCGTGGTGCGGCATCGCCATCACGCTCGGCGCAATCGTCCAGAACAGATCGACGATCCTCATCATGAGCACGAGCAGCGCGACCAGGACGAGCGAGCGAGCGCGGCGCTTGCGCTCGCGCGACAGGAGAAGCACGAACGGGAGCGCGAAATGGCCGATGACGAGCGCGACCGCGACATAGCCCCAGCCGCCGAACAGGCGACGCAAATACCACGGAATCTCTTCCGGCAAGTTGCCCGACCAGATGATCAAAAACTGCGAGAACGAAAAGTACGCCCAGAGCATCACGAAGGCGAGCAGCAGTTTGCCGTGGTCGTGAAAATGGCGCGCGTGGTAGACGCCCCCGAGGCGTTCGTCATTCGAGAGGATGACGGTGGTGACGATGGCGAAGGCGAGCGCGGTCAAGCCCCACCCGACCATGATCAGCAATCCGTAGATCGTCGAAAACCATTCCGGCTCAAGAGACATCACCCAGTCAACAGCGGCGAACGTAACGGTGAAACCGAACAGCAAAATTCCGGGGCCGCTCAGATTTTGCAGCTTGTCCTTCAAACGCCTGCGCTCGCGCGGGTCGTCCGCCCTGTCCTGTTCGAGCGACCACTTGCTCAGGAAGTAGGACATTACGCCCCACATGGCGAAATAGAAGACGGTGCGCGCGAGAAAGAACGGGACGTTCAGGTAGATCGCCTTGTGCTTGATGATCTCAAGGTCTTGTTCTTCGGGCACAGTCCACGGATAGAGCTGGTGCGTTATGACGGCATAGGCGATGGGCAGAAACAGGATCGCCATCACGGGCAGCGTCCGCGCGGCGGCTTCGAGCGGGCGGCGTATGACGACGCCCCAGCCGCCGCCCGACAGGTGGTGCAGCATGATGATGGCGAGCGCGCCGACCGAGACGCCCGTCCAGAAGACGTAGCCGACGAGGTAAGCGCGCCAGAACGCGGCGGGGTTGACGAACGCGCCGACGACGCACAGGACGAGCGCGACGATGCCTGCGACGAGCGCGCGCCCTCCGAGCCGGGCGACGGAGGCCGGGGCGTTGTAAGTGTTTATGGTTTGTGCTTCGGCGCTCATGGCGTGCGCTGCCCTCCGGTTCCCTGATGTCCGCCTTCGGTCGTCGGCGTGCCCGGCCCCGGCTTGCGCCGGTTACGCAGGTTCTCCGGCACTTCCGCAGCGGGCGTGTTCTGGCTCAGTTGCAGCGCGCGAATATAGGCGATGATCGCCCAGCGGTCGCGCGGCGGAATCTTCTCGGCGTAATCGGGCATCGCGCCCCAGCCGTTCGTGATCACGTCGAAGAAGTGGCCGAGCGTCTCATTGCGCAGGCGGTCGTCGTGCAAGGAGGGCGGGCGGCGAAAGCCGCGCCGCACGATCATGCCGTCGCCGTAGCCCGTCTGTCCGTGGCACATCGCGCAGTAGATGTTGAAACGCTCCTCGCCGCGATCCAGGTCCATCGCCGTGACGGCGAACGGAAACTCGTTGACGCCCCCCGGCGTGCCGCTCTGCCCCGCCCCGCCGCCTCCGCCGCCGCCGGGGACGTTCCCCGCGACGTTGCCGCGCACGTTCACATCGCCGCCCGTCTGCGTGCCGCCCGTGTTTGCGCCCTGCGCGTTCGGCACGTTCGCTCCCGCGCTCGTCATCGGCGTGAGGCCGCCCGCAGACTGCTGACCGCCGCCGCCCGCGTTGCCCGCGCCGCCCGATGCGCTCTTCCCCGTGTAGAAAGTCGTGTTCACATCGCGGTAGCCGCGCGCGACCGTGCCCTCGACGAAGGGGCGCGAAGCCTGCCCGTCGGAGAAGCTCTTGCTCGGCTCGTAAGCCTCGTAACGCGGCTGATCCTGCATGTCCTGTCTGCAACCGAGAGCGAGTAAGCAGTAAGCGGTAAGCAGTAAGCAGTAAAAGAGCGAGCGGGCGCGTCCGCGGCGAGACTGCTCACTGCTCACTGCTTTCTGCTCACTGTTCTTAGTGTTCGACATCGGCCACCTCTTGCGCACCCAAACTACGGAGAAAGCCGGTCGTCGCGTCGTGGTCGAACTTCGGGTCGCGCGCCTCGATGACGAGAAAGAAGCGGTCGCGCGAGGCGAGCGCGAAGTTCGGCACGTTGAAGACCGGGTGATAGGGTTCGGGCAGCCCGTTCAGGGCGAGCATGCCGAAGATGGCCGCCATCGCCGCGCCGAGCACGGTCGTCTCGAAAGTGATCGGGATGAAGGCAGGCCAACTGTGCAGGGGTTTGCCGCCGACGTTGAGCGGGTAATTGATGACCTGCACGTAATACTGCAAGGCGTAGCCGCCGATGAGTCCGACGATGCCGCCGATGAGCACTATGAGCGGCAGCCGCTCTTTGTGAGGGCCGACCGCCTCCGACAGAGCCTCAATCGGGTAGGGCGAATAGGCGTCCATGGCGCGGTAGCCCTCTTCGTGCGCGCGCCGCGTCGCCGCGACCACGTCGGTCGGGTTATCGAACTCGGCCATCACGCCGTAAATTGCCGTCCTTGTTTGTTTCTTCATAACAACCCCTTTGCGGAAACGATGAACGCGGAACGATGAACGATGAAGTAAAGACAAGGGACGGGTGCTGCGGTTTTACAGTTCATCGTTGCAGCGCGTTCATCGTTCATCATTTCGCTTCTTCCTCCTTCGGCGCGGCTCCCGGCAGGATGGTGCGCATCTCGAAGATGGAGATGGCCGGGAGGAAGCGTATGAAGAGCAGCAACAGCGTGAAGAACAACCCGATTGTGCCGATGAACATCGACCAGTCGAAGATCGTCGGGCGGTACATCGCCCAGGACGACGGCAGGTAGTCGCGGTGCAAACTCGTCACGATGATCACGAAACGTTCGAGCCACATGCCGACGCTGATGATCAAGGCGACGACGAACAGGATCACCGTGTTGTGGCGCGCGCGCTTCGACCAGAGAATCTGCGGGATGATGATGTTCGTGACGATGAGAAGCGCGTAAGCCCACCAGTAAGGCCCCGTCCAGATGCGGTTCTTCAACATGAAGCCTTCGTACTCGCTCGCGCTGTACCACGCCATGAACGCCTCCATCATGTAGCCGTAGCCGACGATGAGGCCGGTGGCGAGCATGATCTTCGCGCTGTTGCGCAGGTGGCGGAGCGTGATGAAGTCTTCGAGGCCGTAGAACTTGCGCAAGGGGATCGTTAAGAGCAAGACCATCGCGAAGCCCGCGTAGATCGCGCCCGCCACGAAGTAGGGCGGGAAGATGGTGGCGTGCCAGCCGGGCAGTTGCGAGACGGCGAAGTCGAAGCTGACGATGGTGTGAACCGAGAGCACGAGCGGCGTCGCGAGTCCGGCGAGCAAGAGGTAAGCCGTCTCGTAGCGATGCCAGTGGCGCGCGCTGCCGCGCCAGCCGAGCGCGAGCATCCCGTAGACGACTTTGAATGCCTTGTTCTTCGCGCGGTCGCGAAGCGTGGCGAAGTCAGGGATCAGGCCGACGTACCAGAACAGGGCCGAGACGCTGGCGTAGGTCGAGACGGCGAACACGTCCCACATCAGAGGGCTTCTGAATTGCGGGTAGATGTTCATCGTGTTCGGGTAAGGCAGCATCCAGTAGGCGAGCCACGGGCGGCCGGTGTGCAGGAGCGGAAAGAGTCCCGCGCAGGCGACGGCAAAGAGCGTCATCGCTTCGGCGAAGCGGTTGATGGAGGTGCGCCATTCCTGCCGGAGCAGCAGGAGGATGGCCGAGATGAGCGTGCCGGCGTGGCCGATGCCGATCCACCAGACGAAGTTGATGATGTCGAACGCCCACCCGACCGGCCAGTTGTTGCCCCAGATGCCGATGCCGGTCGTGACGAGATAGGCGATGGTGAACATCAACATGTTCGCCAGCGAGAACGAGATGAAGAAGCCGATGTACCACGCGAGCGGCGTCTTGCGCTTGAGCACGAGCGCGCTGATCTTGTCCGTCACGGAGGCGGCGGTATGCCCCGGCTCGATGACGGGATTAGGCGTAACGTGAATTAAGTCGTCGTGCGGCTCGTCTACTCTTGATGCCATGAAATTTTACGCCCCATGAATTTCTTCGTTCGGATTGCGCATCGCCGACAGGTACGTCGTGCGCGGGCGCGTGTTGAGTTCGGCGAGCAGACTGTAGTTGCGCTGCTCGTGCTGCATCCGTGCGACGCGGCTGTTCTCGTCGTTCAAGTCGCCGAAGATGATGGCCTCGGTCGGGCAGGCCGACTGGCAGGCCGTGACGATCTCGCCGTCGCGCACGCGCCGCCCCTCTTTCTCCGATTCGATGCGCGCGTAAGAGATGCGCTGGATACAATAGGTGCATTTCTCCATGACGCCGCGCGAGCGCACGGTCACGTCCGGGTTGCGCATCATCTTCAAGCTGGGCGTGTCGAAGTCCTGATAGAGCAGGAAGTTGAACCGGCGCACTTTGTACGGGCAGTTGTTCGAGCAGTAGCGCGTGCCGATGCAGCGGTTGTAAACCATGTCGTTCGTGCCCTCGGCGCTGTGGACGGTGGCGTGAACGGGGCAGACCGGCTCGCACGGCGCAAGCTCGCAGTGCATGCACGGTATGGGCATGAAGTGCGCGCCCTCCGGGTTTTCCGCGAGTCCCTTGAAATAGGTATCGACGCGCAGCCAGTGCATGTGGCGGCTGCGTGCGACCTGCTCCTTGCCGACGATGGGGATGTTGTTCTCCGACTGGCACGCGATGACGCACGACTGGCAGCCGACGCACGAAGCGATATCGACGGCCATGCCCCACTTGTAGCCCGTGTACTCGTAGTTCGGGTAGAGCGTGTCGTTCGGCCCCGGCTCCTTGTGCGTCTCCTTGCCGACCACCTCGGCCGCGCCCTCGTGCGTCGCCAAACTCGCGCCGCCATGCACCTCGCGCCCGGAATCGCCGGTGCCCTTCATATACTCGGCGAGCGTGTTTGAGCGCACGATGTCGCGCCCTTCCATGTTGAAATGCAACTGCGTGACGGCGAGCAGGTATTCCTCGCCCGTCGGCACAACTTCCAGCCCCGCGCCCTGCCACATCGCATCGGACGTGCGCAGGCGATAGGCGTTGTAGCCGAGCGGCTTGTCTTCCGTCGTCGTGCCGACGCGCCCGGCGCGCGTGCGGCCGTAGCCGAGCGTCACGGTCACCACGTCGTCCGGCTGACCCGGCACGATGAGGACGGGCGCGCGCACCGTCTGCCCGCGATAGCGCAGTTCGACGAGCGGCGCGTTGAACTCGCGCCCCTTGTACGTGTAGTCGTTTTCGTTCAGGCCGAACATGCGCCGCGCCGTGTTGAGGCTCATCAGAGCGGCGTTGTCCCACGTCAGTTTCGTCAGCGGCTTCGGCAACTCCTGCAACCAGCCGTTGTTGGCGAAGCGGCCGTCATAGACGGTCGGGTCGGGACGAAAGATGATCTCGAACTGACCGCCGCCGCCGGAGGCTTGCGGCGCGGGCGTCTGGTTAGCAGACCAGTTGCCGCCGATTGTGACGCTTCGTTCTTTCGCCGCCGTGCCGGGAATCACCCCGTCGTGGACGACCCTGCGCCACGCCTCGTCGAAGTTCGCCGCAGCCGCGGCCGTGGCAGTTCTCGTCGCCGCGTTCGGCGTGCCACTTGGAGACGGGCTTCCGCTCGGCGAAGGACTCGGCGACGCGCCCGGCGTGGGGCTTGGCGACGCGGACGCGTTCGCGCCCGCCGCATTCTGTCCGCCCGCGCCTCCGCCCTGCGCGTTGCTGTTGCCGCCCGTGTTGTTGCCCGTGCCCGCGCCTTGCGGGGCGGTCGCCTGCGACGCCGTTGCGGGTTGCGCGGCGACGAGCGTTTCGAGACGCTGCGTGCGCCAGTAGTCGCGCACGATGTCGTAGCCCGACTGTTCCGGCTTGTCTGTGAAGGCGGCTAAGAATTCGTTGACGCTGCGTCCCTTGTAGAGCGGCGCGATGAGCGGCTGAATGATGGAGACCGTGCCGTCGTGCGCGCGCGCGTCGCCCCAGGATTCGAGGAAGTGCGTTTCGGGGATGTGCCAGTGGCAAAGCTCGGAAGTTTCGTCGTCGTAGAGGCTGAGGTGGATGCGCAGGCCGTCTCTGCCGTCGGGCGTCCTGATCTTGTCAAGCCGCTCTTTCGTGAACGCGAGATCGACCGGCGCGTTGTAGACGGGATTGCCGCCGACGATGACGAGCATCTCGACGCGCCCCGCATCGATGTCGCCGACGAGCTCGCGCAGGGATGCGACCTGATCGACGGGCTGCGCCTCCACGGGGTCGGTGTACACAACCGTCTGCCCGACGTTGCCGAGCGCCTGATTCATCGCGTGCGCGAGCGCATGCACGGCGGGCGTCTGGTGGTCGCCCGCGACGACGATGGAACGACCGCGCGCCGCCTGCAAATCCTTCGCGACGGCGAAGAGGTGCGCGGCGTGCGGGACGTTTGCGTACTGCGCGCCGTCGGTCGAAACGCCGGGCGCGCCGAGCGCGGCGGCAAGCGCGCGCGCGAACAGTTCCATCTGGCTCGGCTTGATCGAGAAACGGTGATCGGCGAACGCGCCCGTGTTCGTCGGCGTCGTCTCCACCACGTAGAGACGGTTCATGTCGGTCTTGCCCTCGCCGACGCGACGCTTCGAGGCGAAGTCGCGCGCGTAACGCAAATTGGCCGCGCCGGAGGAGAGGAAATCGGAATCGAGCGAGAGCACGCGGTCGGCGCGGTCGAAGCGATAGACGGTGTTGACCGGTTGGCCGAAAGCGAGTTGCGCGCCGAGCGCCGCGCTGTTCGTCCCGGCCGGTTCATACTGGTGCCACTTCGCGCCGGGAAAGGCCGCGAGGATGGTCTTCAACTGCGCGGCCGTCGTCGGCGACGTAACGGTCTCGGTCAGGATACGTAGTCCCGCGCCGCCGCGCCCGCGCATCTCGTCGAGCCGGGTGCGAATCTCGCCGAGGAAGGCCGTATAGGGGCGAATCTCGCCGCGATTCGTGATCGTCTCGGAGCGGTCGGGGTCGTAGAGCGAAAGGATCGAGGCGATGGAGAACACGTCCGTGGCGGCGACGCGCTTGCCCTCGGGGCGTTCGGGCGTGCCGCTCGTGGGGTGGTCGGGGTTGCCCTCTGCGTGCGTGGGTCGTCCCTCGTTGCTGCGCACGAGCAGGCCGGCCGCGCCGCCGGGCATCGGCATCGCGGTGGCGAAAAAGAGCGGTTTGCCGGGGACGAGTTCGGCGGGCTGGCGCACGAACGGGACGACCGTTTCCGGCGGCTGGTAGGAGCAGGACGTGAGACCGGCGAGAGCGAGCGACGCGCCCATCAACTTCAAAAACGTGCGACGGCCTACCTCGTCGTCCCATTCGCCCGCCTGCCGTGGAAACTCCGAGTGGAGAAAGTCTTCAAACTGTCCCGAATCGGCCAATTCTTCGAGGCTGCGCCAGTATTCTTTGCCCGTCTTCTCTTCGAGGCGCGCGCGTATCTCTTCGCGCTTGACCGGGCGGCGGATGTTGTACAGTTCGGGGAAAGTCTCTTTGATGTGCATCTACTTCTCAACCTCTCGCCCGCGCGCTTCCTAGCGGTGGCAAGTCGAACAACTTTCGAGGATGGCGCGCGAGCGCACCTTGTATTCAGCTTTCAACTGCCGCCCGCGCGCCAACTGTTCCGTCGTCTTGTTCTCGGCCAGCGCGTTCTCCTGCTGCCAGTCCATGTTGAAGACTTCGGATTTCGGACGCAGGTATCGCTCCGGCTCGCGGTGGCACTCCAGACACCACTCCATCTGCAACGACGCCGCCTGATAGACGAGCGGCATCTCGTCCACGCGCCCGTGACACGACGAACAACCGACGCCTTTCGCGACGTGGATGCTGTGGTTGAAATAGACGTAGTCGGGCAAATCATGCACGCGCGTCCACTCGATGGGCTTATTGTCTCTCCAACTGGCGCGCACGGGTTCGAGGTACGGGCTGTCGCTCCACAATTGCGAGTGACAGTTCATACAGGTCTTCGTCGGCGGCAGCCCGGCGTTGGAAGAGACTTCGACGGACGTGTGGCAATAGCGACAGTCGATGCCGTCGTCGCCCGTGTGGTGCTTGTGCGAAAACTGGACGGGCTGCTCGCGTTCGTCGAACGCGCCCGTGTTCCACGACGAGCGGTTGATCTCGGCCACCGCCCACGTCACGAACAGCAGGACGAAGATCGAGCCGAAGATGCTCAGCTTGGCGAGCGTGTTGGTGCTGCGGTGAAAAATTTGCGGCATGCTTAGTCCCTACTAATCTGCTGTTGTGACCTTCACCTTCAAGAGACCATTTTTGTAAAGCATTTAAGAACCGACAAGGCCGCTCGGGCGGTCGCGCGAGTCAGGCGAAGAAAGGCCACCACCGGGCGAACGGGCGGGCGCACAACAGGAACGAGGTATGGCAGTCGCGCGCGTGTGCAAGCTACAACTTTCCCCGTCATGCCCCCTTGTACCAAACTTCTTGTGGTGCGGTAGTGATACTAAATTTTCCGCCGAACGGCAAGCGGCTGCCCGAATTAATTCACAAAATTATCGCCGTCCCCTCCGCCTCCGGACGCCGCGCCGCCCCGCACGCGCCCCGTCGCGGCCTAAACACTGGACGAAAACCCGCCCGCACCGCCTAAGTTATAAGTTCGCGACGCGCAAACGCTCACGATTATTCATGCTTGCGGCGAGGCGCAATCGAGCGTAAACGAGAGAACTTCAACGGCGCGGACACGGAGAGTTGAGCAATTGAATGATCTCAAATTTGAAATCTCAAATCTCAAATCTCAAATCTCAAAAGGTTTTCCCTGTGTGCTCGCTATGCCCTTCTCCGTGTCTGTGCCGGTGAGAAGCTGTTTGAAAAGTAACGTTGCTGTTGTCCCGAAGGGACAATTGATAATAGCCCGGCGATTTATGGCCGGGGAAAGTTGATGTGTATTTATACTTGAGTCCCGTAGGGACGATTGAATCGTGATGTACATTCAATCGTCCCTGACGGGACTCGCTCATTATTCTTCAACCGATTCCCGGCACTCAAGTGCCGGGCTATTATCAATCGTCCCTAAAGGGACTCGTCCAAACAGCTTCCGAATACTTTCGGGCACGCTTAATTGCAATCATTCCGCATTCCGCCCCCCTCTCGCCGCCCAGAGCGTGTGCGAGGCGACGGAGGCGATGATGATCGCGCCGCCCGCGAGGGCCCAGCCGCCGGGGCGCTCGCCGAGAAAAAGGAAGACCCAGACGGGGTTGAGGACGGGTTCGATGTAGCCGACGATGCTGGCATCCAGCGACTTCACGCCGCGCGCGATGCCGAGCGTGAGCAGCGTGTAGGCGATGCCGAGTTGGACGATGCCGAGATAGGCGGCGATGGCCGTGTTCGCGAGCGTGAAATGCTCCGCCCCGCCGACGACCGCCGGCAGCATCACGAGCGCGAGCAGCAGATTCCCATAAATGACGGACGAGGCGCGGTTGACTTCGCGCGCGCGCCTGTGGCGCAGCAGCAGGAAGAAGACCGCGAAGCAGAAGCCGGAGCCGAGCGCGTTGAGATTGCCCTCAACGTCCTGCGGTCTGAGTTGGCCGACGAAGAAGAGCGACATCCCCACGAGGCAGAAGAAGACGACGACGAAATTCCGCGCGCGGTATTTCTCCCTGAAGAAGAAAGGCTCGGCGAGCAGGATGTAGACGGGCGCGGTGTATTGCAGGAAGATGGCGTTGGCGGCGGTCGTCTGCATCGTCGCGCGGACGAAGAGGTAGAGCAGCACGGCGTAGAAGACGGCGGCGACGGCCGTCGGGAGGTTGAGGCGAAAGCCCTCGTGCCTCGTCAACAGCATCACGGTCGCCGCCGCGAACATGGCGCGCGCGCCGGAGAGCTCCGCGTCCGAGAGGGTGCTCAATTTGATGAACACCCCGCCCGTACCCCACAGCAGCACGGCGATGAGGACGAACCAGATGGGCGAGATTCCGCCCGCCCCCGCTGCCGCCGTCCCTGTCTCGCCCTCACCGCTCGCGGAACTTTCGACCATCATTCAAGAGTCTCTATTTCGACCCGTCCTCGCCGAAACGGAACGATTCGAGGATGACCGGCAACTCTCCCTTCTCGCCCACGTCTTCGACGCCCGACAAGCCGGGCGTGCGGTCGGACGCGATCATCACGAGCGCGACGCCCTTCTTCTGTCCCGCGGGCGGCGGCAGCATCGCGACGCGCCCCCAGAAATTGACGTTGTTCTTCTCGGCCGTGAAGCGAAACTCGTAGCCTTCGTAAGAGCCGATTGTCGTCTCGCCCTCCGACACCTTTTTGTAATTCGGGAACTGCGCCGCAAACTGCGTGTTGAACTGCTTGGCGAGTTGCGGCATCAACTGCTTGTCGAGTTCCGTGCCGGTGGCGCTCACCCAGCCCACTGCGAAGTTTTCCTGCGTGAAGTTGCCGTCGTCGCCCGTCAATTTGCGTTCGACCCGGACGAAGTTGGGCGCGGGGTTGGGGTCAACCTCCCAGCTATCGGGATAATCGAACGAGAAAGGAACGAAGTTCTCCGCGAGGTTGCCGGTGCGACCCTCACGCGAATTGACGTAATGCTTGGTGTCGCCCGCGCTCGTCGGCGCGGACCTGTTGGAGTTCGACCTATTGGAGTTTGACATGTTGGAGTTAATGGTCTTCGCCACTTCCTCCGCTTTCTTCATACCGAAATAAGCCAGCCCGCCAAGCGCAAGCACGGCGATGAAGATCAGCAGCAGGCAGCCGATGACGCCGCCGATGATCCACGGTTTCTTCGACTTCGGAGCCTGACCTTGCGGCATGCCGGACGGCGAATAATTCGGCGCACCCGGCGGGGGATAGTTCTGCATTTTTTAGAGTCTCCTTCAAGTTAAATGATGAAGTAGGAACGCGGAACGATGAAGTGAAAGGATTGATTCATTGATTCATCGGTTCATTGATTCAATGAAGAAATGACGAAATGACGAAATGAATCAATCTTCCTTCAGTTCATCGTTCCGCGTTCCTACTTCATCGTTTTCTTCTATTGTTCTTCATTTCTCGTTTCGCGCCGGGGCGGCGCGGGCGTGGTCTCGGCGAGGCCGACGCCGAGGTTGTCGTAGTTGAGCGCGGCGTTGAAGAGGAGGAAGAATTCTCCCTGCGTCTGGTGTCGCCACATCGGATTGGTGGCGAACAGGAGGATGTGGCCGCGCCCGTGCGGCACGTCAACGATGGCCGCGCGGTTCGCCAATTCCGAGCCGTTCGCCAGCATACCGCTGACGAGCAGGTCGCGTTCCTCGCGCGCGAAACGCAGCACGACGCGAGGCCGTTCCGCGAGAGGCACGTAGAACGCGCCGAGTTGGAGGCGTTGTTCCTCCGTGATCTGTTCCTCGCCGGGACGCGCGGGCGGACGCGGCGGCGCGGGCGGGGCGGCCTGCGGCATCGCCTGAATCACGTCCGGGTCGTTCACGCCGCCGCGCCCCGAAGGACGCGCGCCGACCGCGCCGCCCGCGCCGCCGCCTCCACCGCCGCCGCCTCCCGGCACGCCCGTCGCCACTTGAAAGAGCGGGGCTTGATTGAAATAGATGGGAAGCGTCTCGCCGTAGCCATAGCTGATCGGGCTTTTGCGGTCTGTGAATGTCGCGTTGTAGATCGAGCCCGCGGCCTGTAGCGCGCGCGGCGTCTCAATCGTGACGCCCGTCGTCAGGCCGTATTCGATGGGCACGCGCACTGTGTTCTGGACGGTGATGAAGAGGCCGCCCTCGGAGACGAAGCGTTGCAGGTTGGCGACGCCGGAGAGTCCCATGCCGCCGCGAATGTCGTCGGACTGGTCGGGCGAATTGCCGAAGTTCGGTGTGATGGCGGAAGCCTTCCAGGGGATGGGGTCGCCCCGGCGCGGGATGCCGTTGACGATTGATTGCGCCGTGCCGCCGACGGGCGGAAAGATGATCACGTCGAAGCGTTCGCGCAAATTCGGCGTGTCGCGGACGGTGTGCTCGGAGATGTAGCTGTAAGGAATCCGCAGGCGGTCGAACTCGATGCGATACCAGCCCTCGTTCTGCGTGTTCTGCCACGTGTGCAGGATGGCGATGCGCGGCGTGCCGATCTCGTGCGTGCGCACGGCCGGATTATCGCCGAAGCCAGTGGCGTTCAACCCCAACTCGACGACCGCCGCTTCGAGCCGTGCGCGCAGGTCGGCCGGGTTGCCTTCCGTCCTGATGATGAACGAACCCGCGTTGAAATCCTGTGCGCCGATTTTGAAACTGCTTTCCGCGACGCTCACCCGCACGTCTTTCAAACGATAACGCAGGGTCGCCAGCGTGTTCTCCGTGTTGTGATTGATGACGAAGACTTTAGCATTCGACGCGCCCGCGAGACGCCCGCGCACGCTCGCGTCCGTCGTCAGGAGTTCCATCGGCGCGGCGAGCACGGCGCGGTCTTTGACGCGCACGGTGGGGACGTTGCGCATCGCGCCGAGCGTCCAGCCCGTGTCGTCATAGGGGCGCGGGTCGCTCGCGTTGTAATACTGCGTGTCGAGCATCATGTCGGCCATGCGCGAGTAAGGCTGATCCATGCGGATGATGTAGGAACCTGCCGGGAAACGACGTTCCGCCGTCGTCGCCCTGCGTTCCGGTTGCCCCGCACCCGTGCGCGGCTGCTGCCCCGCGCTCCCCGGCGCGCGCTCGCCCTCCGCCCCGCGCTGTTCCGCGCCCTGCTCCGCCCTCTCTGCGCGCGGCGCGTCTCGCTCGTCAGCCGCGCGCGCCTGCGGCCTCTCGTCCTTCAACGTAAACTCGCGCGTCGCCCGGTGCACCTCGACGCCCATCAGCCGCAGCAAATTCACCATGTCGGCCGCCTCGACGGGTCGCGGCGCGTCGCCCGGCACGACGTAAGCCGCCGGGCCTTCGTTCGACGCCTTCGCCACGGCGCGCTTGCTCTTGAGGTAAAAGTTGTTGAGAAACCGCTCGCGGTTGTTGGCCGTGAAGTTCATCGCGAGCAGGAGGGCGGACTGTTGCAGGTTGACGTTGTTTCTGAGCGACCACTTGACGCGCGGCAAGGGCGGGTTCGGCCTGTACCACTCGCGCCCCGCCTGCTGCGCGACGGTGCGATCAACCGTGTCCGCGCCGCCGTTGCCGAACGTCTCGTAGAAGCGGCCGATGGAGTTGTGGCCGTTGGCGACGTAGAACATGTAGTTGGGCGCCCAGCCGTCGTAGAAGCCGTGCGTCCAGACGCCGGGCACGCCGCGCTTCGTCAACTCTTCGACTTCGTGATAGGCGAGCAGGTGCCACTCGTCGATGACGATGGGGTCGAGCCAGGCGTTGTACGGCCCCGTGCCCGTAGAGGTGTAGAGGAACGGCACGGACTCGTGCAGGTCGTGCAAGACCTGCGGGTGATATTCGAGGAACGTGCGCATCATGTTGCGCGTTAAGGCGAGCGCCATCCCGAGGCCGTCGCGGTTGTTGTCGTGCGCGACGTACTTGCCCCAGTACAGGAGCGACGGCGAATTTTTGCCGGGGTTGGCCTTGCGATAGTTGTAGAGATCGACCATGCGGTCGCGCCCGTCAACTTCGAGCGTCGGCGTGATGAGCACGACGAGGTTGCGGCGTATGTCCTGTATGAACGGCGACTCATCGACGGCGAGGCGATAGGCCATCTCCATCAACATTTCGGGCGAGCCGGTTTCGGTCGAATGAATGGAACCCGAAGCCCAGTAAAAAGCCTTGCCCTCGCCGATGAGTTGTTTGGCCTCGGCGTCGGACGTGCGGCGCGGGTCGGCGAGACGCGCCGTGATCTCTTTGTAGCGGTCGAGCCGCGCGAGGTTCGCCTCGTCGCTCACCGCGACGAGCAACTGCTCCCTGCCCTCTTCCGATTTCTCCGGCGCGACGAAGACGCGCACGCGCGCGCTCGTGCGCTCCAACTCGCGCATGTAGCGATGAATGTCTTTCGTGTAGGTCAGACGGTTCGGCGTGCCGACGACGTAGCCGAGCGCCTTCTCCGGCGACGGCACGCTCGCCGAGGCGGGCAGGTGATCGACGAGTTCGGTCAGAAAATATTTCTCCGTCGTATACTCTTTGATCCTGGCGGTGTAGGCCTCATCGTTGCGCGCGGCCGGCGCAGCAGCAGCGGCGGCGGGAGGCGATTTGACCGGTTTCTGCGCGGCGACGGACGCGGACAGCATGACGGCGCAGACAAAGGCACACGCCCAGGACGTGATCGAGCATCCGGGTTTCATCAATTTCCTCCGTTGAGAAGAGACAGGTTCAAGTGCGGCACGATCTGTTTGAAATGAAAGCGGAGGGATGATAAATCATCAACGCGCAAATTTCATCATCTTTCTCCGCGCCCCCTGCGGTGTTCTCTGTGTCTGCGGTGGTGAATGCTGATTATCCGGCATTCACCACAGAGACACAGAGAACACCGCAGGGGGCATAGAGGAAAGCCCAAGTTTAAAATGACTTTGAAGAATCTTCTCATCGCGCTGGCGTTCGCTTTGGTCAGCGTCGCGCCCGCACACATGCAAACGAACATGCCGAAGAATACGAGACCGCGCGCACGCGAGGCGGGCGTCCGCGTGGGCGTCTTGCAGACGGGCGCGCAGAACGCCATTACGGACGTGGCGGGCGTGCGCGTCGGCCACACGACAATCGTGCGCGGCCGCGAAGTGCGCACCGGCGTGACGGCCGTCCTGCCGCACGCGGGCAATTTGTTTCGTGAGAAGGTGCCGGGCGCGGTATTCGTCGGCAACGGCTTCGGCAAACTCGCGGGCTCGACGCAGGTGGGCGAACTCGGCGAGATCGAAACGCCGATCTTGTTGACCTCGACTCTGAGCGTGCCGCGCGTCTCGGACGCCCTCGTCGATTACATGCTCGCGCTCCCCGGCAATGAGGACGTGCGCAGCGTCAACCCGCTCGTCGCCGAGACGAACGACGGCGGCCTCAACGACATACGCGGGCGTCACGTCGCGCGCGAAGACGTGTACGCCGCCATCCGGAGCGCGACGGGCGGCGCGGTCGAAGAGGGCGCGGTCGGCGCGGGAACGGGGACGATAGCCTTCGGCTTCAAGGGCGGCATCGGCACGTCTTCGCGTAAACTGCCGCCCGCGCTCGGCGGCTACACTGTCGGGGCGCTCGTCCAGACGAACTACGGCGGCGTGCTCACGATAGGCGGCGCGCCCGTCGGCCGCGAACTCGGCAAGTTTTATCTCAAAGAAGACCTCGAACGCGCGGCGTCGTCGGGCGGCGCGGCGGCGCGTTCCGGTGGCGAGCGCGAACGCGCGCTTGCGGACGACACGGCGGATGGCTCGATCATCATCGTCATCGCAACCGACGCGCCGGTCGATGCGCGCAACCTGCAACGCATGGCGGCGCGTGCGATGATGGGTTTAGGACGCACGGGCGCGTCCGGCTCGAACGGCAGCGGTGATTATTCGATAGCGTTTTCGAGCGCGCCAGAGGTGCGCGTCCGCGCCGGGGGCAACGCGAGGCCGGGCGCGACGTTCGCGCCGCGCGAGTTGAAATTGTTATCGAACGAGGCCATGTCGCCGCTCTTTCTCGCCGTTATCGAAGCGACGGAAGAGGCGATCTACAACTCGCTCTTTCGCGCGCAGACGACGACCGGGCGCGGCGGGCTGACAATCGAAGCGTTGCCGCTCGAACGCACGCTCGAAATCCTGCGCAAGTACAACGCGCTCGCGCCGAAGCCCTGAGCGGGTGGAGACGATCACCTCGGAGACGTTGGCGAAATATCTGGCGGTGGCGGCGGGCAGCGCCGTCGGCGGCGTGCTCCGCTATTTCCTCGGCAGCACGATTTTGTCGCGCACGGCCGCGCCGCAGCGCGACATACGCGACTCAACCGTCGAGCCGCGCGATGCTGTATAATCGCCCGCGATGCAGCTTTCGCGCGGGCGTCCGCATCTTAATCTGTACGCATTGCGCAGCAGGCGCGCATGGAGCGCGACAAAATTTCGAGCCGGAATTTTTCACTTGAGGAAGGATTTCAATGAACGACTTTCAGTCCCCGAATCAACGATACGACACCCACCGGCAGCAGGCGTGGACGCCGCAGGACGCGGGCGGATGGGGCAGCTTACAGGCACAGACGGCGGCGCAGGCGTCCGTCGCCGAACGGATGGGATTCATCCGCAAAGTCTACGCGCTCTTTTTCGCGGCGACCCTGTTCGCCATCGGCGGCGTCGCGCTCGGCCTCTCTTTCGAGCCGCTCTATAACTTCGCGCGCGAGCACCCGTTCATCATGCTTCTGGTGATGCTCGGCGCGGTGATGGGCGCGACGGCCGTGCGCCACGTTCCGGTCGTCAACCTGCTCGCCCTCTTCGGCTTCACGACGCTGACGGGCGTGATGATCTCGCCGCTGATGTACGCGGTGAGCCTCTACAACCCGGCCTCGATCTGGCAGGCGGGCGTGCTGACGGTAGGCATCTTCGGCGGCCTGACGGCCTACGTCTTCATCTCGAAGCGCGATTTCAGTTTCCTGCGCGGGCTGCTCTGGACGGGCTTGATCATCATGATCCTCGGCGGGCTGCTCAACTGGCTTATCGTCGGTTCGAGCGCGCTCGGGTTCGGGCTGGCGGCGGCGACGCTTTTGCTATTCGCGGGCTTCGTGCTCTACGACACGTCGAACATCATGCGCCGCTACCCGACGAACGAATACATCGCGGGCGCGCTCGACCTCTACCTCGACGCCTTCAACATCTTCCTCGCCCTCATCCGCCTACTCAACGCGGGACGACGCTAAAGCGAGACGCCAGAACTACAGACGAAAGCGGCGCGGCACTTGTCGAAGTGTCGCGCCGCTTTCGCTTCCCGGTCGTCGCACAAATCTTAAAAGTCGAACTTGATCGCGAGTTGGAGTTCGCGCGGCGTCAGGAAGGAGCGCGGGAGGCCGTAGCCGGCCGTGGGCGCGGGCGACGTAAGCGTCAGGACTTGCGCGCCGCCGACTATCGCCGCCGTGCGACCGGCGAAGAAGTTGGTGTTGACCGTCGCCACGTTGGCGCGGTTGAAGATGTTGAAGCCTTCGAGTATGAGCCGCAGGCGCATGTTCTCGCCGAAGGGAATGCTGCGGGTCAGCCGCGCGTCGAACTGGTAGGTCGGGGGCGTGTAAAACGCGTTGCGGCGCGTGCCGGGCACGCGGTCGTTGCGCGCGTTGCCGTCGCGGTTCAAGTCCGCGCCGACGGTCTGCGAGAAGGCGAAGCCGGATTGGAGTTGCACGATGCTCGACAGCGTGTAGTCGCTGAGGAGCGCGCGCAGGAACGAGTTGTCGCTGCGCGTGAACTTGCCGAACTCGTAGACGGGGCTGAAGACGAAACGATGGCGCAGGTCTGAGTCGGCGGCCGAGTAGTCGTCGCGGATGTTGAGTTGGTTCTGGACGATCTTGGCGTCGTCGCCGCCGCCGGGCACAACCGCCGTCTGGTCGGGCTTATCGTCCATCGCCTTCGAGAAGGTGTAGGAGGCGAGGAACTGGAAGCCGCGCGAGAAGCGACGCTGCATCTGGAAGGCGAGGCCGTCGTAGCGCGAGTTGGCGTTGCTCTCGAAGAGGTTGATGCGGCCGTAACTGGGGAACGGGCGGTCGGGCGCGGTGGAAGTGAAACGCGCGTTCGCGTTCGCGCCCGTGCCGGGGAAACGCTCGACGGCGTAGGTCTGCCCGCTCGCGTCCGTGGCGGTCGTGAGTTGGGGGGCGCGCAAATTGATGTCGCGCGTGCGCGAGAGGTGGACGCCCTTGAAGAACAGGTAGGTGACCGAGACGCTCATGTTATTCAACAGTTCGTGCTCGAAGCCGAGACGCGCCTGTTGCACGTAGGGCTGCGCGTAGTCTTCGGCAAAGACGAAGATGTCGGGCGTCGGGCGCGTGCCGCCCGCCGACGGCGGCGCGTTGAAGGTGTTCGGGTAGACGAGACCGGCGGCGGCGATTGCGGCCGCGCCCGAGAAGTTGACGCCCGTCGTCTGGATGCCGTTGCCGGTGTGCGCCGTGCCGAGCATGATGGCGGTGGTGCGGCCGTAGAAGATGCCGTAGCCGCCGCGCACGACGGATTTCCCGTCGCCCCGCAGGTCGTAGGCGAAGCCGACGCGCGGCGCGAAGTTGTTTCCGTCGCGCGGCTGCGTGCTGGTGTCGAAGCCCGTGTCGCTCAGGAATTGCTCGTTTCGCAGGGGCGGCGCGGCGAGCGACTGGTAATCGTAGCGCACGCCGAGGTTGAGCGTGAGTTTGGGCGTCGCGCGCCAGTCGTCCTGTAGGAAGACGGCGTAGTCGCGGCTGTTCGGGTCGCTGGTCGCGCCCGACGTGCCCGGAAGCGCGAAACGTTGCTGGAAGGCGGACGGGCAATTCGGGAGCGGCTGGCCGCCGGGCGTGCGCACGGCCGCGCAGTTGGCGTTCGAAGCGAAGTCGGCGTAGGAGTTGAAGGTGTACTGGCCGGAGAAGAAGCCGGGGAAGAAGTTGAAGATGTTGTCGCGGTTGATGTCAACGCCGACTTTGAAATTGTGCTGGCCGCGCACGTAGGAAAGGTTGTTGATGAACTGGGCGCGCCGGATCGTCGTTTCGCGCGGGCTGAAGTTATTGCGGCCGAGCAGCAGGAAGCCGTTGCCGGTTTGAATCTGGGTTTCGGGCAGGTCGCTGTTGGCCGTGCCCGGTTCTGCGTCGCGCGCGAACTGGAAGCGAAACTCGTTGACGACCGACGACGTGATGGTCGAGGCGAGCGTGCCGGAGAAGGTTGTGGTGCGCGCGAGGCTGTCGCCGGAATGTTCTTCGGAGGCGAGCGCGCCGGTGAACTCGTTGTTGACGCCCGTGAAGTTCTGCCGGTTGAAGCGCAGAGAAAGCTGGTTGCTCGGATTGATGAGGATGTCGCTCTTGACGAGGAACACGTCCTGATTGCGGCTGATCTGATACGCGTCGAGGCGCGGGCGAAGCAGGTCTTGAACGGCCAGCGGTTGCGCGCCGAGGTTCGGCGCTTCGACGACGTTCGGCAAATCCTGCCGCTGGCCGTCGTAAGTGCCGAAGAAGAAGGCGCGATTGCGGACGATGGGGCCGCCGAGGCGGAAGCCGAACTGGTTGATCTGTTGCGGCGGTCGCTTGTTGCGGTCGAGCCGTCGCCCGCGGTCGAAGTCCGCGCCCTGCTGTCCCTTGATGTTCGGCGCGTTGGCGTTCAAAGACTCGTCGCGGAAATACTCGAACAGGCCGCCGTGGAAATCGTTCGTGCCCGACTTCGTGACGACGTTGATGACCGCGCCGCCCGCGCGCCCGAACTCCGCCGAAAAGCCGTTCTGGTTGACCTGAAACTCTTTCACGGACTCTTCCGAGAACTGGTAGGGCGGGCGCACGCCCGTGCGTCCGAACGCCTGACCGAAGAAGGTGTTGTTGTTGTCCGCGCCGTCAACCTGCAAGCTGTTCAAAGTTCCCTTCTGGCCGCCGACGGAGAGGTCGCCCTGCCGCGAAGGGTCGCGCACCACTCCGGGCGTGAGCGTGGCGAAGTCCAGATAGTTGCGACCGCTGACGGGCAGATTTTCGATGTCGCGCTCGTTGACGGTCGTCGAGACGGAGGTGCGCGTCGTCTCGACGACCGGGGCTTCCGCCGACACGTCAACCGTGGTCGTCGCGCCGCCGACGCCGAGGTTGATGTCGAGGTTCGTCTGCCCGCCGACCGAGACGACAGCGTTCTCAAGCGTGGCCGGTTGAAACCCTCCCGCGCCCGTGGCGACTATCTTATACGTGCCGGGCGGCAGCAGGATCAGGCGATAGTTGCCTTCCTCGTCGGAGACGGCCGTCTTCTCGTAGCCGGTCTGCGCGTTCGTCGCCGTCACGGTGACGCCGGGCACGGCCGCGCCGTTCGGGTCGAGCACGCGCCCTTCGATGTTGCCCGACGTGGCCTGCGACTGCGCGAACGCGGACGTGACGACGAGCGCGAAACCCGCACACAACAGGAGCACCCGGTTGAAACCGTAGAGGGATTTTTTGAGCATGATGTCCTTTCGACCGGGAACAGGTTAGAGCGAGCGGCACAGGCAAAACGCCCATTCGCTGATGAGCGTCGCCTGACAATAAACTATGGCTTGAAATTTATTCGAGGACTAGAAAAACCCTTGTGGCTCGTCGGACGCCGAGATATTAATTGAGGGGCGCGGGGCGGTCAAGGTACAGCCGGGCGCGACCGCCAGGCGTTTTCCCTGTGCGTTCCCTGTGCTTTCTCGTGCCTGTGGTGGTGGCTGACTGTTACAGGCACTCATCACCACAGGCATAGAGAGCACAGGAGGATGCACAGAGAGTTGAATGCAAAGCGGAGGAGACTGGTTGAACGCCGATCCCCTCCGCTTTCGTTTGCCTGTGTTGTCGTCTATGCCCGCCGCCCGAACGCGAGAGGACGCCACCACGATTGGAAGCGTTTGCCGTTGGCGGTCTGGAGAATGCTCATCAGGCCGATGTAGCCGTAGCCGAAGAAGAAGAGAAAGATGAACGGGAGCGTGCCCCACATGCGCATGTGGACGGCGTACCAGAGGGCGCAGAAGAAGTAGGCGGCGAAGCCGAGTTCGAGCAGCGGCAGCAGGCCGCGCTTGCGTTTGTACTTCTTCGCCTTCCACGTCTCGTCCGTCGATTTCTCCACCTGATACTTCGGCGTCCGCACGAACTCCGACTGCACGCCCATCAACGCCTCGATGACGGCGCGCGCGTTCGAGAAGGCCAGCCCGATGCCGACGGCCATCACGAGCGGCAGATGCAGGAGGCGACGGCTTCTGCCCGCCTCTTTGTCCAGATACCAGATCGCCGAGCCGTAGAAGAGGATGACCGACACGGTGGAGAAGAACAGGAGCGGCACGTCGAAGGCCATCAGGTGATAGAAGCCCTGATTGTAACGGACGAGCAGGAGCGGGAACTGCAAGAAGCTCGCCACGATCATCAGCGGGTAACTGATGTTTCCCGTCAGGCGGAAGAACATTTCGAGCCGCACGCGAAGCGGGAGATTCGCGCGCCAGATGCGCGGGTAGAGTTTGATGCCGACCTGCATCACGCCCTTCGCCCAGCGACGCTGCTGCGCCTTGAAAGCGTTGATCTCGACCGGGATTTCCGAAGGCGCGTCTTCGTCCAGCAGGTAGATGAACCGCCAGCCCATCAACTGCGCGCGGAAACTCAAATCCGTGTCTTCCGTCAAAGTGTCGTGCTGCCAGCCGCCGGAGAGTTCGATAGCGCGCCGACGCCATATCCCCGCCGTGCCGTTGAAGTTGAAGAAGCCGCCCGTGCGATTCCTGACCGTCTGCTCGATGACGAAGTGGCCGTCGAGCATGATGGTTTGCAGGCGCGTCAGGAGGTTGTACGCGCCGTTGATGTGCGACCAGCGCATTTGCGCGCACCCGACGAGCGGGTCTGTGAAGTAGTCTACGAGTTTGCGCAGGCAGTCGGGCTTAGGCACGAAGTCGGCGTCGAAGATGGCGAGCAGTTCGCCTTTCGCGCTCTGCGTGCCGTTGGCGAGCGCGCCCGCTTTGAAGCCGGTGCGGTCGCTGCGGTGGATGTAGTGTATGTCGAAGCCCTCGGCGCGATACCGCTCGACGGTGCGGCGGGCGAGCGCGACCGTCTCGTCGGTCGAATCGTCCAAGACCTGTATCTCGAACTTCTCGCGCGGGTAGTCGAATGCCGTGACGGCGCGCAGCAGCCGCTCAACGACGTACATCTCGTTGAAGAGCGGGAGTTGCACGGTGATGACGGGCAACTCCCGCTCTTTGAAGCGCGCCTTCGGGGCGGGCTGGATGTGGCGGTAACGCCAGAAGTCTATGACCTGTTTGATGCGGTACGCGCCGTAGACGGCGAGCACACCGAGGATGGCGAAATAGAGGATGAGCACCGTCCAGTCGAAGGCGTCGAGTTCGTAGAGGACGCTGATGTTCGACTGCGTGCGCCAGTGCCACGCACGCACAAAGTCTTCGTCGAGCTTGTCATACTCGCGCCACAACTCTTCCGCCGTCTTCGACACCTGCTCGGCCAACATAAAGGACATCTCGGTATTTCTCGCTCAGGGAAAAACTGCAATGACCGCCGCGTGCTCGGAGAGTGTCTCGCGCGGGGCGCGCTCGTCGTCGAACCGCTCGCCCTCCGGCGCACCCTCCACATGAAACGAGCAGCGCCCTTGCCGGACGCTGCCCCCGTTAATCGCGCTCATTGTAACCGAACGCTCGCGCGCTCACAAACTTACGGCACGCTCAGTTGCCGCTGCCGAAACTGCTGTAGCCTCCCGAGCCGCCGGTCGGTGTTGAAGTTCCGCCGAAGTCGGAGGGCGGCGGAGGCGGCGCGTTATCGAGCGTCACCTGTCGCTTCTCGAAGAGTTTGACGCCGAGCAGGCCCCCGAGCGTGGCGAAGGCTATATAGATGACGGTGTTGAAGGCGGCGGTGGCAAGGATGACGGGGAGTTTTTGCACGAAGGTCTGCGCCTGCGCGATCTCCACCTGTTTCCGCATTTCTTCGGCCACCTGCGGGTTGAAGTTTTCAAACGCCTTCAACAGAAATTGATTGAACGACTCGCCGAGGATGAGGCCGAGCGGGATTCCGATGGAGTGCGACACAATCGTGCCGACCACCCCGGTCAGCGCGCCGAGTTCCGCGCCCTGCCCGAGCAAGACGGGCGTTTCGGAACGGCGCACGTAGAGGTAAGAGGTAAGCGCGCCGCCGCCGATCACCCATACACAACAACACATGTTGGCGAAGCTGATCGGCGGGATCGCCGAGAGCAGTCCGAGCGTCACGCCCCCGATCAAGACGGCGCGCATCCTGTCACTCATAATATTTTAATTCTACAAATTAAGGTCTGAAACAGACAGGGAGGCGGGCGGCAAGCGGGATGCTCGTCCTGAAACGATCATCCCGCTCGCTGCCCGCTCCTGTTCAAGCGTCCGCGCGAAGTTTAGAACGTCGCGCAAGCGGGAGTTGCAGTCTAACTGCCCGAACCGAAAGTGCTGCTGCTGCCGCCACCGTAGCCGCCGCCTGCCGGAGGCTGCGTGCCGCCGCCGTAGTTGGACGGGGGAGGCGGAGGCATCGTCGAACCGCCGACGCCGCCCGGGCCCTTCTTACCGAAGATGGCCGCGCCGATGAGGCCGCCGATGGTCGCCAGGATGACGAAGAAGATCGCACCGACGATGCCCATCACGAAAAAGAGCGCGAAGCCCGTCAGGGATTCCGGCAGGCTCACGCCCTGATCGCGCAGTTGCGCGAACTGTGCGGTCATCACGGCCGAGTTCACGAAATACGAGAGCGGCGTGCCGATGATGAGATTCAACAACCCGCCCGCCACGCCGGCAATCGCGCCGATCATTGCGCCGTCTTTGGGATCGACGGCGGCGTGCGAATTTTTGTTATAGAGATAGACGGCCAGAACGCCGGCGGCGATTGGCAGCAGGCAGTTACAGCAGCCCACGCCGGGGATGACCGAGCCGATCAAGCCCATCAGGATGATTACAGCGCCAACGCCGAGTCCGGCCATTACCGCTGCTTTTGTTTTGTCATTCATGTCTTTGCAACACCTTCGCGGAGAGATTGGGATAAAACTTGGGAGCGAGCGCGCCTGTCGCCCGACGCTACGGACGACAGACGGAAAATGCCTTGCGCGACAAAGTTATAAAACCCGCCCCTTGCACGTTAAGACTGAACGCTTGATAAAGACCAGCGGTTTGATAAATCTACCGGGCGTTCGCGTGGTCGATTCGCTTTTGTTCAGGGCCAGACGCGACGCCGCGCCGCGCGCGACGTTGCCGTCCGATCTCGACCGCGCCGGGCACGACGTAAAAAGCCGCCCACGCGCCCAACCACGCGCCGGTGATGAAACGCGACGAGTGGGTGTTCGCCCACAGCCCCGTGATGCCGAGCGTGAAGTCAACAGCCGTCGGGACGAGCGCGAGGATGAGCCACACGCGGCGCGGCGTATCCATGCGTCTCAGGCGGCGCGAGAGCGGATAGTACAGCACCGCCACGGCGAACCCCGCGTAGACGCCGAAGCAACGCGCGCACACGGCCAGCGGATGCCCCGCCACCCAGAAGGCGCGTTCCGACATCTGGTGACAGACGGCTTTCAACCCCTGATAAATCACGAACGCCGTCGCCTCGCGCCCGCCCGCCGCCGCCAACGGCGCGCACACGATCAACCCCAGCCACAACAGCGCGCCGACGGCCACCCACGCCCACGCTCCGCGCACGGAGAACTCCCTGGGCGGCGCGAACGGCGAAACGTAGTCGGCAGGCGAAGCGGGCATAGTTCGAGAGAGGCGCGGCGCGAAACGATGAAGTGTGAACGATGAAACAGGAACGATGAAGTATGAACGCGGAACGATGAACTGAAAGCAACTTGTCTTTACTTCATCGTTCATCGTTCCGCGTTCATACTTAGAATCTGATGACGGTTTCCGGTCCGCCCTCGACGTGGACGGTATCGACGAAGCGTATGTGGCGTGACTCGGTGGTCATGACGAGCGAGTGCGTGCGTTTGCCCGCGCCGAAGAAGCGCACGCCGCGCAGGAGCGCGCCGTCGGTGACGCCCGTGGCGGCGAAGATGATCTTTTTGCCGGGCGCGAGATCGTCCGTGCTGTAAACTTTGTTCGGGTCGTCTATGCCCATCTCTTTCAGGCGACTTACGACCTCTTCCTGCGGCGGCACTTTTTTACTGTCCACGTCCAGACGCTCGGGATCAAACACCAGACGCGCCTGTATCTCGCCGTTCAGACACTTCATTGCGGCGGCCGTAATCACCCCTTCCGGCGCGCCGCCGATGCCGACGAGCGCGTGAATGTTCGTGCCCGCGACGGCCGCCGAGATGCCCGCCGAGAGATCGCCGTCGGAGATGAGCCGGATGCGCGCGCCCGCGTCGCGCACTTCCTGAATCAGTTTGCGGTGGCGCGTGCGGTCGAGCACGATGACCGTCAGGTCTTCCACGTCGCGCCCCAAGCCTTTGGCGATGGCGGCGAGGTTGTCTTTGATCGGGGCGTTGATGTCCACCAGCCCGCGCGACGAAGGGCCGACGACGATCTTGTCCATGTAGATGTCCGGGGCGTTGAGGAGCCCGCCGCGTTCGGAGGCGGCGAGCACGGCGATGGCGTTGTTCGCGCCGAGCGCGCACAGGTTGGTTCCTTCGAGCGGATCGACGGCGATATCGACTTCCGGGTAAACGTCGTCGCACGCTTCGCCACGCTCGCGCGCGGCGCGCACGCCCTGACCGACCTCCTCGCCGATGTAGAGCATCGGGGCTTCGTCGCGCTCGCCCTCGCCGATCACGATCCTGCCCACCATCGGCACGGTGTCCATCACCGTGCGCATCGCCTCGACCGCCACGTGATCGGAATACTTGCGGTCGCCCTGTCCCATCGTCTTCGCGGCCTCGATGGCCGCGGCCTCGCAAACGCGCAGGAAGTCTAAAGACAGATGCTCGGTCTGTATCTCATAGCCCATGCCCTTTTTTGTCTCCCGATCTTAAATGATATTTGCGGCGAGCCGTTGAAAGTCTGATGCGCCCGCCCGCGCGCCCCTCAGGAAATGCGCCGCCATACTAACAGAGAGGGCGCAGAATTTATAGACTCTTGTGCTGCCGGGAAACAACCGTCCGTCGAGAAACGGCGCGAGGGGCGCGCGCGATTGATTTTGCCGCGCGCGCCCCTCGCCTTCGGATGCGTCGTTCGAGCGTTTCGTTATTTCTCTAGTCAGCGCCGACCGCTTCCCGCGATTCGGTGGGGCGGAAGGGCGGCAGGGTCTTGCGCGCGGCCTTCTCTTTCTTCAAACCCAGTGCCCAGTCGGCCTGCATGAGGGTGTGTATGTCGCGCGTGCCCTCGTAGATGATGGCGGCCTTGCAGTTGCGCAGGTAACGCTCCACCGGGTAGTCGTTCGAGAAACCGTTCGCGCCGTGAACTTCGATAGCCATCGAAGCCGCCTTCTCGCTCCTGACGGTCGCCTGCCATTTGGCGAGACTCGTCTCTTTCGCGTTCGGCCGTCCCTCGTTCTTGAGGAAGCCCGCGCGCAGCCAGAGCAGGTGCGACATCTGATAGTCGGCCTCCATTTCGGCGATCTTTTGTTTGACGAGTTGATGGTTGCCGATCTTCGTGCCGAAGGTTTCGCGCGTGTTGGCGTAGGCGATGGAAGCGTCGCGCGAGGCGCGTATGATTCCGGTCGCGCCGGAAGCGACGGTGTAGCGCCCCTGTTCGAGCGCGAACATGGCGATCTTGAAGCCTTCGCCCTCTTCGCCCACGAGGTTCTCGGCGGGCACGCGCACGTCGTTCAAGTTGAAGTAGCCGGTGTTGCCCGCGCGGATGCCCATCTTGCCGTGAATCGTGCCGGAGGAGAATCCTTTCATCGAGCGTTCGACGATGAAGCAACTCATGCCGGTGTGGTCGCGCTTGCGGCGTTTCTCGTCGTCCGTCCAGCAGAAGAAGAGGAAATTGTCGGCCACGTCGCCCGCGAGACTGATCCACATCTTCTCGCCGTTCAAGACCCACTCGTCGCCCTCGCGCCGCGCCCACGAGCGCGAGCCTACAACGTCCGACCCCGCGCCCGGCTCGGTCAGGCCGTAGGTGGCGATCTTCTCGCCCTTCGCCTGCGGCACGAGATACTTGCGCTTCTGCTCCTCCGTGCCCCAGGTGTAGAGCGTCATGCTGTTCAAGCCCGTGTGGACGGACATGATCACGCGCATGAAAGTGTCCACGGCTTCGAGTTCCTCGCAGACGAGGCCGAGCGCGATATAGTCGAAGCCCGCGCCGCCGTACTCTTCGGGGATGCAGACGCCGAGCAAATTCAACTCCGCCATCTTGTCGAGGATGGAGCGGTCGAAGCGTTGCTGCTCGTCAAGCTCTTTGATGCGCGGCGCAACTTCGCGCAGCGCGAACTCGCGCACGGTGTTGCGGATGGACTTGTGATCTTCGGTCAGTTCAAAATCTATCATCTGTAGGTTTCCTTAAAAAATTGAATTGGGTTCGAGAGAGGCACGCGCTCAGGCGAGGGCGGCGGGCGGTTCGGCGTTTGCGGTTCATTCATGACTGGCTGATGCGCGAGAGATTAAGAGGCATCTTACACCACGAGCGGGCGGGCATAAAAGTCGGGCGCGTTGGGCGTGCGGTTCGCGCGGGCGGGCAGGGGGTGTGGGCGATGGTGTCCGGGCGAAAGCGGCGCGCCCGCGTCTTCAACTGAAGAGGCGTTCGTATTCATCTTTGACGACCTGATAACACTCGCACGCGCAGGCTTCGAGGCTCGGGCGATCCAAGATCAGGACGTTCCCGCGGTTGTAACGGATCAACTCTCTCTCCTGAAGTTTGGCGGCGGCTTCGCTGACGCCGGCGCGGCGGACGCCGAGCATCACGGCGAGATATTCGTGCGTGAGGTTCACTTCGTCCGAGCCGACGCCGTCGCTGCTCATCAACAGCCAGCGTGCGAGGCGCGCTTCGATGTGATGCAGGCGGTTGCAGGCCACCGATTGCGAGCCGACGACGATAACCGTGTGAATGTAGCGGTTGATGATTTTCTTCAACGCGCCGCCCCGCTCGTAAACCTCTTTGACGGTCGAGGCTTTAATCCTGACGGCCTCGCCAGGGATTTGCACGAAGGTGGGCATCGTGGTCTCCGTCGCGTCGAGCAGGACGGGCGCGCCCGACAATCCCTCGCGCCCGATTGAGCCGGATTCGACCGCCGAGCCGTCTTCCATCATCGTCACCATAGAGAGCAGGGAGTTGAGCGGGAAATAGATGTCTTTGATGGGGACGTGCGGCTCGATGATCCGGTCGCCGTGCGCGAGTTGCACCTGCTCCATGGCCGGGCGCAGGAGTTCGAATTCCTCCGCGGGCAGGTGCGCCAGCAGGCGGTTGTAATTCGGGGCGAGGCTAAGTGGGGTCATCAAATATTCTCGAATATTCTCTTGTATCAGCCACAAGGCCACAGGCAGGGGCGAATGCGCAGACTATAATGCGGCCAATTGATATTTGTCGAACGAATTCTCTATTCGCCCGCCGGCTTCGACGTGAGGCGGTGAAGCAGGTTCCTCAACTGACCGGGTTCTTCGAGATAGGTCACCCAGTCGTTACCGTTCACGTTCACGTCCGTGCCTTCCACGTCCACGCCGAACTTCTCGGCTATCACGACGAGCGGCGTGCGCCCGTCGTACTTCGCGTGTTCGCGGATGCGTCGCCCGATTTGCAAAACTTCGTCCGGCGTCTTGCCGACCAGATTCACCAGCAGCAAATCGGCGTGGGCGAGACCGCCGCCGACCCGTTCCAGGGCGTCTTCTTCGTCGAGCGCCAGCGACACGCGGTAGCCGTAGGTTTTCAGATTATGCTTCAGAATGGGGCGGGTGTCGTCGTCTTCTTCGACGAGGAAAATGGTTGGTTGATGCCCCTGCTCTTGACTCATCTTTGAATGCTCCTCTTTATAACCGGGCATCATGCCATAGCTAAAGTTATTCGTCTGTCCGTTTGAGGACAGACGAGCCCCCCCCCCCTCAAGTATTAGTATCATGCAGTGTACATTTCGTCCGAAGGGTGTCAAACCACCCTTGTCAACATCATTCATTTGAAGCGCAACATACGTCATCGGGTTAGCTTAGCAACCTCGCCAATTGTCGCGTGCTGTCTTAATACAAGGCGTAATCGCAACTAGAAAGGCTGCTCTGATGTCGAACTCAAAGCTCCCCCCGAACATACCGAATCGAATCCTCGGCGAACTGCCCCCGGAAGAATACGAACGCCTGTCGCCGCATCTGGAACCCGTCACGCTCGCGGCCGGGGACGTTCTCTACTACCCGCAAGACCCCGTCACGCACGTCTACTTCCCCAACCGCGGGTCGATCTCGATCATCGCTACTTTCGCCGACGGCGGGGGCGTCGAGGTGGGCGTCGTGGGCAACGAAGGCGTCTTCGGCGTGAACGTCGTGCTCGGAAGCGTGAGCGTCCCGCTCGAAGCCATCGTGCAAGTGCCGGGCGACGGCCTGCGGATACCGGCCGACGTGCTCAAGAAGGAGTTCAAAACGGGCGGGCTGCTGCATGATTTGCTGCTGCGTTACACGCAAGCCTTCATCATCCAGATCGCGCAGACGGCCGCCTGCAACCGCTCTCACCCCATCGGGGGAAGACTGGCGCGTTGGCTGCTGATGAGCCACGACCGCGCGATATCCGACGAGTTGCATCTGACGCAGGAGTTCATCAGCGCCATGCTCGGCACGCGACGCGCAGGGATCACGGAGGCGGCGGGCAAACTTCAAAACGAGGGCATGATCAAATACAACCGCGGCCACATCACCATCGTCAACCGCGAAAAACTGGAAGCCGCTTCGTGCGAATGCTACGACATCGTGAAGAAAGAATTCACCCGCCTGCTCGGGTGAGCGCCCCGCGCCCCGTGTCGCAGCCGCCGCTCACACGCCCCCGCCTTCCGTCTCAAGCAACTTCGCGGCCGCCGCCTGCGCCTCTTCCAGCGTGCGGACGCGCCCGTCCAACTGCATCTCATAGACGGCGCGCGTGATCTCGCCGATGCGCGGCGAGGGCACAAGACCCATCGCCAGCAAGTGTCGCCCCAGCAGCAGGGGCGCGGGCGGACGCGTCTCGACCGCCAACTCGCGCGCGCGCGCGATGAACCATTCCTGCGGCACGGCGTCCGACCAGCGTTCGCGCGGAACCCAATCGGCGTTGCGCCCGAGCGTGTCGGCACGCGCCACGCGGTACAGCAAATCGAGTTCGCAACGGCGCGCGAGACGGCGAAACGCACCCTCGGAAACTTCCTCGCGCTTGTTATAAAACTCGCCCGGTTTCAAGTGCGCGCGCACGAGTTCGACCACCTGAGCGCGCACGTCGTAGCCGTCGAGCGTGTGGATTTTCAAACGATCCAGAAAGGCTACGGTCGGCGCGACGCCCGCCTCGTCGTGCCCGCGCGAGCGCGTGCGCCCTTCCACGAATTCGGTCGTCGCGGGCTTCCCGAAATCGTGGCACAACGCGGCCAGCATCACAGACACACGCTTCGCGTAAGGCAGATCGTCGATCAACTCGCGCGCGCGGTCGAGGGTGAGCCACGTATGCACGTCAACATTCCCTTCCGGGTGCCAGTCATATTCCTGCGGCACGCCGGACAGGGCTTGAATTTCGGGGAACAGTTGCGGCGTGGCGTTCAACTTCGCCAGCCACTCGAACCCGATTGAAGGCCGCGCGGCGACGAGCAGCAACTTTTCCAACTCGCCCCAGACGCGCTCCGAAGGCAAGTCCGACAGGTCAATGGCGCGGCACAACTCGATTGTCCCGGCATCTATGTCGAACTCGAAGCGCGCCGCCAGTTGCGCCGCGCGCAGCACGCGCAGAGAGTCTTCCGTGAAAGTTTCGGGCGCGACGGCGCGCAAGAGTTTGCGTTCGAGATCGGCGCGGCCGTCGTAGGGGTCGAGCACCTCGCCCGTGAGCGGGTCCTGGAGGATGGCGTTGATGCGAAAGTCGCGGCGGCGCGCGGCCTCCTCGACGGTCATGCGCGGGTCGCCTTCGATGACGAAGCCGCGATGGCCGCGCCCCTCTTTGCGCTCGCGACGCGGCAGCGACACGTCCAGGTCGTGGCCGAGTTTGTAGACCGTGAACGCCTCGCCGACGGCGTCCACGCGCCCGAATCTTTCCAGCAAGGCGCGCAGGCGCGCGGGTTCGACCCCGTACACCTCCACGTCCCAATCCTTCGGCTCGCGCCGCATCAACGCATCGCGCACGCAACCGCCTACGAGCAGCGCGCGGCCTCCCGCCTCACGTACGGCGATTGCCAGGGCACGAATTTTACCGGGAAGATTCAGCATCGAACGGAAGGTTTCAGGCTGTCGGCTTCGGGTCGAACGCATCGGGCTTGAGATTTCCGATTCGACCGTGCCGTGCGGAACTTTTAAGTCTCCGGCTGCGGATTGACGGGCGCGCCGCCGTCGTCGTCCATATCGTCGTCCTCGTCAAAATCGTCCTCGTCGAACTCGTCGCCGTCCTCGTCGTCGAAGTCGTCCGTATCGTCGTCCTCGTCGTCGCCGACGATGACTTGCAGGCCGCGCGTGGAGGGCAGGCAGCTGATCACCTGCGCGCGTTCGATGCGCGAGAGATCACCGCCGGCCGCGTGCCAGAGTTTGACCCAGAAGGTGCGCGTCTCGGTGTGGACGGCGAACGTCGAGCCGTCGAGCATGACGGGGACGAGTTCGGCGACGGTGCCCGCGCGCAAAGTTTCGAGCAGTTCGGGGATGAACGGCCGCACGTTGTCGAACTGCACGACGACGGCGCTTTCTTCAACCTGCGCGGGCGGCAACTCCACCGGCTCGTCTGCTTCCAGCAAGAGCCGAACGTCCGTGCGCTTCGTGTTTAGTTTCCTGATAGCCATATCTTTAAGTGACAGGTACAGGTGACGGGTGACGGGTGAAAGACAAGTCTTATTAAACTTGTCACCCGTCACCTGTCACTTTATCAAACGCGTCTGCAAGTGCTGTTGCAGGTCGGCGACTTTGACGCGCTCCTGCTGCCACGTGTCGCGGTCGCGCACCGTGACGGCCTCGTCTTCGAGCGACTGATGATCGATGGTGACGCAGAAGGGCGTGCCGATCTCGTCCTGCCGCGCGTAGAGTTTGCCGATGCCGCCCGTGTCGTCGTAGACGGCGCGCACGACGGGCTGGAGGCTGCGCTTGATGGCGCGCGCCATGCCGACGATCTCCGGCTTGTTCTTGGCGAGCGGCAGGACGGCCACTTTGATGGGAGCGAGGTCGGGATGAAGTTTCAGGACGACGCGCGTCTCGCCTTTCTCCGTCGTGCGCTCCGAATAGGCGTCCATCAGGAAGGCGAGCACGGAGCGATTGACGCCCGCCGCCGGTTCGATGACGTAAGGATAGTAACGCTCCTTGCGCGCCTCGTCGAAATAAGAGAGGTCTTCGGTCGAATCGGGGTTAACGCGCTTGCCTTCCTCGTTCAAGGGGTTCTTTGAATGGGCGCGCAGGTCGAAGTCCGTGCGATTGGCGATGCCCATGAGTTCGTCCCAGTGCTTCTCTTCATCGGCTCGTTCGGGGAAGAAGCGATAGTGTATGTCCACCGTGCGCTTGGCATAATGAGCGAGTTCCTCCGTGGGCTGCTCGTAGAGGCGCAGGTTGTCGCGGCTGAGGCCGAGCGACGCGTACCAGTTGAAGCAGTTGTCGATCCACTCCTGATGCGCTTCCTCGTCTTCGCCGGGGCGCACGAAGTATTCCATCTCCATCTGCTCGAACTCGCGCGTGCGGAAGATGAAATTGCCGGGCGTCACTTCGTTGCGAAACGATTTGCCGATCTGCGCGATGCCGAAAGGGACTTTACGCCGCATCGTCTGCTGCACGAGATGAAAATTGATGAAGATGCCCTGCGCCGTTTCGGGGCGAAGGTAGGCGAGCGCGGCCGGGTCGTCTTCGGCCGACGCCGCGCCGAGCTGCGTGCGAAACATGAGGTTGAAGGGGCGCGGCTCGGTCAGGTCGGTCGAGCCGCAGTTCGGGCATTTAACGCCCCCGGCGCGTATCAATTCCGAGATGTCGCCGCCTTCTTCAGTCCCCGGCGGAATGTCGAGTTTGTCGGCGCGCAAGCGCGCGTTGCACTCGCGGCAGTCAACGAGCGGGTCGCTGAACGTCTCTTCGTGTCCCGAATATTTCCAGACCGCGCGGTTGAGGATGATCGATGAATCGAGACCTTCCATGTCGTCGCGCTCGTAGACCATCGAGCGCCACCACGCCCGCTTGACGTTATTGCAGAGTTCGACGCCGAGCGGGCCGTAGTCCCACGCGCTGCCCAAACCGCCGTAAATCTCCGACGAGGGAAACACGAAGCCCCGCCGCTTCGCCAGACTGACTATCGTTTCGATGTTCGGTGCGGACAATATCAACCTCCGTAAATCGTGAAAAGCCGTGAATCGTAAATCGTAAATCGTGAATAGAAGAAAGCAGGATTTAATCTATTCACGATTTACGATTCACGATTTACTAATCTCGATTTACTAATCTCGATTTACGACGCATGTTAGCAGCCGTGCGCCGCAACTAAACCACTCTGCACTGAAAGTGCAGAGGTTTAACGAGGACTGAAAGTCCTACTCTTCTAATATGAAGTTGTCCGTCTCCTTGTTCGACGGATGCCGATGGTGCTCCAGATATTCTTGCACCATCTCTTCGGTGATGT
>DASQMC010000035.1:0-118490 GCA_035645695.1 Pyrinomonadaceae bacterium
CGGCGTGTAAATCGAGTGCAAAGTATCGAATCAAGAGGCGGAATTTAGCCTCCGCGATTCGAGAACGGCGATAATAGCGGTTTAGCCTTTGCACGTCAGAAGTTTAGCACCCATCAAATTGTGCTTAACTTCATCAGACCCTTCCAAAAATTCACTCAAACGCAACTCTAAATTGTCGAAGGCGCGTTTTCAAATGTTCCCTGCCGGCGGGGCGCGAAACCCCTGCGCTACCGCTTCTTCGTCACGGCCGCGAGCACGCGCCCGCGTTCGTATTCCGACGAGAGCGCGTGCGCCGCCTCGACGATCCGTGCGCGCACCGGCTCGCTCGCCGCATCAAGCCCGGCCGCGCGGACGAGGACGTTCGCCCGCTCGAAATCCGAACGCATCCCGCGCGTGGATTCGAGCGCGTCGAGCAGCGTGTCGGCCGAAAGGTCGCCGCGCTTGAAAAGCACTGCCAGCACGCGCCCGCGCTCGTAGTCGGAGCCGAGCGTGTTCACGGTCTCAAAGAAGGCCGCGCGCACGCCCGCGTCCGCCAAATTGTTTTTCAAAACGTAGATGAGCAGCGTGGCCTTTTCGTAATCGGATGTGATCGACCTTGAAGTCTGCGAGAGAAGTTTCGCAGTCTGCCCGCCGTTCAAATTGCCCTGCTCGATGAGCGCGGTCGAATAGACGCGCCGCGCGTAGTCGGTTTTGAGCCGCGCGATTTCGGCGAGCACGGCGTCCGCGCCGCCGCGCCTCAGAATACTCCCCACGCGCGCCTCCGCGTGGTGGCCGCTGCCGGCAACCGTCTCCGACAACAAACGTGCCAACCACTTGCGCGCGGCGTCGTCGAACGGGCGCACCTCGCCGCGTTCGAGATACCGTCGCGTCAAACGGCCGTCCGCCCCCGGCGTGACTTCGAGCCGCCGCGCCATGCCGCCGCGCGTCTCCGAGAGGCGGAAATAACCGTCGCCCGTGATGCGTTCGATGTCCGTATAGTCGTCGTTAAATTCGACGTTCTTTGAGGACAGCGTGATGTTCGTTCCGTCGTCCCTGCTGTCGTTGTGTTCCCAGCGCAGGCTCCTACCGCTGCTACCGGCCTTATCCTGACCCGCCTTTTTCTGCGCGGCGCTGCGCTCCTTCTGCGCCGACGCGGCGACGCACAGGAGGCTAATTGTCAACACCGGGACGAACAGGCCGGTAAAAAAATTCTTATTCATTATTCAAAACCTCAAGCTTTCATTTCTATTCATAGTGAAGCGCGGTGATCTAAGTCTGCCTTCACGCGCGCGCCGCGCCGGGGTGAAATTCGTAATCTTTCGGAGCATCCGAAAACCTTAACGCAAATCCCGTAACAGCGTCCGCACGTACTCTCCTATTCGTATCTGAGCGCGACCATCGGATCGACTTTCGTGGCGCGGCGAGCCGGGATGTAGTTCGCGGCGAAAGCGACGACGACGAGCAGCAGCGAGATGAGGCCGAAGGTGCGCGGATCGCTCGCGCTGACGCCGTAGAGCAAACTCGACATGCTGCGCGTGAGCGCGAAGGCGCAAACCAGACCGAGCGCGATGCCGCAGGCGACGAGCAGCATTCCCTGTTTGAGCACCATCTTCAGCACGTCGGCGGGCTGCGCGCCGAGCGCGAGGCGGATGCCGATCTCGTGCGTGCGCTGCGTGACCAGATAAGACATCACGCCGTAGATGCCGAGGCTCGCCAGCAGCAACGCGACGAGAGCGAATATGCCGAGCAGCGTCATGTTGAACCGGCGACGCGCGACCGACTCGGACAGCAGAGAGTTCATCGTGCGAACGTTCCAGAGCGGCAGGTCTTTATCGATCTCCCTGACGAGGCCGCGCAGGGCGGGCGTGATGCTCGCCGGGTCGCCCGCGGTCGTGCGCGCCACGAGCGTCACGCGCACGGCGGGGGCTTGATGGAAAGGAACGTAATACTCAAGTCCGGCCGGTGCGTCCAGACCCGCGTGGCGCACGTCGGCCGCAACACCGACCACCTCGCGCGCCGGGGCGTCGGGCGCATCGGTGAAGACGATTCGCTGTCCGAGCGGATCGGCGTCGGCAAAGTAACGACGCGCGAAAGTTTCGTTGATGACGACGACGGGCGTCGCATCGCGCACGTCGCGCTCCGAGAACGGACGCCCCTTTTGCAAGGGGATGCTCATCGCGCGGAAATAATCGGGAGTGATAACGCGGCGGTCGGCGGACGGCTCCTCGCCGGGCGCGGCGGGCGCGCGGCCGGAAATGTCAAAGCCGTAAGCATCAAAATTTCCGTTCAAAGGAAGCGGGTTGACCACGCCGACCGCTTCCACGCCGGGAAGCGTCGAGGCACGCTGCAACAGGTTTTGCAGCAGAGTTATCCGCTGCGCATGATCCGGATATTTTCTACCCGTCATGGCGAGGTCGAGCGTCATCACGCGCTCGGGGTCGAACCCCGGCGTAACGTTCAACAGCCGCAGGAAACTCTGCGCCAGCAACCCCGCGCCCACCAGCAGCACCAGCGACATCGCCACTTCGGCGACCACCAGCGCGCCCCGCAGCTTGTTCCGCGCCCCGCCTTCGCTCGAACCGCGCCCGCCGTCTTTCAGCGCGTCGTTCAAATCGGTCTTCGAGGTTTGGAGCGCCGGGGCTAAACCGAAGATGATGGCCGTCAAAAGCGTCGTGGCGATTGTGAAGCCGACGGCGCGCGCGTCGAGCGTGATCTCGTTGAGGCGCGGGAGGTCTGAGGGGCTAGCCGCGAGCAGCAGGTCGATGCCCCACATCGCGATGAGCAACCCGAGCGTGCCGCCCATGACGGCCAGCAACAGGCTTTCGGTGAGCAACTGCCGCACGATGCGCCAGCGGCTCGCGCCGAGCGCCGTCCTGATGGAAATCTCTTTTTGCCTGCCCGCCGCGCGTGCCAGCAGCAGGTTCGCCACGTTGGCGCACGCGATCAGAAGCACGCAGCCGACCGCGCCGAGCAGCACCAAAAGCGCGGGGCGAAGATCGCCCACGAGATTTTCATGCAGCGGCTTGAGCGCGTAGTCCTGCCCCGCGTTGGTTTCGGGATACTGCATCGCGAGCCGTCGCGCGATGGTGTCGCCCTCGGCCTCGGCCTGTTCGACCGCAACGCCCGCTTTCAGCCGCGCTATGACGGACAGAAAGACGCGCCCGCGCCCGGTCAGGTCGCGCGCCGAAGCCGTGCTTGCGAGCGGCATCCAGAATTCGTAGCCGTCGCCGCCGAGCGGGTACTTGAATCCTTGCGGCATCACGCCCAACACGAGCGACGGGCTGCTGCCGAGCGGAATCTCCTGCCCGACGATCTTCGGGTCGGAGCCGAAGCGACGCTGCCACAGCCCGTAACTCAGGACTACCAGACGCCGCCCGCCCGGCTTATCTTCGTCGCGCGTATAGACGCGCCCCAGAGCGGGCTGCACGCCGAGCAGCGGGAAGAGATCGGCCGAGGCGACGAGACCCCGAACGCGCTCCGGCTCATCGCCGCCCGTGATGAAGGCCGTCGTCGGGCTGTAAGCCGCGACGTGCGCGAAGCTCCCGCTCGCGTCTCTGAGATCGACGTAGTTGGGATAAGAGTGTTCATCGGAAATCGAACCGTCGCGCTCGTTTCGTCCCTGCACGATCATCAACTGCTCAGGCCGCTCGAAGGGCAGCGGGCGCAGCAGCACCATGTTGACCACGCTGAAGATCGCCGTGTTCGCCCCGATCCCCAGCGCCAGCGCCAGCACCGTGACGAGCATGAACCCCGGACTCTTCCAGAGCATCCGAAAACCATAGCGTATGTCTTGTCCGAATGTATTCATGATTCAAGCACCTCAAAAGATCGAGGGACAAAGGATTGATTCATTGGTTCATTTCTTCATTGATTCATTGGTTCATTGGTTCACTGGTTCATTTCTTCATTGAATCAATGAACCAATGAATCAATGAATCAATCGTCTTTATTCATTTCTCAAAGCCACCATCGGGTCAACCTTCATCGCGCGCCGCGTCGGGATGTAGCAGGCCACGAGCGCGACGGCGGTCAGCAACAGCGACAGCCCGCCGAAGGTGACGGGGTCTGTCGCGCTGACGCCGAACAACAGGCTCGACAACAGGCGAGACAGGGCAAACGAACCGGCCAAACCCAGCCCGACGCCCAACAGCGTGAGCACCATTCCCTGCCTGAGAATCAGGCGCAGCACATCCGCCGGTTGCGCGCCGAGCGCCATGCGGATGCCGATCTCGTGCGTGCGCTGCGTCACGGAGTAAGACATCACGCCGTAGATGCCGACCGCCGCCAGCACCAGAGCGAACAGCGCGAAGAGGCCAAAGAGCAACACGACGAGCCGGTTGTTGGCGACCGATGCCGAGAGCACGTCTTCCATCGTCTTGACATCGTGAACGGGCTGGTTCTTATCAACCGAGAGCACCGCGCCCCGCACCGCGGCCGTCAACGTCTCCGGTTCCACGGTCGTTCGCACCGCGAGCGAGAGCGCGCCCCAACCGGCGTCCTGCGCATACGGCACGTAGATTTGCGACTTCGTTTCCGCGTCGAGGCGGCTGGATTTCACGTCGCCGACAATACCTACGATCTCGCGCGCGAACTTCTCGTCGCGCCAGACGGTGATCCGCTTGCCGATGGGGTCTTCGCCGGGGAAGACGCGGCGCGCGAGGCTTTCGTTAACGACGACGACGGGCGGCGCGTCCGCTTTGTCTTGCTCCGTGAAGACGCGCCCCGTCTTGACGGGAATGCGCATCGCCTTGAAGTAGTCGGGCGTTGCGACGAAATAACCCGTGTCCAGAGATTCCGCCGGAACGAGCGGGCGTCCCTCGGGGATGAATGAGCGACCGACGGAGAAGCCGCTTCCGCCGAGCGGCAGGCTCACCGTCGCGCCCGCCGCTTCGACGCCGGGAAGCGTCCTGACGCGCTCCGTCAACTCTCTATAGAACCGCTCGCTCTGCTGCGGTTCCGGGTAACGCGCGCCGGGCAAGCTGATGCGCATCGTCAAAACATTTTTCGCATCGAAGCCCGGATGCACGTCGCGCAGCAGGACGAAACTTTTAACCAGCAGTCCCGCGCCGACGAGGAGCAGCAACGACAACGCCACCTCCGCGACGATCAGTAACGCCCGCAGGCGATTGCGCCCGTGCCCCTCGGTCGAACTGCGCCCGCCGTCTTTCAGCGCTTCGTTGAGGTCGGTCTTCGATGCCTGCCATGCCGGGGCCAGGCCGAACAGCAGGCCGACCAGCGTCACCACGCCAACGGTGAAGCCGAGCACGCGCGCGTCCAACTTGATCTCATTCAAGCGCGGAATGTTGGCCGGGCTGAGCGCGATCAACAAGTCGGTCAGAAACAGGCTGAGGATTAACCCGGCCGCGCCGCCCAAGGTAGCGAGCAGCAAACTCTCCGTGAGCAGTTGACGGATGATGCGCGGGCGACCGGCGCCGAGCGCGGTGCGCAACGCGATCTCTTTGCGCCGCGCCGCGCTGCGCGCGAGCAGCAGGTTGGCGACATTGGCGCACGCGATCAGGAGCACGAACCCGACCGCGCCGAACAACAGCAACAGAGAGGTTCGCACGCTTCTCGTCGTCCATTCCTGTAACCCCGTCAACTTGGCCGATTGCCCGCCGTTCGTCTCCGGGTATTGCTGTGCGAAACGCGCGCTGAGAGCGTCGATCTGCGTCTGCGCCTGGGCGAGCGTCACCGTCGGCTTGAGCCGCGCGAGGACGTGCAAATAACGATTGTCGCGCCGCTGGTCTTCCGCGCCGGTTTTCAACGCCGACCACAACTGAGCGCGACCGGGATAATCGAACCCGGCGGGCATCACGCCGACTACCATGACGCTTCTGCCGCTCAGCGTAAACTTGCTGCCGACGACGTTCGGGTTCGCGCCGAAGCGACGCTGCCATAATCCGTGGCTCAACACGGCGACCGGTTCGCTGCCCGGCAACTCGTCTTCCGCGAGCAAAGCGCGACCCTGCACAGGATTGACGCCCACCGTCGGGAAGAAACTGGCCGTCACCACGCCGCGCGGCACGCGCTCCGGTTCGGAACCTTCATCCGCCAGGATCGCGCTGCCCTGCACGAAAGCCGTCATGCTCTGGAAAGCGTCGGATTGGTTTCGCCAATCGAGATAATCCGGCATCGAAAGGCTGCTCTCCGTGATTCCTCTGGCCGGGTTGACGCCGTCAAACCACACGAGTTGCTCCGCGTCGGGTAACGGCAGCGGGCGCAGAACCACTGCGTTCACTACGCTGAAGATCGACGTGTTCGCGCCGATGCCGAGGGCGAGCGTGAGCGCGGCGACGAAGGTGAAGCCCGGATTCTTCCAGAGCATCCGAAAACCGTAGCGCACGTCCTGCCATAAATTATTCATTGAAACACCTCAAAGAATTGATTCATCGATTCATTTCTTCATTGAATCAATGAATCAATGAACCGATGAATCAATGCTCTTTTCAATCGTCATTCATTTCTCAAGGCCACCATCGGGTCAACCTTCATCGCGCGCCGCGTCGGGATGTAGCAGGCCGTGAGCGCGACCGCGATCAGGAGAAACGAGAGGCCGCCGAAGGTGACGGGATCGGTTGCGCTGACGCCGAACAGCAGGCTCGACATGACGCGTGTTAAAGCGAACGACGCGGCGAGGCCGAGCGCCACCCCGACCAGAGTCAGCGCGAAGCCGCGCCCGAGAATGAGTTTGAGCACGTCGCGGGTTTGCGCGCCGAGCGCGATGCGGATGCCGAGTTCGTGCGTGCGCTGCGTCACGGAGTAAGACATCACGCCGTAGATGCCGATGGCGGCGAGGACGAGGGCGAGCGCGGCGAAGATGGTGAGCAGGAGAGTGCCGAAACGACTGCGCGCCGTCAATTCGTCGATCCAGCTTTGCATCGTGCGCACGTCGGCGACGGGCTGGTCTTTATCGATAATGTGAATCTCACGCCGGGCGGCTGCGGCCAGCGTCACCGGGTCGCCGCTCGTGCGCATGACGTAGGTCATCTCGTTGTAGACGAGTTGCGGGTGCGCCCAGTAGACCATCGGGTACGGCGGCCCTTCCAGCGTCTTGTACTTCGCGTCGGCCACCACGCCGATGATTTCCATCGGTTGGGGGTCGGGCATCATCTGCACCCTGATGTATTTACCTATCGGGTTCTCGCCGGGGAAGTGTTGCCGCGCCATCGACTCGTTGATGACGATGGTGCGACGGTCTTCCTTCGCCTCCGGTTCGGTGAACGTGCGACCGCTGAGCACCGGGATGCCTATCGTCTGAAAATAGTTTTCATCCGTCACGCGGACATCGGTCGAGAGTTCTTCGCCCGGCGGCGGGGCGGGACGCCCTTCGATAAAGAAAGAGGTTCGCGCGCCGAGGTTGCCGCCGAAAGGCAGCGCGCTGACAGCCCCCGCCGAACGCACGCCGGGCAGCGTCCTGAGCCGCTCAAGCGCCTGCCGGTGGAAGGCGACGACCTGATTATCCTCAGGGTATTTCGCGCCCGGAACCGTTACGCGCATCGTGAGCAGGTTCTCGGTCTGGAAGCCGGGGTTGACGGCCTGTAGCCGCAGGAAACTCCTGATCATCAGGGTCGAGCCGATGAGCAAAACGAGCGCGAGCGCGACCTGTGCTACGACGAATATGCTGCTCAGGCGTCGGCCGCGACGGCTGCCCATGTTGCTCTTGCCGGTCTCTTTGAGCGACTCGTTGAGATTCAAACGCGTCGCTTCGAGCGCGGGCGCTAATCCGAACACGACGCCGGTCAGCAATGAAATCAGAGAGGTGAACGCGAGCACGGGCAGGCTGAGGCTGATCTTTTCCGTCCCCAGCAAATTCGGCGGGCTGAGCGCGACGAGCGCGTCCACGCCCCACAGCGCGATGAGCAACCCGAGCGCGCCGCCGAGCACCGACAGCAACACGCTCTCCGTCAACAACTGCCTCACCATGCGCCAGCGTCCCGCGCCGAGCGCGGTGCGAATCGAGAACTCGCTCTGCCGGCTGGCGGCGCGCGCCAGCATCAGGTTCGCCACGTTGGCGCACGCGATCAAGAGCACGAACGCGACCGCGCCGAGCAGCACGTAGAGCGCGGTTTTGATCTCGCCCGCCAGTTGCTCGCGCACCGGCACGACGCGGACGCCCATGTTCTTATTGAACTGCGCGTGCTGTTGTTCGAGACGGCCTGCGATGGTCGTCATCTCGGCCTGCGCCTGTTCGGGCGTGACGCCCGGCTTGAGCCGCCCGGCCACGGTGATGAAGCGCCCCCGCCCCTTGGTCGGGCCGTTCAGAGTCGCCGCGAAATTGCTCGGCGTCCATAACTCCGCGGCCTTGCCGGTGCGCGAGCCTTCTTTCATGAACCACTTGAAGCCCGGCGGCATCACGCCGAGCACGGTCACGCTCTCGCCGTTGAGGCTGATTTTTTTGCCGACGATGTCGGCCGCGCCGCCGAAGCGACGCTGCCACAGGCCGTGGCCGATCACGACCACGTCGTTGCGTCCCGGCTCGGCTTCGTCCTTCGTATAGACGCGGCCGAGCGCAGGCTCCGTGCCGAGCATGGTCAGGAGGTTGCCGCTCGTGACCTGCGACGGAATCTCTTCCGGGTTGCCCTCGCCCGTCAGGTTGAAGGCGGCGTCGTGAAAGGCGGCCATCTCCTGAAAACTGTTCGCCTGCTGTTGCCAGTCTAAAAAGTTAGCCAGCGAAGCGACATTGTTGCGCCCGTCCCGCGCGCGGTTCTGCTCCCAGACGATCATCACCTGATTGGCGTCGCGGTAAGGCAGGTCGCGCAAGAGCACCGCGTTGACGACCGAAAAGATCGCCGTATTCGCGCCGATGCCGAGGGCGAGCGCCGTGAGCGCGACGAGCGTAAAGACCGGACTCTTCGTTAAAGTCCTAAAGCCGTAGCGAACGTCCTGCCAGAAATTTCCCATCACACCACCTCCGCGCGCGTCCCGGCCAGAGAAGCCGCCTCTTCGTCCTGCTTAAAGCTGACCATCTCCTCTTTCACGACGCGGCCGTCGAAGAGGTGGATGGCGCGGTCGGCGAACGTGGCATAGCGCGGGTCGTGCGTGACCATGCAGATGGTCGCGCCGCCGCGGTGCAGTTCGCGCAGCAAGTCCATGACGGCTTCGCCGTTTTTGGAATCGAGGTTGCCCGTCGGCTCGTCCGCAAGCAGTATGAGCGGTTGCCCGGCCACGGCGCGCGCCACGGCCACGCGCTGCTGCTGACCGCCCGAGAGTTGGCTCGGCAAATGTTTCGCGCGATGCGCCATGCCGACCTTCTCCAGAGCGTCGGTGACGCGCGCCTTGCGATCCGCGCTGCTCAAGCCCCGGTAGGTGAGAGGCAGTTCGACGTTCTCATAGACCGAGAGATCGCCGATCAGGTTGAAGCTCTGGAAGATGAAGCCTACTTCGCGGTTGCGTATGAGAGCGCGCTCCGAGAGGGAAAGATCGGAGACGAGTTTGCCGTTCAACCAGTACTTGCCTTCCGTCGGCGAATCGAGCAGGCCGAGGATGGACAGGAGGGTTGATTTGCCGCAACCGGAAGGGCCGGTGATGGAAACGTATTCGCCGTTGGCGATGTCGAGGTGCGTTCCGGCGAGGGCGTGGGTCTCAACTTCGTCCGTGAAGAAAACCTTCTTCACGTCTTGCAGGCGGATCAGGGGTTGTTTCGATGCGCTCATAGTTTCTCCTAAAACTGTCGGTTGTCCGTAGTCAGTCGTCCGTTGTTTTAAGTCTGAGGTTAGTTGTTCGATTTAATCTGTAGCCGCTGCTTTCGGACGGCACATGCAACGAACAACTGACTGCGGACGACTGACGTTCTTAGTTAAGTCGTATGCGGTTAAAGGCGTCCCATTGAGAGGTGTCCGAGAGGATCACCTGATCGCCTTCCTGTAAGCCTTCCAGAACTTCGATGGTGTTGACGGAACTGCGGCCGAGACGGACTTGCACGCGGGTCGCGAACTGCCCGCCCGGTTCGAGTTTGAACATCCCGACGCTCGATTGCGACTGGCCGAAGGCGGGGCGTCCGACGTAGAGGATGTTGTCGAGGCGTTCGAGTTCGATAGTGCCGTCAACGCTGAGATCGGGGCGCGCGCCCTGCGGGAGCGCGGCGTCGAGCGCAACGTCGATGGTGACGGTGCTGTTCTGCGACGCCGGGTCGATGCGGACGACGTGGCCGGGGATGATGCCGTTGCGCGTGTCGATGCTCGCCTGCTGGCCGAGCGTGATGTCTTTGGCCTGTGTCTCGGCGATGCGAAGCTCGGCCTTCAGGTTTTGCGGCTCGACGACGCGCGCGAGGTTCGTCCCCGGCTGCACCTGCTGCCCGACTTCAACCTGCATCTCTTGCAGCACGCCGTTCGTCCCGGCCAGCACGCGCAGCGTCGCCACCTGCGTCTGTCTGAGTTGGAGTTGCGCCTTGAGTTGATTGATGCGCGCCGTCTGCGCGGCGAGTTGCGCCTGTGCGGATTTAGTCGTGCCTTGCAGGCGCTTCTGTTCGATGGAGTAGCGATTTGCCAAGTCGGCCACGCGGACGCGCGAGAGTTTGAGATTGATGGCCGGGATCAAACCGTCTTTGGCGAGCAGTTCGTCGGTGTCGGATTGCAGTTTCGCCTGCTGGTATTCCGACTGCACGGTGGCGGCGGCGGCCTGCTGGCTCATGCGCTCGCTTTCGAGCCGCGCGGCGATGTTGTTGTAGTCGGCCTCGGCCGCGCGCATCTGGTATTCGATGTCAACCGTGCCCTGCTGCAACTCCGGGTTGCTCAACTCGATCAAGACCGTGCCCGCCGTCACTTCCGTACCCGGTTGGACGTGCACGCGCTCGACGCGCCCCTGCGTGGCCGCCGCGATGACGCGGATGTCCTGCGGCACGAGCGTGCCGTTGCCGCGCACCTGCCGCAGCATCTGCCCGCGCTTCACCGTATCGATCAGAGTGGTCGAACGCTCGACGCCCGGCGCGGCGGGTTTCATGCGCGACACGCCCAGAGTGATGGCCGTCACCGCCACAATGCCGACGGCCGCGTAGAGAACGATTCGCACGCGCCGCTTGCGCGCCGAAGATTTACCGCGAGGAACATCCATGCCCAAAATATTTCTTCCTTCCCGATTTACCGTCGCTGCCGCCTTAGCGAAAGGCGTGCCAACACTCGAACTCGCGATTTCACCAGTCTTATCGCGATTTCACCTCTTTTTCGCGCCTTCTCGCATTCTCCGGCGCCGCGCCGCCGAAACCCGTTTTCCCAATATCGAACCGAACGCCTGCCGATTTCGGAATGCGGAATCTCGATTTGAGATTTCAAATTTGAGATTTGAGATTTCAACTTTCAACTTTGAAATTTCGGATTGCAGACTCCGGATTCCAAATTTGAGATTTCAAATTCCAGATTGCAAAACGGACGCTTATCCGCAATCCGCATTCGGCGATCCGCTTTCGGCGATCCGTAATCGACTTTGCTACTTCACCACCCAGCCGTCTTCCAGTTGCACGACGCGGTTGCCATACTGCGCGTTCTGTTCGGAGTGTGTGACCTGGATGATGGTCGTCCCGTCGTCGTTGAGGCGTTTGAAGAGTTCCATGATCTCGCGCCCCTGGCTGGAATGTAGATTTCCGGTCGGCTCGTCGGCGAGGAGCAGTTTGGGGTTCGAGATGACGGCACGCGCAACGGCCACCAACTGCTGCTGACCGCCCGACAACTGGTTCGGATATAAATCCTTCTTCCCCACGATGTGAAAACGGTCGAGCACTTCGGCCACCATCGATTGCCGTTCAGGCTTCCTGACATCCTTGTAAGAGAGCGGCATGTCCAGATTTTCGTAAACGGTCAGATGATCGAGCAGGTGATAACTCTGGAAGACGAAGCCGATGTGGTGTTTGTTCAGTTCGGCGCGTTCTTTCTTTCCGAGCAGATGCACGGCCGCGTCCCCGAAATAGTATTCGCCCGTCCACGCGCTATCGAACATGCCGAGGATATTCAGCAGCGTTGACTTGCCCGCGCCCGACGGCCCCATGATCGACACGAACTCGCCCGCGCGAACGTCCACATCGACGCGCCGCAGCACGTAAGTTTTACTCACGCCCTGCACGTAAACTTTTTCGATATTGCGCAAGCGGATCATTTAAACACCCTCGCGTGCGGGCTGCCCGGAAGCGTTTCCGCCCGTCGGTAAGGAAACGCGCGGGCTCTCGAGCCTCGGGCGTTTCAGCTTTTGATAAGTCAGTGCGAGTCTATGGAAGCGGCGTGCCAGCGGCGTTGTGAGAGGCGGGAATGAATTTTCGGGCGTTTCGCGGCGGGGCTGTAAATTCCAAACTCATTCAATCCCACTTTCGGGACGCCCGTTCGCGAAAGCGAAAAACGCCCCGCGCGATTTACGAAAGAATGGATCGAAGATTCAAATCGAGGACGGTTAACATTCAAATCGGGGACGACTAAATAACGCCGATTGATTCATTGATTCATCGGTTCATTGAAGAAATAAAAAATTGAATCAATGAACCGATGAATCAATGAATCAATGAATCAATTTCCCCTATTCCGTTTCGGTTCGCCGCGCGTCGCCGCCTTCGTCTTTGATCCAGACGGTCTTGATGTTCACGAACTCGCGTATGCCGAACTCGCCCAACTCGCGCCCGTAGCCGGAACGCTTGACGCCGCCGAACGGCATGCGCGGGTCTGATGCCACCATCGCGTTGATGAACACCGCGCCCGCTTCGATCTCTTCGATGAACCGCGCTCGCTCGCTCGCGTCGTTCGTCCACGCGCTCGCGCCGAGTCCGAACGTCGTGTCGTTCGCAAGCTCGATGGCCTCTTCGAGTGAGCGCGCGCGAAACAGCAACGCGACGGGGCCGAAGAACTCTTCAGCGTAAGCCGGGGAATTTTTCGGAATGTCCGCGAGCACCGTCGGCGCGTAGTAATTCCCCGCCCGCCGCACGCGCTCGCCGCCGGTGAGGACGCGCGCGCCCGCTTCGACGGACTTTCGCACCTGCTCGTCCAGTTCTTCCAGGATGCTCGCCGTTGCGAGCGGCCCCACCTGTGTCGCCTCGTCCGCCGGATCGCCGACCTTTAGCGCCGCCATCCCCGCAACGAAGCGGCGCGCGAACTCGTCGTACACATCCGCGTGGACGATGAAGCGTTTGGCCGCGATGCACGACTGGCCGTTATTGATCGTGCGCGCCTTGACGGCGGTACGGGCGGCGGCCTCGAAATCCGCCGTCGGCATGACGATGAACGGGTCGCTGCCGCCGAGTTCGAGCACGGTCTTCTTGATCGCCTTCCCGGCGCGGCTCGCCACCTCGCTCCCCGCGCGCTCGCTGCCCGTAAGAGTCGCGGCGGCGACGCGCGCATCGTCAAGCACACGCCCGACCTGACCGGCGTCGAGCAGCAGCGTTTGAAACGCGCCCTCGATAAAGCCCGCGCGCCGAAAAATCTCTTCTATCGCCAGCGCGCACTGCGGCACGTTCGAGGCGTGTTTGAGCAGCCCGACGTTTCCGGCCATCAGGGCGGGCGCGGCGAACCGGAAGACCTGCCAGAAGGGAAAATTCCACGGCATGACGGCGAGCACCGCGCCGACGGGTTCGTAGCGTATGAAAGAGCGCGACGCGCTCGTCTCCACCTCTTCGTCGGCGAGAAATCCCCTCGCATGCTCGGCGTAGTAACGACACACGAGCGCGCACTTCGCGGCCTCGTCTCGCGCCGCCTGCAACGGCTTGCCCATCTCCGCCGTCATCAAACGCGCGAAGCGATCCTTTTCCGTTTCCAGAATCTCCGCCGCGCCGAGCATCTTCGCCGCGCGTTCGGGAAAGGTCGTGCGCCGGTGCACGCGGTAGGCGGCGGCGGCGCGTCGCAGTTTCTCTTCGATCTCCGCTTCGGTAAGCGGCGCGAACTCGCCGAACTTCTCCCCCGTCGCAGGATTCACACTCGCGATTGCCATAGAACACCCCCTGTCCATCTTCGGGCTATGTTCACATCATAACGCAACTGCCCGTGGCCGCGCTCATCATGTATAGTTTCAGCAGCAACCCGGTTTCAGCTTTTTTCTCTGTGCCCCCTCTGTGTCCTCTGTGTCTCTGTGGTGAATGCTTATTCAGAGTCATTCACCACAGAGACACAGAGAGCACAGAGGGGGCACAGAGGAGGCATAGAGTACAAATCAATGTAGGGCGGTATCATAGTTTCCGCGTTCGCCGAGTTGGCGCGTTCGATGTCGGATTTGATCGCATGGGCTTTAGTCTTCTTCAGGGGGTCATCCTGTTCGCGTCGGCGTTTGCCGCGGGGATGATTAATTCCATCGCGGGCGGCGGCACGCTCCTCACTTTCCCGACGCTCATCTGGCTCGGGCTCGACGCCAAAGAGGCCAACGCGACGAGCACCGTCGCGCTCTGGCCGGGACTCGTCGGCGGGTTGTTCGGCTTCCGGCGCGAGTTGGAACGCAGCCGCCCGCTGCTCGTTCGTCTGGGGTTGACGAGTCTCGCCGGAGGCGCGGTCGGCGCTGGTCTGCTCATCTGGACGCCCGCGCAAACCTTCGCGCGCCTCGTTCCCTTCCTCATCTTCTTCGCCACGCTTCTCTTCATGGCGCAGGAGCCGATCACGCGTTGGCTGCGTTTGGAGACGACGGCCGACGAGCGGCAGAGGGGTTGGTGGACGGGCGCGATCCTGTTCCAGTTCTGCGCCGCCGTCTATGGCGGCTACTTCGGCGCGGGCAACGGCATCCTCATGCTGTCCGCGCTCGGGCTGCTCGGCATCTCGGACATCCACCGCGCCAATGGTCTCAAGAATTTTTTGGGACTGACTTTAAACAGCATAGCCGTCGTGGCCTTCGCCGTCTCCGGTCTCGTCCGCTGGCCGCAAGCCTTCGTGATGGCATGCGGCGCGATCATGGGCGGCTACTACGGCGCGGCGATAGCGCGCAAACTCGGCCGCACGTTCGTTCGCCGCGCCGTCATCTTCATCGGACTCACCATCGGCTGTCTCATGCTCTGGCAACTGTCCGGCTAGTCGTGTCGCACCACCGGCAGGCAATTTTACAAACGGCGCGTGTTTGCATTGACTCCCCATACGGTCTTCTGTATCCTGCCCCCCTCAATTTATGCGTCTGAAGGTTGCTCCCGGGGTTTTATTTAGTCGCACCATTACCCTACCGCATCACCCTTCGCTCGCACCCCCGCGCTGCGCATTCCCGTCAGCGCACCACTTCCGCAACCTATTTGGAGCCTAAGATGAAAAGAGTTCTAGTCTATATCTCTCTTACGCTGTCCCTCTTTGCGCTGATGTGCGCTCCCCTTCCCCTAACCCAATTCAACGTCACGCCGGTCTCGGCGCAAGGCGAGCCGAAACGATATGTGATCATTTATCACTCACAAAGTTCCGTTCACAAAGGCGCCGAAAATAAAGTGGTGCGAATGGGCGGAGAGGTAGTTTCTCGTCTGGATGAAGCGGGCGCGCTGGTGGCTACTTCCGCCAATCCTAATTTCGCCGCCGAGATTGCGAAGGAGGACGCGCAAATATCCGACGTGGCCGAAGACATCCCCATGCAGATGATCCCCTCGCCGGAAAAGATGGCCGTCACCTCCTTCGCGGATGGGCCGGTCGAAGCCCCCGGCGACGACACGCAGACCGGGTCTGAACCCTTCTACAGATTTCAGTGGGACAAGAAACGCATGAGAGCGTCCAATCAGGGATCATACGCCGTGCAGCAGGGACGCCCCGACGTGGTCGTCGCCGTGCTCGACACGGGCGCGGATATCTTGCCCGTCCCGCATCAGGACATCAGACCGAATCTCGACGTTGCCCGCAGCCGTTCATTCATCAACACGGCATTCGGCGTAGCGGGCGATCCGAACCCCGCCGCGTGGGACGATAAGAACGGGCATGGTTCATGGTGTCTGAGCGCCGTCGGTGCGCCGATCAATGCCAGAGGCATATCGGGCGTCGCGCCGCGCGTGAGGCTCGTCGCCTTGAAGGTTTTGGGCGACAACGGCAGCGGCAGCTACGTATCAATCGCGCAGGCGTTGATCTATGCCGGCATCAACAAATTCGACGTTGCCTCCATGAGCATCGGCGGCTACCTGAACCGTTCACAACAAAACACCCAGGCGCTCGTCAAGCTCCTTCAGCGCTCCGTAAACTTTGCACGCGAGAACGGCGTCACGCCCATCGCGGCGCTCGGCAACGACAGTTTCGATCTGAGCGACGGAAGGTTCTTTCGTAGTTTCATAGAGTTGCCGGGAGAAATAGACGGCGTAATCGGCGTCTCGGCGACAGGCTATTTCAACCTCAAGGCTTCCTACAGCAACTACGGCGTCGGCAAGACGGACATCAGCGCGCCGGGCGGAGATTACGGCGTGCAGGCCACGTCTCAAACCAACCCGCTCGGCGGCGGAAGCGTGCTGGGCGCATGGGCACAGGAAGTTTTCGGGCCGAACGCATACGCATTCGCCAGCGGCACTTCGATGGCCTGCCCGAACGCGGCGGGCGTGTGCGCTTTGATCATCTCGCAGTACGGTGATTTCACTCCCGACAACTCCAACAAGCTGCACATGTCGCCGCAGCGGGTCGAGGCATATCTGCAACAGACGGCTAATAACCAGCCTTGCCCCGAGCCGAGAGAGGTCAACTTCTTCACGGTCTTCCCCATCGGCACTTTGCCCGTCGGCACGCAAGTCGAAGCCGCCAACCAGAGATGTCAGGGCGACGCGGGCTACAACAACTTCTACGGCAAAGGCATCGTCGATGCATTCAAGGCGGTCACCGAAGCGCCCGGTCAATAACGACCGCTTCAAAGACCACACAACATGATCAGCAATCCGGCACGAGCCGGTTGAGAATCGAAACGAGAGCGGCGAAGCTGTTAAGGCATCGCCGCTCTCGTTTCGTGCGGACGTGGAATTTATCGGCGAGTAGCGCGTTCGTGCTGCGCCGTGCTTCTTAGCGCCGGTTCGCCGGGAACTCTTTATCAGCCGTGAGATGAGGCCGTCATATTTATTCCGGTGTTAAGTGGCTGAAGCCGACGGGCGCAGTGAGATGACGACCGACTTTGAGGCGGGCGTGTTGCTTTTCTCGGCGACGCTGCGGATGGGGACGAGCACGTTCGTCTCCGGGAAATAGGTGGCGGCCGAGCGACGCGGGATGCTGTAGGACACGACGATGAAACGACGCGCGACGCGCTCCTCGCCCTCGAAATGGCTAACCAGATCGACGACCGAGCCTTCCGAGAGTCCCGCCTCGCGTATGTCTTCGGGGTTGAGCATCACGACGCGCCGCTCGTTGCGGATGCCGCGATAACGATCGTCGAGGCCGTAGATGGTCGTGTTGAATTGATCGTGGCTGCGAATGGTCATCATCAAAAACCGGCCGGGCGCGAGTTCGTGTCGCGGCAACCCGTGGACGGTGAACTGTGCCTTGCCCGATGCGGTTTGCCACTCGCGTTCGCGCGCGAGGTTGGGCAGGTAGAAGCCGCCGGGGCGGCGCACGCGCTCGTTGTAATTCTCGAAGCCGACGACGACGCGTGAGATGCGTTCCCGTATGAGGTCGTAGTCGGCGGCGAGTTCCGTCCAGTCGATCCGGCCGCGCTCGGGGCGCGCGCCGAGCGTCGCTTCGGCCAGCCGGGCGACGATTGCCACTTCGCTCAGAAGTTCCGCGCTCGCGGGCGGCAAATTCCCGCGCGACGTTTGCACGACGCCCATCGAATTTTCCGCGCTGACAAACTGCTCGCCCGTCGCCTGCCGGTCAATTTCCGTGCGCCCGAGGCACGGCAGGATCAACGCCTGCTCGCCCGTGACGAGGTGCGCGCGGTTGAGTTTGGTCGAAACCTGCACGGTCAGGCGCAGGCGGCCGAGGGCTTCGGCCGTGTACTCTGTGTCGGGTGTGGCTGAGAGAAAGTTGCCGCCCATCGCAAAGAAAACTTTCGCCGCGCCCGCGTGCATCGCCTTGATGGCTTCCACCGTGTCGAAGCCGTGCGCGCGTGGCGGCTCGAAGTCGAACTCGCGCGCGAGAGCGTCGAGGAAGGCCGGGGTCGGGCGTTCCCAGATGCCCATCGTGCGGTCGCCCTGCACGTTCGAGTGGCCGCGCACAGGGCAGACGCCCGCGCCGCGCTTCCCGATCTGCCCGCGCAGGAGCAGCAGGTTGACGATCTCCTGTATGTTCGCCACGGCGTTCCTGTGCTGCGTGAGTCCCATCGCCCAGCAGAAGATCGTGCGCTCGGAGTTGACGAACACCCGCGCGGCCTCGCGTATCTGCTCGCGCCCGATACCGCAGCCTTCGGTGATGTCGTCCCACGCGACCGCGCCGAGCGACGCGGCGAACTCCGAGAACCCGGCCGTGTGCGTCTCTATAAAATCGCGTTCGAGCACGCCGACGCCGCCGCGCCGCGCGTCTTCCTCCAGCACCTCTTTGGCGATGCCCTGCAACAGGGCGACATCGCCGTTGATGCGTACTTGAAGAAAGAGGTCGGCGAGTTGCGTTCCACGGCCGACGAGCGTGTCGAACGCTTCCTGCGGGTGTTTGAATCGCGACATGCCCGCTTCGGGCAGCGGGTTGATGTGGACGATGCGACAGCCGCGTCGCTTCGCGGCTTGCAGCGTCGTCAGCATGCGCGGGTGGTTCGTCCCCGGATTCTGTCCGATGACGAAGATCGCCTCCGCCTCCGCAAAGTCGTCGAGCGTGACCGTGCCTTTGCCGACGCCGATTGACTCCGTCAACGCAGACCCGCTCGACTCGTGGCACATGTTCGAGCAGTCGGGCAGGTTGTTCGTGCCGAAGCGGCGGACGAAAAGCTGGTACAGGAAGGCCGCCTCGTTGCTCGTGCGCCCGGAGGTGTAGAAGATCGCCTCGTCGGGCGCGGCAAGCGCGTTCAACTCCGTTGCGATCAATTTGAACGCTTCGTCCCAACCGACGGGTTCGTAGTGTGTGCCGCCGCGGCGGAGCAACATCGGGTGCGTCAGTCGTCCCTGTGCGTTCAGCCACATGTCCGTTTGGCGCGAGAGTTCCGAGACGCTCCATTCGCGGAAGAACTCGGGCGTGACGCGTTTGGTCGTCGCCTCGTCGGCGACGTGCTTCGCGCCGTTTTCGCAGAACTCGAAATGCGTCCGCTCGCCGTCCGGCTCAGGCCACGCGCAGCCGGGACAATCGAAACCGCCCTTCTGGTTGATGCGCGTCAAGGTCTTCAGCGTGCGCGCCGCGCCCATCTCTTTCCACGAATGTTTCAGCGCGGACACGATGGCGGGCACGCCGCCGGCGGTCTCGCTCGCGGGCGAGACCTCTATTCCCGTAAACTCCGCGGGCGGCTGCGCGCGGCTCACAACCTCCGCCGCACTCTCCGCGCCGCTCGTATCCGCGCCAATTTGATGCGGAGTCCCGGCGGCGGCGGACGAAGCTCGCGCCGCGTCGCGCCTCAACTCCCGCTCCGTTTTCAAATCCTGCTTGGCAGGCTCGTAGTGGCTCGGGTGCGCCTCGGCCTTCTGGTCGGCCGCGCCCTGCTGTTGCTGCCCCCCGGTTTTGATTTCCTGCTTCGACATCTCTCTCCGAATAATTCCACCAGCCCGCGCTGATTACTTTTCCTGTTGTTGCTGCCGCCCGACCGCCATCAACTCAGCGGCCGAGATAAGACGTTGCCGGAAGTCCGGCATAAGTTTAACAGACCCGGCGAGACAGCATAACGCACGGGTTGCGCCGCCCCGTGTCTTTAACGAAAAAGATTCGCGGGCGGACAAATAATGCGGACAAATAATTACGGGCGACCACATGGCCGCCCGTAATTACCCGTGTGCCGAATTTCAAGCCGCACTGCCGTTGTGGACTGACTTCGTCCACGCATGATCGACGGCCTCAGCGAGCGCGTTGATCATGCGGGACGATGATGTCCGCGGAAGCGGTCGCCGTGTTGCCCGCCTGATCTGTGACGGTTGCGACGACGCGGTAGAGACGGCCGTCGCGGTCTTGCCCGTCGCGGCGCGCTTCGAGCGCGAGCGAGTCTTTCCATTCGCTCGAACTTCCGGCAAGCGCGCGCGCCGGGATGCCGAGCGGCGTGCCGTATTCATCCGTCACGACGTAGCTGACGGCGGCGAGACCGGAAACGGAATCAGACGCGCTCCCAGTAATAGTCGCGTTGACCGTCCCGTTGTTGGCAGGCCAGATGATCGAAGGCGTCGCCGTGAGCGTGATGAGCGGCGCGGTCTTATCAATTTTCACGAGTAGTTCCCTGACGGCTTCCGCGTTGCCCGCGTTGTCCGTGGAGCGGTAGAGGATCGTGCTCGTGCCTTCGACGCCGAAAGTGAACGCGCCGGTGTAGGGTTGCCACGCCTCGCCGCCGTCCGTGGAGTACTCAGTCGTGGCGACGCCCGCGCAGTTGTCGGTCGCATCGAGCGTGATGGCGACATCGGTCGTGTACCAGCCGTTTTGCCCGTTGGGAGCGGCGGGCGCGATGACGGCGTTCGTGCCGGGGGCGGACGCGTCGCGTTCCGCATTGGCGACGAGTCCGGGCGCGACGTTGAAACAGTAGTAAGACGCGCCCGCGCGGGCGCGGTATGCGCCGGGCGTTAGATCGACCGCGCCGAAGAAGCCGCCGCCGTCGGTTGTCGCCGTGCGCGTCGCGTGTGTGCCGAGGTTTTCGATTTCGACCGGCTTGGTGTCGAGCGGCGCGTTGTCGGCGTCGCGGGCTTCGCCTTTGACGTGTCCGAGCGTGGGCGCGACCTTCCACTTAAAAGCGGGTATTTGCGCCGCGTCGCTGAAGATCGGCGTCGAGCCTGTGGGTTCGTAGAGCTTCGTGCCGTCGACGGATTTCCCGGTCGTCAGCGCTGACGCGAACTCCGCGAAGGAGCGCGCGGGCGTGGTGACGGGCGACGGGATGGCGAACGGATTGTTCGTGACCGCAATGTTGCTCGTCGCCATCGAGAAGTAGATGATGCCGCTCAAATTGGTCTCGCCACCGGCAGGCGTGAGCGTGCGGCGCGTCTGCCGCAGCGTGCCTTCGATGGCGTTGTTGGCCGCGCCCTGCCCCATCATGCCCGCGCGATCATAGAGATGCCCCCTGAGCCACGTCTCCCACTGGTCGTATTGCGGGCGCACCGCGGCGCTGTGTTCGCCTTTGTAGACCATCGGGATTGCGATGTCGATGATGCCTTCCTGAGTCCACGCGCGCCAGTCCTGATAGACGCGCCAGTAGGCCTCGGCGGAATCCCAGGACGCTTCGGTCGCGCCGATGCCGCCGAATGCGATGAGCGCGGCGGAGATTTTCAAATCCGGCTTGATGGCGAGCGCGTTCAGATAAACGCGCCGCACGATGTTCGTCACCTGATCGCGTCGCCATTGGCTCCACTGCGGATTGCCCGGCGCGGGAGCGGGGCTGCCCGGTGCGATGCCGTGGTGGTTCTGGAAGCGTTCGACGCTCGTCGAGTTGTAACCGACGTTCGCGCCGGTCGAGGGCGTCTGGCCGCCGATGCCGATCTCGGGATAGCGGATGCGGTCGAGGTGCAACCCGTCAATGTCGTAATTGCGCACGAGGTGATTGATTACTTCGACCGTGTAGGCGGCGGCTTCCGGGTGGCCGAAGTCTAACCAGAAATCGCTGCCGAAGCGATGGCCCTGATAAGTGATGCTGGCGCTGCCGTCGGGCAGGAGCGTTCGCGTGAGCCAGTTGCTCGCGCCCGGCGTGATCGTGTTTGTCGCGGGGTTGAAGCCCCCGTGGAGGTTGAAGACGTGGTTCGGATTCTCCGGCGGAAAGAGGTTCGGCGCGCGCCCCCAGACCGCGCTCATGATGACGAAGGCGTGAACCTCTATGCCGTGCGCGTGCGCCTCGTTGATCATGTCCTGTAGCGGGTCGAAGCCCGCCTGAATGGGCGTGCGGTCGCCGCGCGGTTCAAGCGAGTTGAGATACCAGGAATCGCCACGGCGGCGCACCTGCACGAACAAGGCGTTTGCGCGGGCGGCGCGGGCGTTATTGACCACCGTCACAACGTCTGCGTGGTTATTGAGAGCCGTGTTGAAAGTGTCCACCCAGAAGGCGCGGTATTCGGTTCTGACCTGTGCGCGCACGACGCCCGGAACGCACATTGCCGACAGCAGCAGCAGCAGCAACGAGCAACAAGCGATTTTCCGGCTGACCAGAATTTTGCGAAGTTTGATGTTCATAAGTTTCCCTAAACGTGTGACCGCACTCTGAATCGCCCCCGGTCGTTGAGGACAAAAATTCCGGCGGACATAAAGCGACTTCATTGCTCCGTCGCCGGCTGAATTTTTCGCGACATCATTAGTGAGGATTTTATCAATAGAGCTGGTGGCGACGTTTTACTATCGCATGCCCCTGTTGTCAATAAAAACCGTCTCGGCGGTACGCCGGGTGTTGCCCGATCTCCGTGGAACAGTCCGCCCGCTGCCGCATTCAACACGATCTCAAATTTGAAACTTCTGAAATCTCAAATTTGATATTCGTCATTTGCATGGCTCTCTCGCGAGGTAGAGCGAACGGCGCTCGCTCACGCCGCACCGAGGCAGGTTCGCCTCCGTTGCGGCGCGCGGGCTGTTCGTCCGGCGGCGAAAGTTCGGCGAAGCGATAGCTTCGAGCGGCCTTAACGCAAGGAGGTGAACGCCCGTCTGCCCGGAGCGCGTCGAGAACGCACATGCCCGTCCGATGTGTTATAAGAACTCGTCCGCCCCATAAATCAACTTTGCCAAGGAGCCACCAGATCGTGAGAAAGATAGTCGCACTTTTTCTGTTCGTTTCACTTTCTTTCAGCCCGCTCGTCGCCGTTGCGCAAACGCCCGTCGCCTCGACGGAGCGCGTCGATGCGGAAGTCTACTGGAAGATTCGCAGGGAGGGAACGGAGCGTTCACAGGCCATGCGAACGCTCCACTTCCTCTCCGACGTGTACGGGCCGCGCCTGACCGGCTCGCCCAACTTCAAGGCCGCCGCCGACTGGACGGTGAAGCAGATGAACGCGTGGGGCTTCAAGAACACGCGTCTGGAACCGTGGGATTTCGGCCATCCCGGCTGGCTGAACGAACGCCTTTCGGCGCACATCATCTCGCCGGTCAAGGACTCGCTCGTCTGCGAGGCGCTCGCCTGGACGCCGGGGACGAACGGCGCGGTCAAGGGTCGAGCCTACCAGTTAATCCTGCCCGAACGTCAGACGAAAGAAGGTTTGGCCGCGTTCCTGGAACGCGAGAGGGAGCAAGTCAGGGGCCGGATCGTTCTCGCGGGCAAGCATCAGACCGTGCCCGTCACCTTCAACCCGGCGAACAAGCGACGGGAAGATCAGGAGGTGCGAAACCAGTATGACCCGAACAACCCGGCGGCCGCACAGCCGGCGCCCACGCCCACGCCCCAACCGTCGCCCGCCGCCTCGCCGTCCGGGACGCCGCAGCCCGCGATCCTGACCGCGGCGCAGGCGAGCGAACAACTCGACCAGTTCCTCGTCGCCAGCGGCGCGCTCGTGCGCATCAACGACGCGGGGCGCGAGCACGGGCAGATTCGCGCCTTCAACAATCCCACCTTCGATACGTCGAAAGCCGTGCCCACGGTCGTCATGCGGAACGAGGACTACGGCCGCATCAGTCGCATTCTGGCCGACGGCACTCCGGTCGAGTTGGAGTTCAACATAGTCAACCGCAACTATCCGGAGGGGCGCACGTCCTACAACGTCGTCGGCGAGATACCGGGCGGTGACAAGGCCGACGAAGTGGTGATGCTCGGCGGCCACCTCGATTCCTGGCACGCCGCCACGGGCGCGACCGACAACGCCGTGGGCTGCGCCATCATGCTCGAAGCCGCGCGCATCCTGCACACGCTCGGCCTCAAGCCCCGCCGCACGATCCGCGTCGCCCTGTGGAGCGGCGAGGAACAGGGCTTGCTCGGCTCGAAGGCTTATGTCAAAGAACACTTCGGCACGTTCGAGCAGCCGAAGCCGGAGTTTTTCAAGTTCAACGGCTACCTCAACATCGATTCGGGAACGGGGCGCATTCGCGGCGCGACCGTCTTCGGCCCGCCCGAGACGGCCACCGTGCTCAGGCACGCGCTGGCGCCGTTCGAGGACTTGGGCGTCATGGGCGCGATTGCGACCGCCAGCCGCCGCACGGGGGGAACCGACAGCACCTCTTTCAACGCGGCGGGGCTGCCCGGCATCAACTTCGGCCAAGACCCGATAGAATATGGCACGCACACATGGCACACGAACCTCGACACCTATGAGCGCATCGTGGAAAGCGACGTGCGCAGCGCGGCCATCGTTGCGGCCGCCGCCGTCTATCATCTCGCCATGCGCGACGAAATGTTGCCGCGCTTCACGAAGGAGACGATGCCCGCACCGCCGCCAAGTCCGACCCCGAGTCCGACCCCGAGTCCGACCCCGAGTCCGACGCCCCGCTGACCGCTGCTCTCCTGATCTGAACTCTGTGCCCCCTGCGGTGTCCTCCTGTGTCTGCGGTGGTGAATGCTGGTTAATCGAGCATTCACCACCGCAGACACAGAGGACACCGCAGGGGGCACGGAGGAAAGCTAAAAGCAGGACACCGCTCGCCGACCCTGCCGCCCTTGCTAATGCTTGGAGGTGGATACATTAGAAAGCCCCGCCATCGGCGCGACGATGTGGTCGCGGATGGCGGGGCTTAAAATTTGCGCACCCATGTGCGTTCGACGCGGGCGCGGGGGGCGCGTCTTCCGCGAGCTTCGCGCCGGGCGCGTTAATCTGCCGAAGTAGTCGCCGGGTCAATGAAGAGATTCGCAAAAGCGAGACGCGGGTCGGGGGTGTGCCGCTGTTGCAGTTCTTTGATCCAGGTGGTTACGTGGCCGGTGATGTCGCGGGAGGCGTGGCGGGCGTTTTTGGTTTCAGCTGCGTGGCTCTCGGCCGCTTTGACCGGGGCGCTTCGCTCTGAACGCTTGATGATTCTAATATTCGTATTCATTGATGTATCTCCGTCGTCAGTCAATCCTCTTAAAAACTTCGTTAGCGGGTCTCCAATTAACGTCCCATCTACTAACGCGAGATTTAGACTGAAAACGGATCATCCGAAAATGTCGGCCGGGCGTGAAGATGCTCGGGTGTGGGAATCGCGACGACTTGAGCGATCCCGTGAGGTGTGTGTAACGGGCCGGTCAGTGTCCGACGGGTATCCTTTGGAAGCGTGTCTTCCCTTCCGGGTCTTCCCAGGAAATATCCAGCACGTAAGGCCGCGACGCGCCCGCGATCACTTTGAGACGCTCCAACTGGTCGTGCGCGGGGTCTGCCGGTTTCCCGTCGATCAAGGTCTTGTGCGGCATGACGGCCTTTTCACTCGGCCGGATATACTTGACGGCCTCGAATCTGATGTGCGCCCGCGAGGGCGCGCCGGAAGTCTCTTCGTCCTTCAAAAAGACGGTGAGAATCTCGACACACTTGAGCGGCTGATCGGTCTCGTTCATCAACTCCAGTTGAGTTGTCGATCCGTCGCCGACGAAAGACAGGGTGAAGGGAGCCGGTGTTTGGCCGTTGCTGGTCATAATCTCTAATTTCCGCGCGGAAAACCCGTCGGCCGCGCTTTATTTATACCTGTACGTGATGCGCCCTCTGGTCAGGTCATACGGCGATAATTCGACGCTCACACGGTCGCCGGCCAGAATGCGTATGTGATTTTTGCGCATCTTCCCGCCGATTTGAGCCAGCACGAGATGTTCGCCGCCGTCGAGTTTCACTTTGAAAAACGCGTTCGGCAATTTATCGATCACCACGCCTTCAGCCGGAACTAAATCTTCTTTAGCCAATATTTTTCTCCTTTGAACAAAGGTTAGATGCAATTTAACCGCATCGCGTCCGGCGGAAGCGCATTTAACGCTCGCGCCGGACGCGCGCGCCGCGACCTTTGCAGGTCGCGGCAAAACGGCTGTCGGAGGCGTGCGGCCAGGTAAACAACACGGCCGCATGCCTTCCCGTTTCCTTAGTAGCGGTTGCCGCCACCGCCGCCGCCGTAGCCGCCACGACCGCCGCCACCGCCGCCGCCACCGCGACCGCCGCGATCTTCGCGCGGTTTCGCTTCGTTGACGTTCAGGCTACGGCCGTTGACTTCCTTGCCGTTGAACTGCTCGATGGCCTTCTGGCCTTCTTCGCTGCTGGACATTTCGACGAAGCCGAAGCCGCGCGAGCGACCCGTTTCGCGATCCTCGACCACTGAAGCCGACTCGACCGTGCCCGCCTGCGCGAACAATTCCTGCAAATCTTCGCTCGAAGTTTGAAAAGCGAGATTGCCGACGTAAAGTTTCATAGACATGTAGATGTATCCCTCTCCCCTGTGGGAGCGTTTGGAGAAGCGTCGAATCGAAGTTGGCTTAGGAGTAACGGTAGGTAGGCGAAAGCTCTCAGTTCGTGTGCTCGGCTAATGGAGCGGCTTCTTATGTTGAGATCGACCTTCCCCCGGATTACCCGAAATGCCTCGCCGCTTGCTCTGCGGCTCAATGCAAATCACCGTTAATACACAGGAGAAGGATTAACTGGCAGCCATCATGCACTATTCGACGGCCGAACGCAAGACACCAGCCCTTCGACCTTAAGTCAGGCAGCCGGTCGCCGGGTCGATTCAGTCGCACTTCTACAGGTGCTAGAATGGCGCGAACGACTCGGATGTGCTGTGTATACTTTATTTGGCTTCTGTGCCGGAGTTCAAATCTGAAGGGCGAAAAATCGGGCGCTTGCTGAGCCTCGACGCGATGCGGGGCGCGGGCGCGCTCGTGCTGGCGATGGGACTGGCGGAGGGCTTGCCCTATGTGAATCACCTCGTCTGGTTCACGATGCGGGCTGGCTCCTGATGCATCCGGCGTGGGGCGTCGGCGTCTTCGTTACGCACTATCGCGCTCGTCATCATGACGCCGCTCTCCGTTTTGTTCGCGTGGTTGTTCTTCCGCCTCTTCGAGCGCCCTTTCATGGCGGCCTCCGCAGGGATGGGCGTGCAGCCACGGTCGAGCGGCGGCCACAACAACAACATCGCCCAACGGCAGCCCGAACCCGCCAGCGACCCGGCCGCCGTCTAAATGCCGAACCCTCTCTCGGACGGCGGGCGCGGCTAAACTTTTACTTTGCGAGAATCGATTACCGTGGCAGCGACGTGTACAAGAAAGCGCGCCGGGCGCGCATTGCTCGGGCGTGCGCTCGCCGCGTTCTGTCTCGTGCTCGCCGTCTCGCAGGCGACCGTCGTGGCGGCGGGTGCGGCGAGAGACGGATGGACGAGCGTGCGCTCGCCACATTACCTGCTGGTGGGCGATGCGACGGAGGGCGAACTCAGGGAAGTCGCGATCAGGTTCGAGCAGTTTCGTAAGGCATTCTCGCAACTCTTCCCCGCCTCCGGTCTCGCCTCCTCCGTCCCGACGACCGTCGTCGTCTTCAAAGACTTCGATACGTACAAAGAGTTTCGCCCGCACTATCAGGGCAGGCCGACGGAGTTCATCAGCTATTTTCAATCGGGTCTCGACATCAACTACATCGCGCTGCCGCTCGACCGGGATCGGGAAAGTCTCTACGCCAAGCTCTTCCACGAGTCCGCGCACCTCTTGCTCGACAGTCAGGCTCGTCGCATCCCCGACTGGCTCAACGAAGGGCTGGCGCAGTATTACAGCACCTTCGAGTTCGACATCGACGCGAACAAAAACAGCCTCGGCAAGCCGCTCAAGGGCAATCTCGCGCTCCTGCGTAAAAACAAACTCCTGCCCCTCGCGACGCTTTTCGCGGTGGATCGCGCGTCCGCCGACTACCACGAGAGCGAGCGCAGCGGCATCTTCAACGCGCAATCGTGGGCGCTCGTCCATTACCTGTTGACTACAGGCAACGGGCGCGAGCTTCAACTCCTGCGCTTCATCGAGATGACGGCGGCGGGCGTCTCGTTCGAGCGTAGTTTCTGGCAGTCGTTCAAAGTCGGCTATGAGGCGATGGAAGCGGAGTTGAAGGAATACGTCCGGCGCGAAAACTTTCGTGCGCGCAACACGGAACTGGAAGATCGCCTGAGCGTTGCGGCGGACTTGAAATCGTTGCCGTTGACGAACGCCGACGCGCACTATTTTCTCGGCGACCTGCTTCTACATATCAACCGTTACGACGACGCGGCGCGCCACCTGCAAACGGCCGTCGCGCTCGACCCCGGCGCGGCGCACGCCGCCGCCTCGCTCGGCATGGTGCGCGTGCGACAGCGACGGGGCGCGGAGGCACGGCGTCTGTTACAGCACGCCGCCGCGCTCGCACCCGACAATTACCTCATACATTACTACTACGCCTACGCCATCAGCCGCGAGCAGATGGACGACGAGCAGGAGATCGACGCTTACGAGGACGACGCAGCACAACTCATGCGCCGCGAGCTGCGGCGCGCGATTGCGCTCAAACCCGATTTCGCCGAATCCTATCGCCTGCTGGCCTTCATCAACCTCGTGACGGGCGAGCAACTCCCCGAAGCGGTCGAACTGCTCAGGCGCGGCCTGAAGCTCTCGCCGGGACGACCCGACCTGACCTTCATCCTCGCCCAGGTCTATCTCCGCATGAAAGACGCACACGCCGCCCGCGCCGCCCTCCAACAACTCGTCAACAGCGCAGCCAACCCACGCCTCCGCGCACGCGCTCAAACGCTGCTCGACCGTTTGAAAACGGGCGACGGCGCGGCGCGAGAGTAGCGACGGGCGGAGTGAAATGGAGTTCCAGAGCATCGCGCGGATTCTCCAACGCAGACTCTTCCGTCTCGCCCTGTGAGGCCACGTCAACCTCGATACACTGTGCGATAAACCACTCGCCTTCCTGCCAGACGCTCGCGCTAAAGTTTCTTTTCATAATCGTTCTATCCTTGCGTCCTCACATCTCAAGTATGGCAAAACGCCCTTCGCGCCGGGCTTGCTTTATAATCGCTATCACTTCAGGCGCGGGTTCGCAGAGTTCATACGCGAGCACATCAATTTGCCGGTCGTGCACGGCGCGAGACGCGCGTCGGCCGTCCTGCCCGCACGCGTCTCGCGCCGCCTCTTTAAACTACCGGGCGCGGCGCAGAGTTTTGGCCGCGCTCGAAAGATTATTGCTCCCGTTCAGGGCAAAGCCGCGAAGCCCGCGAGCGGGTGGCCGTAGAAGGCTTCGGTCTGCCACGCCGTACGGTTCCACGCGCCGTCCTGATCGCCGATTATCTGAACCGGCACGATGACGCGGTCGCTGCCGAGTTTGTTGGCTCCGGCGATGCCGTTGTCGAACTTCCCGTCGGCGCCGACCTTGAACTTGATAGACCTCGCCAGGCGATTATTCCACAGCACTTTCAACTCGTACTCTCCGGGGTTCGAGGCGAGCAGGTGGGGCGGCCCGAACAGGGCGTGCTTTTCTCCCGTCTTGTCCCAGCCCTTCACATTCGGGAAACTACACCTGACGCGCGACCATTTGGCCTTTTGCGGCACGGAGTCGTCCACGAAATGCGTGGTGTTATTATCCAGCTCCGATTCGCAACCGGCCTTGCCCACCTCTTCACCCTCGAAAGACTTCTTGCCCACTTCCTTGCCGTTGAGGAACAGGTGGGGCTTGAAGTTGTATGCATCGCCGCGCACCCAGAAGGAGACGTGAAAGTCCGGGGCGTCCCACCCGTTCAACTCGTCGGCGGTCAGGTAGACGTAACCGATGGGGAGGTTCCAATCGTGGTCAACGTAATAGACGAATTTGTTGACGGCCTTCGGGCCTTGCTCGTTGGAACGCACTTTCCCCACTTTCGCCTTGCCGGTGAAAAGCGTCGCGTCCGTGCCGGACAGTTCGTTGCGCATGCGTATGGAGAAATTGACGGGGCCGGTGTAGGTGGTGCTCTTGTCTTCGGGAATGTCGCGGCCGCCGCAAGAGGTTTTCCACCAGCGGCCGCTCGCCGTCTCCTCGGTCGCGCAGTCGAACTTCACGGGCGCGCCGCCGGGGACGGTGTATTCCACGTATAGCTGGCTGCCGCTCGGGATCGGCCCGTTGACGCGATACTCGATCTTGGGAACCCAACTCCAGTTGTCGTAGTTTCCGCGATAGGCGTTATTCGTGAAAGCGGTCAACTGGATGGAATCTTTGGCGATGGTCGGCCCGGCTTCGCCGCCGGGGGACGACGACCGGGCAGGGTTCGTCTCCGTGCGGGTTGGGGGCTGCGCGTCGGGAGTGGTGGCGGTGGTGGTGGTCGCCGTCGGCCGGGCGTCCGGCGTCGGCGTCGGTTTCGGCCGTTCGGGTTTGGGAATCCTCGGCAGTCTGGGAAACTGTGCGGAGGCGGTTTGAAAACTCAACAGGGCGACGATCAAAAACGCAAAAGCGGACAAGGAACTACGTTTCATCTTCTCTCTCCTTCACAAATTGATTTGCTCGTGAATGATGGGGGAGGGGGTTTGCTTGTTCCCGCTTGTAACCCTTGCGCGCGGCAGGAGTATCCGACTGTCGCTCAAGCTCTGTCAATGTTTATAATGCGCTGGAATAATTATGGGAACTCTCAACATTGATCGTTATCACGCGACCATGGGCGACGCCTCCTACAAGGACGAGACGCGCCTGCACGATAAACCCCTGAGCGAAGCGCAGGCCACGTTTTACGTCACGCAACGCAAACTTCCCTTCGCGCCGTGTCTCGGGCATGGGCGGCTCGTGCGCCTGTTGACCGAGAGCGGCATCGACCGCCCGCGCCTGCGTTTTCTCGAACAGGACAGAGGCGGCCTTGAGCGGTTCGCGAGGGCGCTCGAAGACATAAGTTTCGTCGGGGCGGTGCGCGCCGTGCGCCCGGCAACGATCATGTTTGCGGGCGAACCGTTCGCGGACATCACCGGGCCGTTCGGCCTGACGCAGGCGCACGAGATCAAGTTCGAGCACGCCTTCGATCTGCCGATGACCACCGCCGCCATCGCGATGCAACTGCGCATGGCGGCGGGCGAAGAGCGTTGGCTCTCGGATTTCTCTCTCAGGCGCAACGGCGACATCGAGCGCGCCGTCGAAGTCGCCACCTATGCGTTCGTCGGCGGTTTCAACGACACGTCGAACATGGAGGCGGCGCACCGCCTCGACATCCCGGCCGTCGGAACCTCCGCGCACTACTGGCAGCAGGCTTTCATCTCCTACAGCGAAGAGACGGAGATCGAGCCGCGCACGGGCAAGCCGAAACATTTCGAGCAAGTGGCCTTTGAGCGCTGGCTCGACGCCAACCCGCAGGGCACGACCCTTCTGCTCGACACGATTGACGTGCACGCGGGCGCGGCGCACGCCGCCATGGCCGCAACTTCGACGCCCGCGCGCCGCGCCGCCTTCAAAGGCTTCCGCGTGGATTCCGGTGATCTTGCCAAGCTCGGCGCGTGGTGCCTGCGTTTCTTCGAGGCAAACGGCATCCACGGGTTGATCCCCGTCCTGACGGGCGATCTCGACGTGGAAAGCGTCAGGCGGATCGTGGCGGAGTTTCCCGAGGCCGCCGGATTCGGGGTCGGCACGAAACTCTCGGGCGAGGTGCGGCGCGTGGCGGGCGTCATCTTCAAGCAATGCCTGATCGAGGGTCGGCCGACGCTGAAGGCTTCCAACACGCCGGAAAAATCGACGCTGCCGGGGCGACTGCAAGTGTTTCGCGGCGCGGACAGCGACGGGATGTACGTCGGCGACATCATCGGCCTCGACGGCGAGGAGATCGACATCCCCGGCGCAACCACAATTGACACGCTGCTCGCGCCCTTCTGGGAGCAAGGCCGTTATGATTCCATCCCCTCCATCACCAAACAGAAAGCCTTCGTCGAAGAACAGCGCGCCCGTTTTCGCGACATAGAAAACTATCCGCACGCCTTGAGCGACCGCCTCCGGCATTTGCGCGACGAACTGACCGCGCGCATGCGCGCAGACGAGTCGAACTGGCGAGCCGTCCTGCGAGTTCCCCAAGAAAAGGACTAAGAAGAATTGATTCATTGATTCATCGGTTCATTGAATCAATGAACCGATGAATCAATGAATCAATACTTGAATCTCCTGATTCATCAATTTTGCCCATGCCCGAACCCGTACCGCCCGCGCTCAACTTGTCTCGCAGAAAACTGCGCCTCGTCAAACTGGCGATGGTGCTCGCCGCGCTTCTCGCCGGACTGTTCATCGCCGAGATCGCGCTGCGCATCGGCGGCTACACCTATCCCGTCTTTTACACGACCGACACCGTGCGCGGCTACGCGCTGCAACCCGGCGCTTCGGGTTGGTATCGCAAGGAGGGCGCGTCTTACGTCCGCATCAACGACGATGGCTTGCGCGACCGCGACCACGCGAAACAGAAGCCCTCCGGCACGCTGCGCATCGCGCTCATCGGCGATTCCTTCGCGGAGGCTCTGCAAGTCCCGCTCGAAGATGCCTTCTGGGTCGTCATGGAAGAAAGGCTGCAAGGCTGTCGCGCCTTCAACGGGGGCAAGCGCGTGGAAGTGATCAACTTCGGCGTCTCCGGTTACAGCACGGCGCAGGAGCTTTTGACGCTGCGCGAGCGAGCATGGGACTACGCGCCCGACATCGTCATCCTCGCCATGACCACCAACAACGACATCACGGACAACCTGCGCGCCCTCAAGAAGACCGAGGAGATTCCCTATTTCGTCTACCGCGACAATCAACTCGTGCTCGACGATTCCTTCCTCAAGTCGCGCACTTTCAGAGTACGCCATTCATCCCTCAACCGCGCGGGACGCTGGATCAGAGATCACCTGCGCGTCATACAGGCTTTCCATCAGGGACACTACGCGCTCAAAAATTATCTCTCGTCGCGTCGCGCCCGCGCCGCGTCGAAGCCGCCCGTCACCGCGAACGCTCTGGCGATGACGGTTGCCGCGCGACGCGACGACGCTGCTGCCGCCGCTGCCCCTGCTCCTGCCCCTGCCGCCGTCTCCGACGAACTCGGCATAGATAATCTCATCTATCGCGAACCGGCCGACGCCACCTGGCGCGAGGCCTGGCGCGTGACGGAAGGATTGCTGCGCTTGATGCGCGACGAGGTGCGCGCGCGCGGGGCGCAATTTCTGGTCGTGACGCTCAGCGCGGGCGTGCAGGTTCATCCAAGCCCCGAAGCGCGCGCCGCTTTCCTCAAACGCGTCGGCGCGACCGACATCTTCTACCCCGATATGCGCCTCAAGTCGTTCGGCGACCGCGAAGGCTTCCCCGTCCTGACGCTCGCGCCTTCGCTTCAACAGTACGCGGAACAACATCAGGTCTTTCTCCACGGGTTCGGGCGCGACCTCGGCAACGGCCACTGGAACTCATCCGGCCACCGCGTCGCGGGCGAACTCCTCGCGCGAAAAATTTGCGAAACAATGCCCGCGCAGGAAGGGCGGCCTTGAAGCGCGCTCGTCAGGTCAAACTTCCCTCTGTGCCCCCTGCGGTGTCCTCTGTGCCTCTGTGGTAAATGCTTTTCAAAGATCGTTCACCACAGAGACACCGCAGGGGGCACAGAGTAGAAATCAAGTCACGACGCCGCACGAAAGCGCGGCCATAATCGCCCCGGCCGCGCGCATCGTGTATAATTTCCGCGTCTCCACCCATCACATCAAAATAAGTTTTACGGAGTTTACGCGATATGAAAACCCTGCTGCTAGTTTCGCTCCTGCTGTGCCTGCCCGTCGTGGGGCTGGCGCAGGCGAAGAAGAGCGCGCCGAAGAAGGCGACGCCCGAGTCCGCCAAACAGCGGAAAATATTTCCCTACCAGTACACGATTGACGATCTGCCGAACGGCCTGCGCCTCGTCACCGTGCCGACCGACTACCCGAATCTCGTCGCCCTCTACATCGTCGTCCAGACCGGCTCGCGCAACGAGATCGAGCCCGGCAAAAGCGGTTACGCGCATTTCTTCGAGCACATGATGTTTCGTGGCAGTAAGAACGTCACCCCCGCCCAGCGCGACGACATCCTGAAACGCGCCGGGGCGTCCTCGAACGCATACACGACCGACGACCGCACGGTCTATCACGAAGTCTTCTCGAAAGAGGATTTGGATGAAGTGATGCGCATCGAAGGCGACCGCTTTCAGTCGCTCCAATATGCGGAGCCGGAGTATAAGACGGAAGCTCTGGCGGTGCTCGGCGAGTACAACAAGAACAGCGCCAACCCCGGCAGCAAGCTCTTCGAGAAACTGCGCGAGACGGCCTTCCGCACGCACACTTATTCGCACACCACGATGGGCTTCATCAAAGACATCGAGGACATGCCGAACCAGTACCAGTACAGTCTCGATTTCTACAAACGCTACTATCGCCCCGAGTATACGACCATCCTCGTCGTCGGCGACGTGACGCGCCAGCGCGCGCTCGCGCTCACCCGCCAACATTTCGGCGCGTGGGAGCGCGGCGATTACAAGCCCGCCATACCGGCCGAACCTGCGCAAACCGAACCGCGCGAAGCGCACGTCGAGTGGCCGAGCGCGACCCTGCCTTATCTGGCCGTCGCCTTCCGCGCCCCCGCTTATTCCGACGAGAGTAAAGATAAGGTGGCGCTCGATCTGCTGGCGGCCATCGCCTTCGGTTCAAACTCGGAGTTGTATCAACGCCTCGTCCTGAAAGAGCAGAAGGTCGAGTTCGTCGGCGTGAGTTTCGGCGACAAGGCTGACCCGGAACTCTTCACCGTACAGGCGCGCCTCAAGGCGGTGCAGGACATGCCTTATGTGCGCGAGCAGATTCTCGCCACCTTCCGGCGTTACACGACGGAACTCGTCCCGCAGCAAAAACTCGACGACACACGTTCGCGCCGCCGCTACGGTTTCGCGCAGGCCATGGATAGTTCCGAAGCGATTGCCGGTGCGCTCGCGCCCTATCTCGCGCTGCGCCGCACGCCCGAGACGATGAACAAACTCTTCTCGCTCGCCGACAGCGTGACGCCCGCCGACATCCGCGATGCCGCGCGCCGCTACTTCACCGATAACAATCGCACCATCGTCACGCTCTCACAGGGCGCGGGCAAACAGGCGGCAAGCAAGGAGGGCGATAAATAACCATGCGAAGAATAACCATGCGAAGAATATTTTCCATCTCACTCGTGATCTCGCTCGCGCTCTCGACCATGACCGCAAACGCTCAACGCAAATCGCCGCAACCGAAAACCGCCGCGCGCGGCACGACGGGCGCGGCAGGGATGAAAACCGCCGCCGCTTCCAACGCCGTGCTGCTCCCCAACCGCTCGCCGCTCGTCTCGTTCCGCATTCTCTTCATGACGGGCGCGGCGGACGACCCGGCGGGCAAAGAAGGACTGGCCGCGCTGACCGCCTCGCTCGTGTCGGGCGGCGGCACGCGCACTCTCGCCTACGAGAAGATTCAGGAAGCCTTCTATCCGATGGCGACCTCTTTCAGTTCGCAGGTCGATAAAGAAATGACCGTCTTCACCGGCACGACGCACGCCGATAACCTGCCGCGTTACTACGCCCTCATCAGCCAGATGCTCCTCGACCCCGGCTTCCGCGCGGACGATTTCGCGCGCATCAGAAACAACACGGTCAGCTATCTGAAAGTCACCCTGCGCGAGGGCAACGACGAGGAGTTGGGCAAGGAGCAACTCTATAACAACATCTACGCCGGGCACCCTTACGGGCATCACAACTACGGCGGCATCGGCGCGCTCGGGCGAATCACGCTCGAAGACGTGCGCGAGTTCTATCGCACGCATTACACGCAGGCCAACATGGTGCTCGGCCTCGCGGGCGGCTACCCGGCGACGTTTCCCGCGAAGGTCAAGGCGGATTTCGCCAAACTTCCGGCGGGCACGCCGACGCCTTCAAACTTCTATACGCCCAAACTCGAACCCGGCACGCAGATCGACATCATCAAACGCGAGACGCGCTCGACGGCCATCTCGCTCGGCTTCCCCATCGACGTGACGCGCGCAGACCCTGATTGGCCCGCGCTCGCCGTCGTCGCCTCCTACTTCGGGCAGCATCGCTCGTCCAACAGTTATCTCTATCAACGCCTGCGCGAGGCGCGAGGCTTGAACTACGGCGACTACGCCTACATCGAATATTTTCCCGGCGGCATGTTCCAGTTCGAGCCTGAGCCGAACCTCGCGCGCCAGCAGCAGATTTTCCAAATCTGGATTCGTCCCGTGCCGCCCGAACAAGGCCACTTCGTCCTGCGCGCCGCCCTCTACGAATACGACAAACTCGTGCGCGAAGGACTCGCGCGCGAAGCCTTCGAGGCCACGCGCGAGTTTCTGACGAAGTACTCCAACATCCTGACCGCCACGCAGGACGCACGGCTCGGCTACGCGCTCGACAGCCGCTACTACAAGATCGGCGACTTCAACAACCACATGCGCGACAGGCTTTCGCGCCTCACGCTCGAAGACGTAAATGCCGTCATCAAGAAATATCTCGCGACGAATCGCATGCGCATCGTCGTCGTCACGAAAGACGCCGAAGCATTGCGCGATGCCATTCTCGCGAACAAGCCCTCGCCCATGACCTACAACTCGCCCAAACCGCAAGCGATTCTGGACGAAGACAAGATCATTCAGGTTTACCCGATAGACGTGCGCGCCGAACAAATCCGTATCACGCCGGTCGATCAGGTCTTTCCATAAGCCGGGACGCGCTCCGGCTCCGTGAGGGCGCGAAGGAACAGCGACGCGGTTTTAACCGGGTCTCGTCTTCGCGCCCTCCGGCGTTTCGCTCGCCGCTCCTTACGTATTCAAGCCGCACGACTTTCCATCTTTCAAACGAGGCGTTTTATGAAAACATCGCTCACTGCCGACAACACCCGCGAGCATCTCGCCCGGCTGCAACAGGCCAACACGGACTTCGCAAATCTCTATCCCGGCGAGGATGCACGCCGCCAGCCCGTCCATACCGTCTATGGCGGCGCGCACCTGTTCAAGTCCGATACGCCCCGCCGTCTCGGCTCGCTCGCCCTGCGCGCCCTCGAAGCATTCGCCCCCGACGCGGACACCTTCGCACGCGCCCTCGGTCTGACAAGCGCGGGCGACTCTGCGGGCGACGAACTGACAGCCGCGCTCGCCCGCACCATCTACGAGCGAGTGCGCGAGAAACTGGAGCGCGAGCCGGTCGAAGATTTCCGCATAGACTTTGAGGACGGTTACGGCAACCGCCCCGACGCCGAAGAGGACGGCCACGCCGAAACCGCCGCGCGCGAAACGGCGCGCGGGTTGGAATCCGGCACGCTCTCGCCCTTCATCGGCATCCGCATCAAGCCTTTCAACGAAGAACTGCGCGCCCGAAGCCTGCGCACGCTCGACATCTTCATCTCCACGCTCGCCTCCGAACTCGGCGGCGCGTTGCCGCCGAACTTCGTCGTCACGCTGCCGAAGATCACCGTCCCCGAGCAGACCGCCGCGCTCGCCGGCATCTTCGACCTGCTCGAATCACAATTCGGTCTCGCCGCGGGCACGCTCAAGATGGAAATGATGATCGAAACCACGCAGTCCATCATCAACCATGAAGGCCGGATCAATCTGCCGCTCCTGCTCGCCGCCGCGCGCGGCCGCTGCACCGCCGCGCACTTCGGCACTTACGACTACACGGCGGGTTGCAACATCACCGCCGCCCACCAGCACATGACGCACCCTTCCTGCGACTTCGCCAAGCACATGATGCAAGTCTCTTTCACGGGCACGGGCGTCTGGCTCTCCGACGGCGCGACCAACATCATGCCCGTCGCCCCGCACCGCGCCGCCGAAGGCGCAACGCTCAGCCCGGCGCAGGAAGACGAGAATCGCCGCACAGTCGGGCGCGCGTGGCGCATCCACTACGGCCACGTCCAACACTCGCTCACGGGCGGCTTCTATCAGGGCTGGGATTTGCACCCCGCCCAACTTCCCACGCGCTACGCCGCCGTCTATGCCTTCTTTCTCCAAAGCCTCGATGCCGCTTCGGAACGGCTGCGCAATTTTGTCGAGAAGGCCGCCAAAGCCACCCTCGTCGGCGACGTGTTCGACGATGCGGCCACGGGTCAGGGTTTGCTTAACTATTTCCTGCGCGCCATCAACTGCGGCGCGATCACGGAAGCGGAAGCCTTGCAACGAACCAGCCTCACGCTCGCCGAACTGCGTTCCGGCTCGTTCGTACAGATTCTCAACAGCAGGCAGAATCTATAGAACGATTCAATGCAACGCCGCCCCTCGCCCGCCTCGCCAAGAAGGAGGCCGCGGCATCGCGCCTTGCGCTCTCGCGCTTGAGGCGCAGTGAATCATCGCGCTACGGCGGGTCGCGGTCTCTTCGCGCGTATGCACACGATAAGGAACGCCTTGATACCTTATCGTGTGTTGAGGAATTGTATTGTGCAAAGAGAGCGGCGATTGTTTAGATATTTTCGCGTCCCTTGCGCGTGGCACGGCGGTTGTTAGTCATCGTGTCGAGTGTTCGCGAAGATGCGAATTTCAGTTGAAAGTAGAGGGGTGATAAACGATGAGAAGCATTGGTGGAATCAAGACTAAAGCGTTGATGATAGCGATGGGCGCGTTATTGCTCTTACCGGCGGCAACGTTCGCGCAGGACTGGCGCTATGGACAGGACAGGCGCGATGACGACAGGTGGGAACGCCGCGACGACAGGCGTGACCGCCGCCGGGAGAGGCGCGAAGAGCGGCGTGAGCGACGCGAAGAGCGCAGGGCGCGACGCGGCAACGACGGTTATCCCAACTACGGCGGCTCGTTCCAGCTTCGACAGACTGCCTTGAACGCCGGCTACAACGAGGGCATCAAGGAAGGCCGCAAGGATCGTTCGCGCAACGAGCGTTACGATTTCAGCGACGAGAGCGTCTACCGCAGCGGCACGAAGGATTACAGTTCGCGTCTCGGCGACCGCTCGCTCTACCAGCAGTACCTCCGCATGGCCTTCGAGAACGGTTACAACGACGGCTACAGCGGTTACTAAAAAGTAGCTGACATAACTACAGACACAAACGGGAGTGGCGAAGATGCACGCGTCTTCGCCACTCCCTTTTTAGTTTCAGGTTTCAGGTTTCAAGTTTCAAGTCTGAAAGCCGCTTGTGCTTTAACTTGAAACTTGAAACCTGAAACTTGAAACTCGCTCACGCCCGCCTGATGAACTTTGCGGCGACCCAACCGGCGAGGATCAGGGCAGAGAGGATGATCCAATCGTAGCGGCTGCCGTAGGTGGCGGTCGGGAAGTGGCTGCTGATCATGGTGAACACGACGGGGACGGCCATGAAAGTGTTCTGCTTCGAGCGTAGTTTGGCCTGTGCGCCGAGACGCGCATCGGGCGTCTGCCCTGCGCTCGTCGCGGCGATCATGCGGCGTTGCGCGGGAAGGATACGCATCCAGACGTTGGCGACCATAAGCGTTCCCATAAGCGCGCCCATGTGGATGTAGGCCGCGCGCCCGCTCAGGACGTGCGTCAGGAGATAGGCGACGCCGACGAGTAGCGCATAGGCGACAACGGCGAACGCCGTCTCATTTCCGCCGAGCGGCGACAGCATCAACAGATCGTAGACGACCCACCCGATGATGAGCAGGCCGACGCTGAATCCGACGGCGGCGGGCACGCTGATGTCTCGCACGTCCGGGTCTACGAGCGCGCCGCCGAGATAATAGACGAGCACGAGCAAGACCATACCGCTCAGCCACGTCAGCGCGGCCTCCCAGCGAAACCAGTGGAGCGTCTCAGTCCCCGGCTGCTTCTGTTTTTCCACCACGTAGAAGCCGCCGCTATGCACCATCCAGATTTGCGGCCGCTCGCCCGGCGCGGCCGCGCCTTCGGCTTCGGAAAGGCGCGCGTCGAGCCAGGTGAAGTAATAGGTCGTGCCGACCCAGAGGATGCCCGCGAAGACGTGAAACCAGCGCGCGAAAAGGTTGAGCCATTCGCTCGTATTGGGGTCGAGTATCATTCATTAACTCCCGCGATAGGTGGAGTAGCCGAAGGGGCTGACGAGCAGCGGCACATGGTAATGCGCCGCCGCGTCCGTGACGACGAAGCTGATCGTGACTTCCGGGTAGAAACTCTCGACATTCCGTGCCGCAAAATAATCCGACGTGCCGAACGTGAGGCGATACGCGCCCGCCTTCAAGTCGAAATCGGCGGGCAACAAACTCTTCAGCCGCCCGTCCGCGTCCGTCCTGCCACGCCCTAAAATCTGCCAGCCCGCTTCCGCCCGAACTTCGAGAGTGACGGCGACGCCGCCCGCCGGTCGCCCGCTCGACGTGTCGAGTACGTGTGTCGTGATTGCGCTCATAAAAAGGGTTTCAAGTTTCAGGTTTCAGGCTTCAAGTTAAAGAACGAAGAACCTGTCAGTCCTGAAACTTGAAACTTGAAACTTGATACTTTGGGATGTCATGTCGTCAACAACTTTTCCAGTCGAAGTCTGGTGATCTTGCTTTGCTCCCCGGCGGCGATGCGAAATTCCGTGCTCGCCTCATTCGACAGGCGCGCGTGCAACAACGAAAGCATTTCGTCGGCCGTCTTTCCCGTCGCGCAAACGATGAAGATGTGGCCGAACTTCTCTTCGTAAGCGCGGTTGGCGGCGGCGAGTTCTTCGAGCGTCGCCCGTGCGGCATCGCGCGCGCTCGCCTGTTCCTGCCGAGACCAGTCTTCGGCCTGCGCGTGCTGCGCGCGTGCGGCGCGGTCGCGCCCGCCGATGCGCGGGTGCGCGGCGAACGCTTCGAGCCAATCGGCCTCGCTTAAGTTCCACCAAACTTCGTCCGACGACGCGAACAACTCCGGCGCATCGACGAACGGCCGCCGCGCCGAAAGCGCCCGCGCCCACCCTGTCGAACCGCAACACTTGAGGAGTTCCGTCTCCGCCTCGGCCGCGCCGAACGAGTTGAGACGCGCGAGACCTTCGCTTAAATCCATCATGCAAGGTTTCAAGTTTCAGGTTTCAGGTTTCAAGTTTCAGAACCGGCATAGCTTCAAGTTTCAAGGCTCAAGTTTCAGGTCTGAGGTTATTCGTTCTTTAACTTGAAACCTCAATCCGCCGCGATGCTGCCGTAGAGACGCAGGCGACTGACGCCGCCGTCCGGGTAGATGTTGAAACGCACGTGCGTGAAGGCGTCCGTCGCGCGTTTCAGCTCGTCCGAGAAGTGATGGCGCGTGTGCGCCTGCAATTTGGTGCGCGGCAGAATCTCAGTCCACGCGCCGTTCACGAGCGCATCCACGCCGCCGCGCGCGTCGGCCGCGTCCGAGCCTTCGAGCGAAAAGGTGTCCGGATAGTTGCCTTTGAAGTGTGCGGTGTCAACTTCGACATGTTGAATGCGCCCGCGCGCGCCGAGTTTGATGACGACCCAATCGTGGCCGGGGCCGCGTCGTCGCTTGGTCTCCCAACCGTCGCTCATGTTCGCGGCGCGGCCGGGCATAATCAAATTATGACGGTGGCCGAAGAACATGTCGCTGCACGCGAGCACGAGCGCGCCCGATTCGACCGCCGCCAGATCGACGCGCCCGCCGTGCGCCTCGATGCGCTTCCAGTCCGGCATGACCTCGCCGAACACGCGCAGGCGAGCAACACCGCCGTCCGGGTAAATCTTGAAGCGCAGGTGCGTCGCGCGCGCGTCGTCTTCAATCGGAAACGGATTTTGCGAATCGCCGCGCAAGGCGGAGACGGGCAACACCTCGCGCCACTCGACCCCCGCGTCCAGCAGTTCTTCGACGCCGGGCTGGCCGTCAATCGCGCAGGCTTCGAGCGAACACTGTTCAGGGTAGTTGCCTTTGAAGTGCGCCGTGTCCACGATGACGCCGCGAAGACGGCCGGGCAGACCGAGACGAACGATGCACCAGTCGAAGCCGGGCGTACGACGGCGGCGCGACTCCCAACCGTCCATCCACTTGCCGCGATCCGTGTATTCGCCTTCGAGGAAGACGGGCGCGCCCGCCTTCAAAAGATTTTCCTTCGGCGCAAAGAAGTCGTCGTTGGCATAGAGCACCGCGCTGCCCACGCGCTCGGCGGCCAGATCGACGAGTTCGGTGAAATCCGTCATCGTGTATCACCTCGCGAGAGCAGCGCACCCGTCGCCGCTTCGCTCTTAAAGTCGCCGCGCTCGTAAATCAGCGCGCCGCGCAGGAAAGTCGCTTCGACCACGCCGCTCAAAGTTCGCCCCGCGTAGGGCGTCAATTTGTGCCGGTGGTGCAGCATCGAAGACTCGACGCGAAATTGCTCGTCGGGTCTATAGATCACGAAGTCCGCATCGCAGCCCGCGCGGATCGCGCCCTTCTTGCGCCCGTCCAGCCCGACGAGCCGCGCGGGCGCGGCGGCCAGCCATTCCACCACACGCTCGATTGAATGCCCGCGCGCCCGCGCCTCCGTCCACACGACCGGCAGACGCAGTTGGAGCGATGCGATGCCGCCCCACGCTTTGAGGAAGTCGCCTTCCTCCCGCAACTTCAACTCGGGCGGGCACGGCGAATGATCGGAGACGATCATGTCGAGCGCGCCCGCGTCGAGCGCGTCCCAGAGTCGCTCGCGGTTTTCGCGCTCGCGCACCGGCGGGCAGCATTTAAACTCGGTCGCGCCCGGCGGCACATCTTCGGCCGCGAACGTCAGATAGTGCGGGCACGTCTCCGCCGTGAAGGGCAGCCCCTCCGCTTTCGCCGCGCCGATGAGCGATAGCGACGACGAGGACGAGTGATGAACGATGTGGACGCGCGCGCCCGTCTCGCGGCACAGGCGAATCATCAACGCGACGGCTTCGTCTTCCGCAGCCTTCGGCCGCGTCCGTAGAAACGTCTCATAGAGACGGGCATCGTCGGCCGTCGCTTGTCCCGCACCGGCGAGCGCGGCCTCAATCGGCGCGGGCGTCTCGGCGTGAACGATCAGGAGCGCGCCCATGCGAGCCAACTCCGGCATCGCCGCGCGTAAGTTCTCTTCGACCACGTGCGCGAACTCGTCCACGCCAGACGGCACCAGGAAACACTTGAAGCCGAACACGCCGCCCTCGTACATGCGCGGCAACTCCGCCACGTTGTTTGGGACGACGCCGCCCCAGAAGCCCACGTCAACGTAACACTTCCCCGCCGCCGCCGCGCGCTTCGTCTCAAGGCTCGCGCGCGTGGTGGTGGCCGGAATACTGTTGAGCGGCATTTCGACGAGCGTCGTCACGCCGCCCGCCGCCGCCGCGCGCGTCGCCGTCCGAAAGCCCTCCCAGTGGGTTCGCCCCGGTTCGTTGATATGGACGTGCGTATCGACCAGCCCCGGCAACAGAACCGCCCCGTCGTCAACTTCGACGAGCGGGCAATCGCCCGGCACGTCTTCAAACGCCCCGACCGCAAGGATGCGCCCCTCGCGGACATGAACGGCCGCGGGCGCGCTCCCGTCGGGCGCGATGACGCGGCGACCGCGTATGACGAACTCGGGCACACTCATCTTTTTTGCTCGCCCATCAGTGTTTAAGATTAACCAGAAAATCCGCCAGCAGATTAGCGGCCACGCGCGCGCGATATTGCGCCGTCGAGCGCATGTCGTCAATCGGCGCGATCTCGCTCGTGAGCATCGCGCGGGCGTCTCTGATCGTCGCCTCGTCGGGTGTCCGGTCGCGCAATATGTCTTCCGTGCGCGTGCAGCGCACGACGGTCGGCGCGACGCTGCCGAGACTGATGCGCGCGTCTGTGATGCGCCCGTCGCTCGCGAGACGCGCGCCCGCGGCGAAGCAGATTTTCGAGATGGCCTGCGCTTTGCGCGTGCCGACTTTGCGATAGTAAGTGTGTAAATCACCGGTCGCGCGCGGCAGCCGGATGCGCCCGAGAATTTCGTCGGGGCGCATGTCCAGTATCTTGTAGCCAGTGTGAAAATCGCGATATGCGAGCCAGCGCGCGCCGCTCGCGGAGACGAGTTCGAGTTCGGCGTCGTAGACGATGAGCGCGGGCGGCGAGTCGGCGGCGGGCGAGGCGTTGACGATGTTGCCGCCGAGCGTGCCGCGATTTTGTATGGCGATGCTGCCCGTCTCGCGCGCCGCCGCGGGCAGGAGCGGAAACTCGCGCAGCACGTCCGCGCTGCGTTGAATCTCGGTGTAAGTCGTGAGCGCGCCGAGCGTGATGTGCTCCGGCGTGATATGGATGCCGCGCAGTTCCGGCAGATGCCGGATCGTCAAAAAATTCCTGTGCTTCAGGACGCCCGCTTCGAGCAGCACCATCAAGTCCGTGCCACCTGCGAAGACGCGCCACACGCCCGCCTCGCGCGCCAGCAGTTCGAGCGTGTCGCTCAGAGTTTTCGGCGCGCGCAGGTCGTAATCGGGCAGGTAGGCTCTCACCCTTTGGCTCCCGCCCGCCCGCAGGCGCGCACGACCGAGTCGAAGATTTTCATGTAGCCGGTGCAGCGACAGAGATTTCCGGCGAGGCCGTTGCGAATGTCCGCGTCGGTCGGCTGCGGGGTGTGTTCGAGCAAACTCATGGCCGCCAGAACCATGCCCGGCGTGCAGATGCCGCACTGCGCGCCGCCGCACTCGATGAATGCCTGCTGGACGGCGTGGAGTTCGGCGCCGGAGGCCACTCCCTCGATAGTTTTGATCTCCGCGCCTTCGACTTGCAGGACGGGCACGAGACAACTGTTGACGAGTTCGCCGTCAATGAGCACCGAGCACGCGCCGCACTCGCCCTCGCCGCAGCCCTCCTTCGTGCCGGTCAATCCCAAATCTTCGCGCAGCACGTCGAGCAAACGCGCCATCGGAAACACGCGCAACTCGCGCGCCGTGCCGTTGACCGTGCACACCACGTCGATTTTAGACGCGTCCCCGGTCATGCCCGGCTCCCGGCAAGGTGTGTGAAAATCTTCGTCCGCGCTGCGCTCATGTGTTTTCTTTCAGCCCCTCCATCAAGGCTTCGGGCATCAACGGCACGTGAGTAAAGCGCACGCCCGTCGCGTGTTCGATGGCGTTCAGGATGGCGGGCGCGCCGCCGTCCAGAGGGAGTTCGCCGATGCCCTTCGCGCCGCCCGCGGGGCCGTACTGGTAGGGCTGTTCCTCGAAGTGGACGCGTATCGGCGGAAGGTCTGCCGAGGTCGGCATGACGTAGTTGGTCATCTGATTGTTGACCATGCGCCCATCGCGCCAGACGACGTTCTCGTAGAGCGTGAAGCCGATGGCCTGCGCCACGCCGCCCTCGATTTGCCCGGCGGCGAGAATCGGGTGGACGACTTTCCCCACTTCCTGAACCGCCACGAAATCATCGACGCGCGTCTCATACGTCAGCGTATCGACCGTCACCTCCGCGACGTAGACCGCCCACGCGAACGCCCCGTATGCGTCGCCCTCATACTTCTCGTCATCCCAACGCACGCCCGGCGGCGGCTTATACTGGCTGTACGACTTCAACGCCCCGTATCGTTCGACGTATTGGCGGCACGCCTCCCGCCATTCGCCCTCCGTGTATTCATCCGTCAACAGACCTGCGCCCTGCAACGTCTGGCGCAGGCCGATGGCGGCCGATTCGACGAGACTACCGACGATCATGCAGGTGCGCGAGGCGACCGTCGGGCCGCTGTCTGGGACGTTGCCGGTGTCGGGCTGCGCCATCTCGATCAGATCGTAGTCGAGCCGGAGCGCGGCGGAAGCGATCTGCGCGAAGATGGTGTTCGTGCCCTGCCCGATCTCGGTGCTCGCGGCAAGCACACGGACGCGACCCGACGCGTCGGCCTCCGCGCCGACGACTGATTTCAGATAGTCTTCGCCCGACCCTGTGAAACCCGCGCCGTGCATGAACGACGCGAAGCCGATGCCGCGCTTCACGGTCGCGCCCCCCTCGCCGTTCTCGCGCGCGAAGCGTTCGCGTTTGGCCTCGTAGTCCGTCAACTCGAAGGCGCGCGCGAGCAAGCCCGCCATGTCTACCGGCTCGCGTATGATTTGCCCGGTCGCCGTCGTCTCGCCCTCGCGTATGAAGTTGCGGCGGCGAAACTCCGCGGGCGAAAGGCCGACGGCCTCGGCCACCCTGTCCATCTGCCGCTCCAGAGCAAAGATCGACTGCGGCGCGCCGAAGCCGCGAAACGCGCCGTGCGGCGGCACGTTCGTGGCGACGGCGCGACTGCGGATGCGTATGTTCGGACAGTGATAGGGTCCGGCCGCGTGGATCGTGCCGCGTGAAAGCACCACGGCCGAGAGCGTCGCGTAAGCGCCGCCGTCAACGACGAACTCGATCTCCATCGCGAGCAGGCGGCCGTCGCGCGTGACGGCCGTGCGGTGGCGCGTGAGCGATGGGTGTCGCTTCGTCGTGGCGACCATGTCTTCGGCGCGGTCGTAGATGAGTTTCACCGGACGCCCGCCCGCCTTCCAGGACAGCAGCGCGGCGTGGCCGCCGATCATCGAAGGATATTCTTCCTTCCCGCCGAAGCCGCCGCCCGTCTCGCACTGCACGACGCGGACGCGCTCCGGCGGCAGGGCGAACAACTTCAACAGAGCCTTGTGGACGTAATACGGGCATTGCATCGAACCCCAGACCGTGACGCCGTCTTCCGCGTTCGCCACGGCGATCACGCCGTTCGTCTCGATGTATAACTGCTCCTGCGCGCCCGTAGAGTATTCGCCTTCCACCACGAAATCGGCCTGCGCCCACACCTCGTCCACGTTCCCCTTGTCCACGAGGTACGTCTTGAAAACGTTGTCCTCGCCCCAGATGATCTCCGTCTGCGCGAGCGCGTCGGCGAGCGTGAAGACGGCGGGGAGCGGCTCGATGTCGATGTGAACTGCGCGCCGCGCGCGTTCGAGCAGGTGCTTGTCCTCGTGCGCGAGCAGAAGGATCGGCTCCTCGGCGTGATTGACGAATTCCGAGGCGAGGTAAGGCTGATCGAGCAGGATGAGCGCGACGGCGTTTTCGCCCGGAATGTCCTTCGCCGTCACGACGACGAACTCGTCCCACGGGATGCCCTCGCCGAAAGTGACCGAGCGGATGCGGCCGCGCGCGACCGGCGAGCGCACGGTTGCGCCGTAGAGCATGCCGGGCATGGTCAGGTCGTCAACGTAGCGCGACGCGCCCGTGACCTTGCTGCGTCCCTCTTTGCGCGGGACGGGTTTTCCGACAGTCTCTGATAACATGTTTCGTGTTTGCGGCATCATCAACGAAGAGTTGCGCTATTCTGCTTGCGCCGCCGGACTATGTCAATCGCCTTGATCAACCTGCCAAACCGCGCCCGCGGCGAAGGAGAACAAAAACCGTGGCGAAAACACTGATCGTTTCGGGCGTCACCGCGCTGTTGATGATCGCCTTCGGCGTCTTCTGGATGTTCATGTGGCTGGTCGGGACGAACGGTTACAACGGTTCGACGGGGGGCGCGATTCTCGCCTGTAATTTGGCGCTGGTAATCTTGTCGGTCATCATCTCAAGCGCGGCGAGCGGGTGGTTGACGAATAAGTTGAGGGCGAGACTCGGCTGGCCGATGTGGGCGGCCGCCCCGGTGGTTATCGCCGGGGTGCTGATCGTCGCCGTCACCATCCTCATGGTCGCAAGTATCATCATCATCGCGGTCGCCGATAGCGTGCGCTGATGTCTCATGGCGGCGTTCGAGTTCAACTGAATTATGAGAGCCGTTTGAGATCGGGTTGAGGCGCTAGGATCAAAGCGCTCACCAAAGCAGACGCAGAGGACACGGGAAGGGACACGAAGAAAAGCAAAAGACGATCTCAAATTTGAGGATTTGAGATCGTCTTTTGCTTTTCTCTGCGCCCCCTTACGGTGTCTGCGGCGGCGTGCCTGCGCGACGAATCCGCCCGTTTATAAAGCGGAAGTGTTTATGTTGAGGGTGCGCACGAGGAAGCCCCACATGTCCGCGATCTCCTCGATGGTCTTAGAGGTGGGTTTGCCCGCGCCGTGGCCGGCCTTCGTCTCGATGCGGATGAGGACGGGCGCGCTGCCCCCCTGCGCCGCCTGCATCGCGGCCGCGAATTTGAAGCTGTGGCCGGGCCACACGCGGTCGTCGTGGTCGGCGGTCGTGATCAGGGTCGGCGGGTAGCTCTTGCCCGCCTTCAAATTGTGCAGCGGCGAGTAAGCGTAAATCGCCTTGAACTCGTCGGGGTTTTCGGGCGAGCCGTAATCGGAAGCCCACGCCGCGCCGATGGTGAACTTGTTGAAGCGGAGCATGTCCATGACGCCGACGGCGGGGATGGCCGCGCCGAAGAGTTCGGGTCGCTGCGTGATGGCCGCGCCGACGAGCAGGCCGCCGTTCGAGCTGCCGTGGATGGCGAGTTTCGGCGTCGAAGTGTACTTGTTCGCGATGAGCCACTCGGCGGCCGAGATGAAATCGTCGAAGACGTTCTGCTTTTTGAGCTTCATCCCGCCCTCGTGCCACTCCTTGCCATACTCGCCGCCGCCGCGCAAATTCGCCACCGCATAGACGCCGCCCATCTCCATCCAGACCAGACGGCCGACGGAGAAGCCGGGCGTCTCCGAGACGTTGAAGCCGCCGTAGCCGTAGAGCAGAGTGGGGTTCGTGCCGTCGAGTTTCAAGCCTTTCCGGTGCGTGATGAACATGGGGACGCGCGTGCCGTCCTTGCTCTTGTAGAAGACCTGCTTCGTCTCATATTGGGCGGGGTCGAAATCAACTTTCGGCTGGCGGTAGACGCTGCTCACCCCCGTCGTCAAATCGTAGCGATAGATGGTGGCCGGGGTGGTGAAGCCGGTGTAGGCGTAGAACGTCTCGCGGTCGGCGCGCTTGCCGCCGAAGCCGTAGGCCGCGCCGAGGCCGGGCAGCGCGACTTCGCGCAGGAACTTGCCGTCGGTCGTGTGAATTTTCACCTGCGAGTGCGCGTCTTTGAGGTAGGAGACGACGAACTTGTCGCCGACGACGTTCGCGCCCTCAATCGTCTCGGCCGTTTCGGGGATGACGACTTTCCAGTTCGCGCGTTCCGGCTTGCGCGTGTCGACGGCGATCACTTTGTAGCGCGGCGCGTCGCGGTCGGTCATGAACCAGAAGACGGGGCCGTCGTTGTCTATGAAGTTGTAGGCGGCGTCGAACTCGTCGAGCAGCTTGACGACGGGCGAGTTCGCGGCCTGAAGGTCTTTGTAATAGATGCGGTTCTTGGCGTCGGTGCCGACCCAGACGTGTATGAGTAGATAGCGGCCGTCTTCGGTCACGTCGCCGCTGAAGCCCCAGTCCTTCTGATCCTTGCGCTCGTAGATGAGCGCGTCGTCCGCCTGCGGCGTGCCGAGGCGGTGATAGTAGAGTTTCTGAAACTCGTTGACGCCCGCCATCTGGCTCGCGCCCGCCTTCGGTTCGTCGTAGCGACTGTAGAAGAAGCCTTTGCCGTCGGTCGTCCAGGACGCGCCGGAGAACTTCACCCACTTGACGAGGTCGGGGAGGTCTTGCCCGGTCTCGACGTTGCGCACGCGCCACTCAGCCCAGTCCGAACCGGAAGCCGACAGCCCGTAAGCCATCAACTTCCCGTCGCGGCTGATGGCCGTACCGGCGAGCGCGACCGTGCCTTCAGCGGAGAGTTTGTTCGGGTCGAGCAGGACGCGCGGCTCGTCGGCGAGCGAGGCGACGGTGTAGAGCACGCTCTGGTTCTGGAGGCCGTCGTTCTTCGTGTAAAAATAGCGGTTGCCTTCGCGGAAGGGTATGCCGTAGCGCTCGAAGTTCCAGAGTTTGGTTAAACGTTCCTTGATTTTACGGCGCGCCGGAATCTCCGCCAGATAGGCATCGGTCAGGCGGTTCTGCGCTTCCACCCAGGCCTTCGTGTCGGGCGTGTCCAAATCTTCGAGCCAGCGGTAGGGGTCTGCCACGCGCGTCCCGTGGTAATCGTCAAACTGCTCGGCTTTCCTCGTCGCCGGGTAGGCGGGGGCTTTCGCCGTCGCGCTTCCCGGCACGGCATCTGCGGCGGATTTTTGCGCGGTCGCGTTCGGAACCTGAGTCAGCATTATGACGACTAATAAGAGGCGCAACGCCTGCGCTCGCGAAATGCCGAGAGAAGACATCTTGGTATTTCCTTTCCGTGAACGAGTGTACAAGGCAAACGACGAGTTTGGGAATGCCGGTGGATTTTCTAAGCGAATTTGTTTGTTAAGTCAAACGGAAGCAGGAACGATGAAGTAGGAACGATGAACGCGGAACGATGAACGATGAACTAAAGACGCTTGCTTTCAGTTCATCGTTCATCGTTCCGCGTTCATCGTTGATTCTCTACCCGCCGAAGCTGCGCCTGAACAGGTAAGACATCTTGATGAAGAAGGTGCGCCCGTTGCGGCGGAAGCCGGGTTCGAGCCGGTTGCCGAAGGGCGAGAAGGTGTTGACGTTAACGTCGTCGTTATAACCGGCGTAGAAGGCCGTGCCGGGGTTCGGCGTGTAGCCCAACAGGAACTGGCCGCGAGCGCGTCGCGGCAGCGACTGGTAATCAATGCGCGCGCGCGCGAAGAGGAAGCGCGTGAACTGGTAAGTCGTGCGCCATGAGATCAGGTTCACGTCGTAGGCGACGAGGTTCGTGTCGTAGCGGCGCAGGCGGCTCTTGGTGTAGTCGAGCGTCGAGCGCAGCGCGTTCGTCGGCTGGTAGGCGAACGTGCCGCGAAACTCGGTGAGCGCGCCGCGTCCGGGGTCGAGCGGCGCGGCACGGTCCAGCAGCGCGCCGGGGCTGACGCGCGGGAAGCGGCGACCCGCGCCGAAGTCGTAATCGAAATGGCCGTCGCGATAAACCGCGCGCCAGCTAAACGAGTATTTTTTGCTCGGGCGGTAGCCGCCGAAGAAGAAGAAGTGGTTCTTGCGCGAGGAGCGTTCGGAATCTTCGCCGGCGAACGCGCCCCGCTGCGCCGCTCCGCCGCCCTCCCGCGCGGGCAGACGGCGCGCGCCGAACTCTTCTTCAAGGAGACGCTCGTAAGCATACTCGTAGGCCGCGCCGATGTTGAACTGCTTCTGAAAGAAGAACTGGAAATTCGTCTCGCTCTCCCAAGCCTGACTGCGCCCCTGAAAGTCGTGGCTGATGAAAGAGAAATTATGGGTGCGCCAGTTGATGAGCGTGGCTTTCGGCTTGGGCGTCGTGTTGTAGCTCGTGTAGAGGCTGTGGAAGTTCGTGTTCGTGCGCGAGGTGAAGCCCACGTCGGCGCGGTAGTCGTTCGTGTTGCCTTCGCTGTAATACTCGTAGCCGAAGTTGCGGCCGAAGTGTGAGTAGCCGGCCGTGTAGCCGAGGCCGCGCCCGGTGCGCAGTTCGTTCCGGTCGAGATCGGGGTTGTAGAAGTCGTTGCGGTGCGAGGTCGTGCCGACGAGCGAGAAACTGAGGGTGGTCTGCGGGTCGATTTTGAACCGGCCGTCAACGCCGCCCGTCTGATTGTGCCGCTCTTTGAACTGCGAGGTGGTGGCGACCGCGCCGATAGTGCTCTCCTGCCCGACGTTGCGATTGAGGCGAAAGACGCCGATGAAGGCGTTCTTGTCGAGGAAGCGAATCGCGCCCTGCGGCTGGTCTGGTCGCCGTCGTTCCTCCGCCTGTATGGCGAGCGTGCGTTCGTCTTCGGAGAAGTTGCCGGGGGCGTTGTCGCTCGCCACGAGGATGCCGTAGGTGTTCGGGCCGCGCCTGCCCGTCAACTTCAAAGCGATGTCGGGATCGACGATGGTGCGTGTGTTGACGACGCCGAGCTGCGTCTGAAAGATTTCGATGCCTTCGAGGAAGAACGGGCGGCGTTCGGGGAAGAAGATCGGGAAACGCTGGTTGGTGGTCACCACGAGTTGATCGGCTTCGACCTGCGCGAAATCCGGGTTCAGGGCGAGGTCGAGCGTCATCGTCGGCGAGATGGCGAACTTGCCCGTGAAGCCGGGGTCAAGTTTGATCGGCTGATTGACGAAGCGTCCCGGCTCGACGAAACCGAGAGGGCAATTGCCGGGCGGACAAGTACGCACGCGCCTGCCTTCTTCCGAAAGGGTCAGGCTCGGAATGATATCGATTGTGCGCTCGGTCGAGATGTTTTCCAGCCCCGTGATGTGCCCGGCCTGACTCAGGAGGCTGTTGATCTCGCGCGAGATCGGCATCCACGAATCGGTCTCGTTGTTGAACCTCTGAATCTGGCGGAAGACCTGCAAGCCCCACAGCTTGTCCTTGCCCGACTCGTACTTGAGCGACTTGAACGGGATCGCCGCCTCGACCACGTAGCCGTCCGACGTGAGCGCGCCCTTCGATTCCATCACGAGGTCGAAACTGAAATCCACGCCCTGCCCTTCGGTGCGGATGCCGTCCTGCTGGATGCCGAGCGGGTTGAAGACGAGCACGTAAGCCTTGCGCCGGTCGTTGAAGGTATCGAGCAGGACGCGCACGCTGTCTTCGTTGGCGAGCACGTCGTCGCGCTTGGCGACCGTGGCGCGCACCTTGCCCGGATCGTCGTGCGCATGAAAAGCGATGTAGAGCGTGCGCGCGTCGTAGGCCATGTAAACTTCCGTGGCGAGCGAGGGCGCGATGTTGTCGCCGGGATTGATCTGGTAGAAATCTTTGAGCACCGCGGCCTGCCGCCAAATCTCGTCGTCCAACTTGCCGTCGACGACGGGCGGCCGATCCACTCGCGGGATGCGCACGGGCGCGGCCTTCTCCGGCGGCAGCGCGACCGAACCCTTCGGGGCGGCCATGAGCGGCACGGCGGCCTCGCTCACGGGCGTCGTGCCGCGTTCGGGTGTGACCGCGCCCGCCGACGTGCCGACGGTGGAGAGCGGCCCCGTGCCGGGGTTATCGGCGGGCGCGGGCGTCTGCTCGCCCGCTGCCTGATTCTTCTTCTCGTCAACCGGCGCGCTCGCGGCGGGCGTGGGCGCGGGCGTCTGCGCGCCCGTGGCCTGCCCGGCGACCCGAGCGGCAACCATGAACTGACACGCGAGCGCGAATGCGATCACAGATAGAGTTTTTATTCTCATAATATTCCTTGAACCGGGCGGATTCCGCGTGAAAAGCCGTTCAATTTTTCACTCCGCTCAAGCGTCCTCGACCGGTAAGTGTAAGAGTACGCTGCGGTGAGAAAGTTGCAAGAAAGTGAATCGTAAATCGTGAATCGTGAATCGTGAATCGTGAATGGAAAAAGCAAGGCAGGTTTATCTATTCACGATTTACGATTCACGAGCTAAAAGCTGCGCCGGAAGAGGTACGACGCCTTGATGAAGAAGGTGCGCCCGTTGCGCCGGAAACCGGGTTCGAGTTGCGACGTGAACGGGTTGTAACCGTTGCGTTGCAGGTCGTCGTTGTAGCCGACGTAGAAGGACGTGCCGGGGTTCGGCGTCCAGCCGAAAAGGAACTGTCCGCGCATGCTCGTCGAGAGCGTGCCGTAATCGAGGCGCGCGCGCGCGAAGAGGAAGCGCGTGAACTGGTAGGTCGAGCGCAGGGCGAAAATGTTGTCGTCGAAGGCGACGAGGCCGTTATCGCGTCGCGTCAGGCGCGCCTTCACGTAGCTGAACGTGGTGCGCAGCGCGCCCGTCGGCTGGAGCGTGACGCCCGTGTCTATGTCGAACCCGTTGGCCGAACCGGGGTCGAGCGCCTGAGCGCAGACCGCCGGCAGCGGGGACGGCGCGTCGTCGCCGCAAAGTCCCTGCGCCTGCGCCTCGCGCCGGGCGACGGCGTAGGGGCTGACGCGCGGGAAATCCGGCCCCGCGCCGAAGTCGTAATCAAAGATGCCGCGCCGCGTGCCGGTGAAGAAGTAAGCGTAGAACTGTTTGTTGAACTGCCGCTCGGCATAGACGAAGATCGTCTTCTGTCGCGTCTGTCGTTCCGAGTCGTCTCCGGCGAACGCGCCCCTGCGCCCCGGCGCGATCTGCCCGCCGTTCGGATCAAGCTGAGCGGGTGCGCGCCGCGTGCCGAACTCCTCCTCGAAGACGCGCTCGTAACCGAAGTTCGTGCCGATCTGCACGAAGGTCTGGTGCGCGAAACTGAAGTTGTAATTCGTGCCGTCGATCCAGCCCTGATTCCGCCCCTGCCAGTCGTAATTCAGGTTCGTGAAGTTCTGGAAGCGGAACGAGGTTAGTATAGCTTTGGGTTTCGGCTCGGTGCTCAGGCGGAAGCCGAAGCTTAGGTTGTTGGTGTTGGTCTGGCGCGTAAAGCCCACGTCGGCGCGATAGTCGCGGGTGCGCCCGTTGGCGCTCAGCGCGTATCCGAAGTAGCGGCCCGTGTAGTCGAGCAGGTAGTTGTAGGCGAAGCCGTTGCGGTTGCGGTAGCTCGTCTCGTCGGTGGCGAGGTTGCGGAAGTAGTTCTTCGAGTTCGTGCCGACGAGCTCGAAGGTCGTGAAGGTTTTCGGGTCGAGTTTGAAGCGGCCGTCGATGCCGAGCACCTGATTGTGCCGCTCGGTGAAGTTGTAGCTCGTGGCGAACATGCCGACGCTCGACTCGCGCCCCACGTCGCGCTTCAGGCGCAGCACGGCGATGGCGGCGTTCTTGTCCACGAAGCGCGCGAAGTTCGACTCGACGAATTGCGCACGGTTCAAGCGCGAGGCATAAGACGCGTCGCTCTCGCCCGGCTGTTGCGGGCGGCGCAGGTTCAGCACTTCGAGCGCGCGGTCTTCGCGTTCTTCATCGGTGAAGTTGCCCGGCCCGTTGTCGGAGGCGAGGATGAGGCCGAAGGTGTTGCGGCCGCGCTTGCCGGTGAGTTTGACGGCGTAGTCGGGGTCGAAGATGGCGCGCGTGTGAACGACCTGGCTCGACGTGTCGAAAATCTCTTTGCCTTCGAGGAAGAACGGCCGCTTCTCCTCAAAGAAGATGGGGAAACGCTGGTTGGCCGTGACGACCGTCTGGTCGGCTTCGACCTGCGCGAAGTCCGGATTGTAGGCGAAGTCGAGCGTGACGGTCGGCGTCAAACCGAACTTGCTCGTGACGCCGAAGTCGAACTCGACCGGCTTGTTGAGCATGCGGCCGGGGCCGAATTGAGGCCGCCCGTCGCCGGTGTTCGGGAAGGGCGTCGGCAGAAACGTGCGCACGCGCCGCCCCGTCTCGGAGACGGTGAAACTCGGAATGATTTCAAGCGTGCGCTCGGTGGAGATGCCTTCGAGTCCGGTAATTTTTCCGGCCTGATTGAGGTTGCCGCTGATGTCGCGCGAGAGCGGCATCCACGAATGCGTCTCGTTGTTGAGGCGTTTGATGCGGCGGAAGAAATGAACGCCCCACAACTTGCCCTTGCCCGCCTCGTAGCGCAGAGACTTGAACGGGATCGCCACCTCGACCACGTAGCCCTCGGCCGTCAGCGCGCCCTTCGATTCGTGCACGAGGTCGAAGCTGAAATCCTCGCCGCTGTTCTCGGTGTAGATGGCGTCGGCCTGTATGCCGAGCGGGTTGAAGAGCAACTCGAAAGACCTGCGCTGATCGTTGAACGTGTCGAGATGCATGCCGACGAAATCATCGTCGAAAATGCCGTCGCGCTTGGCGACGTTGGCGCGCACTTTCGACGGCTCGTCGAAAGCGCGGAAGGCGAAGTAAAGAAACTTCGCATCGTAGCCGATGAGAACTTCGGTCGGGTGCGAGGGCGCGATGTTGTCGCCCGGCTGCGTCTGGTAGAAGTCTTTCAGCACGCGCGCGTTCTTCCACACGGCGTCGTCGAGCTTGCCGTCGATGACGGGCGGCGCGTCGAAGCGCGGCACGACGACGGGCGCGGCCTTCTCCGGCGGCAGCGTGACGGCGTTGCCTTTGCCCGCAGCCACCTTCGCGCGCTCGACCGTCGCGCTCGTAGTCGAACTGTCGCTCGTCGTCGTCGTGGCCGGGGCGACGACGGGGGCGTCGCTGCTTGTCGTCGCGGCGGGCGACGCGGAGGGCGTCGGCGTGGCGTGCGGGTTCGCATCGCCGCCGACGGAATTGGTTTTCTGTTGAGGGTCTTGCGCGAAGCGCACTTCGAGACGGTTGAAGCTTTGCCTGACATCGGCGGTCGCACCCGCCGCCAACCTGAAAGAGAGCAACACGTCCGCCCCGCGATGCTCGATTCGCGCATCTTCAAATCCGCGCCCGCGTAAACTTTCGGCGAGCGAAGCGGCATCCTTCCCCGCCTCGGCTTGCGGGATGCGCACCACGAAACGCCCGCCGCTCTCGTAGCTCGTGTAGTTGGTCAACTCGGCGTCTGATGTGACGGTAACGCGCGCACCGCCGCCCGTCTCGCGGCTGCGCAGCGATGCGATGCGTCGCGTGCGCGCTACGGCGGTAGCGGGCGCGCCCGCCGCCGTCGAGATGGGGGCAGCCTTAGCCTTCGACCCGTCGTCCAACAATGCGACCTGCTGCTGCTGTAGCTGCTGCGCGCGCGAAGAGGGCGGGAGCAGTGCGACGAACGTCAGACCGGCGAGACACGCTGCAAGCGCGCGACGACACAGGGAGGATGATGCGCCGGAACGCGGCGAGCGATGAATGGCTCCGGCACTCATGTTTACACTCATGTCTGTTTGACCTCAAACTTCAGCATGGCACGCGAAGGGGTCACGCGGCGGCGGTCGTGCGTGATGGTCGTTGCGGGCGCGGTGGTCGAATCGGCCTCCGGCTTCGCCGGGGCGGTGTCAAGGAGGAGAGTTGCGACTTGAGCCGTCGGGGCGACGGGCAAGCGGAACGCGGGCGGGGCAAACAAAGATAGCCTGTGGTTCATTACATTTAATCTAAAACTTTTGTGATTCGGAAAACGGGCTTCCGGTCGTCGCTAATGAGAGAATGCGCGCATCCGGCCGTTTGGCTATTAGACGCTCCATACATATAAATTGTTTCGTTTAACTTCGGAGATCGTAACCGCGGATTTCCGAAAATTTGGAAACAGAGGATGATGCCGAAAACTACGTGCGCGGGAACACCCGTCAGGGCAGCGAACCTCTCGAGCCGCCCTGACGGTTTTAGGGCAGTTCGCGTTACTCGCGATCCTCGCCCGAGCGGCGCAAAAAGATTTGACCGTCGCCCGTGCGCAAATTGATCTGGCTGCCCGCGCCCGTGCCGACGCGCCAACGCCTGACGCGTCGCTCAGGCGCATCACCTTCGCCGTCTTCGGAGACGGCCGACAAGTCGTTGATGACGCGTTCGGAATCGGTCTCGATGCGCGCGTTGATACCGGCGGGTAAGGCGAGCGTGATCGCCCCGTCGCCCGTGCGCGCGTTGAGTTTCGTGAAGCGGCCGTCGAGGGAGATGCGGCCGTCGGCCGTCTCGACGGTGGCGTCGCCGTCGAAGCCCGCGATGCGCACGCGCCCGTCGCCCGTCTCCACGCGCAGACGCCCCTTGCTCTCCGTCACGTCAACCGAGCCGTCGCCGGTGTGCAGGTCGATCTCGCCCTCGATGCCGCTCATGCGCAGTCGCCCGTCGCCCGATTTGACGTTGACGTTTGCGCTGCGCGGAACCCACACGTCGAGCGCGACGGCCGCGCCCGTGCCGTATTCCTCGCGCCGTTGCGACGCGTCAAACTCGGCGATGATGTTGATGGTATCGCCCGCCTGTTCCGCGCGCAGGCGGATGCCGCGCATGGCCTGTTCGTCGCGCGCGCGTTTGACGGCGGAGAATCGCACCGTCGATTCGTCGGTGGGCTGGATGTTGATCGAGCCGTCGAAGGTATTGAGGTTGACGCGCGGCCTGCCCGACACGTTGAAGGATTTCGACTCGCGCTCGACGAGCTTGTAGGAATACTCGGCGTGTTCGCCGGGCGCGCCCCCGTGCGCCCCCATCACGCGCTCGACCTCGCGCGCCGCGCGCTCGGCTTCCCGCTCGATCCGCACATGGCTGCGCTCCAACTCGCGCGCGTTGCGTTCAAGATCGCGCCGCGCGCGTTCGCCGAGCAGCGCCGCTTCGCGCATCTCCCTCCGGGCGCGGCCGCTCTCGCGCATCGCCGTGCGTCTCTCGCGTTCCGTCTCGCGCATCGCGCTCTCGATTTCGCGCTCGACGCGCCTTTCGATCTCTCCCTCGGACGCGCCCGCGTTCGGGGCAAGGCGCGCGTCCGTGATGAGGTTCGTGACGGCCGTCGGCGTGCGCCCGTCGGCGGCGCGTTGAATTTTGATCCCGCCGCTCACGTTGTTGAGCTTGATGCGCGCGCCGCCGCGTCCGAGTTGACCCGACATGTCGTGGCCGACGTATTCGCCGCGACGGACGGGCAGGCCGAGGTCGTTCGTGATCCGGCCGGTGAGCGTGTTGGCCTTGATCGTGCCGTTCGTGTCGGACGGAATCGTGAGGACGATCTGGCCGCTCACGTTGCCGAGCGTGACGTTGTTCATGTCGTCCAGTTTATCGAAGGTCGCTTCGAGCGTGCCGCTGACGTTCGACAACTTCGCATCGCCCGACAGATTGCGCGCCGTGAACTGCCCGCTGATGCACGAAGCCTTGACGCCGCCCGTCACGTTTTCGATGTCGAGCCGCCCGCTGATGAGTTCGATTGATTCAAGGCGCGCTCCGCGCGGCACGCTCAAGATGTAATCGACGCTCGCCCCGTTGCGCCGCCGGTTATCGCCGCGCTCGTACCTGAACGCATCCTCCGGGTAACGCGTCTCGATGCGCACGCTGTCGGCGCTGGCGTCCACAGTGATCCGCGCCTCGTCCAGACGCTCGCGCGTCTCGGCGCGTTTGACCGCATCGACGCGCACCTCCGCCCGATCCCACGCCACGATGCGCACCGCGCCGCTGATGTTCTTCAGCGTCACGCTCCCGCGCGCCGACAGCGGATAGCTCTGGTGAAACTCCTCGCGCACCGCATCGCGCGCCGCATCAGTTTGCGCAAACGCCCCCGCGCTCGCCAACAACAACGCGCCGAACACGAGCGCCGCGCGATTCAAAGTTCTTCTGCTCATCACTTTATCCTCGTAAATCGTGAATCGTGAATCGTAAATCGTGGGGGACAGTTTTTGTCTATTCACGATTTACGATTCACGATTCACTGTTTTGTTAGGTGCGCGGCGCGAGGCTCACGCGACCGTTGACGCCCGAAACGTTGATGAGCGCGCCGCCCGAGCCGATGCGCGCGTTGAAATTGTTCCGGCTGACCGTGCCCTGCACCACGACGTTCGGCATGTCGGCGTTGACCGTGCCGTTGATGCCGGTGACTTTCAGGTCGGCGTTGAGCGCTTCGGAGAAGCGCAATTCGACCGCGCCGTTGATGCCGCTGACACGGATGCCGCGGTCGTCGAGTCGCGCGATGGTCACGACGACCGCGCCGTTGATGCCCGACAGTTCGGAATAGCCGACGGCCTGCGCCACCGCGACCCTGCCGTTGATGCCGCTGATCTTGACCGGGCCGTCAACTTCGCCGACGGTCGTTCTGCCGTTGACGCCGCTCGCCGTGAAATCGATCTGGCGCGGCAGGCGGAGCGTAACGCGCTGTCGCACCTGCGGGTTCTCGCCGCGCGCATATCGGCGCTCCTGCTCGTTCTCGCCGCGCACGACGAGGCTCGCGCCCGTGTGCTCGATGATCACTTTGCGGTGTTCGAGGTCGGCGCGGTTGCGCGCCGAGCGCACGATGTGAACTTCGGCCGTGTTGCCGCTCGTCGTTTCCACTTCGACCGAACCGTTGATGCCCGAAACCCGCACGTTTGCGCCGGGCGTCAGTTGATAAGTCTGGCGTACCTCGTCTTTTTCGGTGAACTCGCTCTCGTCGTGATTGCGATGGTCGCCCTTGTGTCTGTCTTTGTGTTTGTCCTTATCTTTGTCTTTGTCCTGCGCGGAAGCGACGAAGCCCGCTGTGGCGGCGGCGTCGTTCAGGTTCAGTGGGATGAGTTGGCCGATGATTTGCGGCGCGGTCAACACGGCGATGACGGCGAAAAGTAGCGTCTGTATCCATCCGAATTTTTTCATATCTTTTCTCCTGTGAGCGGCTAATTAATTCCGATTTTTTCCAACGGCCGCGGGCACACACCCGCCCCTCGCGGAAAACCGGTGCTTTCCGCTATCGATTGGCTCCTGCTTGTACGGGAAACTTTTTAACGGGCGCGTACTGCCGTGACGCGGCTACGACGACTACGTTTTGCGACCCCGGTCGCCGCCCTTATTCGCCGCAAAATGACCCTCGCGAGAGTCGGCGCTCCGGCGCGCTCGGCCGCTGACGGCGCAATCCTACTTTTGCTCCGGCTCCGTATCGCAATTAAGCGTCCAGGTGTTGCCCGCCGGGTGCGGCGCGTCCGGCACGCTCAACTCGACCGCAGGAGGCTCGCCCGCCGCCTGATGCCGCGCGTTCCGCTTCGCGACCGGCGCGGCCGGGGGGGCTTCCGGTTTCGTTCTCGTCTTCTCACAACCGATGCTCGACATCTCGGGCAGCGCGATGCCGCGCGTCCCGGCAAACGGTACGATCACCCTGAAATGTTCCGGGCGTTCGGGACGGGCTGCGGCGCGGCGCACCACCCTCGATTCCACACGGCGATGCCAGACCTCCGCCTCGCCGTTCGTCTTCGTATGCCAACGCTCAAGCCGTCCGTGCTCCGCCATGAGGCGGTCGGCCTCCGCGGCGAGTTTCGCGGCGTCCAGTTCCTTCACGAATACCTTGACGATCTTGTCTGCTTCCCGTCCGAGTTTGCGCAACGCGGGCGCTTCGTGCCGCGCCACCTCTTCAAACACGCGCACCCTGTCCGGCTTCGGCGCGGCTTTCGGGGCGGCAAGATGCGAGGCGATCAGATTCAGCGGCAACTTGTTCCGCGACAACTCAGCCTTCGCGGCATCCTCGGCTTCCCGCGCCGCCGTAAGCGCCGAAGCCTCCGGGTTCAACTCGGCCACCGCCAACGCTTCTTCAACGTGATTGTTTCCGGCTCCGGGCTTGTTCGTCGTCGTCGCGCCGTTAGCGTTGTCGGCCAGTAACGGCTGCTGCGCGGCGGGCGCGGCGGGCTGTTGCTGCTGGGGCGCGGGCATCAGGTAATAGATTTGCGGCGTGGGAAGTTTGCCGTCGTTGACGGGCTGCGCGTAGACGATGAGACCGCTCCACAAACTCGCGCGGGTGAAATTCTTCAGGGACGACTTCAATCCGTCGAACTGGCGCGCTGCCTCCTGCGTCCCGGCCAAAACGGTGATCCCGATCAAGAATAAGATTCCGAATTTTCGTCTTATCATGCTACCTCCCCAACCTCTGCATACGCGGCGTTCGCGTTCCCCGTTATCTTTCGTCCCACTTTCGGGACTGTCCCGTCGCATCTTTCAAACCGCTCAAGCTGCGCCTTATGCAGATAGACGTAACTCGCAGCCGAAACGTTTCAACTCGCCGCTTTTTCAAACTCTCTCACCGCTTATACTGTGAAAACACCGCCATCGTTCATTTTGTGGCAAGAATTTTTTCACGAATTTCAAGTTTCAGGATTTGAGTTTCAGGTTTCAAGTTTCAGGTTTCAGGTTAAACCCTTTGCCGCTCCTTATGAGTCGCGGTCACAGCATTAGCAAATTGAAGGCCACAACTATAAAACGCTCGAACACGGCAAACATAAACGAAGCCATCGTCTAAAACTTCAATTCTGAAACTTGAAACCTGAAACCTGAAACCTGAAACTCCCTTACGGCTGTCTCTGCAAATGCACCGTCCCGCTGAAAGACGACAGGATGAGCGTCGCATCACGCTGATCGCCGCGGCCTGCGACGCCGGTGAGCCGCCCGTTGCCGAGGAGCGGGCCGCCGACCGTGGACGGGTTGTGCGGGTCGTCGCTCGCCTTCAAGGGCACTTGCCGGATCGGGAAATCCGTGATGATCTCGCCGCCGTGATGCACTTTGGCGCTGAGTTGAAAAGAGGCGTCGGCCGGCAGCGACAGGCGCACGTTGCCCGAATGACTCTTTAACGTGTAGCGGCCGCCGCTCGCGAGCGCGCCCGTGAAATCAATCGAACTGTTCGAGGTATAGGCTTCGACGTGTACGTGCGCCAGTTTGGCGAGCGTGATGTCGCCGCTCACGGACTTGGCGAAACACTCGTCGGCCGCCTCTCCCGCTTTCAGATCGCTTGCGACGATCTCGCCGCCGATGGTTTCCAGCCGCACGCGACCGGTCGAATTTCTCACGACGACCGTCCCGTTCGCGCTCCATGCCTCGATAGACTTAGTGATGCGCCGCAATTCGATGTCGCCGCTCAAAGTCTTCAACCTCGCGTCGGCCACGTCCGCCACGCTGATGTCGCCCGTGTTGCCCTTGATCTGGACTGTGCTTCCGCGCGGCACGTCGAGTTCGAGATTGCCGGAGTTGCTGCACAGGCCGGGGCGCGCGGGCGCGGCCTGATCGCGTGCTAAGAGCACCTCGATGCGCGTCGCCGGATTGGGGTCGGCCGTCGCGTCGGCGCGGCGCAGTTCGATGCGCGAAGCGTCGGTCGAACGCGCGCGCACCTCTTTGCGATCCCAGCCGCGCACCACCACGTCGCCCGTCTCCACGCAAGCCAGAATCGTCACGGTCGCCTCGGCGCGAAGCGTCTGCTCGGCCGTCACCGCCGCCGGACTCTGGCCTCTCTCCCCGCCCGCGTCGTTCCCGCGCGGCGCTGCGGCGGCGAGGCCATCCGGATACAGGCACGCCAGCAGCAGCAGGCACACGGCGGCCAACAGCGAATAATAACTATTCCGTCTCATCCTGAAAAAAGTTCCTTTAATAATCGGGCGGCGTCGTGGCTCAGACGATGCGCCGCTTGAAATATGCGGGTTAATCACGGCCGCTGGCGAGTTGCGTTTGATCGGAGACCGCGCTTAAAAGCTCGACCTTATTTTGATAAGCGGCGCGCAAAAACTCCTTCGCGTCCGTGTCCTGCGGGTTGCGGCGCACGGCCGCGCGCGACGAGAGGATGGCCTGATTGACGACCGCCAGATTGCGCTCATACTCGGCGCGCAGCGTCGGCGTCATGCCCTCGGCACCCTGCGCCTCGATGGCGGAAGTGAGCGATGCGATAGAAGTTAAATAAGTCTTTTCATCCGCCAGCGCGGGCTCGCCCGTCGTCGCAGCGGCGACAGCGGTGACGGTCGCGTCGGCGGCAATCGTCTCGGAAGTAGCCGCCTCGCCGCCTCGCGCCGCGCGTGCGCTCGCAACCCGCGGGCGGGCATTTTGCCCGGCCTTCACGAAGGCCACACGGTCGCCGCCGTCGCGCGCGGGGGCAAGCCTGTCGAAGTTCGTGACCGGCGTTTGAACCGTCGCCGCGACGCTCGGCGGCGCAGCGTTCACGGTGTTTGGCGGCGCAGCATTACCATCCTGCACGGCAGGCGACGCCGGGGCGGGCGTTTCTTTAACGCTCGCGACATCTTTCGACGCGTCCGAACTATCCGGCCTCTGCATTAACGCGAAGACGAGGACAAGCGCGACGGCGACCAGAAAACTCGCGAAGGCTGTTGCCTGTCGCGGCGTGAAGGTCGTTAAAGAGGCGATGAACGAATCGAGGTAAGAGCGCAGGCGCGAGACGGCGCGACGCGGCGGCGCAATCGGCGCAAATTGTGGCCGCGCGTCCATCCCCGCAATCGCTTCGTCGAGACGCGCGCGCAGTTTTTCCGTCGGCACGCTCGCGTTAAGTGCGGGCGCGTAGGCCGTGGAAAAGAGGGCGAGTTCCTGTTCGGCCTCGCGTGTGGCTGCGGCGCAGGCGTCGCATGCGGCGAGGTGCGCCGCAGTAGTGTCCGACGCGCCGGGGGAGAGTTCGCCGTCCAGATACGCTTGCAATGTTCCTTCGTCGAGACAGGCGTCCATCACCGGCTTCCTCCGATCTTTCCGTACACTCTCGCAAATTCCTTTCGTCCGCGCGCCACCAGGCTGCCCACGTAAGTTTCGTTGATCGACAGGGTGGACGCAATCTCGCGATAAGACAAGCCCTGCTGTTTGAGTAAAAGACAACTGCGCATCGGCTCTTCGATCTTTTCGAGCGCACGGCGCGCTTCTTCGATTTCGGTGCGACGCTCGTAGTCGGCGTCGAGCGGCGCGGTCAATCCGTCCGTCCCGACGGTCTGCTTGGCGAACTCTTCCTCGCGCGCCACCGAACGCGTGCGGCTGCGCATTGTGTTGTGCGAGAGGTTGATCGCCACGCGCAGCAACCACGGCCGCAGAAATTCACCCGGCGGCGGCTCGGCGTCGAGTTGCCGGTAGAGCCGCAGGAAAACTTCCTGCGTCACGTCTTCGGCCAGCCCGGCGTCGCGCAAAAGCGCGTAGGACGTATTGTAGACGGCGCGGTGGTGCAGCATAAAAGCCTCGTCAAAGCCGAGAGCGTTCGCGTCTGTCTCTGCCTGCTGGTGGGCGGGGGTAGCCACTGGATTTCTCAGAGCCTCTACTGCGGCCATCTCACTCATCTTCGACGCTCTCACCCTCATAAACACCGCCGCCGATTCGTTTGTGGCAAATAATTTCGCGCCTGACTTTGAATTTGCAGTTCCAGCCCCCGTCAGGGGCGTTTGAAAATAGCCCGGCGATTTATCGCCGGAGAGGCAATTACAGGACAAAATTCGTCCGGCTGCTAACGCATGCGGGGCTTAATATTGTAGTCTGCACTTGTCCGGGCGACCGGATTTGTTCAGGCAGGCGTCTATAGTCTCAGGAATTTTGTACGCCCCGCCGCCGCCCCAGGTTTCGTGAGAAGTGTGGACTGTAAGAACTTGACGACCAACACCCCGACCCAAGCCACGGCACAAGCGAGCGATAATTCGACGACCGGCGCGCTTTATAACAGCCCCTTCATGCGCGCCTGCCGCCGCGAGAGCGTGCCCTACACCCCCGTCTGGTTGATGCGGCAGGCCGGGCGTTACATGCGCGAATATCGCGAGATACGCGCCCGCACTACCTTTCTCGAACTCTGCAAAACGCCCGATCTCGCCTCGGAAGTGACGGTCTATGCCGCCGAACGCCTCGGCGTTGACGCCGCGATCATCTTCGCCGACATCCTGCTCATACTCGAACCGCTCGGCCTCGAGCTCGAATTCGCCAAAGGCGAAGGCCCCGTCATCCATAACCCCGTGCGCACGGCGGAGGACGTGGATCGGTTGCGCGAAGTTGAATCGGTCGAGAGCCTCGATTACGTGATGCAGGCTATCCGCCGGACGCGGCGCGCTCTGAAACCAGACCTTCCGCTCATAGGCTTCGCGGGCGCGCCCTTCACGCTCGCCTCCTACATCATCGAAGGCGGCGCGTCGAAAAACTACGTTCACACCAAGCGGTTGATGCACGCCGACAGCGGCGCGTGGCACGCACTGATGTCGCGGATCGCGCGGGCGCTGCCGCTCTACCTCAACGCGCAGATCGCGGCGGGCGCGCAGGCCGTCCAGCTTTTCGACTCGTGGGTCGGCTGTCTCAGCCCCTCGGATTACCGCGAATTCGTGCTGCCGCACACATTGCAAGCAATTCGCAACATTTCGCCGGGCACGCCCGTGATACACTTCGGAACGGGGACGGCCACGCTCCTCGAACTCCTGCGCGAAGCCGGGGGCGACGTGATCGGCCTCGATTGGCGCATACCGCTTGACGAAGGCTGGCGGCGCATCGGCCACGACCGCGCCGTCATGGGCAACTTCGATCAAATCCTGCTTTTCACTTCTCCCGCGATAATTCGCAAACACGTCGGGCGCATCCTCGAACAAGCCGCGGGACGCCCCGGCCATATCTTCAACCTCGGGCACGGCATCCTGCCGGAAACGCCCGTCGAGAACGTCGTCGCGCTCGTCGAAGCGGTTCACGAGATGAGCGGTAGATAGTTTTCCGATTTGAAATTTCAAATTTGAGATTTCAAATTCGAGATTTCAAATTTGAGATTCGAGATGTTATTTACTTTGACTTTCAGATTTGAGATTTGAGATGTTGTTTACATCGACTCTCAAATTTGAGATTCGAGATGTTGTTTACGAAGCGCTGTAAAGATGACTGAGAACCTGCTCGAAAAACTTCGCTTCTGGGGAAGCCACCGCTGCCCTCGCTGCCGCATGCCCCTGTGCGCGGAAGAGTTGGCCTGCCCGGTCTGCGAACTCCAGATCGTGTTTCTCGGCGAGCGGGGCGAAGTGATGGTCGAGATGGTGGCCGTCGAAGACCCCAACGATTTCGAGAGCGCGGAGGTCAGCGAATATCACCTGACGCTCGCGCTCGAAGAGGCGGGCGACATGCACTTGCCGCGCCTGCATCTCCCGACGCGCCCGCAGCGCGCCGACCTCCTGCCGCTTCCCGGCGGCGCGTTCGGCATACGCTTTCACAACCGCATCGCCCTCGAAGACATCAGCCGTGGTTAGAGCGCGTTCCCGTTAGTTTGCAATTCGTTGAAAAGTTAAGAGAGCGTTCGACGGGCGTTCCCTCGCCCGTACGAGCTGAACATAAACCCCTAAACTCCTGAGGATCATCCCCTAATGCTGACGAAAAACAGAAGAACCCCCTTCGGCCTACTTGTGTTCGCCGGACTCTTGTTCGCCTTCGCCGGTGACGCCAACGCGCAAAAAACCTGCAAGCCGCGTGTTGACAAAGGAAACATCGCGGTCGAACTCACCATTCCGAATTTCAACGCCGGGCAACGCGTCGTGTTGAGCATGCCCGCGAAGGCCAAAGAGATGCGCGCCTTCGGCGGCGCGCTCCCGAATCAATCGGCCAATCACGCCTCGCCCGTCACTTATTCCGTGACCATCACCGAGAAGAATAACAACGGCGTGACGCTCGACTTGAACGTCAGCACGCAGAACAAAAACGGCTCGTGGCAGATCACCCGACGCACCATCGTCCTGCCCCACGAGACAATCGTCGAGCAGCGTTACATGACCGGCGTGCAGGTGAAGGCTTATTTCAAACTGCGCCCGTTCAACTGCAAGAGCCTGTAAACTCGATGCCGGACGGGCAGCCGAATCAGACGCTCGAAGACGAGATCGGCGAGATCGTCTTGACGGAAGAGGACGACGGGGCGTTCGCCGTCGTGGACGTGGACACCCTGTGGCGCGACCGCCGCGACGGGCGCGACTTTCGCTGGCGGGGTCGCGCGTGTAAAGTCTATTCAAAGGTCGGCCGCGAGTGGAAGATGACGATGCACACTGGGCTGCTCGACTACGGGCAGTCCTGAAACGCGCCGCCCGCGCCGGGGCTATAGTGACGATACAAGGGGTTAATAAGTTCGATGAGCGATCCACAAACGGCTGAGCCTTACGATGCGCTTCTCGTCGTCTCGTTCGGCGGGCCGGAAGCGCCCGGCGAGGTGATGCCGTTTCTCGAAAACGTGCTGCGCGGCCGCAACGTACCGCGCGAGCGCATGCTTGAAGTAGCCCACCACTACGAGATGTTCGGCGGCGTCAGTCCCATCAACGGGCAGAACCGCGCGCTCATCGCCGCGCTCGAACGCGAGTTGAGCGAGAGCAATCTCGATCTGCCCGTCTACTGGGGCAACCGCAACTGGCATCCGCTGCTCGCCGACACGCTCCGGCAGATGCGTGCCGACGGCCGACGCCGCGCGCTCGCCTTCGTCACCTCCGCCTACAGTTCCTATTCCGGCTGTCGCCAGTATCGCGAGGACATCGAGCGCGCACGCGAAACGGTGGGCGAAGGCGCGCCTGCGGTCGATAAGCTGCGCGTATTCTACAACCACCCCGGCTTCATCGCGCCGAACGTGGAACACTTGCGCGCCGCGCTCGCGCGGATACCGTATGAGCGCCGGCGGGAAGCGCGCGTCGCTTTCACGGCGCACAGCATCCCGCTCTCGATGGCCTCCGCTTGCGACTATCAAGCGCAACTGCTCGAAACCTGTCGCCTTGTTGCGGAAGCGGCGGGACACGCGCGCTGGCAACTCGTCTTTCAGAGCCGCAGCGGTTCGCCCGCGCAGCCGTGGCTCGAACCGGACATCTGCGACCACCTGCGCGAGTTGAAACGCGACGGGGCGACCGACGCGGTTATCGCCCCCGTCGGCTTCATCTCCGATCATATGGAAGTCCTGTACGACCTCGACACGGAAGCCCGGCAGGTCGCCGAGGAGATCAAACTCAACTTCATCCGCGCGGCGACCGTCGGCACGCATCCCGCTTTCATCGGCATGATCCGCGACCTCATCGTCGAACGCCAGACGTGCGCCGCGGTGCGTCCCGCGCTCGGCGCGCGCGGCGCGAAGGAAGATGTCTGCCCCGTCGATTGTTGCCTGATGGGCGCGGGGCGACGCTCCGCAGCGCAAGTCGCCGACACCGCCGCGCGTCCCGCTCCGACGAATGAACGCTCCGCTCCAACGAATGAACGCTCCGCTCCTGCGAATTGAACGCCCCGCTTGAAACAAACAGGCCGCCGCGCCGCATCGTCATCGTCGGCGGCGGCATCAGCGGGCTGGCGGCGGCGCACGCGCTCGCACAACACGCGCGGGCAACGCACGATCACGCGCTCGAAGTCATTCTCGTCGAAGCCTCCGCGCGCCTCGGCGGCACGATCCGCACTTCCACCCGCGAAGGCTTTCTGCTCGAAGGCGGCCCCGACGCCTTCATCTCCGAAAAACCCGAAGCGCTCGAACTCGCCCGCCAACTCGGACTCGAATCCCGCCTGCTCGAAACGAACGCAGGGCATCGCCGTTCTTTCATCGTGCGCGGCGGGCGTCTGCGTCCCGTGCCCGAAGGTTTTCACCTGCTCGCGCCTTCGCGCTTCCGGCCTTTCGTCACGACGGACATTTTCAGTTGGCGAGGCAAGGCGCGCATGGCGCTCGATCTACTGCTGCCGCGCCGCGCCGCCGCGCGCACCGACGGCGGCGACGACGACGACGAAAGCCTCGCGGCATTTGTACGCCGCCGTTTCGGGCGTGAGGCGCTTGAGCGCATGGCGCAGCCGATGGTCGGCGGCATCTACACGGCCGATCCCGAGCAGTTGAGCCTGCGCGCGACGATGCCGCGTTTTCTCGACATGGAGCGCGCCGAGCGCAGCATCATCCTCGCGATGTGGCGCGCACGCCGACGCGCCGCAACCGACACGCGCGGCACGAGCGGCGCGCGCTACAGTCTCTTTCTTTCCTTCGACGGCGGCATGCAGACGCTCACGGACGCGCTCGCAGCCGCGCTCCCGCCCGCCATCACGGTGCGACTCAACACCACGGTCAAGGCGATTGAGTTCGACCGGGACACGCGCCGTTGGAACTTGCGCATCGGCGCAAGCGAAACAAACGACGGCGCGCGTGCGACGGGCGACGCACGGGCAGGTGGCGACACTAGCGGCGCGCCGACCGGCGGCGAAATTGGCGGCGCGACGACGGGCGGCGAAACTATCGCGGCCGACGGCCTCTGTCTCGCTTTGCCCGCTTACGCCTCTGCTCGACTGCTGGAGGGCGTTGACGCCGAACTCGCCGCCGAACTCGGCGATATTCCTTACGCCTCGACCGCGACCGTTAACCTCGCCTTTCGCCGCGCGGACATTCCGCACCCGCTCGACGGCTTCGGCTTCGTCGTCCCCTTCATCGAGCGTCGCCACACGCTCGCCTGCACTTTCAGCAGCGTGAAATTCGCCGGGCGCGCGCCCGACGGGCATACGCTCATGCGCGCCTTCGTCGGCGGCGCGCTACAGCCTGAGATGTACGCGCTCGACGATGAACGCATGATCGCCGTCGTGCGCGAAGACCTCCGCGCGCTCGTCGGGATAGAGCGCGCCCCCCTCTTCGCACACGTCGAAAGATGGCCGCGCTCGATGGCGCAATATCATCTCGGACACCTCTCACGCGTCGCGCGCATACGCCGCCGCCTGCAAAATTTTCCCTCCCTTCAACTCGCCGGAAACGCCTACGGAGGCGCGGGCATCCCCGACTGTATCCGCAGCGGCCACACGGCGGCGAAAGAAATGTTGAAGTAAGAACGATGAAGTAGGAACGATGAACGATGAACTGAAGACAACTCGCTTTCAGTTCATCGTTCATCGTTCCTACTTCATCGTTTCAGAGATAATCGTTCCTACTTCATCGTTTCACAAGTAGATGACGTGTGACATGCGCCAGATGCTGGCGGGGATCGAGCCGGGCGCGGACGTGGTGAGCAGGATGACATAGTGAGAGTCGGCGTTGTTGGAAGCGGCGGCGAGCGATGACCAGAGATCAATTTGCGCGCCCGTCGCTTCCGTCGTGTCGTGCGGGCGGACGAGGGCGAGGCGACGCAAACAGGCGTAAAGGTGCTCGCGCCCCGCGCCGTAGTGCCCCGTCTCTTCGCCGAGCGTGAGGCGAACTTCGGCGCGCTCTTCGAGGAAGTGTGCGACGAGCGAAGCGGCCTCGGTCACGCCCCGTTCAAAACGCGCCTCGAAAAACTTCTCCGCCCCGCCCCCGCCGTCCGTCGCGGCGTCCATCGCGCGCGTATCGAAGACGATGTGAACGCGCCGCTCGTCTTCGGACGCAAACTCGCGCACGATCAGGCGAGCGGCACGCGCCGTGGCCTTCCAATCGATGTGGCGCATGTCGTCCTGCGGTTGATAATCGCGCAGACTGTGCAGGTCGTGACCCGCGCCCCGGCGGGCGGAGAGCATGCGCCCGGCGTTCATGGGCAGGAGGTGTAGTTCGTCGCTCGCCGCTTCGAGTTTGGGATAAATGACGAGTTCGACGTTGCGCGCGCGAAGTCTACGGCGCAGGCGAAAGAAACCGAAGGGAAAGCGCGTCGAGAGTTCAAACCCGGTGACGAGGACGTGGCCGCGCCTGGGAAACAACTGCTCGACGCGCTGCTCGGCGCGTGAGCGTCGCGGCACGTAGATGAAATAGGCGAGCGCGCGGTGCAGGTAACGCTTGCGCTCGCGCCGCCGTTTTCGCTTACGACCGGCGAGTGTCGCCGTCAAGTCCTCGTCGAAAATCTGGTTGCGCGATTCGATGAGGATCGAGAAAGAGGGCAGCAGGCGTTTCGTGTTTTGCAGGCTGACGAGGACGGGCGCGGGTTCGCCCGCGAAGATGTGGTCGGGAAAGCGCGCCGAGACGACGAGGTCGCGCAGGGAGGCGCGCGCCGCCGACCACGCCACGAAAAGCGTCGAGGCCAGCACCGAAAATATGAGGAAGAGCAGATTGTTGCCCGTGTTGTAGGCGGCGAAGGCGACGGAGAGGAAGATGCCGATGAAGATGAGGCCGCCGGGCGTCACTTGAAACGGCGGGTCGAGCCGCCCGACCTCCGCGCGCGCCGAACGCAAGAGCGGCGGGACGACGAAGACCGTGATGAGCGCGACGAACGCCAGCGACGTGATCGCGCCCAAACGCGCCAACTCCCAGTCGCCGCTTCGCCGCGCCCAGTAGGTGACGACCGCCACCACGAGGCCGCACCCGACAAGGAGCGTTCCCAGGACGGTGTTGCGCCACACGGCCCGGCGCGACGGGCGCGTGCGTTCGCTCGCGCGCGAGACAGGCACGGGCGCGGGCGTCGCCGCGGCCGGGGCGTCCGAAGTCTTAACTTCCGCTTGAGTGGTTGGCGAACGCTCCCGCATCTCTAAACCTCGCTCTCGCGCGCCCGAATCTGACGCCTCTAGCGCGCCGTCAGCATCCCGGTCACAGCGGTACGCTGATCGTCTTCATGATCTCGCGCAAGACGGCCTCGGCCTCTTCGCTGCGGCGGAGGCTGGACGAGAAACGCGAGTTGACGACGAGGCGGTGCGCGAAGACCGGGAGGACGAGCCGCTTGATGTCGTCGGGCACGCAGTAAGCGCGGTCTTCTGTAAGGGCGAGAGCCTGCGCGGCGCGAAAGAGCGCGAGCGTGCCGCGCGGAGAGACTCCGAGGTCGAGCATCTCGGAGGCGCGCGTGGCCGTAACGATGCGCATCAGGTAGTCGACGAGCGCGTCGTCCACCTTCACGCCCGCCACGTTTCTTTGCAACGCGGCGATGTCCGCGGCCGAGAGCACGGCGCGCATCTCGTCGAGCGGGTCGCGTGTTTCGCGGTCGCGCAGGATCACCTTCTCCATTTCGGCGTCCGGGTAGCCGATGCGCAGGCGAAGCATGAAGCGGTCGAGCTGCGATTCGGGCAACGGGTATGTGCCGTGGTGCTCGATTGGGTTCTGCGTGGCGACGACGATGAAGGGCGCGGGCAGTTGATACGTCGTGCCTTCGACCGTGACGTGGCCTTCGCCCATCGCTTCGAGCAGCGCGGACTGCGTCTTCGGCGTGGTGCGGTTGATCTCGTCCGCAAGCACGACGTTGGCGAAGATGGGGCCGCGCTTGAACTCGAAGGCTCCCGTCGGCTCGTTGTAGACCGAGAGGCCGATCACGTCGGATGGCAGCAGGTCGGAAGTGAACTGGATGCGCTGGAACGTGCAGTCGAGGGCACGCGCGAGCGCCTGCGCGAGCGTCGTCTTGCCTACTCCCGGCACATCTTCGACGAGCAGGTGGCCGCCCGCCAGAAGCGCAACCAGCGCGAGCCGCACCGCTTCGCTCTTGCCTTTGATGACGCCTTCAATCGCCGCGTGAAGTTGTGCGACTCCGGCGGCGGCAGCCGACGCCGCTTCCGTCTCCCCTTCGCTCTGCGCCGTCTGTAAACGTCTCATCAATTGTTCCCCTGTTTACCAGCTCGCGTCGTTCTATTCTACATGAAAGGCGGGGCGGAGGTTAAAGCGGAGGTCGGAGGCCGGTGGCCTGTGAGGCGCACACGAGTCTTTCAAAGGCTTCGGCCTCCGGCCTCTCCGGTTGTTGGAGTGACTTGCCGCGCGGCGGTGTAGTAGAATCCGTCTCGCCGCATTGATGAAAGACTCCGCGCCGGGGCGCGTGAATAACGGAACTTGCGGCAGTTTCTTTCGTGTAAACACCGGCAGAGTTTGATCCCCACCCTTTGAGGAAGTGAAGATGTCCCAAGATTTAAAACGTCGCAAAAATAACAGCGGATTTTCGCTCATCGAGTTGATGATCGTGATCGCAATTATCGGGATTCTCGTCGGCGTCGGCATTCCGGCGTGGCAATCGAGCGTGCGTTCGGCCAATCAGGCCGCCGCCATCCGCACGCTACAGGCCATCGCCGTCGAGCAGCGCATTTATTACAACTCGCACAACCGCGCCTCCTACGGCACTTTCGATCAACTGATCGCCGACGGCCAGCTAGACCGCCGCTACGCGGGCGAAGAACCGCTCGTCGAGGGCTACATCTTCCGCCTCAAGACGACGCCGAAGACCGGCAACCAGCCGCCCTTGTACACCGTCAACGCCGACCCGCAGAAGCCCGACGGCGTGACCGCGACGGGCAAAGAGTTCTATTACACGGATGCCAATTCAAGCACCATCCACGTCAACGGCACGCAACCCGCCGGCCCGAACGATCCGCCGATGGGCGGGCAGTAAAAGTGCAGGCGCAGAGACCCGTGCCCGCACACCTTTCGGGGAAGCGCCCGAGCAAGCATCGCTTGACGCTTCCCCGCCCGCTTTGTTAGCATGCCGCCTCTTCAAACATTCTTTGTGCTCGCTTAGCTCAGTTGGTAGAGCGCACGCTTCACACGCGTGATGTCGCAGGTTCGAGTCCTGCAGCGAGCATTTTTACCAGCCTCAATCAATTCTATTTAAGGACACAAACGATGCCTGAGCAGCTGACGATGGATTCGCTCGCGGCGCAGTTGAACACGAAGTTTCGCATCAACATCGAGCCGGAAAAGATCGACGAGTTGGAATTGGTAGAGGTGCAGGCGCACGACGACGTGCCGGGGCAAACCGAACGATTCTCGGCGTTGTTTCGCGGCGACGCCAACCGTATCCTGCCGCAGAGCACCTATCGTATGGAGCACGAGGGGTTCGGGAGCGTGGAGATATTTATCGTCCCGATTCGCAAGGACGGCGAAGGCATTTATTACGAAGCGGTTTTCAACCGGGTGAAGTAGAAGCGGTTTTCAACCGGGTGAAGTAGTGGTGGCGGACGGCGGTTGCGGCGGGGCTGCGGCCGAGGCGGGTCGCCGCTCCATGTGGATGTAAGCGCCCACGTCGTCGATCTGCGAAAAGCCGAATTGCCGGTAGAAGCGGAGCGCGGCGGTGTTGAGTTTGAAGACCATGTGGCGCAGCGGCAAGCCGCGTTGTTCCGATTCGGCCACCAGTCGCTTGAGCAGCGCCGCGCCGATGCCACGATTCTGAAATTCCGGCAGGATCGCGATGTCCAGCAATCGAATCTCTTCCGGCGTCCGCCCGATCCACAGCCTTCCGACGGGGCGTCCCTTGTAGACAATAACGTTGTATTCGGCGTCGGGGAAACGCTCGTTGTACTGTGCGTACTGCGCCTCGAATTGCGAACGCACGAAGGCAAGCTTCCGCGCCTCGTCCCACGGCACGAGCGCCATCTCGTCGGCGCGCGAACCGGCATACACACCCAGCAGAAAGTCTTCGTCGCCCGGCTCGACCGGGCGCAGGCTCACGTCGCCGCCTTCCTCAAGTGGGCTTTCCACTCTCTTCCTCGCTTCCGGCAAAATATTTCTTCTCGACCACACCGCACTGACAACTGCGCGCCGCTCCCGGCGTGGTCTCACATTTTCATGGAACCATCCACCAGCCGCGTGTGATTGACGATCGCCGAGTAAGAAGCGCCCTTCCCTTTTTCGCTGGCGTCAGTCAGAAACAACGAAAACTTTCCAAGCGCTTCGTGCTGAATAACGTAAGTTTGCTGGAGTTCCGACAATTCGCCCGAGGCGCGGAACAGGAGCATGAAGCACTCGCCTTCCACGCGGGGTCGGCCTTTGCGGGACGGCACCCTGCGGTCTTCAACTTTGTCGAGCGTCAAGGTGACGATCTTATACGGCCCGACCGTCACTTTGAATTCGCTACCCAGATATGGCTCGAAAGTCGCTCGCGTGAAATGAAAGAGCGGGTCGCCGAGGGCTTCTGCCGGAATTTGATAGTTGCCGTGGGAATCCTTCAACCTGTCTTTTTGTCCAAAGGCGAAGCGGGCTGATTGTGAAATGAGTCCGGCTGCGGCGACGGACATAAGCGCGGATTTCAAAAAATCACGACGTGGGGTCGACATGAAAATTTAGACTCCTGATTGTAGACGACTGAACAGATGGTTCCAGCGAGAGCGGAAAGGTTGGCGGATAACTCAAGTGCCCTTCGTTTGGAAGTGTAATAGCTTTAATAAGAATTGACAACGATAATTTAAGACATTTAACAGTGGTGTCTAATTCTCCTTGAAATTAGCAGGGTCAAGTCTTACAATGACGGCCTCGCGCGGGATCAAGCCTTTCCGATTCCTGTAGACACACTGGCTCCAACATAAATTAAAGCGGCGACGCTAATAGCCGCGCGCCGACGCTTTAAAGAACCCAAGGTCAAGACGAACCATCCGGTAATTCAGCTTCGACCGCTTTTGTCGAAGTGCGCTCTTTAACTTCACTTCAAACTGCACGGAGGAGAGTTTCTCTGTGATCGAGTCAAGAAGGAGAAATGCATGTCCGAACCGTTTCTCAGTGAGATCAGAATAATGTCCTTCAGCTTCGCCCCGAAAGGGTGGGCGATGTGCAACGGGCAATTCCTACCCATCAACCAGAATCAAGCCCTCTTTGCGTTGCTCGGCACGACCTATGGCGGCAACGGGCAAACCACTTTTGCCCTGCCCGACCTGCGCGGGCGCACCCCCATCCACGTCGGCAGCGGCCACACTCTCGGCGAGAAAGCGGGCGAGCAGGCTCATACGCTCTCAATTGCCGAACTGCCGACGCACACACACATCGCGCAGGCTTCGCCGACCAACGCCAACAGTCCCATCGCCGCTAATACGCTTCTGGGCGCGGCGAATAACCTTTTCAGCCAGGCGACTAATCTCACCTCGCTAGACCCCTCGACTGTTTCCAGTGTCGGCGGCTCGCAGGCGCACCTAAACATGCAGCCATTTCTGACTCTCACCTTCTGCATCGCGCTGCAAGGTATCTTCCCGTCCCAGAATTAGAGGAGAAAACTATGGCACAACCATATGTCGGTGAAATTAGAATGTTCGCAGGCAATTTTGCCCCGGCGGGCTGGATGTTTTGCGAGGGTCAGTTGCTCCCCATCTCCGAGAATGAGTCTCTGTTTCAACTCATCGGCACGACTTACGGCGGCGACGGGGAATCGACCTTCGCCCTGCCGGATTTGCGCGGGCGGCTTCCGATTCATCAGGGAAACGGCTTCATTCTGGCTGAAACCGGCGGCGCCGAAGAAATAACGCTCACGGTCAATCAGATACCGGCGCACACGCATCCCTTTCTTGCGTCTTTGTCCCCCGGCACGGGCAGTAATCCCCAAGGCAATGTGCCCTGTCAGCCACCGCAAATTCAACCCTACATCGAAGAACCGGCGAGCACTAACATGAACGCCAGCATCGTCGCGCCGGTCGGTGGCAGCCAACCACACACGAATTTCCAGCCTTATCTGTGCATTGACTTCATTATCTCTCTATTCGGGATTTTCCCGTCGCAAACCTAAGGAGAAAAAAAACGATGGCCGATCCTTTTGTCGCGGAAATCCGCATCTTCCCCTTTAACTTCGCCCCGCAAGGCTGGGCTTTCTGCAACGGGCAATTGCTGCCCCTCTCTCAGAATACCGCACTATTCAGCTTGCTCGGCACGACCTACGGCGGCAACGGTAAATCGAACTTCGCCCTGCCCGACCTGCAAGGACGCGCGCCCATGCATCCCGGCCAGGGGCCGGGACTTTCGCTGCACGACCTCGGAGAGACGGGCGGGTCTGAGACGGTGACTCTGCTGGAATCCGAAATTCCGGTGCACAGCCATGCCGTGCGTGGTTCGACCGAGGACGCCGCCCTCCAAGCCCCGTCGCCCGTGCGTACCTTCGGAAGGTCGGGTAACGGTTTTGCTTATCAAACGTCGAACGCAAATCTGACCCAACTGGCGCCCGAAGCGCTCGCCCCGGCAGGCGGCGACCAGCCCCACAACAACATGATGCCCTACTTGACTCTTAACTTCTGCATCGCCCTGCAAGGAGTTTTCCCGCCGCGTTCCTGATAACGACGTATCCGCCGGGAGACGGCGTTTCGTTCAAATCAACGTTACGACGCGGTGACGCAAGCGGATAACGACGGGCGATTCCACTGCGAATCGCCCGTCGCTTAGCGAAGCGTTTAAGGTAGTCACAATCCGGCGAGACGTGGTATAAAGTTTCTGCGGAGTGGTAAACCACGTTAATCTGCGGATATTTCACAGCCGCCGCTACTTATATTAATCGTTTCCTTGCACGAGACTTCTACGAGCACAGTTCTCATTCGTAGGCGCCACATAAGTCGGAAAACCATATTGTCAACCCAACCCGCCCGTCGTCGTGCGAGCGTCAACCGAAACCCCGATTCGATCTATTTCTGCATGCCGCCCTCGCGAATGTCGAAATGAAATTCACTTTAAGGAGAGTTATGAAGAGTTTCACCCCCACCCCCGGCGTTAGCACGTCCAGAGCCTTTCTCGCAAGCCTCCTCACCTGCATCATTCTGGTGGCTCCTCTTACCCCCGTCGGGTTCGCTTCGACAAACGCGTCACGGCTCGCTCAGACAAGATCGAAAAGCGCGGACAAACAACAGCCGCCCCCAACGCCGGGCGCACGGTCGCAGGGCGACGGGCAGAAAGAGCCACCCGTTGCGGCCACCATCGCGGCCTCCGACATCACGGCGACGAAGACGGACGCCATCGCCAACGACACGCTGAACGACGGCAAAGCGCAGGGCGGCGACACGATCAATTACACCATCACCGTCAGGAACAACAGCGCGACGGACACGGCCACAGGCGTCGTCCTGAACGACACCATCGACCCGAATACGACCATCGTCGACGGCTCGCTCCACGCGCAGCCGCAGGCGCGCAACGACGCTTACACGACCGTCGGCAACACGCTGCTCGAAGCCGGACTCGCCTCGCCGAGCGGCAACCCCGCCGTGACGAGCACCGTTAAAGTGTTCGACAACGACACGGCCGCGACCGACCCGAGCACGCTCGTCTCGTTTGATGCCACGACCCCGAATAGCGGGACGGTGACGCTCAACCCCGACGGCAGCTTTTCCTATTTGCCTGCCCCGGGCTTCACCGGCACGGACACCTTCACTTACACGGTGAGCAACTCGGCCGTCCCATCTCTGACCGACACGGCCACCGTCACCATCACCGTCTCGAACCGCGTCTGGTATGTGAACAACGCGGCGGCGGCGGGCGGCGACGGCCGCTCCTCTTCCCCGTTCCAGACGCTCGCCCCGGTCAACGGCGCGGGCGGCGCGGGCGATTCGGATGCGGCGGGCGACTACATCTATCTCTTCACCGGCAACGCCGCCTACACCACCGGCCTCACGCTTGAGGCCGACCAATTTTTCATCGGCAACGGCGTAGCGCTCGTCGTCGGCAGCCACACACTGCGCGCGGCCGGCACGCGCCCGACGCTCTCGAACGGCGCGGGCAACGCGCTTACGCTCGCCGTCAACACCAACACGCAGGGCTTGAACCTGACTGCGGCCAGCAACGCCGCCATCTTCGGTTCAGGCATCAGCGGCGCTGCGGTCAACGTCTCCGACGTGAACGTCTCGACCACCGGCACGGGCACGGGCGTGAGTCTGACGAATCAGGCCGCCCCGTTCAACTATTCGGGCGGCGGCACCGGCAGTGCCATCTCCGGCAACAGTTCGGGCACGGCCGTCTTGATCAGCGGCGGCAACGCGAACATCACGTTCTCCGGCACCCCCATCAGCCAGAACTCCGGGCGCGCAATTGACATCCAGACGCGCACGGGCGGCACGGTCAGTTTCAACAACGGCTCGACCGTCACCCAGACGGCCGGTTCGACCGACGCGGTCGTCCTGCGCAACAACACGGGTGGCTCCGTCATCAACTTCTCGAACAACGTCAACCTGACGACGAACGCCGGGCGCGGCCTCTACACGGACAACAGCACGGGCAGCTTCACCCTCAACATGAACGCCGCCAACAACAACATCAGCGCGACGGGCGGCGCGGCCATCGACGTGGAGGACATCGCCGCCGACCTCGCCTTCGTGAACCTTACCTCGACCAACAGCGTCGCGGCGGGCGGCTCGTCTGGTGTCAGAATCTCCAACCTCTCGAACACTCCTGCGGGTCGCAGCGTCACGGTCACTGGAACCACGACCGTCTCGAACTCGGCGGGCACCGGCGTCTTGATAAACAGTAACGCGGCGGCGATCTCCTTCGCCACGCTCAACAGCGCGCCCGCCGCCGGGCAGATCGGCTTGCTCGCCGACTCTAACTCCGGCACGGTCTCATCGACGGGCGGCACGATCACGACCAGTGATGCCATCGCCGTCAGCGTCTTGAACTCGCCGCTCAACATGACGCTCGCGAGCGTCTCGACGGACAACACGGGCGACAGCGACCCCGGCGTTTCGCTGAACGGCCTGACCGGCACGCTCACGATGAACGGCGGCGCGCTTACGGGCGGCAACGCGCAAGGATTCCTCGCCAACGGGCAAAACGGCAACATCACCTACAACGGCACGATCTCGCAGGCCAACGCCTTCCGCGTCATCGAGGTGACGAACAAGACGGGCGGCACGGTCAACTTCGGCGGCGCGGTCAGTTCGACGAGCGGTACGGGCACGGGCGTCTTACTGAACGCCAACGGCAACACCACGATCAACTTCACGGGCGGCCTCGCTCTCACCACCAACGCCAACCCAGCCTTCACCGCCACCGGGGGCGGCACGGTCAACGTCTGCGACGAAAGCCCCTGTAACCCGAACGCGACCGGCGCGCTCGTCAACACGCTGACGACGACCACCGGCACCGCGCTCAACGTCGCCAACACGAACATCGGCTTGAACGAACTGGAATTTCGCAGCATCTCCTCGAACGGCGCGGCGAACGGCATCGTGCTCAACAACACGGGCACGACGAACGCGTTCGGCGGTTTGACCGTGAGCGGCAATTCCAGCGGCCAGTGCGGCGGCGCGGTTTCCCTCACGACTCCCGTGACCATCATCACCGTTCCCAACGCCGTTGACTGCACGGGCGGCACCATCCAGAACTCCACCGGCGCGGGTATCCTCCTGACCAGCACGAGAAACGTTTCTCTCACGCGCATGAGGATCATCAACGGTCAGAACGACGGCATCTTCGGCACGTCCGTCACGAACTTCACGCTCGCCTCCAGCCTGGTTGACAACAACGGCGACGCGGTCGAGGAAGCGGGTCTGGATTTCGCCAACCTGCACGGCGCGTCGAGCATCACCAATTCCACCGTGCGCCTCTCGCACGAGAACAACATCGAGGTGCGCAACAACGCGAACAACGGCTCGCAGGCGACGCTCACCGTGACGGGGAGTGCCATCACCAACGACTCCACCAACATACAGAGCGATGACGGCATTCTTTACGAGTCGAAGCTCACGGCGAACATGTCGATCAACGTCTCCGGCAGCGTCTTCTCGGCCAATCGCGGCGACCATTTGCAGGCGGCCGCTAATGACGCTTCGACGCTCAACGCGGTCTTCACCAACAACAACCTTTCGGGCGGGCATGCCACCGCGCTCGGCCAGGACATCGTGGTCAACGCGGCCGCACTGAGCAGCGGCGCGACCATCACTTACGACATCAACGGCAACACCATCAACGGCGCGATCCTGAGCGCGATCACGACTAACCTCGGCGTGCCTTCGACCGGAGCTACGATGTCGGGCAGGATACGCAACAACATCATCGGTACGACGGGCGTCATCCGCTCCTGCTCGCAGCAGGCGAACGGCATCGCGATTGATTTGCACGGTGCGGGCACGCACACCGCCGCCGTCACCGGCAACACGATGCGGCAGTGCGGGGTTCGCGGCATCAACGTTACGGCCAACGACAGCATTGGCGGGAACCTGTTCCTGACCGTGCAGAGCAACACCGTTTTGGAAGGCGGGCCGGTCGATCCTGTCAGCATGGCTGGAAGCCGCCAGGCGTTCAACCTGCAAGCGGGTTCGACGGCGACTGACACCAACTTCGTCTGCCTGCAACTCGGCGGCGCGGGCGCGCTCGCCAACAACTTCAATAAAGGCACGGAAGCCGGGAATGAAGATATTCGCGTAGGCAAGCAGAGCACCGCGAACGTGACGGTGCGCCTCCCCGGCTATGCAGGTGGCGCCAACGACACGACGGCGATTGCCAACTTCATCAAGGCTAATAATACAAGCAGCGAGGACGGCGTGGTAACTGTCACCGTGAGTGCGAGCGGCGCGGGCGGCTTCGTCGGCGGCGCGGCCTGTGCCCTCCCTGCGGGTGCCTTCGCTGAGGAAGCCGACTCATCTTCGCTGGCGAGCGCGCAGCCTGTCGCCAACAGCGACCCGGTAGTCTCGCAGCTGCAAACGTCTAATGTGAGCCAACCGGACGCGCCGCGGTTCATCGTAACGCAAGCGCAGAGTGCGCCGGTTAAACCTGCGACGCAGACCGCGACGACGGGTGTCGCCCCCGCCGCGAAGGAAACAACCAAACAAGCGGCGAAAGCCAAGACGCCTGACGTTCAGGCTGCGGCCAGTGCCTTCCCCGTCGCCCTCGGCGACATCGGGCCGGGCGAGTCCGTCACGGTTATCTTCAGCGTTAAGATCGCCGACGCGCTCCCGCAGTCCCAGACGCAGATCACGAATCAGGGACAAATCACGGGCACCAACTTCGCCGGTACGGTCTTGACCGACGACCCGGACGGCGGGGGCGCGAACGACCCGACCATAACCCCGGTTCTGACTGCTCCAAACATCGCCATCAACAGCGCGTCCGTCGCCGAACCCGCGTCGGGCACCGCGCCGATGGCCTTCACGGTCTCGCTCCAACATGCTTACGGCGCGCCCGTCTCGGTCAACTACCAGACTGCTGACGGCACGGCCACGGCGGGCACGGATTACACCGCCGCCTCCGGCACGCTAACCTTCAGCCCGGGCGAGACGCTTCGCACCGTCGTCGTGGACGTTCTCGCCGACGGCGACGCGGCCGAGACGGACGAAACCTTCACCCTCCAACTTCTGGAAACTCCGGTCAACGGCTATCTCGGCATGGTCACGACGGCGACCGGCACGATCACGACGGCCAACCCGCCGGGTACGGTGCTCATCTCCGAGGTTCGCACGAGCGGCCCCGGCGGCACGAACGACGACTTCGTCGAGTTGTACAACAACACCGATGCCAGCATCGACATCGGCAACTTCGCGCTCGTCAAGAGCGGCTCGAACTGCGGCGTCGCGCCCGTCGTGGTAGCGGTCATTCCGGTGGGCACGATGCTCCCGGCTCGCGGCCACTATCTCATCGCGGGTTCGGCCTACAGTCTCACGGCGTTGGCCGCAGCGGATCAAACCCTGCTCGCGACCGACGATATTGAAGCCGACCGCAACCTCGCCCTGTTCGACACGGCGACGGCGGCCAACTTCTCTACCGGAACGCGCCGCGATGCCGTCGGCTTCGCGGGCAACAACACGGGCGATTGTGCCCTGCTTCTCGAAGGCACGACCCTCTCGGCGGCGGGCGGCAGCACCTCCGAGTACAGCTTCGCACGCAAGTTGACGAGCGGCTTGCCCAAAGACACGAACGACAACACGGCGGACTTCATGCTCGTCTCGACGACGCCCGCCTTGCCCGTCGGCAGCAACACGACGCCGATCCTCGGCGCGCCGGGGACGGAGAATCTGGCCTCGCCCATCCAACGCAACGCCGCCGTCAAGGCGTCGCTCATCAACGGGACGGTCGCCACGACCGCGCCCCCCAACCGCGTGCGCAGCTCGTTCGGCGCAAACTCGACGAACGCCGCCTTCGGCACGCTCTCTATCCAGCGTCGCTTCAAGAACACGCTCGACGAGCCGGTAACGCGGCTTCGCTTCCGCATCGTCGACCTGACGACGATCAACAACCGGCAGGCCGGACAGGCTGACCTGCGCGTCCTCACTTCGACGGGCGCGGTCACAAATTCGGCGAACGTCGTGGTGGTCACGGTCAACGGCCTGACGCTCGAAGCCCCGCCGCAATCGAACGGCGGCGGCTTGAACTCCACGCTCTCCGTGGACTTGCAGGGCGGCGGTCTTGCGCCGGGCAGCTCGATAGACGTGCAGTTCCTGCTCGGCGTTCAGGAGCAGGGGGCGTTCAGCTTCTTCGTCAACGTGGAAGCCTTGCCCGGACTTGACCCTAACGCAAACCAAGCCACGCGCACGACGAAGGCCAACACGACGGCCAAGCAGCGGCGCAGCGCGGACACGGGAGGTGAGGCGAAGCCTGAACAGCAATAACCGCCACACTCCCTAACAGTTTCGCTCAGGCTGAAAAGCATTGAGCGAAAAGGAGAGGCCGCCGGTGCAGCGAGGGCACCGGCGGCCTCTTCATTTAGAAACGATGAAGGAGGAACGCTGAACGATGAAGTAATAGAGATTGAATCATCGGTTCATTGATTCATTGATTCAATACTTTCATTTCTTCATTGAACCGATAAATCAATGGATCAATGAATCAATCTTTTCTGTTCATCGTTCCGCGTTCCTCCTTCATCGTTCGCCTCAGTCGCCCCAGACGCGCGTGAAAGCCTCTTCCAGTTGGTCGCGCCAACTCGTCCAGTTATGCCCGGCGGCGGCTTCCCTGTAGGCGACCGGGAAGCCTTTGCCCGCCAGCATCACGCGCACGCGGCGATTCACTTTCCAGATCGGCTCCAACAGTCCAACGTCGAAATAAAACTTCATCGGCCGCGCTTGCCCGATAGGCTCCAGCCCTGCAAGCGCCGTCACCACGCGCTCGTCGTCGATCTGAAAGGCAGTGGACTGCCCCGCCACGCGCTCGAACACGTCCGGGTGACGGATGGCCGTCCAGACGGAGATCACGCCGCCGAGGCTCGCGCCCATCAGAGCGCGAGCCTCGCGCACCGGGCGCGTGCGGTAACGCGCGTCAACAAAGGGCACGAGTTCCTTTGCCATGAAGTCCGCAAATTTGTCATTCGCCCAGTATTCTTTGAAGCGGTCGTTCGGGTCTACGAAAACGATGATGAAGGGCGCGACGCGCCCCTCCGCCATCAAACGATCCGCGACGACGGCCGCGCGTGCGCGCGTCACGTACTCGGAGCCGTCCTGCAAATACAAGACGGGGTAGCGCACCGCCGCATCGCGCGCGTAGCCGGGCGGCAGGTAGATTTGAATTTTGCGCTTGCCCACTCCGAGCGCGTTGGCCTCCTGCACATCCGGCCGCTCCAACGTGCCGCGCAAAGCCCGGTTTTCTTCCGCGAGCGCGGAGGGGCGATAGCCGGGCATGGTGAAGAAGTTGTTGAAGCCCCCGACGCCGTTATCGAGTTTGCGTTCGTTCAGAGGATCGTCAATCCACTCGCCGTCGGCGATGAACTTGTATTCGACACGCGCATCCGGCGCAAACTTGCGCGTCAGGTATTTCACGTCCGTTCCCGCCAGTTCGCGCAGGACGACGCGGCGCGGGCTCCAACTCGTGAAATCCCCCGCCACCTCCACCTGCTTCGCCTTGCCGCGATACACGAAAGTCACCTGCCCGTCTTCGACGATGGGGCTGCTCGTCGCCTTCTTCAAACGCTCAAGGAGGGCGGGCGGCGGCGCGTTCGCAGCCTCGACCGCGCGCAGCTCTTCCTTCGTCCGCCCGCGCAGCGAGAGGCGTCGAAACGCGCTCGCGCCCGTTTGTTTATGCCAGCCGAAGACCATCGTCGTTTCTCCTTCGGGCACGCGGAAATCCGATTCCGCCACGCCGTCTTTGTTCACCGGCACCTCGCGCGTCTCGCCGTTAACCGACGCGTAGACGCGCGTTCCCACCCCGACCCGCGCGCCCAGTTTCAATACCGTGCCCGCTTCCAGATGTTGCAAGTCCTCTTCGGCATAGGTGCTGCCCGACGCGTCGGCGTCCGCCGGGGGCGTATTCCGTGTGTAGCGCGCCGCGACGATGTCGGGCGTCTCAAGGTTGCGCCCCTCCGAGAGGTTTGCCGCCAGTCGTATGAACTGCGCCATCGTCCACGCGAGCGGCGTCGCGGAACCCGTGCCCTCGCCGAAGACCAAATCCGGGTGCGGTGATTCGCGCCTGTCCCAGATTTGTTCGGGCAGCATCAAGCCCTCGTTCGCGAAACCGAGCATGTGATCGAGACGCATGAGCGCATTCGTGCGTTCCCCGCGCGCGAGTTCGTATTGGCCGCGCTCGACCGAGAGCAAAGCCCACAGGCGACCTTTGCCCGTGTACTTGCCGTCGAAATTCCACGGCCGCCCGTCGTCCATCTCACCGTAGCCGTCGTGGTTGTAGCGATACCAAGCCGCTCCGTTCGGCGTCTCGACGCGCAACACCTTGTCCACCACCGCAAGCGAGCGCGCGATCAAGGGATCGTCGGCGCGACGTATGCCGAGGCGCACGAGTTCGAGACAATGGCGAACTGCAACTCCTACGAGTTCGCCACGTCCACCGTGGGGTAATAGACCTCCGTCAACACGCCGCCCCGCAGCGTGAACCAGACCTTCGATTCGAGCGTGTTCGACGTGCCGACGCCCTGCTTGCCCGCGCTAGGCCAACGCGCCTCCGCGCCCGGCGCGCCCGGCGCAAGGTTGTTCCCCGTCTGCGCCTGCGCCGCGCCGGTCAAAGCCCACGCCAAAACAAAAAGGACGCACCACGTTGATGCGTCCCGCACAAGTTTAACTTTCATCGCTCACTCATCCGGTTATAGTAGATTGCAATCGCATGAAACTGATCTTTTCTCTGTGCCCCCTGTGGTGTTCTCTGTGTCTGCGGTGGTGAATGTAGATATACAAGCATTCACCACCGCAGACACAGAGAACACCACAGGGGGCACAGAGGGTCTCATTCAAATGCAAGCCGTTATAGCTGATTGTTGAAACACCTCATCCACGTCTTCCCGCGCGCCTCCCGCGTGAGATCGATCTCATGCGGGAGGCGCGTGGGAGGCGAAGTTAGTTTTATCCCTGCTTGCGCCCGAGCATGTCGAGGCCGACGGCCGTGACGAGAATCGCGCCCTTGATGATGTACTGCGAATAAGGCTGCACATTCAACAGCGACATGCCGTTGTCGAGGCTCGCCATGAACAGCGCGCCGAGGCACGCGCCGAAGACCGTCCCGCGCCCGCCCATCAAACTAGTCCCGCCGATAACGCAGGCGGCGATAGCGTCGAGTTCGAGTAAATTTCCCGCGTCCGGCGACGCGCTTCCCACGCGCGCCGTGTAGATCAGCGAGGCCACGCCCGCCAGCACGCCCATGATGCAGAAGACCGCCCAGATGTGATTGCGCACGTTGATGCCGGAGAGCCGCGCCGCATCCGGGTTGCCGCCGATGGCGTAGAGGTAGCGGCCGAACGTCGTGTTCTGCGTGAGGAACGCCCCCGCGAGCGCCACGACGATCAAAATGACGACCGGGATCGGCATCCCTTCATAAGCGTTCATGCGCAGGATGAACAGCACGACGACGAGCGACGGCAGCACGATGCGGAGCGCGAGGTTCAACACGCTCGCCTTCCCCAACCCGTAACGCTCGTGCGCACGGTGACGCCTGACGTTCATCCACACGATCCCGGCGACGGCAAGGAGCGCGAGCGCCAGCCCCGCCGGGCGCGTCACGAACTGCTGCCCGATGGCCTTAAAGCCCGGCAGCGTGATCGGGATCGTCTCGCCTCTCGTCATGCCCAGCACGACGCCGCGCCACGCCAGCAACCCGCCGAGCGTGACGATGAAGGCCGGGATGTTCGCGTAAGCGACGAGCGCGCCCTGCGCCTGAGATACCGCGAGGCCGACGATGATCGCCGCCGCGATTGTCGGCAGCAACCCCCAGTTGTTCGACCCTTGCGCGACCGCCGCCACGCCGCCGATGAACCCGACGAGCGAGCCGACCGAGAGATCGATGTTCCCCGTCACGATCACCATCAACATCCCGACGGCGAGCACGCCCGTCACGGCCGTCTGTCGCATCAGATTCGAGAAGTTGCGCGGGTCGAGAAAAATCCCGTCGGTCGCATAATTGAAATAGAGCCAGATGGCGACGAGCGCGAACAGCATCGTGTAAGCGCGCAGCGCGTCGGTCGGCACGCGAAAGCCGCCGATGCGCGTCTGCCGCGTCAACTCCGCGCCCCCGCCGCTGCCCGCGGGCGCAACGTCCGAGTTGACCGGCGGGCGATCCGCTACCGGCTCATTTGCTTGTTGGCTCATGGACACTCCGATGAGAATTATAAACTTAAAATTTACGCGGCCGTTTGTGTGTGGCCGGTCGCGCAGGCCATGACTTTTTCCGGCGTCGCGCTGCCGCGAGTGAACTCGCCCGTCACGCGCCCTTCGTGCAGGACGAGCACGCGGTCTGAGAGGCCGAGCACTTCGGGCAGTTCCGAGGAGACGAGCACGATGGCGAGGCCGGACTTCGCGAGCCGGTTGATCTGCGCGTAGATTTCCTGCTTCGCGCCGACATCGATGCCGCGCGTCGGCTCGTCCAGAAAGAGCACGCGCGGGTTCGTCAGCAGCCACTTGGCGAGCACGACCTTCTGCTGGTTGCCGCCCGAGAGCGTGCCCGCGACGGCGAAGACCGAGTTGGCCTTGACGCGCAGTTCTTTCATCGAGCGATTGCCCTCGGCCGCTTCCCTGTCGACGTTGGTCACGAAACGGCCGGAGATGCGCGCCAGTCCGGCGAGCGTCATGTTGTTCAGGATTGTCTGGTCGAGCACGAGGCCGAAGCGCTTGCGATCCTCCGTCACGAAGCCGAGACCCTGACGGATGGCATCCGCCGGGCTCTCTACGCGAACGCGCTTGCCCTCGATGCGCACCTCGCCCGTCGTGCGCCCCGCGTGCGCGCCGAATAGCGCCATCAGGAGATCGCTGCGCCCCGCGCCCATCAAACCCGCCACGCCGAGCACCTCGCCGCGCCGCACCGCGAAACTCACCCCGTCAACCAAAAGCTTCCCCGCCGCGTTCGGGTCTTCAACCGTGATGCCCCGCGCCTCGAACAACACGTCGCCCTGCGCGTGATCGGGCGCGGGGAAGATGTCCCCGACTTCGCGGCCGACCATCAGCGAGATGACCGCCGGTTCGTCGAGCGCGCTCGCCCGCTCTGTCCCCACCGTGCGGCCGTCGCGCAGGACGGTGATGCGGTCGCTCAGGCGAAACACCTCGTCGAGTTTGTGCGAGATGTAGATCATGCCGACGCCGCGCGCCGCGCGCAGGTCGTTGAGAATGCGAAAAAGCGTTTCGACTTCCGCGTCGGTGAGCGCGGCCGTCGGCTCGTCGAGCACGAGGAGGCGCGCCTCTTGCGAGAGCGCCTTGGCGATCTCGACGAGTTGCTGCTGGCCGATGCCGAGATTACGGATGGGCGTGCGCGGGTCGAGCGGAAGGCGCAGGTCTGCGAGCAGACGGCGCGAGCGGGCGTAGAGTTCGTCCCAGCGGATGACGCCGAAGCGGCGCGGCTCGCGCCCCAGAAAGATGTTCTCGCCGATGGTCATCTCTTTGACGAGCGAGAGTTCCTGGTAGATGACGGCGATTCCGGCCGCCTCCGCATCGCGAACGCCGCGAAAATGTTTGACCGCGCCCTCGATGCGAATCTCGCCGCCGTATTCGGGGTAGGGGTAGACGCCGCCGAGCACCTTCATCAGCGTTGACTTGCCCGCGCCGTTTTCACCGACGAGCGCGTGAAACTCGCCCCTGCGCAAATCGAAGGTTACGCCGTCGAGCGCGCGCACGCCGGGGAAGGTCTTCGTGATGTCGCGCATCTCCAGGAAAGGCGCTGCCCCGGCGTTGTTGTCGAAGGTGGTCGCCATCTCGTTCAATCAAGGGCGTGCGGCGGAGGCGGGCGCGTTCCCGTTCCAGATGTCCGCGTGAAGTTTCCAGACGCCGCCGTCTCGCTTCCAGAGCACGATGTATTTTCCGATCATCTCCGCGCGCCCTCCGCCCGGCGCATCCATGCCGAGCGTGAACTGTCCGATCTCTGTGGCGAGATCGCCGCCGCTCGATTCCACTTCCACGGTTTCGAGCGTCGCCGACTTGACGCCCATCTTCATCGCGCCTCGCCAGAAAGCCTCTATTGCATCCGCGCCGCGCACGGGCGGTGTGTCGGGCGGCATGAGGTGCGCGTCCGCGGTGTAGAGCGCGGCCACGCCCGCCGCGTCGCCGTGCTTGAAGAGTTCGGCAAACTTCAAATTAATGTTCCTGATCTCCTCGCGTATTTCCTCCATCACACGATCCTCCACAGGGGTTATCGAAGGCGTCTCGCGAGGCTTTTTAGCGCGCGCCCCGTGCGCCTTCCGAACGGGAACTTGAGCGGCGGACGGCTGACGCTTAACGTAAGCGTCGGCCGTCCGCCGAAGCGGGGAGTTGTCTACTGCCCTCCTGCGGCAGCCCCGGCGTCGATCTTCGGACACTGCCCGGCGGGCGCTTTCTCGCAGATTTTTTCGAGCGTCTGGTAGCCGTCTCGGACGATGATGCCGATGTTGTCCTTGTCCACCGCGATTGGCTCGTAGAGCATGGACGGCACTTTCTTCCGGCCGTTATCGACCGTGTCGTTAGTCTGGACTGTCTCGCCGCGCGCGAGTTTCAGCGCGGCGTCAACCGCGCCGTGGGCGAGCGGCTGAATAGGCTTGTAGATCGTCATCGTCTGTTTGCCCTCGACGATGAGTTGGAGCGAGGCGAGGTCTGCGTCCTGACCGGAGACGAAGACTTTGCCCGCGAGCCGCTGCCCGTCGAGGGCTTGAATCGCGCCGCGCGCCGTGCCGTCGTTGGAAGCGACGACGGCGACGACATCGTTATTGACCTGCGTGAGCGCGTTCTCCACGATGTTCAACGCCTCGTTCGCCAGCCACTCGCGCGCCGGTTGATCCACTACAATTTTGATGTCGCCGCGTTCGACGGCGGGCCTCAGGATGTTCATTTGCCCGTCGTGCAGGAGGCGCGCGTTGTTGTCCGTGGCCGAGCCCTGCACGACGACGTAGTTGCCCTTCGGCGCGCGCTTGAGGATGTAGCCGGCCTGCAACTCGCCGATCTTGACGACCTGATGCGAGACGTAGAAATCAACGTCGGCGTTCTTGATCAGGCGGTCGTAACTGATGACGGGCACGCCTTCGCGGTGCGCCATCTCGACAATCGTCGCCGCGATCTCGCCGTTGTGCGGCACGACGATGAGCACGTCAACCTTTTGCGAGAGCAGGTTCTCGGCCTGCTTGATTTGCAGGTTGTCGTCGCCGTTCGCCACCTGCACGGAGAGTTGCGCCCCGATTTCCTGTGCGCGCTTCTCAACCAAATCCTTGTCGCGCTGCCAGCGTTCCTCTTTGAGCGTGTCCATCAGGAAGCCGATGAAAATTTTGTCGTTCGGCCCCTTCTTCGCGCGCGTCCCGGCAGCGCCGCCCGTGTTCCCGGCGCTGTTGCCGCCCGTGCCGCCGCCGTCGCCGCTCGTACACGCGGCCGCCGCCGCGAGCAAAACAATCGTGAGCAACATGAAAAGTTTGCGTCTATACATGAATCAGGCTCCTTCTTTTTTTTACCGCGTCGCAGCCGGAAGAATTGAAGCGCACGCGTGTGCAGTGCGAGATGAAAGACGGGCGGAGGCTTGAAACCTCAAACTCGATTTCGAGCCGCCCGGCGGATCAGTGAAAATAAAACTGTCTGATCGATGGCGTTAGCTTAACAAGGCGGGGCGAAGAATTCCATTGAATTTTTCTCATGCGAGCGCCGCCGCGCAGAGGCTCTTACTTGCCCGCGCGGCGAAAGATGCGATAGCCCCACGCGTCGAGCGTGAGCGCGGGGAGGGTGTTCGTGCGGGCGCGCGGTTTGTGAATCGGCGCGGGCGCATCAGGCGGGAGCGGCGGCGCGACATCGGGCGTCACGTCCGCGAATCCGGCGGCGACCGGCGCTTCGAGAGTGCCCTCGAACGGGCGATTCGAGAAGTTGATCGCGACGACGATCTCTTCCGTGCCCCCGCGGCGCAGGTAAGACACGACGCGCGCCTCGTCCGAGTTGCGCAACCATTCGACCGCGCCGCGCCGCAGCGCCGTGCTCTGTCGCCTGAGTTCGATGATCTGTTTGTAGAAGCGCGGAAACTCGGGACGCCGCTCGGCGATCCGCCAGAAGATGGGGAGTCGCTCGAACAGCGCGGGCGCGCCTGACTCGGTCGTGTCGCCGACTTCCATGCCGTTGTAGATGAGCGGCACGCCGTCGAGCGTGAACATCAGGGCGGAGGCTGCGAGCGCGGCGCGTTCGCCGAAGCGCGCGATGGCGCGTCGCTCGTCGTGGTTGTCGGAGAAGCGCAGGTGCAGCGCGCCGCGCGGCCACTTCGCGTGCTCCTCTTCCCACGCGGCGCGCACGCGCGTCGCGGGCTCGGTGCCCATCAGCACGTCCGACATCGCGTGATGCAGCGGCCACGAGTAGTCCACGTCAAAGGCTTTGACGAGCAGTTCCGGCTCGTGCCATTCGGCGAGCATCAATATGTCGGGCTTGACGCGTTCGAGTTCGGCGCGCACCGCTTCCCAGAAATCGGTGGGAACCATCCCGGCCACGTCGCAGCGAAAACCGTCGAGGTCGTATTCGCGCAGCCAGAACTTGAGCACGTCCGTCATGTAGACGCGAAGCGCCGGGTTGTCGTAGTTGAGATCGGCCACGTCCGCCCAATCGGCGACGGGCGAGATGATCTTGCCCGCGCGGTCGCGCGTGTGGAAACCGGGCTTCCCCATCAGCACGCTGTCCCAGGAGGTGTGATTCGCCACCACGTCTATGATCACTTTCAGGCCGCGCCGGTGCGCCTCCGAGACGAGACGCTTGAGGTCGGCCGCCGTCCCGTAATCCGGGTTGACGGCGTAGTAATCGCGCACGGCGTAGGGGCTGCCGATAGTTCCCTTCGCGCGCTCGCGCCCCGTAGGGTGAACCGGCATCAGCCAGAGGATGTTGACGCCGAGTTGTTTCAGGCGGCCGAGTTCGGCGGTGATGCCGTCGAAGTTTCCGCGCGCGGAAAAGTTGCGCGGGAAGATTTCATAGACCACGCCGTCGCGCACCCAATCGGGCGTGCGTCGCGCCGTCTCTTTCGAGAAATCGCGCGACGCCGGAACAGCCGCCGCCGTCGCTGCTGCTGTAGGCTCTTCCTGCGCGCGTGCGCCGTTTGCATCGGGCAGATAGGACATAAAGATCAAGAGCAGCGAAGCTGCAAACTTAAACAACGGACTTCTCATGGCGTTAATGCGAACTTCTCATGGCGTCAATGCGAACTTCTCATGGCGTCAAAGTGTGATTCGGCTAATTCCGGCGATAGTGCTGGCAGTTGCCGCCGTGCGACGTGATGGTCAGCTTGATCGGCCCCGCGCCTTCCGTCAGTGTGAACTTCACAGGCTCGGCGTGCATCTGCCCCCGCTTGAGATTGACGTAGGCGTGCGCCCAATAGGTGACGCCATCGAAGCCCGTCGCCTGATAACGACCTTCTTCCTGCCCTTCAACTTTTTTAAAGCGCGTCGGGGTGCCGCTGCGCGTGTAATCCGGGTCTTCGAGAGTCAACACGGCGTCGCCCACCGGGCGTCCGTCCGGCCACGTCACGATGATCTCGACGCTGCGGTCAACGTAACGCGGCGGCAGTTGCAGATCATAAGACGGCAGCTTAGCCCCTTCGCCCACGGTGATCACGGTCGCCTGCGCCGCGCTTCCCACGCCGGGATAGTAAGTGCGCGGGTAAGGGGTGCGCTCATCCGGCGCGCTGCTCAGATTGAGACCGAGCAGGAAGCGCCCCGGCGGCACGGCTTTCAACTCGTAATTCCCTCCCTGATCCGTGGAAGCGTACATGCCTCTGAGAGCTGTTCCCACGCCGTCGGCCGCTATCAGATCGACTTTGACATCCGGCAGCGGACGCCCCTGCGAGTCGAGCACGCGGCCTATGATGCGCGCATTCGAATGGGTGTAGAAATCGAGTTCCGCGCAACCGCGCGCGACGACCTCGGCGAATTGCGAACCGTTATCCGAGGAAAGGTGCGCCGGATAGGCGGGCGTCACACGATAACTGCCCGGCGGTAAATCCTTCAAATGATACTTGCCGTCGGCATCGGTCAACGCCTCGAACGCGCCCTTGTCGCCGCGAGCCGTCACCTTCATGCCCGCGAGCGGCAGGCTCTCACGAGCGGCGCCCTGCAAATTCTGGTCGAAACGCACGACGCGCCCGAAGATCGCGGCGGTCGGCGTCATGCGCGGCAGTTCGTTGACGAACTCCATGTCGGCGGCGGCATCCTTCAGCTTGCGCGTCCGGTTCGAGGGGACGGTGAGCGTCCCGTCCTTTTGCGCGCTGAAATTCGCATAGACGAAATAGGTTTCGCCCGCTTCAAACTTGTAATCACAGTCCGTATGGCTGAGCGTCTTCGTCCCCATCTCTCCATCGGGCAGGCGGACGGGAGTCGGCCTGATCTCCTCCGTAACGGCTTCGACCAGTTTGCGCTCCACTCCCTTGTAAGCCGTCTCGACCGAAAAGCGCGTGATGCGGCGACGGTAGTTCCAGCGGTCGTCGCCTTCGCCCCGCTCGTAGACGGCCGAGTAGGACACTTCCCTCACCGTCCCGACGAAGACCGCCTGCGCGCTCCAATACGCCTGGCACGGCGGCGCGTTATAGAAGACACACAGGGCATCGACGCGCCCCGCGAGCGCGAGCGTGAGGCCGACGACGGCGAACACCGTTGAAAGATGACGGAACTTCATAGTTTCCACTCCTTACACTGTCGTCGGCGAACGATTATGTTTAAGCGCGCCGCGTCGGCTCGTCAATCAGTCCCGTGCTCGGCACGGGGGACGAACTTCGAGGAGCCGCCTTTGCTCAATTGCATCGCTTTCGCCACGGGCATGGTCGCGGGAAGGGAGAGAAGTACATGAACATGATCGGCAACGCCGCCAATGGCGAGCGCTTTCATGCCGTTCCCTTTCGCGATGCCGCCGATGAAAGGCCACAGACGTTGTTGCATCTCCGGCGTAATGAATTTGTGCCGCTCCTTTGTGCTGAAGACGCAGTGCATCAGATTACCCAGGTAAGAATGCGGCATCGTAGTTTCAACCGTCCCTGCGGGACTCAAAACTTTTTCCGGCATTTTATACCCGGCCATAAATGGCCGGGCTATTGTCAATCGTCCCTGCGGGACTTAAAAAACGTTTCCGAGTTTAATTATTCATCCGATGTTTAATGTTCGCCATTATTCATCTGATGTTTAATGCTCGTCATTATTCATCTGACTGTTTAATGTTCGTCATTATTCATCTGACGTTTAATGCTCGTCGGATTTCAGGCCGCCGGCTTCGGTCTTCAAGTTGCGCCCGTAGAGTTTTGTCAGTTCTTTGAGGCGGTCGCGCACGTCGTTCGTGAGGGCGTCCGCCGCGTAGCGCCAAGACCAGTTGCCGCTCGTGCTGTTGGGCAGATTCATGCGCGCGCCGTTGCCGAGGCCGAGTATGTCTTGCAGCGGAATGATCGCGATGTTGCCGACGGAGGCGAGCACGGCGCGGATGAAGTCCCAGTGAATTTCGCGGCCGTCGGATTTGAGATAGTCGAGGCAGAAGCGGCGCTCGCTTTCGATCTGTTCGGGGTCGCGCGTCGAACCCGCGCCCGCTTCGGACTTGAACCAGCCGACGGTCGTGTCGTTGTCGTGCGTGCCGGTGTAGACGGTGATGTTGCGGTGATAGTTGTGCGGCAAGTCTATGTTCTTGCTGTCGCCGCCGAAGGCGAACTGGAGGATACGCATGCCGGGGAACCCGAAGTCGTCGCGCAAGGCTTCCACGTCGGGCGTGATGACGCCGAGGTCTTCGGCGAGGATGGGCAGATCGCCGAGGGCGCGCTTGATGGCCTCGAAGAGTTCGCGCCCCGGCGCATTGACCCATTGGCCGCGCTCGGCGGTCGTGTCTCCGCCCGGTATCTCCCAGCTCGCGGCGAACCCCCGGAAGTGGTCTATGCGCAGGATGTCCACCGTGCGCAGCATCGAAGAGACGCGCGCGATCCACCAGCGGAAATTGTCGGCGCGGAGGCTCTCCCAGTCATAGAGGGGGTTGCCCCAGAGTTGGCCGGTCGCGCTGAAATAATCGGGCGGCACTCCGGCCACAACGCGCGGGCTGCCGTCTTCGTTCAACTTGAAGAGGCGCGGGTGCGTCCACACGTCCGCCGAATCGTGCGCGACGAAAATCGGGATGTCGCCGATGATGGAGATGCCCCGCTCGTTCGCGTAACGCTTGAGCGCGTGCCACTGTTTGAAGAAAAGGAATTGATAGAACTTATGCGCGCTCGTCTGTTCGCGCAAGCCTTCGCGCGCGGCCGAGAGCGCCTGCGGCTCGCGCCGCGCCATCGGCGGCTCCCACTTGTTCCACGCCGCGCCGCCCCGCGCGTCTTTCATCGCGCGATAGAGGGCGTAGTCGTCGAGCCAGGCGGCTTCGCGCCCGCTGAAAGTCTCGAACGCGCCGCGCAGGGACGTGTCGGTCGTGCGTTGAAAATTCTCGAACGCGCGCCGCAGCAGCCGGTTTTTGTATTCGATGACCGGGCCGAAATCGACGCGAGCATCGCCGAAGGCGGGCGCGCCCGCCAGATCGCGTTCATCCAGCAAGCCTTCGCCGATGAGTCGGTCGGGGCTGACGAGCAGGGTGTTACCGGCGAAGGCCGAGAAGGATTGATAAGGCGAGTCGCCGTAGCCGGTGGGGCCGAGCGGGAGGACTTGCCAGAGCGTCTGCCCGCTCGCGGCGAGAAAATCTATGAAGCGGTAAGCCTCTGCGCCCAGATCGCCTACGCCGTATCGCCCCGGCAGGCTGGTCGGATGCAGCAAGATGCCGCTCGAACGTGAAAAGTTCACAGACGAACCCCTTAGTTATTGAAATGGACAAAGCTCTTACGTGAATCCCCGCTTGACACTACTTTTACATCAAAGGCCGCGCATCATCAATACGCGACTTTAAAAGCCACGGCCGTGCGGGGCGGCACTTCAAAACCGATCTCGCCGCCCGCGACGCGCACGCTCCCGGTCGCCACGATGAGCGGAACGAGTTTCGCGCCGTCGGCCATGTCAAGGAACGCGGCGGGCGCGGCCGTCACGCTGACGTGCACGTTGACGAAGACATACGTTTCGGCCGGATTGACCGGCCGGGTTGACGACGACCGCGCTCGCTTCCGTCCCCGCGCGCCCGGCCGTGACGCGCGCGCCGTGCAGGTTCGCGCCGCGCACGAGCAGGCGCACGGGGTTGACGGTGTGCCCCGCCCACCACGAAGGCGGCTCGACCTTCGAGACGACGGGCGCGGCCGAATTTTGCGCGCGCGCGCCCGCGGCGAGACACAGGAGCGCGATGATGGCGAGGACGTAAGACCGTATGGAAAGCTGTGCGAACTTTGTAAGTGGCATGCGCTTGGCGTCGTTTCCTCCGGAGGCTATGGCGTGGGCGGCGTAAGTTTATTTGCCCCCGAACGTGCGCACTAAACGCACGAGCGCGGCGATCTCGGATTTTGACAACTCCTGCCCGAAGGCGGGCATACGCTGGCGGTTGCGCCCGTCGCGGATTGAAGTTGTCAGGCGTTTATCGTTTGGCCGCTCTCTCTTCCACCACCCGGCATCGGTCAGGTTGGGAGCCTCGAAGGCTCTGCCCATCGCGGTCTGCCCGCTGCCGTCCGCGCCGTGGCAACGCGCGCAATTGTTCGCGTACAAAATTTTCGCGCGCTCGGGTTGGCTGCCCGCCGACTTCTTCTGCGCGGCCGACGCGCCCGCGTGGCGAACCGAATAGCCCCCACCCGAAACTGCGCCGAGCAGCAACAACGTCCAACACGTCGCAATCAACTTCCCTCTGCTTGCCATGTTCACTCTCCGACGTTTCAGGCCACGCCACGCCGCGCCGCGCACGCGACCGGCGACGCCTTCCTCTCAATTATAGCCATTTGCAATTCGCTATAAATCATGAACGCATCGCGGCATGATGATCGCCGCCTGCCGTCTCAGACTAGCGCGGCGGTTTAACGTTCTCGCCGGAGACGGATGCGGGCAGGGGCGCGGGCGCGGCTTTGTCCTCGTCGCCGCCCATGCCGTTCGGCGTGGCCTCGCCGCCGAGCGGCGTCGGGGCGTGTCTGCGCGCCTCTTCAAAACGCTTGAAGATGGCGAGTTCACGATCCGCTTCGGCCTTGCGTTTGAGTCGTGAATAGGCTGTGAAGAGTTGGTAGTGAACGCCGGGGTCGTCGGGGTTGAGCGCGACGCCGCGTTCCAACAGGGGGACGGCTTCGCCGTAACGCCTCAGTTTAACGAGCAGGCGACCGAGATCGTGGTGCGCGGCGAAGTTTTTCGCATCGAGCGCGATGGCCTGTCGCAGCAGACGCTCCGACTCGGCGACCTCGCCGCGCTGGTTGGCGATGTAGCCGAGGTTGGTCAGCACGTCCGGGTTGTCGGGTTGCAGCGCGAGCGAACGCTTGAAGGCGTTGATGGCATCGTCGTAACGGCCTTCGGCGCGCGCCGCGTAGCCGATCAGGTAATGAAGGTTGGCGTTATCGGGGAAACGCTTCAAGGCCGTCTCGAACACGTCGCGCGCGACGCCGTAGTGCTTGCTGCGGAAGTTCGCGACGCCGAGACGGATGTGATAGATGAGTTTCGCGCCGTCCTGTTCGACGGCACGCCGGTAAAACGGGATCGCCTCGTCCGTCGCGCGTCGCTTGAGCAACTCTTCGCCGATCATGAAATTCGCTTCCGGAAACGACGGGCGCAGGGCGAGCGACTTGTGCCAGAGATCGATGGCCGCCTGCGATTCGTTGCGAGCGGAGGCGATGAGGCCGAGCCGGTAATAGGGCTCGGCGGCCGTGGGCGAAAGTTCGACGGCGGAACTGAGGGCGCGCTTTGCGTCGTCGAGACGGTCAAGATTGTAGAGCGCGACGCCGAGGTTGTAGAGCACCTCGAAGGTACGCGGGCGCAAGGCGTTCGTGCGCTCGAAGAGCGGCACGGCGCGGGCGTATTCATGCGCCTCTGCGAGGCTGAGCGCGAGCGTGAACAGGACGCGCGGGTCGTCGGCGGCGCGCTTCTCTACCTCAGCGGCCACGCGCGCCGCATCAACGCCCCGCCCTTCGTGCGCGTAGGCGTTGGCGAGCGTGAGCAGGAGCGCGAGATCGACGGAAGCGGCGGGCGCGGCGGCCGGGCTCGCGACCCCGGCGGCGCGTTCGAGCAGGGGGATGGCGCGCTTGTAGTCGCCGCGCGCGGCGTAGAGCGCGCCGAGATTGAAGACGGCGAAGGCGTTCGAGGGGGCGACCCTGAGCGCCGCCTCGAAACTTTCTATCGCCCCCTCAATGCGATTTGTGCGCGAGAGCAGCACGCCGAGATTGGCGAGCGAGGCCGCGTGCTGCGGCGAGACCGCGAGCGCGGCGCGATATTCGCGCTCGGCTTCGGCTGCCCGCCCGCTTTGATCGAGTATGACGCCGAGCAGTGAGCGCGCGTCCGCATCGCGCGGCGACGCGCCCACTGCCCCGCGCGCCGCAGTCTCCGCCTCGACGAGTTTACCGGCCTGCAACAGCGCGGCGGCTTCACGCAATAACGCCCCTGCGTGCGCGTTACGAGGCGACGCGGGAGGCGCGTTTGATGTCTGTACGGGCGCGGCTTGTCTCGCGCTCCGGCGTGGCGCCGCCGGTTGTTGCGCGTGAACCGGCGTTGCTATCGCGCAGAGCAAGGCGAGCGCGATGAAGGCAAGGAGTCCGGGGGCGCGCGTCAACGCGACGTGAAAGCTGCGTGTGGTGCGTGTGTAAAGCATTGAATCGGCGGCCGGAAGTTTTGAGGGGTCGCCCGTCAAGAAGTCCGGCGAATATCTCTTTGGCGGAGCGTTTAAGATTAACGTCCGGGGACACCGAACTCAAGCGCCCCGGCGCGCGCGACGCGCGGGCGATAAAATAAACGAGTGGCGAGCGATAGGGCATGCTCGCCACTCGTTTGTAACGTCGGCGGTCGCTTCCGGCCGTTTACCGGCGGCCGGACGCGGTTGTTTACCGGCGGCCGGAAGCGGCCGTTTAGAAGAGCAGTTTGATCCCGAACTCTATCTGACGACGCCGCTGCTCGCTGATGTCCCGGCCGAAATCGCCCGCGTTGTTGATGTTGCCGTTCGGAGCCGAACGGTTGACGCGATTCAGCACGTTGAAGGCCGAGAAGCGGAACTGCGCTTTGAACTCCTCGCTGATCCACGTGACGGGGAAGTTCTTGAAAAGCGAGGCATCCCAGTAGAACTGCTTCTGCCCGCGGAAGACGTTGCGCCCGAGCGAACCGAACCGCGGCCCGTTCGGATCGCTTGAGAAGACGGGCGTCTGCGCCGAGCGGAAAGCGGCGCGGTTGAGTTGCCTGCCTGCGGCAACGTCGGCCGCCGTCGGCGACGGGTCGCCGATGATGTCCACGCGCCCGCCGTTTGAGGTGACGTTGAAGACCGGGCCGCTCTGGAGCGTGATGATGTTGTTGAGTTGGAACCCGCCGACGAGGAAGTCGAGCGCGGCGGGCATGTCGCCGCCGAAAGCGCGACCGCGACCGAGCGGCAGGTCGTAGACGTTGGCGAAGGTAAAGCGGTGGCGGATGTCCGTGTCTGAGTTGCCGCGTTCGAGTTCCGGCCTCAGCGGATTGTCGGGACCGCAATCGCGCGCGCTCGCGCCGTTCGAGCAGATGCCGCCGGGCGAATCGTCGATGGCGTGCGCCCAGGTGTAGGACGACAAAATCGACAGGCCGCGCGAGAAGCGTTTCTCCAGTTTGGTTTGCAGGGCGTTGTAGCTCGAACTGCCCGTGTAGCGGGTGGCGATCACTTCGTTGATGCCGAGCACTTCGCGCGAGCCGGGACCGCCCTGATCGCCCGCCGTGCCGATGTTATTCAGTACGAGCAGGTTTCTGCCCGCCGAGCCGACGTAGCCGACTTCGGCCAGCCAGTTGCGTGCGAACTCATACTGCGCGGTCAGATTGTACTGGTGGTACATCTCGTCGTTGCGGTTCGGGTCTATGAAGAGCAGACGCCCGCCCGTGGGCGCGAGGAAACTCGACCCCGGCGCGGCCACCGTGCCGACCGACGTAGGCACGCCCACGTCGAACAAATAACGGCGGGGAACGCCCGCGCAGCCGGAGCCGTTCGGGTTCGTGATCGGGTTGCAGTTGAAGCTCGACGCGCCCGTGCCGGGGTTGGCGGTAAGAGGCTGCGCGGCGCTCACGTCGGTCGAGTAGAGGATGCCGTAGCCGCCGCGAATGACGAGCGTCTTGTCTTCCTTCAACCCGCTGTAAGCGAAGCCGAGGCGCGGCCCGAAGTTGTTCATGTCCGTCTCGGCGAGGTCGCGCCCGCCGGGCGAGCCTTCGCCCGCGACGACGAGACGGCCGGTCGCCGGGTCGAAATTCGTCTGCGCGTTGAAGCGCTCGGTCGGCACGGCGACGGCAGGCGGCGCGCTTGAAGCCTACTCCCGGCGCGGAGAAGCCAGCGCGCGCTTCGCCTCGTCGATCAAATCGTTGTTCGTCTCGTAGGAGAGCGGCGCGTCCGCTTCGTCGTCGTCGGGGCGGCGCGGCGGGTAGGCGTGCGCGGAATAGACGGGATAAGCCTCCGTGCGGAGGTGCGCGAGCATATGGTGGCCGCGGCGGGCGGCGCGTTCGTGCCTGAGCGCGGAGATGTCCACGGGCGCGACGACGATGCGCTCGCCCGGCCCCGGACTGGCCTGAGCCAAAAGTCTCCCGTCGAAATCAACCACCTGACTGCCGCCCGGCCACGAATAGGGCGGGTAGTGCTTGAGACTCGCGCCCTGATTGGCGGCGACGACATAGGCCATATTTTCCATCGCGCGGCAACGGTTGACGACAGTCCACCAGTCCATCGGCTCGGTCGCGCCCCACGGGTCCATGTAGGCCGACACGCGCACGAGGATTTCCGCGCCGTTCGCGGCGAGTTGGCGGATGGCTTCGGGGAACAGCCAGTCGTAACAGATGGCGCAGCCGATGCGCCCGATCTCCGTGTCGGCCACGGGAAAGAGCGGCTCGTCGTAGCCCGCGAGATCATGCGGGCTGGTATGTACTTCGTAAGGTATCCACGTGTTCACCTTGCGGTATTTGTAGAGGATGCCCCGCGGCCCGATGAGACACGTCGTATTGAAGACAGCAGACGGCCACTTCGGATCAACTTCCAGCATCGAGCCGCTCTGAATGTAGATGTCGTGCTCGCGCGCCTTTTGCTCCAACAATTCCGTGTGCTCGTTCGGGATGGGCACGGCCAACTTTTGCCGCAGCTCTTCGAGCGTCGGGAAGACCGGCGCGGCGTGCGCGAACTCCGGGAAGACGACGAGCCGCACCGGCAGAAACGGAGCCGCACCGGCCACCGCCGAATCTATCAGCGACAACATCCGCCCAGTGTTGCGCCGCATCTCGCGTCGCTCCACAGGGTTCGGCTGGTCAACCTGACAGGCGGCGACAGAATAACGTATGTGTTCCATAATCATTCAAAAGACAAAGTATGAACGATGAACGCGGAACGATGAACGATGAATGAATTTAACTTGTCTTCAGTTCATCGTTCATCGTTCCGCGTTCATCGTTTCTATTTTGGGTAAGGGCGCGCCGACGACGCGCGTGTTGTAACGCTCGAGGTAATCGAGGTGCGCGGGTGTGCGCGGGTAAGATTCCGGCCACTTGTAGGGGTATTTCTTCATGCGCCGGAACGGGAGCGGCGCGACCTCGTAAGGGCTGGCCGAGTTGATGTCCATCTCTTTGCTGTAGCCGTCGGCGTAGAGCAGGAAGGTGCGCGTCCAGCCGGGCGCGAGCGGCGCGAGCGCGGTCGCGTCGAACGAGAGCGATAATTCGTCGCCGGGACGCGAGACGACGAACATATCGTCCGCCGCATGCACCAACTCGCGCACGTCGCCCTCGCGCGTGTAGCGCCCCGTGAAGACTTTCCACGGCGAAGTTGATGCGACGCGCGCGTAATCGTAAAGATAAGGCTCGCGCCCGTCGGGCGAAGCCTGAGCCGAGAAGCCGCGCCAGCGCAAGTCCGCGCCGATGGGCGCGAGCCGCGTCGGTTGCGTGGGCGACTGCGCGCCCGACGTGTCAATCCTGATCTGATCCCAGTAGATGCGCATGTTCGTGACGATGCGCACTTCGCGTCGGCGCGACAGGAACTTCCCCGTCAGGTCAACGACGACCGTCTGCGGCCGTCCGACCGGGATGCCGATGTTTTCGATTACGGTTTGCCAGCGACCCCGCGCGTCTTTCACTTGCAGCGCGGGAGGCTTGAGGCTCAGGCCGCGTTGCGCGGCGGCGACGTTGTCGCTTGAGAAGGCGTAATCCGTCCAGCCCGTGAGCAACAGCAACGTGCGGGGGGGCGGTGAAGGGATGAGGGATGAGGGATGAGGGATGAGGGCGCGCGAAGCGGCCGGGCGCGATTTTCTCTCAACTCTCTTCCCTTTAACTTCATCTCTTGGCTCATCTCTTAGCTCGTCTTTAACTTCATCTCTAACTTCATCTCCTGATTCATCCCTCATCCCCCCGCCCTCATCCCTCATCTCATCCCTCATCCCTCCGCCCTCATCCCTTAGTTCATCTCTCTGTTCGAGGTCGAGTGTGAGCGAGTGTTCGGCGGCGTAGCCGCGAATGGGTTCGAGCGCGAAGTCGTCGGGGTAAGTGCGGTCGAGACGCGCGATGCGCGCGCTTACGTCGTGGCCGTGTTCGTCAAAGGCGCGGCGCGGCGGGCGTGCGGCCTCGCGCGTGGCGAAGAGTTTAAAATCGGCCGCGAGCGGGCTGCCGAGTCCCTCGCCGGGATAAACTTCCACGCCTCGCGGGTGCGAGACGGCGACGAGTTGCAGTTTGTCCATGAAGAGGACTTCTTCGAGTTCGTTCGTCACACGCAACTCGTAACGCCCGTCGCGCGGCTTCAACTGATCGCCGCGAATGCGCACGTACTCGTCCGGGTCGGGCGCGGCGCGCACGCCCGGCGCGACCCAGTAGCCGAGTTCGCCGCCGCCCATGAAATCCGTCACGAACTCGAACCTCTCGCCGTTCCACGCGTACAGGTACGGGCACGAGGAGGGCTTGCGATCAAGTTCCGTTACGGTCAGCGTCGTCGTCCCCGCCGCCGTGGTGCGCGGCTCGCCGCTGTTCGGCCTCTCGCCGAGGACGCCCGCCGCCGCAAACTCCGTCTCGGACTGCACCGTGCCCGAAGGCCACAGCACGCGCACCGCGTCGGCACGCTCGCGCCGTCCCAATCCGAAGACGAGATCGGCCGGGGCGGGCGCGGGAACGGCCGCGTAAACTTCCAACTTCTGCCACAGGCTGCCCGCGCGCATCTCGACCTTCGACTCGACGCCGCCCCGGTTGCTCACGCGTCCGGCGAGACGCACGGCGAGCGAGAGATTTCGGTTGCCGCCGTCGTTACGCCCGAAGCGCAGGCCGCCCGATGCGTCGCGAAGCATAACGTCCGTGTCTCCGTCGCCGTCCACATCGCCGGAGACGAGGACGCGCCGAAACGCTCCCGGCTTCCCTTGTGAGTTGTTCCCACGCAACGCCTGCGCGACGGCGCGCTCGCTCACCTCCGGCCACTCGTCGCCGAGATTTCGCCAGACGCGCAGGCCGTTTGGCGCGACCGTCAGCAGATCGAGCAGCCCGTCGTTGTCGTAATCGAGAAACTGTGCGACGCCGGAGTTCATGGTCGCGGCGGGCGCGGTCGAGGTGTTGAAACGCCCCCGCCCGTCGCTCAGGGCGAAGACGCCCGCAGCCCCTTCCGCGCCGAAAAAGAAATCCGTATAGCCGTCCTTGTTCACGTCGCCCGCCGCGGCGCAGAGAAAATGCCCGCGCACATCCAAGCCTACCTCGCGCGCGACATCGCGGAACGAACCGTCGCGCATGTTGCGATAGAGGGCGGGCGCGCCCTCGTAGTTGACGACGAGCAGATCGACATCACGGCGGTTGTCGTAATCGGTGGGGACGACGGCGACGGCGCTCTCCGAGCCGCCCCCGACTTTTGCCGCAGCCGTGACATCCGTGAAACTGCCGTCGCCGTTATTGCGCAGCAAACGATTCGGCGCGGGAGACGCGCCGGTAGTCTTCAATTTGTCGCCGCCGGAATTTCCCGTCGTTCGCGGCGCGGAGAGTCGCGGCTTAGACGAACCGGCGTGACCGGCGATAAAGATGTCCAGGTCGCCGTCGTGATCAACGTCCGCGAAGGCGGCGGAGACGGAGAGATGGGGATAAGGCGCGATGCCCGTGGCAATGGTAGCGTCGGAGAATTTGCCCGCGCCTTCGTTGCGATAGAGAGCGATGCCGCCTGCGCGCAGCACGAGCAGATCGGGGCGCGTATCGTTGTCGTAATCACCCGCGACCGCGCCGACCCCGGCCGACTTCGATAAGAGCGCGCCCGAAGCCTGTGTCACGTCAACGAAGCGGCCGCCATCGTTGCGATATAGCTTCTGCCCGGTGGACGCAACCTCAAAGAGGTCTAGATCACCGTCGCCGTCGAAATCGAACAACGTCGCGCCGCCGCCGATTTGCTCGAAGATGCGCGTGGCGGATTGTTGCCCGTCAAGTAACACCTCGTACGGCTCTCCACCACGCCGGCGCGGCTGAGACGCGGGGACGGCGGCGGCGCGGCGCGTCGGCCTTCCGGGTTTAGGTGCGACGGCGGGCGCTGTGGCAGGCAGGGCGGCTGGCAGGTTGGTTGCGGTCGCGTCGTTGAAAGTCGCCTCGGGCGTTTTGCGTTCGACGAGTCCGGCCTCCGCGCCCGTCGAGGTGACGGCTTCGGCGTAGCGTCCCTGTTCGAGATAGTTTGTGCCGATGCTCGTGCCCGCGCCGCTCTGGCGCAAAATTTGAAACTGCTGCAACAGGCTCTGGCCTTCTTCGCGCCGGTTGGAACGCAATAGAACGTTCGCCAGCCCGTAGAGGGCGGTCGTGTTGTAAGGCTCGGAGTCGAGCGCGGCGCGGAAGGCGCGCTCGGCCTCCGCGTAGTTGCGCCCCTGCGCGTGGAGTTGGCCGAGGTTGACGTTCGCGCCCGTGTCGCGCGGGTCGATCTGCAAGACGCGGCGGAAGGCGGCGAGCGCCTCGTCGGTTTGATTGCGCGAGCGTGCGATGAGGGCTTGAATGTAGAGCGGCTGCGGCGCACCGGGCGCGAGCGCAAGGGCATCGGCGGCGGCGCGCGCTGCCCCGTCGGCGTCGGGCAAGTTGTAGAGAGCGACGGCGAGGTTGATGTGCGCGAGCGCGAGTTGCGGGTCGAGTTTGAGGGCGCGGCGAAACTGCTCCGCGCCCTCGCCGTGCTTGAACTGTTCGAGCAGGGCGACGCCGAGATTGTTGGCACGGTAGGCGGCCTCGCGCGCTTCCGGCGAACTCTGTGCTTGCGCGGAAGCGGTTGCCGGTTGCTGCGTGAAACGCGGCGCGGCGAGAAGAAACAGAGCGACCAGAGAAACGGCGACGACGATGAAGAGTCTATGTGTTAGCACGGAAAATCTTTATTACGGGGAGCGTGGCGAAACCGTTGAGAGGGACACACGATTAAGTGCCATCGAATAGTCTTTTTTAACGCAGAGGGCGCAGAGGTAGGGACGCAGAGGACGCGGAGAAAATCTTAACTCTCCGCGTCCTCTGCGTCTTCACCTCTGCGCCCTCTGCGTTAAAAAAACTTCCCGACCCAATTCAACACCCGGCCGCAGGACTACGAAGCCGCTACCTCACGGCGATGGTCACGAAACGCCGTCCACTATAGAGACGCACGCCGCCCCCGCCGCGCGACATCATCAGCGGGCGTGGTCGCCGCAAGTTCCGGTCGGGTTCGGTGTTGACGGTGAAAAGTTGCGTGCCGCCCACGTCCGAGATGGTGAAGCGGTTGTTTTCCACGAAGCCGAAACCGTATGCGCCGGTAGCGAGTTCCTGCCCGCCGACGATCATCGGCGTGTCGATGATGAAGAAGCCTTCATAGCGAGAGCGAACGTCGGCCGAGTAGCCGGAGGTATCGACCATCCCGGCGACGACGTGCTGTTTCGCGCCGAAGCGCGCGGCGGCCGCGTTGCGCATCTGCGTGGGCGCGCTCTGACCCTCGAAGAAGAAACCCGCCGGCACGATGCGCGTCAGTTGCGCGCCGGTGAGAATGACGGGCGCGCCGCCGCCGCCGCCCTCCTGCGCAGCGGTAACGGCGGGCATCGCGGTAGCCGCCGCGACGAGCGCGCAGAGCACGAACATAGCTATCAATCGATCATGTCTCATTCTACTCATTGATTCTCCTTATGGAATTTCATAGGACGTGCGAACGTGAAATTTCATCGGCCGTGCAAACATCTTCGGCGCGCCCGGCCGCCGCGTCAACGACGAGAAGCGCGCGGCCGGGTTTTCGGCCGCGCCGGGTCGGCCGCGCTGTCGCCCCCGTCGCTCGCGCCCGCGAGCACGCTGAAACGCCTGCGCGTCTCGGCAGACCAGCCGGGGATGATCTCCGTCACGATGCCCTTGTCGTTCACGACGACCGACATCGGCACGGAGAGTTCATCAGTTGCGTAGAGGCTCTCAATCGCAGGCACGCCGCCGAGGTAGTTCGGATACTGCACGCGATGCGCCTTGATGAAGCCGCTCACGTCGGCCGCAGGGTCGCTGTCCACGTTCAAGCCCATCAAATCAATGCCCCGCGCGGCAAGGGGCGCGCGCAGTTTTTCCAGTTCCGGCATCTCGGCGGCGCAAGGAGTGCACCACGTCGCCCAGACGTTCAGCAGCGCGCGTCGGCCGGGTTTCAATTGCTTGCGCAGCGAAGTGGCGGCGCGACCGACGGGCTTCAAGGCGAGTTCCGGCATGGGTTGCCCCACCCTGATCTTCAACCCGAGCGCGAACGTTTCGGTGCGCGTCAAAGGATCGGGCAAGTTGGCGCGTGCGACGTTCACTGCCTCCGCGCGCCCCGCGCCCTCGCGCAGCAACAGCGTCGCGCCCGCTTTGGCTTCGCCCGCGAAACGCTCCACTTTGCCGTGCGGCCACGTTACTTCGATCCACTCGGCGCGCTCGTCTCTGCCCAGCCCGAACAGCAGGCGCGGGTCGTGCTGCGAGATGAAACCGGAGCCGCCGTCCTTGATCTTCGTGAGCGTGCCTTGAGAAGTCCTGACGCGGACGATTGCGCTGAAAGCGTCGCGCCCGGTGCGCTCGTTTCCTTCGAGCGCGACGCGCAGCCAGTTGTTCGCCTGCCCGACGTTGTTGCGAAAGAGCAGGTGCGATTGACCCTGAATCGTGTTGGAGAACACGTCGAGGTCGCCGTCGTTGTCGAAGTCCGCGAAGACGCCCGCGCGCCCGTCCGTGATCGAGTCGATGCCGGAGACGCCGGAGATGTCCATGAACTTCTTCGTGCCCAGATTCAGATAGAGCGGGTCGCGTTCGTAGCCGCTGAAGGAAAACCCCTCGCCAAACATCAACTGCGTCTGATCCGTGCGCAGCGCGCCCTTCTCCGCCTTGCCATCATTTTTTTGCGTCACGACCTGACGCCAGAAGTGGCTTCAAGTGTCCTTCATGGATTTGCCCGAAATGAAGCCGTTCGGGGTGTAGATGTCTTCCCAGCCGTCGTTATCGAAATCAATGAAGCCGCCGCCCCACGCCCAGCCGCCGCCGAAGCCGCCGACCTCCGAAGTCACGTCTTTGAATTTGCCCGCGCCCTGATTCTCGAAGAGGTTGTTGCCCGCCGCGAGTTTCTTCAGAACGTTGTCCTTCGCGCTCTGGTTCGGGAAGAGGCGCGCCAGTATCCGGTTGCCCGCCGTCGAAGACATGTTCGAGGCGTGCACGTCTAAAAGGCCGTCGTTGTTGTAGTCGCCGAAGGAGACGCCCATGCCGTTGCCGGGGTCCAGGACGCCGCGTTCCTTCGCCTCGTCCGTGAACTTGTCGCCCCGGTTGATGAACATCGCCTTCTCGCCGAAGTCGTTGGCGACGTAGAGATCGATGCGGCCGTCCGAGTTCACATCGGCGAAGGCCGCCGCGTAGCTCCACCGGCTGTCTTCCACGCCCCAACGCCTGGCCTCTTCTTTGAACGTGCCGTCCGGCTGATTGACGAGCAGGAGGTTCGGCGTGCCGTTCGTCGCGCGAAACCAGGAGTCGGGCGTGATCTGCCCGTAGCGATTGTAGGAGGTGACGTAGATGTCCTGTCGCCCGTCGCCGTTCACGTCGCCCGCGACCGCGCTGAAGCCGATGGCCGTCAGGCCGCCGACGCCCGATTCCTGCGACACGTCGCGGAACTCCAACTTGCCGTCGGGCACGAGGCGGTTCTCGAACAATACCTGCGCGCCGACGTTCGAGATGAACACGTCCGCGTCGCCGTCGTTATCGTAGTCGAAGACGACGGGCGCGACGCCGGTCGCCAGCAGTTTCACGCCCGCGTCGTCTGACGCGTCACGGAAGCGGCCCTTGCCGTCGTTGAGATAGAGGAAGTTGCGCGCGGGCGCGGTGGCGAAGAGGTCTATGAAGCCGTCGCGATTGAAATCCGAGGCCGCCGCGCCGTGCCACACGAAGCCGCCGTTGCCCGCCGAGCCGAAGGCCGGGAGCGTCGCGCCCATCCCCGCCGGAATCGCCACCTCCGAAAAGAGATCGCTCGTCGCCACCATCGAATCGAGACTCGCGAGCGCGAACGTATCGAACTGCCAACGCTTCGAGGCGTCGTAGCGCACCACGACGTTCACGACGCCGCGCGCCCATTCGCGCTTGCCTTCGATGTCGCGCCCGATGACGTAGAAAGCGACGCGCGCCTTGCCCGTCGCGCCGACGACGGCCGTCGGCTCTTTCGCGCCCGCGACGGCCTGCGCGCCCTCGTCAAAGTTGGCCTCTTTGACTTTGAAGCGCGCATCTTCGATCTCGGAAAAGTGCGCGAGGAATTCAGCCCAGCCGCGCATGAACTCTTCGCGCGTCATCGTGCGCTGAGTTTTCGCAACTTCGCTGCCGGGGGTGGTCAGCTTCAAGGGCGGGAGCGCGCCGTTGCGCGTGACGGTGACGACATCCGGTGCGTCGGCCGCCCAGTCGTGCGTCTTCACCCACTTGACCGAATCCTTGAGCGCGAGCGGGCGCGCAGGGTAAGGCGCGGAGTTGAGTTTCGCGGGGAAGAACGCGGCGGTGCGTTCGAGATCGCGGTCGCGCGTGGCGATTGATAGTTCGAGCAGATCGTTGGCGAGCGATTCGGACAAGTCTTCGACGACTTCGAGCCGCGTGCGTTCCGGCGCGCCCGCCGCAGACGGCGCGGGCTGCTGCGCGTGTGCCACGGGCGCGACGAGGCAGCCGAGCGCGAGCACGAATGCGAGGCCGCGTGTTGCGTAAAACTTCAATTGTGGAAGAAGCGAGAAGAGGATTTTCAAAAGTCTCATTGTTATTTTGCGTGGGGTTCGACAAGACAAACAAGGTTTCGCGCGTAACTGTACTATGCCGCCCTTTGCCTGTAAAGTTAGCCCCACGTCCGAGGCCGTCGCCACACGCGCGCGCGGCGCGGCGTCTCCCACGCGAACAATTTTAAGAACCGGTGTTTGTGCCCGAAGTTTCAGATGAACGTCATTCCAAGTTCCCTCGCCCGTCGTTTCAAGTCGCCCGTTTCGCTCGCAATCGCGCTGTCTTTCCTCTTAGGCGGCGCGCGCCCCGCACCCGCACAACAGACGACACCCGCGCCCGCACAAAAGACGACGCCCGCGCCGCAGCCGACTCCGACGCCGCAACGCACCGGGCGTTCCTACAGCGGCGCTGGCGGCGACCCCGCGAAGACGCCCCCGGCGCCCGCGCCGCAGTCGCTCTCGCCCGTCACCTTCACAGACATCACGGCCGCCGCGCGCGTCCAATTCAAACACGCCGCGTCCGTCACCTCGCGCAAGTACCTGTTGGAAGCGATGGGCGCGGGCGTCGCGCTGTTCGATTACGACAACGACGGGCGGCTCGACATCTATTTCACCAACGGCGCGCGGCTCGAAGACCCGATGCCCGCCCCCGGCGCGCGCCCCGATAAATCCGACGCGCGTTTCTGGAACCGGCTCTACAGGCAAAAAGCTGACGGCACATTCGAGGACGCGACCGAGCGCGCGGGCGTGCGCGGCTTCGGCTACGACATGGGCGCGGCCGCCGGAGACTTCGACGCCGACGGCCACACAGACCTCTACCTGACCGCCTACGGCGCGAACATTCTTTATCGCAATCGCGGCGACGGAACTTTCGAGGACGTGTCGAAGAAACTGAATGCCGTGGGCGGCGGGTGGTCTACGAGCGCGGGCTGGCTCGACTACAACAACGACGGGCGGCTCGATCTCTTCGTCGCGCGCTACATGGATTGGGATTTCGAGCGCGGCGACCTCTATTGCGGCGAGCCGCGCCCCGGCCTGCGCGCCTATTGCCACCCCGACAATTTCAAGGGCGCGTCGAACATTCTCTATCGCCAGCGCGCCGACGGCACGTTTGAAGACGTGAGCGCGGCGGCGCGTGTAGCAGACCCCGGCGGCAAAGGGCTCGGCGTCGCCTTCGCCGATTTCGACTCGGACGGGTTGACGGACATCATCGTCGCCAACGACAGCGTGCGCCAGTCGCTCTATCACAATCGCGGCGACGGGACGTTTGCCGATGTCGCGCTCGTCGCGGGCGTCGGCTACGACGAGAACGGCAGAACATTTGCCGGGATGGGCGTGGACGCCGCCGACTTCGACAACGACGGCCGCCCCGACATCTTCATCACAGCCCTCTCGAACGAAACCTACCCGCTCTATCTGAACACCGGCGAGATGTCTTTCAACTACGTCACGCAAACTTCCGGCGTCGGCCGGATCACGCTGCTCTATTCCGGCTGGGGCACGCGCTTCCTCGACGCCGACAACGACGGCTGGCGCGACATCTTCGTCGCGCAAAGCCACGTCCTCGACACGATTGAACGAACCACGAGTTATCTCAAGTACAAGCAGACGCCGCTCCTGATGCGCGGCATGCCTCCCGCGAAGCCGGGCGAGCCGCACAAGTTCGCGAACGTCTCGGCCTCGGCGGGCGCGATTTTCAACGAGGCATACGCGGCGCGCGGCGCGGCCTTCGGCGACATCGACAACGACGGCGACACGGACATCGTGCTCGGCGTCACCGACGGCGCGCCCGTCCTCCTGCGCAACGACGGCACGAAGAACCACTGGCTCGGCCTCTCGCTCGCCGGCACGAAATCCCACCGCTCAGGCACGGGCGCGCGCGTCGTCGTCACCGATGCGGGCGGGCGCAAACAAACTTTCGACGCCACGAACGCGGGCAGTTATCTCTCTTCAAACGACCCGCGCCTGCTCGTCGGCCTCGGCGCGGCGACGGGCGTCTCAACCGTCGAAGTTCGTTGGCCGTCCGGGCGGAAGCAAGTGGTCGCGAAGCCTGAGATCGACCGTTACCTGACGATCACGGAACCCTGACACGATGCGCGACAAAGCATTTGACGCCACAGGCACAAAGAGCACCGCGCGAGACGCAGAGCGCAGACGCCGGGAACTTTGAGATTTGAAATTTGAGATTCGCTGATTTGAAATTTGAAATTTGATATTTTGCCGATTTGAAATCTGCCGATTTGAAATCTGCCGATGCTTTTCTACTCGCCTTCCGCCGCGTTATCCGTGCCCGCGGCGTTGAAGCTCGCGGCACGGTTCGCCCTATCCCGCAAGTTCCTTTTGTCGCGCGCCGCGCGATCTTTAACGCTTTGACATGCAACTAAACGACTCGTTATTTTGTTTATTCACTGACCTCGAAAGCCACGCTTGAATTTTCCGTTGTGCAAGAAAGAAATTTGATGCTTCATAAAATCTACGCTCGTGCGGCGCAGGCGGTCGCGCTCTCGCTGTCGTTCATGCTGCCCGTCGCGCTCGTCGCGCAGACGCCGACAACGCCGCCGCCGCAACAGGGCATGGGCGGAACCGCCACGGGCGAAGCGCGCACCTACACGACGAAGCGCACCGTCGCCGTCACGGACGCGAAAGCGCCCGCCGTCTTTGAAGATGTGACGGCCAAAACCCCGCTCGCGGCCTTTCGTCATCGCGCGGGCAGCGCGGCGAAGGATTACATCCTGGACACGCCTTCGGGCGGCGTCGCCGTCTTCGATTACGACGGCGACGGGCGACCGGACATCTACCTCCTGAACGGCTCGACCTTCGCCGCCCTCGCGGGCAAAGAGCGTGCGCCGCGCGCCGCGCTCTACCGGAATCTGGGCAACTGGAAATTCGAGGACGTGACGGAGAAGGCGGGCGTCGCAAATGAACGCTGGGGCATGGGCGTGGCCGTCGCGGACTACGACAACGACGGCCGCCCCGACATGTACGTCGGCAACTACGGCACGTCGCGTCTCTATCGCAACAACGGCGACGGCACGTTTACGGACGTGGCCGAGCGGCTCGGCGTCGCGCGCAAGGGATGGTCTACGGGCGCGACCTTCGGCGACTACGACCGCGACGGCCGCCTCGATCTCTTCGTGCCCGGCTACGTCGAATTCGACATCAGGAAGTTACCGGCCAGCCCTGCGGACGCGGGCAAGCCCGGCGCGCTCGCGCAGAATTTCTGCCTGTTTCGCGGCGTGCCGGTCATGTGCGGCCCGCGCGGGCTGAAGGGCGAGGGCGACACGCTCTATCATCAAAAGGCCGACGGCACGTTTGAAGACGTGAGCAAGCGGACGGGCACACACGACCCGCAGGGCTACTACGGTTTCGCCTCGGCCTTCGTCCACGCGAACGAAGACGACCTGCTCGATCTCATCGTCGTCAACGATTCCACCCCGAAGCAACTCTACATCAACAAAGGCGGCGGCGCGTTTGAAGAGGTCGGGTATGAATCGGGCGTCGCCTTGAACGAGAACGGGCGCGAGCAGGCCGGGATGGGTCTCGGCGTCGGCGATTACGATAACGACGGGCGCGTCGATTTCTACGTCACCAACTTCTCCGACGACTCCAACACGCTCTACCACAACGACGGCGAAGGCAACTTCACCGACATGACGTTTCAGGCCGGGCACGGCGAGCCGACCATTCCCTTCCTCGGCTGGGGCACGACGTTTTTCGACTACGACAACGACGGCTGGAAGGACGTGCTCGTCGCCAACGGCCACGTCTACCCGGCGGTGGACGATCACCAGTGGGGCACGAGTTGGGCGCAGCAACCGCTGCTCTTTCGCAACGTCGCGAACACGCGCGGCGCGCAAGGGGCGGGCGCGAGCGAACGCGTCTTCGAGCGCGTGGCCTCCGCGCAGGGGAGCGCGCTCGCGAAAGCCTACGCCGCGCGCGGCCTCGCCGTCGCGGACTTCGACGCCGACGGCCGCCTCGACGCCGTCTTCAACAACTGCGACGCCGCGCCCGCCCTTCTGCGCAACGTGAGCGAAACGAAAAACCGCTGGCTCATCATCCGCCTCGTCGGCGACCCGGCGAAGAAAAGCCCGCGCGATGCGACCGGCGCAATCGTCTATGCGACGACGGGCGCGCTGCGCCAGCGTCTCGACCTCGTCAGCGGCGCGGGCTACGCCTCGCAAAACGACCCCAGCCTGCACCTCGGACTCGGTGCGGCCGCCAGGCTCGACAAGCTCGAAGTGAAATGGCCTGACGGCACGCTCGAAACCGTGAGCCTCCCCGGCCTCGACCGCGTCGTCACGATCACGCAGGGCAAAGGCGCGAAGTGAGACAAAGGCGCGAAGTGAGGCTAAGGCGCGAAGTGAGGCTTCGGGTCTGGTCGAAACTCTCTCAGCCCGCCCTTTGAAAGCGTATTCCAATGAAACCCATTTTTACTCTCGCCAATGCGCCGGATGCTGACGAACTCCTAGTGTTGATGCGGGAGTTTTACGCGGTCGAGCATCTGGCATTCGACGAGGAAGCGGCGCGCGATGCGTTGCGGCAAATTTTGAGCGAAGAGAGGTTCGGAGTCGTCGCTTTGATCCGCGTGGACGGGGAGACGGCGGGCTATCTCGTCGTGACGTTCGGCTTCAGCCTTGAGTTTCACGGGCGCGACGCCTTCATCGACGAAATCTACCTGCGTGAATCTTTTCGCGGTCGCGGCATAGGTCAGGCGGGCATCGAATTTGCCGCCGGAGTCTGTCGAGCGCAAGGGATCGCCGCTCTGCATCTCGAAGTGGAGCGCGAGAACACGCGGGCGCAGAAGTTGTACCGGCGGGCGGGCTTTCGCGATCATGATCGCTATTTGCTGACGAAGTGGTTATGACGCTTCCGCCTCTAATCTCGCCCGCCGCGGTTGCTCAAGGTTGAGACGGCCGCGCGTTACGATCCCCTTTCAACGCCCGCTGCGCCGTCGCCGCGAGATACGCTTCCGCCGCTTCGAGCGCGGCGTCCCGCCCCTGTCTTAAATCCGAAATCGTGAGCGGTACGGCCTCATCGGGGACGACGCCCGTGCCTTCGGGGTTGCGCCCGCCCGGCGAGATGTAGGCGCGGATGCTGACGCGCAGTTCGCCGCCCCCTTTCACGCGCCGGATTCTCGTATTGAGCGTCGAACCGTTCGACTGTCTGCCGATGATATGGGCGCGGCGGCTCTCCTGCATGAAGGTCGTGAAAGTCTCCGAGGCGCTGGCCGAACGCTCGTCGATGAGGATGACGACGGGTTGACGATAAACCTGTTCGGGAACATGCGTCATGTAGCGGTCGAGCGTGCCGTCGCGCCTGCGGAACCCGCCCGTGTAGGTGGGCGCGGCGAAGAAGTTGCTGGCGATGTTGTGCAACACGTCGGTCTGGCCGCCGCCGTTCCCGCGCAAGTCTATGATGAGGCCGGTCGTGCCGGACAACTTTGCCAGTTCTTCATTGAAGCGACGGTCGGCGGGAGGAGCCCAACTGTCGAATTTGATGTAACCGCAGCCGGACGCAAGGCGGCGCGCTTCCAAGTGCGCCGCGCGTGTCGCAGTCGTCGCCGTTTGCTCCAACGTCACTTCAAATGCCGAGTTGTCGAAATCGACGAGACCGAGCGTGCGCGGCTTCGACAGGAAACCGCCGTGGAGGATTGCGCGCCGCTGCAAAACCCCGAACGCGCGCTCTGAAGACGTGCCGGCGAAGTTGGCGCGAATCAGTGCGTACAGCTCATCGACGGGGCGGCCGTTGACCGTTCGCAAAATCATCCCCGGACGCACCCCCGCGCGCGCCGCGCCCGAACCCGCCTCAACCTCGGACACCACCGTCTGCCCGTCGATCTCGGCGAGCGATAGGCCGAGGCTGCCCGGTTGACCGTCGGGCGGCGTGCCCGGCGGCGGAGGCGGGGAAAAGCCCGTATGCGCGTCGCGCAACTCGGCGAGCATCAATTCAAACAACGCGTAGAACTCCTGATCGTTCGGCGCGGCTTCCATGCGCGGGCGGTAGCGTTCGCGCACGGCCTTCCAGTCCACTCCGCGAAACGACGAATCGTAATACGTCTCGTTAACAATTCCCCAGACAAGCTCAAAAATCTCCGCGCGGTCGGACGGCGACAAATTGTTCGTCGGCGCGGCGTGCATCCGCAACGCGGGCGACGGCTCGCGCGTCGCCCGGCACGACGCGGCCTGCAAAATAATCGCGCCGGTTAGTAACAGCTTTAACGCAAGACCGGCGCGGGAGAGACTTCGATGCTCGTTCAACTCGACCTCATGTTTTTCGTGGCGGCCAGGCGCCCTTCGACTTAAAGTTTACCAGCGCGGCAAACATAGCACTCACATAGGGGCGGCGCTTGAGCGCCGTGCGCTGCGGCGGTTACACGGCGGGGCTTGATTGATGCCCCGGATCGTGCTGGAACGCGCGACCTGCGCTTTTTTCAGATCAATGCGGCGCATGAATTAACTCTCGATTGAACCTTTCCATTAGTAAGAGTTGTAAGACTGCGGGCAGCTTGCCCATGGCGGTCGAGTTGAATGCGCGGGACGCGCGAACGTCTCTTGTAGTAGTTTGCCGCGCGCTCGTCAACATATTTTCCGTTCGCGGCTCTTTCGCGTTTCAATGCCAACGATCAAATGCATTGGAACAAAGCACCGCCTCCGTGCGTGTCACTCTCGCAGGAAATTCTTATCAACGCTTTCGCGCGTTGCCGGGTAGTGAATAGTGTGTGGAGAACGGAGAGCGACCACGAATGGCAATCGGAACAATACATTTCGCGGCGATGATGCCGGGCGACCTCCAGACGCCGCTCGCCGGGCACGAGGCCGCAGGAAGCGAACATTTCGCCCTGCTCGTCGCTCGCGCCCGCGCCGGCGACGCGACGGCCTTCGAGCGGATCATGTTGGAGACCGAGCGCCGGGTGGTCGGCGTCGCGTGGCGCATGCTCGGCAACCGCGAGGACGCGCGCGACGCCGCACAGGAAGTCTTCCTCCGCGTCTACAAATATCTCGACCGCTACAAGCCCGAACAGGATTTCAACGGCTGGCTCTACCGCATCACGATCAACGTCTGTCGCGACATCATGCGTAAACGCGGCACAAGGCTTGGCGGCACGCAGTTCGGCCCGCGCCCCGGCGAGGATGAACGCATCGCGCCGCAGGCCGCCGCAAGCGACGTGAACGCCGAGGAGAACGCCATTCGCGCGCAGCAACGCGCGCTGCTCCTGTCCGCGCTCCAGACGTTGCCGGAGAAAGAACGCGCCGCGCTCGTCTTGCGCGATCTCGAAGGCTTGACCACGGAGGAGGTGGCGCGCGTGCTGCATTCGCGCCCGGTGACGGTGCGCTCGCAAATCAGTTCGGCGCGCGCGAAACTCAAGATTCACTGCGAACGTTTGCTGCGCAGAGACGGGAAGAGAGTTTAAGATTATGAAATGCACACGCATCGAAAAGTTTCTGCCCCTCTATGTCGCGGGCGATCTTGCAGTGCGGCGGACGCGCGCCATCGGGAACCACCTGGCGACGTGCGAAAAGTGTCGCCTCAACGCCCTTGAATATCAGGCGAGCCGGGATATGTTTTGCGCGGCCACCCTTGCGCCTGATTTCGAGGGCGCATTCTACGAGGAGATCAGAGATTCCGTGCTTGCTCAAATCAAGCGCGAACGCATGCTCGCGCCGCCTTCGGCATTCGCAAAACTCTTCAACCCGCGCCTCGCTTATGCCGCGTCGCTGATCTTGTTTCTCATCGCCGCGCTCGCGCTTCAAGGCTCTCTACGCCGCACGCCCGACGGCGGCGGGAGAGATGAAATAATCGCAGCCGTGAACGCTGAACGCCCAACAACCCCGGCCGCAATAAAGACCGCGCAAGCGTCCCGGCAGGAAAGCAACACCCGTCTGCTCCCCCCGCCGTTTAAAGCGAGCACGCGCAGCGCGACCGGCAAGCGGCATCGAGCGGCGATACGGGCGCCGGGCGCTGCCCGCGCGGAAATGGCGAGAGGGCGCAACGAAGTGCGGCCGAATTCATCTACGGCGCAGTACGCTACTTTAACCGCCGGACAAAATCCGCCCGCGACGAGCGACGAAGCGACGAAGCGCGCGAACGCCGTAGAGATAAACGCCGCGAGCGTCAACGAGAGCGAGCCCCGCGCGCAACTCGAAGTCTCGCGCATCGAGATTCAAACATCCGACCCGAACATACGCATCATCTGGCTGTCGCCCGTTGCCGACAACGCGCCACACCTGTTGAAGTAAAAAGTTCAAGGTCAGGCTGACAGGTAAACAGGAGAGATTATGTTCTCATTCAAACTCAGAATCGTCGCCGCGTTCGTGTTCGCGCTCGGTTGCGTCCACGTCGCCGCGGCGCAACAGGCGGACACGCAACAGACCCCTGAACCGCAGGACAAATTTGTCACCCACACCAATTTCAAGAATCGCGTCTTTGAATTGAAATATCGCGATCCTGAAACGTTGTACTCGGTTATCAGTCTGCTGACGAGCGGGCATAAGGGCGCGCAGGCGTCTTACAATCGCAACTTCAAAACGCTGACCGTGCGCGACTTTCCCGAAAACATCGCGACTATCGAAGAGGCTTTAAAGCGCCTCGACACGCCTGACGCGCCGCGCCCCGACATCGAGTTGCGCATGCATGTGCTCATCGCGTCGAACGCGGCGAGCGGCGCGAATCAATACCCGGCCGATTTGCGCGATGTCATCGGGCAGTTGCAGGCCACTCTTAATTTCAAGAGTTATCACCTGCTGACCTCGATCCTCCAGCGTGCCAAAGACCGGCCCGGCCTATCGCCCGGCATCGTACAGGGCGAGGGCGTGGCGCAGTTGAACTTGCCCGGCGAAAACGCGCCGCGTGATTTCAACTATAACTTCCAAGCCAGCTCGCTCACGTTGAGCACCACCCCGGCGGGCGTGACGACCGTGCAACTGGGACACTTTACTTTCGGAATTAACGGCAAGGAAGGCTACAAGGCCATCGTGCGCGGCGATGTGGGCGTGCGCGACGGCGAAAAGGTCGTCGTCGGCACGGCCGGACTTCGCGACAAAGCCCTGATCCTCGTGCTCACGGCGAAACTGATCAAGTAGAAGTAGAAGTAGAAGTAGAAGTAGAAGTAGAGAAGACGAACGCGGAATGAAGAAAGTTGATCTTCATTCCGCGTTCATCGTTCCTGCTTCATACTTACCTTCGTGCTTTCCGTTACCGCAGTATCGGGTGCGCGCCGCCGCGCGTGTGGTCGGAAGTTTCCTGAAAGCGGCGACGGTCGTTGTGGTAGAGGATCAGATGTTCGCCTTCGTAGCGGACGACGTTCGCCATGCGCCCGAAGTCGCGTTCGTGCTCGGCGACGACGAGCGCGGCGGGGCTGTAAGAAGAAACCATCCCGGCCGCGAAGATTGCGCCGCCACGGTCGTAGACGCTGCCCGCGTAGACGCCCGCGCCGAAGGACATGTCGGGCGAGTAAGCGCCCGTGCTGTCGCGCGTGCGGTCGGCCTGCGCGATGAAGACGACGTAATCGCTATGGTTGAGACCCGCGCGATAACCGGCGCGGCGCGCGGCCGTGAAGAGATCGGATAATCCCGCGTCGATTGCGCCGAGGGCTGCCCCGCTCGGCCGGTTCACCGCGCCGACGCGCGCGCCGCGCGGCGTCTCCGTAAAGTAGTTGAAACGATCTCGCGTGTAGGACTCGGCGCGGGCGATGGTGCCGCGGTCAACGCTCACCTGCCGGACGTTCCTGCGCTGCGTGTTCATGCGTTGCGCGCTTGCGCCGTGCAACAAATTTCCGCCGAGCAATAAGGCGCAGGCGATTGCCCCGAGGGCGACGCCGAACGTGATTTTGCGTGTGTAGTTCCTCATCTTCCGATCCCCCGTGAACTCTTAAAAGCCTTGATGCCCTTTCAAAAACGACGGCTTACGT
>DASQMC010000036.1:0-10773 GCA_035645695.1 Pyrinomonadaceae bacterium
CGGCGACCACTTCGATCTTCGAGAGATGCCCGTAGCGCGTCGTGATTCCGCCGCCGTGATCGAGGATGACGATCTGTCCGTAGCCGCTCTGCGTGCCCGCGAACTTCACCGTGGCGATCCCCGCCGCGTAGACGGGCGTGCCGCGCTCGACGAAAATGTCCTGACCCGAATGAAACTCCGACGAGCCGCCGCCGAAAGGATCGCGACGCCCGCCGAAACTATCCGTCGTTTCGCCTCCCGCGACCGGCCAGATCGAAGGGATGCGCGCGCGTTCGCGCAAGGCCGACTCGTAGACGCGCAGTTCGCGTTCGAGTTCGGCGGCGCGCGTTTCGACTTCGGCGATGGCCGCTTCCTCCATCTCGACGAGCGGGCCGCCCGCGCCGCGCTCGCTCGTGCCCTGCTTGCTCTCATCGTCCTCTACGGGCGCGCCGGAGATTTCCGCGATGCGCCGCGAAGTGTCCTCGATGGCGTCCACACGGTTTTCCAAATGTTCGAGTTGCCGTCGCTGCTTTTCGTTCTCCACACGCAGCCGTGTGTTCTCGTGTTCGATCTTCAAGTGCTGCGCCTCGCGGAACATGCCGTAGAGGCCGTAGAGCGCGGCGCACAGGACGAGGCACAGAAGCGCGCTTCCGGCCTTGAGCCAGCGTTTATGAATGCTGATGCGGCGAATTTTGGAACGTGAACGCGAGGTGCGGGCGACGATGAAAGCGTAAAGACGGTCGTCTCTGGTCATCGGGAGAATGTGCTCCTTTATCACTAATCTGCGCGTAAAACACACAGGGAACAGCGCAGATAAGCGCGAAAGTCACTGTCATCCGAAGTTCGGCGACGGTGCGCGAAACCACAATTGGGGGCTTCTTTATTAGGTTTGAACCTGCCTGTTTACGGCAGTCGGCAGCCTGATACGGGTATTACCTGTAATCGCGAGGCGAGCCGCTTGATCTGCTTAAGGGGCAGCACCCTATCATACCCCGCCGAAGGATTGCAACCGCCGAAACCTGAGAAAATTCTTTAACAAAAGACGAAAGGCCGGTTCAAAATTGCTTCCGGCAACTTTGAACCGAGCCTCTCGTGCGAACTCAAAAATTAAGCGCGCGACCCCCTTGTAGCTTACCTCTTTAGTCGCCGGCCTCGCGGCGGCGCTGGCCGCGCGCGCGCAACATCGTGAGGACGATCAGCAGGAACACGCCGACGAAGGCAATGATGATGCCGATCTTGAGCGCGACCATCAGGAAGGCGAAGAAGGCGATGAGTTGTTTGACCAGTACGATGAGCAGCGCGATGAGCGTCAGGATGCCGCCCCAGCGTCCGAATGTTGCGAGTAGTGCCGTCATGAAAAATCTCCCTCGTGCCGAATATTTCTTCTAAGGGCAAGGCGGCGAACCCGGCCGTCCCGCGCGCCCTCATCATAACAAACAACTTCGTCGCGTGGCGAGACGCGCGCTCGACGCGCGAAACCGGATCACACGCGCCGGTCGAACGGCCACGACGCGTCCGTCTTATTGCTGCTGCTGCGCGCGCCGGTCAGTTGCGAGTTGAGTTCGCCCGTGCTGAACCGCGTCATGTCGAGCGGCGCGCCGTCCATGAACGAACGGGGCGCGTTCAACGCATCGAACGCGCTCGCGTCGCGTTCGCGTCGCGTGCGCAGGAAATCGAAAAGCATGTACGCGCCGAGCAGGACGAGCGCGACGGGGAGCAGTTGGCGCACGGGAAACTGGATGCCGAATAAAGTGTTCAGCAAAAAGATCGAGCCGAGCGCGATGAGCACGATAGCCCATGCGAGCGGGTGGCCGTAGAGGCGACGCGCAATCGGGTCGGATTCGGCGTTGGGCGTCAGGCCGGCGCGTATGAGTTGCGCGGTGCGGTAGGCATCGACCGCCGCGAACAACCAGACGCCGAGCGCGCCGAGCACGAAGAAGGCGACGGCGTTCGTCACGGCCGCCATCTGCCAGCAACTCGCGAACAGCGCGAAATGGACGAGCGCCTTCGAGGTTTGCCCGTTGTAGGCCGCGCCGAGTCCGGGCAGGAGCAGAGAGAGCAGCGTCGCCACCCACTTGGAAGTCCTGCGCCGTATCTGCTGCGGGGCGTGGAGCAAGGCCGGTTGCTGCTGCAACAGTTCGACGCCCGCCACGATGCAGTCCTGACAATACGGAAACCCGCGTATGCGGTGGTCGCACGCCGGGCACAGCGGCCGCGAACAACGACCGCATTGCACAACCGCCGCATTCATGTTGTGATAAGAACAGTTCATCAACTTCTCTTCGCGCCGCCCCGCTCGGCGCTTGCAACGGGGCGATTAAAATTTAACTTCTGTTAACCCGCCGCTTCTTCCAACCCGCCGCATTCACTAACGCGGCCGTGTTCCGGCCTAACGTTTTTGCTGTCCGGCCTGTTGCTGCTGCTGCTCGTTCGATCCGTTACGGGCTGGCTGTGCGTTCTGCTTCTCGTCCTGTCCGGGCGAACCGAGAAGGTTTTCCAGGCTGCCGGCCACTCCCTTCAAATCGCCCGACATCACGGCGCGGCGCACGGGCAGGTTCGCGCCGCGTTCATACGTTCTCGAAGCGAAGCGCAGGCTCGCGCGGTACATGCCTCCGATTGAGCCGTCGTCGGAGAGCGTGCTCGTGCCGACGAGCACGGCGACGAGAAGCATCGTCGCAACGGTCGCGAGTTGCGGCGAGACGATCACGTCGAGCCAGCCGCGCATCCATTCCGCGAGACGCGCGCCGAGCGGGGCGCGCAGGCGTTCCGCCTCGGTCGTGCCGAGCGTGGCTTGCAATATGCGAGCGTGCAGCGCGGCGGGCACGGGGCGTTCCTCGCTGATGTAGGTGTAGCACGCGCCGATGGAGCGCACTACCTCGCCGGGCAAATTCGTGCATTGGCCGCACAACGCCGCGTGCCGCTCCCAACGATGGTAGAGCGTGGCGGGCAGGAAGCCGTCCAAAAAGTCTGTCAGGTAATCCTCGAACTCGCCGCACGTCATCGCCGATTCGGGCGCGGTCTGCATAAGTATGCGCGCATCTAGACTGGCGGCGGGCGCGGGCGGCGTCGCCGTGCGACAGGCGCGCAGAGTGTTTTTAACTTCGCTCAGGAGATCGTGACAGACCGGACACCGGAGGGCGTGGCCGTTGAACGCAACCTGCGCCGCCGGGGCGAGCAGCCCGTCAAGGTAGTCAGTCAAACAATCTTCAAATTCCGAACACAGCATCTTTATTCTCGTTTCACCCTTCTTGTTAAATGATGAACGCGGAACGATGAACGATGAATAAGAATTGATTCATTGTTTGATTGCTTCATTGATTCAATATTTCAGTTCTTCATTGAACTAATGAATCAATGATTCAATTCTTCAATTCTTATCCATCGTTCCTCCTTCATCGTTTCGCGTTTGACTAAACATCGCTCATGGCGACGACGCGCATGCGCCTCAGTACCTTTGCCAGTTCGATCCGCCCGCGATTGATGCGCGATTTCACGGTGCCTTCGGGTATCTGCAGGAGATCGACGATCTCCTGATAGCTCAACTCCTCTATGTCGCGCAGGATGACGCAGGTGCGCAGGTCGGGCGCGAGTTTGTCGATTCCGGCCTGCACCTGCTCGCCCAGTTCGCGCCGCTCCATCTCCGCGTGCGGCGAAGAGTTTGCCGCGCGCAGGTGGTAGGTGTGTACCTCCAAATCCTCTCCCTGCGAATCCTGCGGCGCGCGCTGCCGCTTGCGGTAGTCGTCGATGACCAGATTGCGCGCGAGGCGCATCAGCCAGTTTTGCAGGTCGCCCTGTTTCGAGTCGTACTGTTCAAGCGAGCGATAGACGCGAACGAAAACTTCCTGCGTCAAATCTTCCGCGGCGTCGGTGCGAGAGGTGAAGCGATAGGCGAGGTTGTAGATGCGGCGGGAATATAGAGACACGATCTCCTCCCACGCCGCGCCATCGCCCGCGCGACATCTTCTGACCAGTTCGGCACCGTCGTTGACCGTCAAAGCCTTTGCAGCTCCCAACACTTCCGACGCCCCTTCCGTCCGTCCTGCCGCGAGTAAAATTTCTGCGTCTCGGCGGCGGAGAACTCGATTGCCGTACCCGTTTACGACGGGCGGAAAGGGAAAGTTCCCCGTAAAACCGGCGGGCAGAAAGGAGTAAGACGAAGATGGCGCGGGGCGAGGCGCGCGCCGGAACATTCGACGCGCACGCCCCTCGCGCATCCGGCGAACTTCAGGCCGTCGCGGTTTGCCGAACCGCCCGGCGCATCATTATCCGCCAGCCTTTGACGGACTTCCGCCTTCCGGCATCCCTTCTTGCGACTTGATCCTGAATACTGTAGCCTTACCATGCCACCCAACATATTGTGGTCGGTAAGTCGCGAGAGGTCAAGAGACGCGCTTTCATGAGCGCAATCTTTCGTTAAGCAAAACGTCTCCGGGAACGCCTGATTTGCGTCGTTATCTCAAATTTATAGTTTTGACTCTGATCGTCGCCGCCGTCCTCTGGTGGTTCGGGCGCGGCCTCGACTGGACGAGCGTGCGCGCCGCCATAGGTCGCGCGGACTGGCGTCTCATCGCGCTCGCCGTCCTCATCGTCTGGGCGACTTATTTCGTGCGTGCTTTGCGCTGGCGCGCGCTGCTCGCGCCGCTCACGGAGTCGAGCCTGCGCGAACTGTTCGCCGCGACGACCGTCGGATTCAGCGCGGTCTTTTTGATCGGGCGGGCGGGCGAGGTGGTGCGGCCGACTTTTCTGCCACTGCGCGACGCGCGCGTGCGCCCTTCGGCGGCGTTCGTCACCATCGGCGTCGAGCGCATTTACGACATGGCGGCGGTCGTCCTGCTCTTTGCCGTCAACCTCATCTGGTTTCAACCGCCGGGCGGGGGCAATGCGGTCGCCGACTATGCGCGCGTGCGTGAGGCGGGCATCATCCTGCTCGTCGCGGCCGCCGCCGGCATCTTTGCGCTCGTCGTCTTCAAACGATATTCGCGGCAAGTGATCGATTGGTGCGCGGCGAGGTTTGAGCGCGCGCCCGGATTGCTCAAACGCGCGGGCGGAATGTTCACGCATCTGCTCGAACAGGTCGCGGGCGCTTTGAGCGTGCTCGTCTCGGCGCGCGCTCTCGCCCAGACGGTCGGGCTGACGGCGCTCTTGTGGGGCATCATCGCCGTGGCGAACTGGCTCGTGCTGCGCGCGTTCGGGTTGCCGTTCGGAGCGACCGAGACGCTGTTCGTGCTCGGCTGGGCTTTGGTCGGTTCGCTCGTCCCGACGCCGGGCGGCGCGGCCGGGGCTTTCCACGCCGCGACGGCCGCCGGTCTCATCTTTCTCGGCATCGCGCGCGAAGAGGCCGCCGCCATCTCGATAGTGCTGCATCTCGTGGTATTTGCGCCCGCGCTCGTGTTCGGTCTCTACTATTTCCTGCGTAGCGACGTGAGCCTCGAACGCCTGCGCAACCTGGCTTCGAGCGACGCGCGCAAGGACGACGACGACGAGCCGGGGCGCGAAACGGATACAACGCTGACGGGACGCGCAGGCGCGCGAGCCTGAACGAACAGGGGTCGTCAAGCGAGGTCGGGTTGGGGCGAGTGCGAACGCCCGCCGCCGGCCTTAACTTTCCCGAACGGATGCAAACGGAGACTCTATGAAATGTCCTTTCTGCGGATACCTCGAAGACAAGGTGGTTGACTCGCGCGAATCGCGCGAGGGCGACGCGATCCGTCGCCGCCGCGAATGCCTCAAGTGCGAGCGACGCTTCACGTCCTACGAGCGCATCGACGAAATCCCTTACATGGTCATCAAAAAGGACGAGCGGCGCGAGCCGTTCGACCGGACGAAGATCATGGCCGGACTGTTGCGCGCCTGCGAGAAGCGCCCCGTGCCTTCGTCGAAACTCGACGCCATCGTCAACCAGATCGAGAAGTACGTGCAGGAATCGCCGGAGCGCGAACGCCCGACGAGCAAGATCGGCGAGATGGTCATGCGCCGTCTCAAAGAACTCGACAAGGTGGCCTACGTGCGCTTCGCCTCCGTCTATCTCGAATTTGAAGACGTGACCGAGTTCATGCACGAACTGAAAACCCTCGTGCGCTCACGCCAGAGCGGCGGCGGCAACACGGCGACAAAAAGACCATGAGAAAGTGACGGGTGACAAGTGACAGGTGACAAGTTAAAACAAAAACCTTGTTCTTTCCTGTCACCTGTCACTTGTCACCTGTCACCTGAAAAGAGATGAAAAACGTCGGTCAGGTTATCGGGTTGGAGCGGATCGAGATCGAGCGTCTGCGCAATCGCGTGGGGCGTCTGCTCGCGGCTTTGCAGGCCGTGGCGGACGACAATTCGCTCGCCATTCCGGGCGCGTGGTCGCCGCCGGTCGATTTGTGCGAAACGGCGGACGCGATCTGGGTTTCGGTGGAATTGCCGGGCGCGTCGGCTGATTCCATCGAAGTCAGCGTGACGAGCAGTTACCTGCGTATCAGCGGCAAAAAGAAAAGGCGCGTACTTCGTGGCTCGATCTCGCATCTATGTTCTGAGCGAAGTTACGGAAATTTCAACCGCACCATCCCGCTGCGCTGGCCTGTGCGCGTGCGCGGCGCGACGGCTGAATTAAACAACGGCCTGCTGCGCGTCCGCCTGCCCAAACTCGCAGACCGGCGCGGCGCGGAGTTCAAAGTACAGATTAAAGCGAACGATGAAGGATGAACGCGGAACGATGAACGGAAGACAACGGCTTTTACTTCCGCGTTCCGCGTTCATCCTTCACACTTAAAATTATATGCCATCAATTACAGACATTGCCGAGGGTTTGGACGCGACGGGCGAGAGTGGCGAGCAGCAGTTACAGATTCCCGAGACGCTGCCGGTGCTCCCGCTTCGCGACATCGTTATTTACCCGTTCATGATCGTGCCGCTGTTTGTCTCGCGCGAGAAATCGATCCGCGCCGTTGACGAAGCGCTCGGCGAGAACCGCATGATCCTGCTCGCCTCGCAGCGCGACCTCGACAAGGAGGAACCGACGGGCGACGACCTCTACCGCGTCGGCACGGTCGCCGTCATCATGCGCATGTTGAAACTGCCCGACGGGCGCACGCGCATACTCGTGCAGGGCTTGACGCGCGCTCATCTCGAATCGGTCGAAGAGGGCGGCGAATACCTGCGCGCGAAGTTGAGCGTGATGCAGGAACCGCCCGCGCCGGAGCGTTCGCTCGAAGTCGAAGCGTTAGTCCGAAACGTGCGCGCCTCGATGGAGAAGGCCGCGAACCTCGGCAAGAACATCTCGCCCGAAGTGATGGCGATTGTCGCCAACTTGGACGAGGCGGGACGGCTGGCAGACCTCGCCGCGTCGAATCTCGAACTCAAGGTCGAAGACGCGCAGAGCGTCCTCGACATCGCCGACACCACCGCGCGCCTGCGCCGCGTCAACGAACTCCTGAACAAAGAGATCGAAGTGTTGACCGTCCAGCAGGAGATCAACACGCAGGCGCGCGCCGACATCGACCGCTCGCAACGCGAGTTCTACCTGCGCCAGCAACTCAAGGCCATACAGGGCGAACTCGGCGAGGGCAACGAACTCGCCGAAGAGATCGCGCAGTTTCGCGACAAGATCGAAGTGGCGCGCATGCCGAAGGCCGCCGAGGACGAAGCCCTGCGCCAACTCAAGAAGCTCGAACGCATGCACCCGGACGCAGCCGAGACGGCGACCCTGCGCAACTGGATGGAGATCATGACCGACCTTCCCTGGTCGAAGACTTCGACGGACAACCTCGACCTCAAAAAGGCCGAAGAGGTTTTAAACGAAGACCACTACGGCCTCGAAAAGATCAAAGAGCGGATCATCGAAGCTCTGGCCGTGCGGAAGTTGAAGGAGAAGCCGAAGGGTTCGATCCTATGTCTCGTCGGCCCGCCGGGCGTCGGCAAGACGAGCCTCGGCCGCTCCATCGCGCGAGCGCTCGACCGCAAGTTCGTGCGCCTCTCGCTTGGCGGTTTGCACGACGAAGCGGAGATACGCGGCCACCGCCGCACCTACGTCGGCGCGATGCCGGGTCGGATCGTGCAGGCTCTGCAACAGGCGGCGACGAACAACCCGCTCATCATGCTCGACGAGATCGACAAGGTCGGCGCGGACTTTCGCGGCGACCCGTCGAGCGCGCTTCTCGAAGTGCTCGACCCGGAGCAGAACAACAGTTTCCGCGACAACTACCTCGGCGTCACCTTCGACCTGTCGAACGTGATGTTCATGACGACCGCCAACGTGCTCGACACCATCCAGCCCGCGCTTCGCGACCGCATGGAAGTGATCCGGCTCGCCGGATATACAGAGGAAGAGAAGTTGGAGATCGCGCGCCGTCACCTGATGCCGAAACAGTTGGACGAGAACGGCATCGCCTCGCGCCACCTGCGCCTCTCGAAGGGCGCGCTCGCCGCCGTTATCCAGCAATACACGCAGGAGGCGGGCTTGCGCCAACTCGAACGCGAGATCGGCGCGATCTGTCGCAAGGTCGCGCGCCGCATCGCCGAAGGCTCGAACGACACCGTCCACGTCACGCCGAAGAATTTGCACGAATTTTTGGGCGTCCCGAAGGTGATGCCCGACGAGGTGCTGAAAAAAGACCAGATCGGCGTGGCGACGGGTCTCGCATGGACGGCGACGGGCGGCGAGGTGCTCTTCATCGAGGCGCTCAGGATGAAGGGGAAGGGCGCGCTCGTCCTGACCGGCCAACTCGGCGACGTGATGAAAGAATCGGCGCAGGCCGCCTACTCCTACGCCAAGTCGCGCGCGCGCGACCTCGGCATACCCGAGGACGATTTCAATATCTACGACGTGCACGTCCACATTCCGGAAGGCGCGATCCCGAAAGACGGCCCCTCGGCAGGCATCACGCTCGCCACGGCCATCGTCTCCGTGCTCGCCCAACGCCCGATCCGCAAAGACGTGGCGATGACCGGCGAGATCACTTTGCGCGGAAACGTGCTGCCGGTCGGAGGCGTTAAGGAAAAAGTGCTGGCCGCGCGGCGCGCTCGCGTCACGAAAATCCTCCTGCCGCACCTGAACCAGCGCGATATGGACGAAGTGCCGAAGGAATTGTTCGGCGAGATTCAGTTCATTTTCGTGGACAACGTCCAGCAGGTCTTTCGTGAGGCGTTGAAGGACAAAGTTACGCCGCCCGCATCCGGGTCGGCGCGCCCGAAGCCCCTGACGCAGCCCGCGCCGCCCTCTTCGCATTAAAATTGTGCGCAAATGGGCGACGGCCGTCCTCCGGGGTGAAGGGTTTCAAAACGCGCAAATTGGTTGATCGAAAAACGCAACCGAAACACCACGAAAAGCGTCTTAATACTAACGGGAAAGCGGAGCGGTTTTAATGGAAATATTAACCGCTTCGCCTTTTTTTTCAATTAGATAGGGTTGACTCGAAAAAAGCGGTGTGATAAGTTTCAAGACTGCCGCACGGGCTTCCGTCCTGATTATGAAGCCGGTGTGTGAATCGGCATTTTCAAGGATTCATAAACCCCTCGTGTTTTATTTAGTGGATGCCGCTCGCGTGGTCTAGCTCCAATACCCCTGACCGCCTCGTGGATTCGCTTTCAGCCTGAAGTTTTAAGGAGACTGACGATTTTGATGAAAACGAGCATCCCCCGTTTGCTATCGCTGCTTGCAATGTTCACGACGCTGATTTCTCCGGTGTCGAATGCCTATGCACAAGGTCTTCCTTCCTCTCTGCGCACCACCGCGAACGACGTTGAACGAGACAACCCGCGCGTGTTGCAGATAATTGCGACCGCCGAAGACCATTTCAAAAAAGGGCAGCTTAACCTCGCGGACGGCAAGGGTGATTATGCGCGCGCCGAGTTCGACAAGGCGGTTGATTCCGTCCTCGAATCCGGCATGGACGTGCGCTCGAACCCCAAACTTCAAACCTTCTACCTCCAACTCGTGGAGCGCGTCTATCGCATGGAAGTCGCCATGCCGGCCGCACCGGCGCAGACCGGCGGACAGCAGATAGCGCAAATCGTTAATGTTTCAACCAACGCGACGCCTGATGTCGCCTCGGTCGTTCCCGCGCAACAGCCCGGCTTCCTGCGCGAGCAGAAGTTTGAGCCGTCGCCGCTCGACGAGTTGAGCCGCCTCGAACTGACGAACGAAGAAAAGCAGGTGACGACCGAGGACGTTGCCAAACTCGAAGAGGCCAAGAACGCCGTCGATTTCGGCTTCAACTCCAACACGCTCATCCAGCAATTCCTCAACTATTATCAGGGACGCGGCCGCGCCACAATGGAGACGGGCATGCGCCGTTCAGGTCGTTACATGCCGATGGTGCGCAGGATTTTCCGCGAGGAGGGCGTGCCGGAAGACATCGCCTGGCTCGGCCAGGTCGAGAGCGCGTGGCGTCCGACCGCGTATTCGTGGGCGGCGGCCTCCGGTCTCTGGCAGTTTATCCCCGGCACGGGCGCGCGCTACGGACTGCGCCAGAACGCCTGGATTGACGAGCGCAACGGCTTCGAGAAGGCGACGCGCGCTTCCGCACGCTACCTGAAATTTCTCGCCAACCGTTACCACGGCAACTGGGAACTCGCCATCGGCGCGTACAACACCGGCGAAGGCAACATCGACCGCGCCATATCGCGCGCGGGCGTGGCGGACTTCTGGCGCATCTATCCCTTCATCGCGAAGGAGACGCGCAACTACGTGCCGAACATCCTCGCGACCATCCTGATCGCGAAGAACCCGGCCAAGTACGGCTTCCACAACATTCGCCCCGACGCGCCGCTCGCCTACGACGTGGTCAACGTGCCTTCGGCGACGAGCCT
>DASQMC010000037.1:0-128031 GCA_035645695.1 Pyrinomonadaceae bacterium
CACCTGCGCGAGCACGCCGGGGCGGTCGCGGTGGCGCACGACGAGGAGGTGCGTGGCCGGAGTGCGCGCGGCGAGGTTGACGACGTTCGGCACTTTGCCCGTCTCCTCGAAGGCGCGGATGATCCGCACGGTTTCGGCGGCGATGGTCTCCTGCGCCTGATCGGTCGAAGCGCCGATGTGATGTGTGCCGTAGAGGTTCGGCTCGCGCGCGATCTCGTCCGTGAACTCGCCCGTGGCGGAAGCCGGTTCCGTGGCGAACACGTCCAGCCCGGCGCGCAACCCCCGCTCGCGCATCGCCGCGACGAGCGCGTTTTGATCCACGATCTCGCCGCGCGCGGTGTTGATGAAATACGCGCCTTCGCGCATGGCCGCGAAAAAGTCCGCGTCGATAAACGCGCGCGTGTCGGGCTTCAGGGCCAGGTGGACGCTGATGATGTCGGCGGCGCGCGCCACGTCGGCCGGAGTCTCCCTGCGCTCGATGCCGAGTTCCTCTGCGCGCGCGTCCGTCAAACTCCGGCTCCAAGCCACGACCGGCATCCCGAAGCCTCTCGCGCGACGGATCACTTCCCGGCCGATCTGCCCCGTGCCGATGAGTCCGAGCGTGCGCCCGTAGAGGCCGCGCGCTTTGGAAAATTCCTTCTTGTTCCATTGACCCTGCCGGAGCGCGGAGACGTTATCCGCGATACGCCGGTCGAGCGCGAGGATGAGCGCGAAGGCCAACTCGGCGACGGCGACGGAATTTTTGCCCGGACAATTCGAGACGTAGATGCCGCGCCGCGAAGCCGCCGCCACGTCAATCGTGTTGTAGCCCGCGCCCGCGCGCACGACCAACTTCAACGCTCCCGCATCGAGCATCGATTCCGTCACTTTCGTCGAGCGCACGACGAGCGCATCGGGCGCATACGATTTGATGGCTTCGACCAGACCATCGTCCTTCACGTCCGGCTGGTAAGAATAGTCGCAGCCCGCGGCCTCCAGCCCATCACGACCGGACTGCTCGAATTTATCGGCGATTAGCACACGCATAAAAAGCCCTCAGCTTTCAGCCGTCAGCCGTCAGCCGTTTCAGCCACACGCAATGTTTTTGCTGATGGCTGATGGCAGACGGCTGGCGGCTAGATTTCGTGAATCAACAAGCCGTCGCGCAGCTTCGGCTCGAACCAGGTGGACTTGGGCGGCATGATGCCGTTGGCGTCCGAGACGCCGAGCAGGTCTTCGATGGTCGTCGGCGAGAGCGAGAAGGCGACGGCCGCGCGTCCCTCGTTGACGAGTCGTTCGAGTTCGGACGTGCCGCGGATGCCGCCGACGAAATCGATGCGCTTGTCTGTGCGCACATCCTTGATGTTGAGGATGGGGTCGAGCAGTTGGTCTTGCAGCACGCTCACGTCGAGCGAGGCGGTCGGGTCGCCGGTTTGTGTTTGCGACGCGTCGAGCGGCTTCAGGTTGTACCAGCGCTGGCGCAGATACATGCCGAACTCGCCGCGCGCGGGAACGGCGGCCGAGCCTTCCGTGACGGCGAACTTCGCCTCAAGCGCCGCGAGAAAGTCTTCCGCGGACATGCCGTGCAAATCTCTGACGACGCGGTTGTAAGGAAGTATTTGCATCTGGTCGGAGGGGAAGATGACCGCGAGAAAACGGTTGTACTCCTCTTCGCCCGTGTGCCGTGGATTTTGTTCGCTGAGTGCGGCGCGGGCGCGGCTCGCGCTGGCCGCGCGGTGATGGCCGTCGGCGATGTAGAGCAGAGGCACTTCACCGAAGGCGCGGACGAGCGCATCCGGGTCGGGCGCGCGCCAGAGCGTGTGACGAATGCCGTCGGGCGCGGTGAAATCGTAGAGCGCTTCGTCGGCGGCGACGGCGGCGGTGACGAGCGTGTCGATGCGCCGGTCGGCGCGACAGGTCAGGAAGACGACGCCCGTCTGCGCGCGCAGCGTCAGCATGTGGCGCGTGCGGTCGTCCTCCTTGTCGGGACGCGTGCGCTCGTGCTTGCGGACGAGGCCGCGGTCGTACTCGTCAACCGCGCAGCACGCCGCGACGCCGATCTGCTCGTGTTCGCCCATCACGAGGCGATAGAGATAGAGGCTAGGCTCGGCCTCAATTTCGAGCGGGCACGTCTCGCGAAGCTTTTGAAAATTCTCGGCGGCGCGCGCGTAGACCTCTTCGCTGTAAATGTTCGTGCCTTCGGGCAGGTCGATTTCGGGGCGGGTGACGTGCAGCAGGCTCAAGGGATTTCCGGCGGCCAGCGCGCGCGCCTCTTCGGTGTTGACCACGTCATAGGGCACGCTCGCCACCTGCTCCACCTTCGACACGGGCGGGCGCAAAGCGCGGAAAGGATAAATGACAGCCACGGGCGTTCGTTCTCCTCACAACGTAAAATGGAAATGCGGGTTTTCTAACCGCTAAGACTATCCGCACCCGTGCCCCTTTGCCAAGCCGCGAACGCGCTCCGGCACGCGCTCCGGCCGCCCGGCGGCTCCGTCCGGCGTGTCTTCTTAATCGAACGACCGGCGAGCGCCCGGCAGTCGTCCCTCTGTAAACTACTCTCGCAGGATAACCCGCGCGCGACCGTCTTCTTCGATCAGGAGGATTGCGCGGTCGGCTTCGGTTCTCATTGTTCATTTTTCGCCCCTCAAACGGACGTATGCCGTATCGCGCCGCGAACTCTCAGTACTAAACGAACACAACCATAGATCGCACAGTGTACGCTGGCGTGCTGTGCCGGATGAGAACATGAATTAATATCACTTTGCACTTCATAAACCACGCCGCCGACATTAGGTTTAGCCCGAAACTTCGCCTGACTGCCGCAAGCCGCACACAAGACGTGACAGCAAGCAGAAAGGCCATCTAATGTCCACGCATCAGGATTCACCCACGCATGTAACGAACCGTATTCTCAAAGCGTTGCCGCCGGAAGAATACGAACGCCTCTCCGCTCATTTGGAGCCGGTCGAGATGTCGCTCGGCGAAGTCCTCTATCGCTCGAACGAACCCATCACGCACGTCTATTTCCCCAACCGCGGCACGGTCTCCGTCGTCTGCACCTTTGAAGACGGCAGGAGCGTCGAGGCGGGCATGGTTGGCAACGAGGGCATGTTCGGCGTCTGTGTCTTCTTGGGAAGCATCTCGTCGCCGCTGGAGGCCGTCGTGCAACTGCCGGGCGAGGCTTTCAGGATGCGCGCCGACGTGTTGCGGGCGGAGTTCAAGCGCGGCGAACATCTACAGGATTTACTGCTGCGCTACACGCAGGGCTTCATCATCCAGATCGCGCAGGCGGCGGCCTGCAATCGCGCCCACCCCATCGACGGGCGACTGGCAAAGTGGCTGTTGATGTGTCAGGACAGGGCGCAGACGGGCGAGTTGCAACTGACGCACGAATTCATCGCCGTCATGCTCGGCATACGCCGCGCCGGGGTCAGCGAGGCGGCGGGGAAACTACAGGACGGGGGCATGATCAGGTACAGGCGCGGCAACGTCCAGATACTCGACCGGCCGAATTTGGAAGCGCATTCCTGTGAATGCTACGAGATTGTGAAGCGTGAGTTCGACCGCCTGCTCGGCGACGACGGCCGCGTCTGGTAGCCGCGCGCGAGACACCTACGAACGCCTTCGCCCTCTTCCCACGAGCCGACGCTTTCATCTACCGAAGTAACCCCTACCCGCCGCGCGCTTTGCAATTTGTCAGCGAAGGATGACGGGCGCGGCGTGCGCGAGCGGCGTCCGTCCGCCCGTCGTCGTCACGCGTCTCCTCAACCGGCGCGAAATTACACCTTCCGCCCGCCCCCGTCCCACACAGGCCGGACGAAAAACGCAAAATCAAGACGCGCCCGGCGGCGACATGCTATGCTTCGGTCATATTTTTCCGGCACAGGGGGGGTGTTCCCGCGCCCTCGCTATAAGTAGAAGAATATCCTCTATGTCTCAACCGAACAGTGATGCGCGCCCGAAGAATTCAGTCTTAGCCGATTTGCCCGAGGCCGAATACCGCCGCCTCGCCGAACACCTGAAAGAGGTGGTTCTCGCGCGCGGCGACGTGATGCACGAAGCCGAGGCTCCGGCGCAGTACGTCTATTTTCTCGATAGCGGCGTGGCGTCTCTGTCGGTCATCAGCGAGGATGGTAAAGAGTTGATGCTGAGCATCGTCGGGAACGAGGGGATCGTCGGCGAGAGGGCTATCTTCAAAAAAGGAGTCTTCATCGTCCGCTGCGAGATGCTCACGCACGGCGTGGGACACAGGATGCCGCCCGAAGTGTTTGAACATGAGTTCAACCGGGGCGAGGCGTTGCGTCAATCCGTGCTCAACCGGATGGAGGCGCGCACGACCGAGACCGCCCAGACCGCCCTCTGCAACCAGATGCACACGATGGAGCAACGATTGGCGCGGTGGCTGCTGACGCTGGCCGACCGCCTGCACAGCGAGGACTTATACATCACGCACGAGCACATGGCTAACATGGTGGGCGCGCGCCGCGCGAGCATCACGGACGCCGTGGAAGTTTTGCGCGAGGCCGCCCTTGTCGAAACCGAGCGCGGGATGATCACCATACTCGACCGCACACGCATGGAGTCGCAAGCCTGCGAGTGTTACGCCGTCATCAAGAAAGCCATCAAAACGTTCACGACTTGAAACAGGGGATTGCAAAGTCCTGCCCCCTCGCAAGCGCTAACGGGGGAAGGACTTTGCCGCGCATCGCCCGGACGGCCTCGCCGGGGGCTTGACCTTGTAGTCGGATACGGGGTTTACAATGCCGCGCAGGGAGGAAGATTCATGCGTCAAACAATCAAGCTGTTGGTGTTGCTGCTCGCACTGTCCGGGTTCGCTTCCGCACAGGAGGAGGCGTCGAAGCACGACGGTTATACGGGAGACGTGCGACGCGAGATCAAGTCTCTCTCGGCGGAAGAGGTCGAGGGGTTGTTGAACGGTCACGGCATGGGGCTGGCGAAGGCCGCCGAGTTGAACCATTATCCCGGCCCGCGTCACGTGTTGGAGTTGGCCGCCGAACTCCGGCTCACGCCCGCGCAGCACAAGCAAACGCAATCGGCCTTTGAACGAATGCGCGGCGAGGCCGTGCGACTCGGCCGCCGCATTGTCGAGCGCGAGTGGGAACTTGACGCGATGTTCGCGAAAGGCGAAATTGACGCGAGCCGTTTACGCGCGGCCACAGACGGAATCGCGCGCCTGCAAGGGGAATTGCGCGCCGCGCACCTCGCCGCTCACGTTGAGATGCGCCGCCTGCTCTCGCCGCGGCAGATCGCGAAATACGACGAACTGCGCGGCTACGCGGGCGAGCGGAAGTCGGGCGGGCAACACGACCACGGTAAACACGGCCACGGTAAACACGGCCACGGTAAACACTGATTGGCGGAGAAAGCGTTTGAAAGATATGAGCGAAGATTCGGAGACGTGTGATCTGGCGAACCGTAAATGCGTGCCGTGCCACGGCGGCGTGCCGCCCCTCTCGGCGGACGAGATCGGGCAATATCTCGGCGAACTGCAAGGCTGGGAAGTTGTGGACGGGCATCATCTGAAAAAGACTTACGCCTTCCCCAACTTCGAGCAGTCGCTCGCGCTCGCCAATCGCATCGGCGAAGTGGCCGAAGCCGAAGGGCATCACCCGGACATTTGCTTTGGCTGGGGACACGCCGAGGTGACGATCTACACGCACGCCATCGACGGCCTCAGCGAAAGCGACTTCATCCTCGCCGCCAAGATCGATGAAATAGAAACGATGAAGTAGGAACGCGGAACGATGAAGTAAAAGCAGTTGCTTTCAGTTCATCGTTCCGCGTTCCTACTTCATCGTTTCACCTCACCCTGCTTTTCTTCCTTTTCAGAAAGTCGATCAGCACGAACTGCGAGAGGTTGCCGGGGGTGGCGAAATAGGCTTTGCCGTTCGTCATCTGCGACATCTGTTTGACGAACTCGACGAGGTAATAGTCCGAGGCGAGCATGAAGGTGTTGATCATGATTCCGGCCTTGCGACACGCCTGCACTTCCCTGAACGTCGCGTCCATCACTATCGGATCAAGCCCCATCGAATTTTTGTAGAGGCGACGGTCTTGCGCCGCCACGCCCGCGCCCTGTACTGCCCCGCGACGCATCCCGCCGCTTGAAGTCGCCATCGTCGCGCCGTCGAGAAAACAGGCGGTCGGTTTGCCGTCCGTCACCATCACGATCTGCTTCATCTCTTTGCGTTGCGCCTGCAAGAGGCGGCGCGCGAGTTTCAAGCCCTCGGCGGTGTTCGTGTGATAGGGGCCGACCTGCGTGGTCGCCAGTTTCGCGAGCGGCAACTCCTCCGCGTCGTCGTGAAAAAGCACGACCTTGAGCGTGTCGCCCGCATACTGTGTGCGGATCAAATGCGCGAGCGCGAGCGCAACCTTCTTGGCGGGCGTGAATCGATCCTCGCCGTAGAGGATCATCGAGTGCGAGCAATCGAGCATGACGACCGTGGCGCACGAAGATTGATAGTCGCACTGGTGGACGTAGAGATCGCGGTATTCCAGATTGAGCGGCACGCCCAAGCCCTCGCGCTTGATCGCCGACATCAGCGTCGCGTTCACGTCCAGATTGATCGTGTCGCCGAACTCGTAGAGCTTCGACGCCTGCGCGGCCTCGACGCCGGTCGAGAGGTGCGGCGTATCATGTCGCCCGACGGAACTCTTGCCCATGCTGCCGAGCAGGTTCCTCAGCGTCTTGTAGCCGAGAAAATCCAGCCCCTTCTCCGTCACCTCAAACTTCACGTTGCGCGGCTGCTGCGGTTCATCGACGCGTCCCTCACCCCCCTGCCCGCGCCGCCTCTGCTGCCCCTTCTCCGGCGGCGCATCCTCATGCAGATTCAAAAAGCCCTCTTCCACCAGACGCTCGATCAACTTATTCAACAACTCTTCGAGTTGCGACCCCTTGAACCGCCCCTCGTTCTCAGCCAGCATCTCCGCAACCTGACTCTCATCCACCTCGCCCGCGTCCATCAGCGCGCGCAACAATGCCTCGCGCAACGCATCGAGCGACGTGTCCTGTGGCCGCCGCTGCCGCGTCCAGTAGTAATCGTCGTCAAAGCCCGATTGCAACAGGCTGTCCTGCAACGCCTCCATCAGGTCGCCGAGGTTGACGCCCGACACGTCGAAGCCCTTGAATTTTGAATAGCGTATGAACTTCATTGATTACTCTCAGAAATAACAGTCAACCCCGGCACGTTTTTAAAGTCATTCAGATCATGTGTTACTAAAGGGGCGTCATAGGCTAACGCAGTCGCGGCAATCCATGAGTCGCCGACAGAGATTGGGCGACCTATCCGTTTAGCGTGCGCCTGAACTTTAGCCCAAAGCAGTGAAATCTCTTCATTCGCTTCTACGAAAACAAATTTTTTAACGTATGTATGAAGCTCTCTATGACGGCTGCTTCCCCAGTTATTATTCAGCGGCATGAGTTCTAATTCCGCGAAGGTTTGTGCGGCAATCATTATCAACTTACCTTCGATGTGCGGCTTGTACAAATCGCCTCGCGTGTCCCTTTTGAATATGTACGAGACGACGTTTGTATCAATCACCACCACATTGCTGAGCGGTACACTACTCATTTTCCGTTTCGACTTTATCCTGCTGGCGGATTGCACGCACCCATGATAAAAACTCGTCCACGCTTTCTTCTTCCGGCCAAAAGTCTCCCTGTAATTCTTTGATGTCACGTATTGGCAAGACTCCCTGCTGCTTCGCGAGTTCCCATGCGCGCGCATGTGATTCTCTTCGCGCCTCTTCGCGCGCTAGTTCAGCTTCATGTTCCAATCGCTCGAAAAGAGAGAGATAGTCTTCCGGCGAAGGCGATGTTGTAAGCGGGTGAGAACGCACACTCTCAACTGCTGTCTCAACAAAACTGTTCATCGTTATCTCCTCCTCCGCAATAGTTTTATCAAATATGTTCTATTAAACCTGTTTCAGCAGCGGAAATAATTCTCTTTTTTAGTATTGTATTTGCTTCACTATCTTCCACGGATAGATTTTCCGCATCGGTTCTTATTTGTTCTAGAGCTTGTTTTGTGTGATCTAGCCACCTTGCGTCTCTTATGTACGCATGAAGAAAAAGCTTACCCCATAATTTGCCTTCTTCTTTACTAGGTAAGTAAAAAGGCGGAATCCGCCTATTGATTATGTATAGACGAGAGAAATCTTTTTCGGCTACCGCTTGAGTTGCAGCTTCACGCCAATCTTCAACCAGTTCTCGATAAACTGCGGCCTCCGCTTGGCTCTCTGCTGCTATTTGTTCAGCTTTACGCAGGCGTTCTAACAGCGTCTCGCGCTCTTTTTCCCATGTAACTTCACTCACGGCGTACTTACCTCTCTTTATCATCGGGTACTAAAAAGACCGAAGACTACGGCTGCCTTGAATTCATGAACGTGCGGACTGCGTTTAACTCCCCATTGCTTTGTATATGAGCGGCTCGCGGATCACTTCGTCGCCGTCGGTTCCGATCAAGGTCAATGCCTGATTCGCCTCGAGCACCGTTTCGACGGCATCGCGCAAATTGCTGCGCGCCTCGGCGAGCGTTGCGCCCTGCGTGCTGACGCCGGGCAATTCTTCTACGAAGCCGACGTAGCCTTCCGGCACTTTCAGGTAGACGGCGTTGAACGTCCTCTCCATTTTCGGACTCCTTAGCTGAAGCGTCCCGTCTCGGTCAGGTCGTCATAGATCATACCGCGACGATCTTTCTTGGCCTTGGTGGCGGCCGTGTAACCGCCTTCCTCGTTGCGGCTGATCTTGTTGCGGGCGTAGAGACCTTCGAGGGCAAACTCGCAGGCGGCGATGAGTTGGGCTTCGTCCGTGCGTTTGAAGTCGAAGGGGATCGTGACCGTGTCGATGAGTTCGGGCACGGCTTCGAGGAGCGTGACGCACTCGGCGGCCGAGGCCGTGTCGGCGAGGCGCAGGTTGTTGCCTTCGTCGAACCAGCGGACGGCGGCGTTGAAGTCGATGCCGACGAAGTAGCCTTCGTGAATCTCCCCGGCGGCGCGTTTGATCAGGTCTTTGGCGATGCGGCCTGCGCCCACCTGCTCGCCTTCGTATTCGAGTTCCATCTTGCCGGTCATCGAAGGCAGGGCGGCGTAAATGTCTGAGATGCGCGGGACGATCTCGTCTTCGCCGGTCAGGAGCGCGCGGCGTTCGGCGTTCGAGACGACGGATTCCATGACGGTGATCGGGAGACGCTGCGAGACGCCGGAGCGTTTGTCTATGCGCTGGTCGTCGCGCGCCTCGAAGGCGATCTGCTCGATGAGTTCGCGTATGAAGTCGGGGACGCGCACGGTCGCGTCGAAGCCTTCGCGCTTCGTCCAGGCTTCCTGCCGTGTGATCTCGACGCCGAGTTGGAGGTCTGCCGGGTAGTGCGTCGAGACTTCCGCGCCGATACGATCTTTGAGCGGCGTGATGATCTTGCCGCGCGCCGTGTAGTCTTCCGGGTTGGCCGAGAAGACGAGCATCACGTCCAACTGCAAGCGCACCGGATAGCCTTTGATCTGCACGTCGCCCTCCTGCATGATGTTGAAGAGGCCGACCTGAATCTTGCCCGCGAGATCGGGCAGTTCGTTGATGGCGAAGATGCCGCGATTGGCGCGGGGCAGCAGGCCGTAGTGGATCGTGAGTTCGTCGCTCAGCAGATGCCCGCCCTTAGCGGCCTTGATCGGGTCAACGTCGCCGATGATGTCGGCGACGGTCACGTCGGGCGTGGCGAGTTTTTCGACGAAGCGCGCGTCTCTCTCAACCCACGCTATCGGCGTCTCGTCGCCCGACTCGGCGATAACCTGACGACCGTACGCGCTGATGGGGCGAAACGGATCGTCGTTGACTTCCGAACCGGCGATGACGGGAATACGTTCGTCGAGCAGGTTCGTCAACTGGCGAATGATGCGGCTCTTGGCTTGGCCGCGCAGGCCGAGCAGGATCAGGTTGTGTCGCGCGAGGATGGCGTTCGTGATCTGCGGCACGACCGTCTCGTCGTAACCGAGTATGCCGGGGAACAGACGCTCGCCCGCGCGCAGTTTCGCGATGAGGTTAGCGCGCAGTTCGTCTTTAACGCTGCGCACTCCGTAGTTTTGCCGCTTCAACTCGCCTAAAGTTTTTGCCTGTGTCATTACTTTAAAATTACTTCCCTCTTCGTTCGGATGATTGCCCAGGTTTTAGTTGCGGGCGACGAACGACGCCGCCGCTGTAGTCGCGTTGTTCATCACCTGAGATAAGGCGACGCGCGACCGGCCGGGTTTCAGGAACCCGCCGACTCGTCGCTCCCTTCGCCCCCGGTCGCGACGAAACTACCGTCCGTCGTTCGCACGACGAGATTGTCCGCTTCGAGTTTTTCCAGATGCGCGAGCACGGCGCGCTCGGCCAGCGCGTGCGCTTTCGGGTTCACGTCCGTGTAGACGCGCCGGACGATCTCTTGCGGCGAACGCGCGCCCGCGCAGACGGCCTGGAGGATGTTGCGCTCGCGTTCGAGCCGGTGCGCGATGTATTCCTCGATCTTCGCGCGCGGCGCGGCGACCGCCGGGCCGTGGCCGCCGAAGAGAACTTTCACGTGCGGCAGGAGCGCGCGATAGCGTTCGAGCGACGCGAGATAATCGCGCACGTTGCCCTCGGGCGGGTCGATCAGCACCGAGCCGAGGCCGACAATGTTGTCGCCCGTGATGAGCGCGCCCGTTCCTGCTTCGTAAAAGCTGAGATGGCCGCGCGTGTGCCCCGGCGTGTGCATCGCGCGAAGGGCGAGAGCGGGGTCGCCCGCGAGTTCGATCACGTCTCCGTCTTCGATGAAGCGGTCGACCGGAACCTGACCGCGCAAACTCTCCGCCGTCAGACGGTGCGCGGCCACCGGCACGCCGCCGCCGAGATGTCGCAGGAGCGCGCCCGTGCCCGCGACGTGATCCGGGTGATGGTGCGTCAGGATGATCTCGCGGACGGTGCGGCCTTCCGCCGCGAGTTCGTCCATGCAGGCGGCGAGGGCGGCCTGTTCGTCTTCGTAGGGCGAGCCGGGGTCGAGTATGACGACCTCGCCGCCGCGGCCGACGATGTAACAGTTGGTGTGCGTGGCGGGCGGCCTCGTCGGCGTGCGCAGGGGGAAACAGATGAAGCCGGGCATGAATTCGATGCGGCGCACGGGCTGGCGTCGCGCTTGCGGCACGCTCAACAGACGCGCGACCGTCTCTTCCGTCAGGCCGTCGCTCAAAACTCTCAGGGCGTGCAGCACGGGCGGCGCGACGAGCGCACGGGAGCGCGTCCAACGATTGACCGCATCCGTCGCACGCGTCCACTCGCCGTCTTCAAACTCGGTCGTGTGCACGCGCGGCTCTTGCCTGCGCGGGCAGCGCACGAGGAAGAACCATGTGTCGAAGCGGCGCGGACTGAAGGGAGGCGTCACCCAACGCCCGGCGAAAGTGAAATCGCGCGCGTCGAGGCTGAGTCCGTAGTGCGCGAGCAATTGCGGAAACGTCATGCGCCCGGAGGTGAGATCGTCCAAGACGGAGGCGAGTTGGCCTTTCGTCAAAGCGTCCGCGCCGCGCGCGACGAGCACGCCGAGTTCTTCAAACAACTCGCGCGCGGCGCAGGCGATCATCGACGCGGTTTCGGCGTCGGCCGCATTTTCGACCGGCGTCGCGGCGTCTTCCGCGTCGCGCTGCCCGCCGGGGAAAGCGTGGAAGCCGCCGAGGAAGGCCATCGCCGCGCCGCGCCGCGCCCAGAAGACTTGCGGCACTCGCTCGCCGCCTTCCGCTTCGCGCACGAGGATTACGGCGGCGGCGTCTTTCGGCACGGCGTCGGCTCTGCCGCGCGACGCGTCGGCCGTCGTAGTTTGCGATTCGTTGAGAGACATACTTCGGGTGAAAACTCGTCTACGCGAGAGCCGTTTAACGCGCCCTGAAAATTTATGCTCTGTCGTCCACGGGAGTGTGGGAAGTATAGCATCCGGAGGAAGGCAAAAGTAAAAAGGGGGAAGTCGGAAACCAAATCTATGAAGCCGTTTGAAAAGTAACCTTGCTGTTGTCCCGGAGGGACGATTGAGAATAGCCCGGCGATTTATCGCCGGGGATCATGAACGTTAATTTAGATAGAGTCCCGTAGGGACGTTTGAATGTTCATTACAATTCAATCGTCCCTGCGGGACTCTCACATTATCTTTCAACTTATCCCCGGCCATAAATGGCCGGACTATTAGCAATCGTCCCTGTCGGGACTTCGTTCAAACGGCTTCCATAAAGGCAAAAGCGAAGCGGGTCACAACTGATGTTTCCCGCTTCGCTTTTGCCTTCTTACTTGTGAGACGCCTTTACGCGCGCGGCCTGACGGTGAGGAAGATCGTGTTGCCGCGACGGTTGATGAGCAGGAGAGCGGGACGCGCGCCCGCGCGCCCGATTGCCGCCGTCAAGTCCGCGCTCGAACGCACGGGCTGGCGGTTGGCCTGCACGATCACGTCGCCGCGCTGGATTCCCGCCACGGCGGCCGGGCCGTTGGGGTCAACCTCGGCCACGGCCACGCCCTGCGTGCCCGGCTGCAACTCGAACTCGCGCGCGAGTTCGGGCGTGAGCGGCTGCAAGCGGACGCCGAGTTTTCCGGTCGTTGCGCCCGCACCGTCGCCGCCCCCTTCGGAGCCGCCTTGATCGCCGTCGCGCCGCGCCGTCTGCGTAAACTCGCCGAGCGTCGCGCGCATCTGCTGTTCGCGCCCCTCGCGGACGACCGTCAGCGTTACCTCCGTGCCCGGCGCGGTGCTGGCGATGCGGTTGCGCAGGGAATTAACGTCGTAGACGGGCGCGCCGCCGACGGCCGTGATCACGTCGCCCTGTTTCAGACCGGCGCGCTCGCCCGCGCTGTTCGGCGTGACCGCGCCGATGATGACGCCGCGCACTTCCTTCAAGTCGAGGCTGGCGGCGATGTCCGACGTGACTTCCTGAATCTGCACGCCGAGTTGGCCGCGACGCACCTTGCCGCCTTTGACCAACTGCTCCATCACGCCCTTCGCCATGTTCGACGGGATGGCGAAACCGATGCCGATGCTGCCGCCGGTGGGCGACAGGATTTGTGAATTGATGCCGATCAGTTCGCCGTTCGTGTTGACGAGCGCGCCGCCGGAGTTGCCGCGATTGATCGGCGCATCGGTCTGGATGAAATTGGCGAAGCTGCCGTCGCCGACGCCGGAAGTCGTGCGCTCTTTGGCCGAGATGATACCGGCTGTGACGGTCTGGCCGATGCCGAGCGGGTTGCCGACGGCGAGCGCCATGTCGCCGACGCGCACCTTGTCGGAATCGCCGAGCGGCAAGACCGGCAGGTTCGACGCATCCACCTTCAACACGGCGAGGTCGGACGGCGGATCAGACCCGACGATCTTCGCGATGAGCACGCGGCGGTCTGTGAGTTCGACCCTGATCTCGTCCGCGCCGTCAACCACGTGATGATTCGTCAGCAGGTAACCGTCCGCCGTGACGATGACGCCCGAACCCAATCCCTCTTCGCGGCGCGGCGTCTGCGGCATGTTCGGCATGCGCTGGCCGAAAAACTCTCGGAACATGGGATCGTCCATGAAAGGGTGCTGCTGCGCCGCGCGACCGCGCCGCTCGGAGCGCACCGTGACGACCGCCGGGGCGACGCGCGCCACAACGTCGGCGTAAGAATTTTGCTGCCCCGCCGAGGCAGCGACGGCCGCATTCGGCGTCGCCGTGTTCGGCGCGAAATTAAGCTGCGGGTTGTTCATCTCCGTCGCCTTCGACCCGACCGAATTGCACCCGACCATGACGAACGACACGACCAGCGCACAGGCCAGCCGCGCCAAACGTCCGGCGCCGCGCCGCGCCGCGTGTGTGGCAGTGATTCCGTTGTTCATATTTTTTGCACCTCTATGTTGTTAAAAAAATTGTCCGTATTTTTAGTTGATCTAACGCAGGTCAACCGGCTTTCGATTGTCTGTTATTTAGATACGATCACGGGGGCGCGCGGTTGCGTTAAGAATGTAAAATTACTGTTGCGGCGGCCAGTATTCCTCGCTCTCGGGGGCGGCGGCGGGCGACGCGGCGGCCATGCGTGGGGGATTGGCCGTGGCGACGCCGCTTGCGCCCGCCTCCTGACCCTGTTGCCGAGCCTGTGTGTTGTTGACGACAACTTCCGTGATCAGTTTCGTGTTCGGGATGACGATGAGCCGCCCGTCGTGGGCGCGCACGAGAGTGTCGCGCATACGGATCGTTTCAATCCTGCCCTCGTACTCGCCCATCCTGATCTGATCGCCGATGTTGAACGGGCGATAGAGGAGCAGCATGATGCCGGAGAGCAAATTCGAGAGCACATCTTTCAGGGCGAAGCCGAGCGCGAACCCGGTCAGGCCGAGTCCGGTGACGAGCGCGCTCACGTTCATGCCCGTCGCGCCGAGAGCCGTGATCGTGCCGAAGATGAGAATGCCGTAGTAATAAACCCTCGACAGCAACAGGACGACGCCCGTGTCCGCGCGCACGCGCGGCGCGGCCAGAGCGATGACGCGCCGCCCCACCGCCGCCACGATCCAGAAGACGAGAAAGACGAGCACGCCCCGGAACATGCCCGGCAAAGCGCGCAGCAGGCTGTTGTGCAACTCCGTGAAAACTTCCGTGAGTGTGGCCGGAGTTTTCGGCGAAGGGGCGGGCGTGGGTTGCTGGAGAAACATAAGCAGAACGCGGAACGATGAACGCGGAACGATGAACTGAAGGAAGATTGATTCATTGATCCATTTCTTCATTGAATCAATGAACCGATGAATCAATGAATCAATCCTTTCACTTCATCGTTCCTCGTTCCTACTTCATACTTTCTTACTCGTCGTTCTGGTAGCGGAACCGTTCGCCGTCGCGCCCGTTCCAGGGAACGCCGCGCATGTGGTAGCCGCCCTCTTCCCAGAAGCCCGCGCGGTCTTCGGCGAGAAAGCGCAAGCCCTTAATCCACTTGGCGGACTTCCATGCGTAGAGTTGCGGGATGATGAGGCGCGCGGGGCCGCCGTGCTCGGGCGGGATCGGCCGCCCGTCGTGCGACCACGCGACGAGCGAATCTTCGGCGAGGAAGTATTCGACGGGCACGTTCGTCGTCCACCCGTGATCGTAGGCGAGCGCGACGACGTATTTCGCTTCCGGTTTGATGCCGGCGAGCCTCGCCAGTTCGCGCGTCGCCACCCCGCCCCACACGTTGTCTAGGCGCGACCAGCGCGTCACGCAATGAAAGTCCGCGTAAACCTTCGTCGCGGGCAAGGCCAGGAATTCATCGAGCGACCACGCGAGCGGGCGCTCGACCAGACCTTCGATCTCAAACTTCCAGTTCGCCAGATCGATGTCGGGCGTGCCGTAGGCGTCGAGCACCGGCCACTTGCGCGTGCGCGTCTGGCCGGGCGGCATGCGGTTCTCGCGCCGCGTGTCGGGGCTGATGACGGCCACCTCGCCCGCCAACGCTTCCGCCGGGCGCGGGTCTTCGCGCTGGTAATCCTCGTCTCTCATCAAGCCGCTCAGGAAACCCATAACACCTCAAAACAGTGACAGGTGACAGGTGACAGGTGACAGGTGACAAGTTAAAGAAGGAAAGTCTTGATTCTTTAACTTGTCACTTGTTACCTGTCACCTGTCACTTCTTCGTCGCACGCTCCGCCAGATTCATCAACTCGTCGGGCATCCACTTGTTCACGCCTTTGGCGAGCGGCTCGCGTATGCCGACGCTGCGGTCGTGCCATTCGTCGGCCGCTCCGCCGTGGCCGCGTTCGCGCTCGTAGCCGTCGGTCAGGTCGAGGCTGAGCGTGATGCCGTCGACCACGTCTTTCCAGTCCTCGCGTTGGATGCCGCGCAAAACGAGCGAGAGACCGGCCGACCAGTCCTCCTCGGGCGCGCGCGCGTCCTGTTCGGGGATCGTCAGGTTATAGACGGGCGGAAACGCTTTGCCCTTGTACTCGCGCACGAGTTGCGCCTTCAAATCCTTGAGCGTCATGTCGGGACGCTCTCGCCGGATCGCCTGTGCGCGGCGAAAAATGTCAGCCACGCTCGCCTGCTTCTCTTGTTCTGCCATCGTGTTTGTAGCCTCTCGGTTTTGCCCTTAACTTACACGCCCGCCGCGAGAATCACAACCCTCGAACCCATGCGTGCGCCGGACACCCGGCCGCCACAATTTCGCCATTCAAAGTTGATCCTTCAACGCTCCGTCTCCCCGCGCGGCCTGTGTTATCGTTCGTCGTTCGTTAGTTAGAAGAGAGCGAGGTTCAATTCAAGGTGTCAGAGACGACCCCGATTGATGGCGCGACGGTTCCACCGCACGACAGGCCGATGGGTTTCCCGGCCTGCCCGGTCTGCGGGCGTGAGTCGAAAGACGAGTTGACGCCGTTCGACGCGCTCGACGAGTGGCTGCGCGCTCTCGTGTCGGCGAACGCTCCGGCGGGGCAGTTCGTGAGCGTGGTGTGCCTGCGTTGCGTGGAGATGTTCGAGCGGGCGCGTACCCAACTCAAGGCCGATGCCGTCATCTTCGAGCAGGGCGGCCTCGTCCTGCCGACGCCGCTCAGGCTCGGCGCGGACGACCGCTTCACGGGACGCGGCGTGACCATCGCCTTCCTCGATTCCGGTTTCTACAAACACCCCGACCTGACGACGCCCGACAACCGCATCCTCGCCTATCACAGCATCGTGCCCGACAACAAGACCTCTCTGGAGACGAGCGACCCGGCGAGTTGGCACGGCATGATGACCTCGGTCGTGGCCGCCGGGAACGGCTCGCTCTCGAAAGGCTTTTACCGCAGCATCGCGCCGGAAGCGAACGTTGTGCTCGTGAAACTCGCCACTTCCGGTCGCATCTCGGAACGCAACATTCAGGACGGCCTCGAATGGGTGCTCGCGCACCGCGACGAGTACAAGATTCGCATCGTCAACATCTCGGCGGGCGGCGACGATGACGAATCTTATCTCACGAACGAGTTGTCGCAGACCGTGGAGCGCGCGGTCAAAGAGGGCTTGATCGTCGTCTGCGCGGCGGGTAACGCAGGCCAGATGCCGGGGCATCCGGTGTTGCCCCCGGCGAGCGCGCCCGCCTCTATAACCGTCGGCGGCCTCGACGATCAGAACTCGCTCGACCGCGCCCGTCGCGGCATGTATCGCTCATCCTACGGCCCGACCGTTGACGGCCTGCAAAAGCCCGAAATCATCGCGCCCGGCATCTGGGTTCCCGCGCCGATCCTACCGCACACGCCCACCGCCGACGAGGCCGAACTCTATGCCACGCTCGACAAGGCGGCCGACGAAGACCTGCACGCCATCATCGAAGCGCACGCATCGGTGGACAAAGACCTCTACAACGCGCGCGAACTGCGCACCTCGCTGCTGCGCCACCTCATCACGATCAAACTCCACGAGGGCGACGTGATCAGCGAGCATTACAAGTACGTTGACGGCACGTCGTTCGCCGCGCCCATCGTCTCGTCGATCATCGCCTGTATGCTCGAAGCCAACCCGCAACTCAAGCCGCAACAGGTCAAGCGCATTTTGATCGACACGGCCGAGCGACTTCCCGGCATCGAGATCGACCGGCAGGGCTGGGGCGGCGTTGCGCCGCGCCGCGCCGTCGAACTCGCGCTCATGCTGAAATCAGTTTAACTATTCCGAAGCCCCTTTCAAGGGGGCGAAAGATTTATAGCCCACGGCGCAAGCCGTGAGGATTCCGCTACCAGGACGCGCGAAGCCCTTCACGGGGCTGAAGCCGTAACTCCGTTCACGCTTATATCGCACTTCCTAACGAAGCGCGACGCACCTCTCAAACACATGCAACCGGCAAACGGCAACTGATCGCTAACAACCCGCAGCCTTGCTTATGAAACTCAACCCCGAAACCATCCTCAAACGCCGCCCCTATCTTCGCCTCTCTCTCAATTCAAGCGACGAAGTGCAGGTGTCTGCGAACGGCAGGACGCTCAAGTGCGGCCTGCACGCGCTCGTCATACTCGAACTGTTTTCCCGGCCGCTTTCAATCGCCGATGCGATCCGGCAACTCGGCGCGCGTTATGCCGCACATGAACGCGTCGCGGCAATCGCCACGCTCTTTCGCCTACATGAAGGCGGCGTGCTGCGGGACGCTTCCGCGCGCGACGAACCGACGGGCACGGCGAAGGATTCAAACACGGAGACGGCGGCGCGCACTTCCGGCGTGGTGGCGGCGGCGGGCGACGAGATCATCGAAAATCTCGCTGCGGCGGCGGGCGACGAAGTTATTGAAAATCTCGCCGCGGATGAAATCTACTTCGAGTGCGCACTCGACGACGACGGGGTGCGTTCTCTCATCCCTTACCGCGAGCGCGTTGAGCGTGCGGGGAGGTTGGAGGAGCGTCAGACCGCGTCGCTCGATGCGCTCGAAATCAACCCGCGCGTCGCGCTGCAAACGGGCGAAGATGCGCCCGCGCGCCTCTCTGCGCGACTTCAATTTCTCGATCATTTTTCGCCGCGCCGCCCCGTAGTCTGGGTCGAAGATGCGGGCACGAAGACGCTCGCCCCCTACTGGCTTACGCCGGAGCAGGCGCAGTTGGTCGAACACCTCCGGTCGGGAACAGCCACGCCCGCCGAACTTGAGAGGGAAGTCGTCGCGCGGTTTCGGCAGGCGCGGATTTTAATCGCGCCTGCGGAGGAAGCAGCGCGCGCGGACGCGTGGCGACGCACCTGCGAAGAGTTACGGGACGATCTGCAAAACAGCCGGTACGCGGTGCTGCGCAAGATCATCCATCCTCTGCAACTGGCGGCCTTGCGCCGCTACTTCCGCGCGCTCGACGCGAGCGGCCGTCTCAAGGCGAGCAGCAACAGGCACTACGCGCACCACCGCCGCTCGATATATGACGAAGAGACGGCGCGCTTCGTGCAGGGGCAAATCACCGCGCTCGTCAATCGCATCACGCCCGCGCCGGTGCGGCCTTCCCACTGTCAGGTCTCCGTCTATCAACCCGGCGCGTTTTTGCGTCGCCACAAGGATCAGCCGCAGTATGTCTGGAACCTCTCGCTCGTCGTGGACGCCGAGCCGGAGTTGGAGGAGCGGCGCGCGTGGCCGATCTGCGTTGAGGTGGAAGGGCAGACGCGAGAGGTGCGACTGGAGATCGGCGACGCCGTGCTTTATCGCGGCTCGGAGTTCACACACTGGCGCGACGTGCTGCCCGGCGGTCAATCCGTCACGCTGCTGTTCTGTTTCTTCTCACCCGCAGATGAAGAAGAAACGATGAAGGAGGAACGATGAACGATGAAGTAGAAGACGGAAGACGGAAGTCGGAAGTCAGGAGTTAGGTGAGCGCGTGGGTTATTCCGGCTCCTGCATTCTGACCGCTGTTTCCTGACTTCTGACTCCCGCATTCCTCCTCCTGTCTCCCGCTTTCAGTTCATCGTTCATCGTTCCTACTTCATCGTTCCTATTTCATCGTTCCTCCCTCATCGTTTATCTTATGCGGTGGACACGCCCGCACGCTTTGTGCCACAATTCCCGCTCAACAAACACGCGAATTAAAATCAAATTTTGAGAGGAACACTATGGCAGAAAACGAGAACGCTTTAGGCGCGGCGGAATCACAGGGCGGCGGAAGCGATGCGGCCGCGACGAGCGCGCCGATGGCCGGAGACGCCGCCGATGCCGCGCCCGCGAGCACGGAAGAGATCACTTATCACGCCGTCGAAAAAGACGGGCAGGTGACCGCCCTCTGGGAGATGCAGGGGCGCAAGCACCTCCGCACCATCGACCCGCGCTCACGACAGGGACAGGAAATTCTTCGTCTCTACACCACCGAGCACCACGACGAATAGCCTTGAAGTCGTAAATCGTGAATCGTGAATCGTAAATAGAAGAAAGCAGGTTTATTCTATTTACGATTCACGATTCACGATTTACGGCTTTTGAATCTATTTACGATTCACGATTTACGGCTTTTGAATCTATTCACGATTTACTTTCTTATCCCGTCACTAAATTCCTTCCCTCGCCTCTGACGAACGCTTCCATGTTGTCTATGAGTTGATCGGCGAGCGCCTGCATGGCCTCAAGGCTCGCCCATGCGACGTGAGGCGTGACGACGAGGTTCGGCAGGTCGAGTTCGACGAGCGCGCTCTCGCCCGCGCGCGGCGGCTCGCGATTGAGGACATCCACGCCCGCGCCCGCGATCACGCCCGCCGAGAGCGCTTCAACCAGCGCGTTTTCATCCACCACGCCGCCACGCGCGCAATTGATCAACACGGCCGACCGTTGCATCAGGGCGAGTTCCGCCGCGCCGATGAGGTTTCGCGTCTCGTCGTTGAGCGGCGTGTGCAGCGTGATGATGTCGCTCTCGCGCAAGACTTCCGCGAAAGGCGTGCGCCCTTCGCGCGCGCGGCTCGCGTCCTTGTGTTCGGCGACGAGCGTGCGCATGCCGACGGCGCGCGCGAGACGCTCGACCGATTGGCCGAGCGCGCCGTAGCCGATGACGCCGAGCGTGGAGTCGTGCAGATCGCGGATCGGATGAGTGAGCAGGCAGAACTGCTGTGCGCGCTGCCACGCGCCCGCGCGCAGGTCGCGCTGATAACTCAAGAGGTTGCGGCGCAACGCGAGTATCAGCATGAGGACGTGTTCGGCCAGCGTATGCACCGCGTAGCCGCGTACGTTCGAGACGCTGACGCCGCGCTCGCGACAACTCTTGAGGTCGATGTTGTCCGTGCCCGTCGCCGCGACCGCGATCAACTTGAGCGCGGGCAGCCGCGCAAGTTCCGCATCCGTGATCCTGACCTTGTTGACGACGGCGATGCTCGCCCCCGCGAGACGCTCGACGACTTCACGGGGAAGCGTCTCGTCGTATTCGCGCCACTCATGCGCAAAGGCGGGCGGCCTGATTTCAGCGCGCAGCGTGTTGCGATCCAGAAAGACGATTCGTTCCATAGTTCACCGTAACAGCGCGAGCTTTAAAAGTCAGCGCAATAAGGGCACGATCAGGCGCACGGCCGCGACGATGACGAGGACGCCGACCACGTCGAGCAGCAGTCCGTAGCGAATCATGCGCATGAGCGGGATGTAGCCCGACCCGTAGACGATGGCGTTGCAGGGCGTCGAGACGGGAAGCATGAATCCGAGGCTCGCGCCCATCGTCGCGCCGAGGGCGGGTTCGAGCGGGTCCGCGCCGACAGCGCGCGAGATGGCGATGACGACGGGGACGACCATGTTGGCCGAGGCGGTGTTCGAGGTGGCTTCCGAGGTGAGCGTTGCGACGAGCGTCGAGGCGAAGAGCAGCGAGAGGCCGCCCGTGATCGGCAGGTGCTTCGTCAATCCGTAACCGATGGCCTCGGCGAGTCCCGTCTGAAACGAGAGCACGCCGAGCGCGAAGCCGCCGCCGTACAAGAGCACCACGCCCCAGTCGATCTTCACCGCTTCGTCCCAGGTGATGGCGCGTTCGCCCTGTCGGTCGCCCGGCAACAGAAACAACAGCACCGCGCCCGCGACCGCCGCCACCGCTTCCGGCACGCGCCGGTTGATCGATTGATAAATCTCGCTGCGGTCGCCCGCCGTGAGCGCGATGATGCCGGGCACGATCCAGAGCGCGACGGTCGCCAGAAACGCGACGAGAGTTGACTTCTGACCGCGCGTCCAAGCGCCGAGCCGCGCGCGTTCGCGCTTGAGCATCTCGCTGCTGCCCTCGATCTCTTTGACGCCCGCGCGGCACAGCGCGTTCAGGTAAAAGCTGAGGTAGAGAAAGAGGATGATGACGACCGGCACGCCGATCATCGCCCACTTGAAGAAGGGAAACTCGACGCCGAGGAGTTGGCGTATGAAGCCGAGGCCGATCACGTTCGGCGGCGTGCCGATGGGCGTGGCGAGTCCGCCGATGGAGGCCGCGAACGCGGTCATCAGCATCAGGCCGGTCGCATAGCGACGGTTGATTTTGCTCCCGCCCTCCCCCTCGTTATCGAAGAGGAAGGCGAGTATCGCCATGCCGATAGCGAACATCATGGCGGTCGTCGCCGTGTTGGAAATCCACGCCGAGAGGAAGGCCGTCACCGCGCCGAAGGCGACGAGTATCCGCCCCGGTCGTGCGCCGACCCACTTGATAGAGAGCACGCCGAAGGCGAGCCGCCTGTCCAGCCGGTGAAGAAAGATCGCCCGCGCGATGATGAACGACCCGATGAAGAGAAACATCAGCGGATCGGCGAACGGCGCGAACACGTCGCGCGCCGGGGCGACGCGCATCACCACGCACGCCGCCGCGCCCGCGAGCGCCGTCGCCGGCAACGGCAGAGCCTCCGTCATCCACAGGATGACGACCGCCGCCATCACGGCGGCGAGCCGGTGCGCCTCCGGTTTCAGAGCGGGCAGCGGCAGGAGGAGCAGCAGGATGAAGACGGCTGGCGCAAGCACGAGTCCGGCGATGCGCCGCACGCGCTCGAAACGCGCCTCGCCTTCCGTAATCCGTTCGACTACATCGATGTTTCTGGTCATGTGTGTTTGATATGCCGGGCGGCCTGTAGACTTCGCCGCGTGTTATACGCGTCGCGGCTTCAGGCCGCGCCGCCGCTTCGGCGTTCCAGAGCTGCGCGATCCCATTTCGCGAGGTTCGCCCCGGCCTCGTATGAACTTTGCAGAAACTCCAACAGCATGCGCTCCGGTTCGGCGGCCTTTCGCACCTCGTCGTAGGGCAGGACAAAGCCGCCTGTCTCCGGGTTGTAGAAGGCCGAGGCGGGCTTGATCGGCGTTTGCGGCAAGCCTGCGGGTTCCGGCGCGGTATAGGAATAGAAAGCGGGCATCTGGACGTTGCCGCTGCCGGGCCAGAAGCCGTGGCTGATCACTTCGTGCGAGTAGGCTTCGCGGGTGATGGAATCCGCGCCCTCGCGCGCGGGCGCGGGGCGTCCCGAAAAGCGCGTCACGGCCAGGTCGAAACTTCCCCAGAAGAAGTGAACGGGGCTGACCTTGCCGATGAAGCCCGCGCGAAACTCCTTGAACACCCTGTCCGCGTGCGCGAGGATGCGCCAGAGACGGTTGGCGTAGACGGGGTCGTAAGAAGCGTGTTCGTAGTCTTCGGCGAAGGGGACGGGGTTCGGCAGTTCGTCGGGCACGGCGCGGATTTTAACCGGGAGACCCAGCGCGGCGAGCGTCTCCATCAACTCGCGGTAAAAATCGGCGACGGCGCGCGGCGCGAGTTCCAAACGCCTCGTTTCGCCGTCGCTGGTTCTGATGACGAGTTGATGAGCGATGAAGTCGAACTCGATCTCGAAGTTTCGCGTTCCGTGCGGGATGGCCGTCGTCGTCAGCCCGCGCGCCGAGACGTAGAGCGGCACTTGCCAGAAGTGGTTGACGCGCGGGCTTTGCACCAGCCGGATTTTGCCTACGATCTGCGTCCACATGTGAAGCGTGGCGTAAGTGTCCGTCCATTCTTCGAGCGGCAGGCTCGGCCAAACTTCGGCGAGCGCTTCCGTCTCCTTTGAATCATTCATGTCCGAGCCTCCATTCGCGCCGCGCTCCGGTTCGCGGCGGGGATTTACAATTCTCGATCCATTCCGCGGCGTGCTACCCTACCATGCGCCAAAACCGTTGATAAGCCATTTTTCGCCCCCCGCCGCAAGGCGACTACGGCGGGGCAACTCTATCCAACAGACAGGACTGAACGTGAACAAACCTGAGACGGCCGTTGACGCGCGGGAGAAGATTACCGCCATGCCCCAAAGATTGTCGACCGGCAACAGCGGCCTCGACAGCATTCTGGAGGGCGGCTTTCCGTCCAACCGCCTGTACCTGATCGAGGGCGACCCCGGCACGGGCAAAACCACCCTCGCGCTGAAATTTCTGCTCGAAGGCGCGGCGAGCGGCGAGCGGGTGCTCTACGTCACGCTGTCGGAAACGAGAGAGGAGATCACGGACGTGGCCGCCTCGCACGGCTGGTCGCTCGACGGCGTAGACCTCTACGAACTGATTCCTTCCGCGGAGAGCCTCAAGACCGAGTCGCAATACACCATCTTTCACCCTTCGGAAGTCGAATTCACCGAGACGACGAGCGCCGTGCTCGGCGAGGTCGAGCGCATCCAGCCGCGCCGCGTCGTCGTCGATTCGCTCTCGGAGATGCGGCTGCTCGCGCGCGACCCGCTTCGCTACCGGCGGCAGATACTCGCGCTCAAACAGTATTTCGCGGGGCGGCAATGCACCGTGCTCCTGCTCGATGATCGCACCTCGACGGGAAGCGATTTGCAGGTGCGTTCCATCGCGCACGGCGTCCTCGAACTCGAACAGATCGCTCTGGATTACGGCGCGGAGCGGCGGCGCATGCGCGTCGTCAAACTGCGCGGCAGCCGCTATCGCGGCGGCTTCCACGATTTCAGGATCGAGACGGGCGGCGTCGTCGTCTACCCGCGTCTCGTGGCGGCCGAACACCGGCAGGAGTTCCCGCGCGAGATGGTCACGAGCGGCGTGGCGGAGTTGGACGCGCTGCTCGGCGGCGGGCTGGATCGCGGCACGAGCACGCTCATCCTCGGCCCGGCCGGTTCGGGTAAATCTTCGATTGCGGCGCAGTTTGCCGCGACGGCCGCCGAACGGGGCGAGCGCGCCGCCTCGTTCCTCTTCGACGAGGGCGTGAAGACTTACATATCGCGCGCCTCGGGGCTTGGCCGGGAGATGAAGGGACAGGTGGAGGCCGGGCACATGTCGCTGCAACAGATCGATCCGGCGGAACTGTCGCCCGGCGAGTTTGCGAACTCCGTGCGCAACGCCGTGGATCGAGACGGCGCGCGGGTCGTGGTCATCGACAGTCTCAACGGTTACTTGCAGGCGATGCCCGACGAGCGTTTCCTCACCGTGCAGATGCATGAATTGCTCTCCTACCTCAACCAGAAGGGCGTGGTGACGCTGCTCGTTCTGGCGCAGCACGGCTTCATGGGCGCGAACATGGGAACGCCCGTCGATGTGAGCTATCTGGCCGACACGGTATTGATGCTGCGCTTCTTCGAGGCGCGGGGCGAGGTGCGCCGCGCGATCTCGGTCGTCAAGAAACGCACCGGCTATCACGAGAGCACGATCCGCGAGATGCGCATGTCGGCGGGCGGCATTGCCGTCGGCGCGCCGCTCAAAGATTTTCAGGGAGTGCTGACGGGCGTGCCGAGTTACAGCGTCGAGGCGTCGGCGTTGACGGAAAAGAGTGGCGATGCCGGTTCCTGATTCCAACGATTCCGACACGACGGACGAACGCGTGCTCCTGCTCGCGCCGACCGGCAGGGACGCGCTCATGGTCGCCACGGTGCTCGGCGAAGCGGGCGTCACGGCCGAAGCGTGCAGCGACATCGATGATTTTTGCCGGAAGTTTTCCGACGGAGCCGGGGCGGCTTTCATTACGGAAGAAGCCCTGAACGCGACGGCGCTGGAATGTCTCGTCGAAGCCGTCGGCAAACAGCCGCCGTGGTCTGACTTTCCGCTCGTCGTGTTGACGAGCGGCGGAGGCGACGACCCGCCGAGGCTGGCCGTGCTGAAAACACTCGCCGCCGCCGGAAACGTGACGCTCATCGAACGCCCGACGCGCGTCATCACCCTCGTCAGCGCGCTGCACGCGGCCTTGCGCGCGCGCCGCCGCCAGTACGAGGTGCGCGAACACCTGCTCGCGCAGAAACGCACCGAGGAAGAACGCACGCTCTTGCTGGCGCAAGCCGAGGCGGCCAGCCGCACCAAGGACGAGTTTCTCGCAACCATGTCGCACGAACTGCGCACGCCCATGACGGCCATCCTCGGCTGGTCGCAACTGCTTCGCAGCCGCACGCTCGGCGAAGAGGATTTCGAGCGCGCTCTGGAGATCGTCGAGCGCAACGCGCAGGCGCAAAATAAACTCATCGACGACCTGCTCGATATATCGCGCATCATCACGGGCAAGCTGCGCCTGGATGTGCGTCCCGTCGATCTGGCGGGCATCGTCGGGGCGGTGGTCGAGGCGTTGCGCCCGACGGCCGAGGCAAAGGCCATTCGCTTGCAGGCGCTCGTTGACCCGCAGGCCGGCCCCGTCTCGGGCGATACCGACCGCCTCCAACAAGTCGTCTGGAACCTGCTCTCGAACGCCATCAAGTTCACGCCGAAAGGCGGACGCGTGCAGGTGCGCCTGGAGCGCATCGATTCGCACATCGAGATCATCGTGAGCGACAGCGGCCGGGGCATCAGCCCGGAGTTTCTGCCCCACGTCTTCGACCGCTTCCGGCAGGCCGACGGCACGAGCACACGCACGCACGGCGGTCTGGGGCTGGGACTGTCAATCGTCCGTCAACTCGTCGAACTGCACGGCGGCACGGTCAGCGTCGAGAGCGACGGCGACGGCAAGGGCGCAACCTTCGTCGTGCAGTTGCCGCAGATGATCGCGCGCAGGCAAACGGATGATGCCGCGCCCGTGCGGCGGCATCCGACCGTCGGCGGCGTCGGCGGTCTCTCCTTCGATTGCCCGCCGACGCTGAAAGGGCTGCGCGTCCTCGTCGTGGACGATGAACCCGACACGCGCCGCCTGTTGTGCACCGTGCTCGAACGATGCGGGTCGGAAGTGGTGACGGCCGGATCGGCGCACGAAGCGCTCGCCGCTTTCGCACGCTCGAAGCCCGACGTGATCATCAGCGACATCGGCATGCCCGAGGAAGACGGCTATGAATTCATCGCCAAACTGCGCGCCGCCGAGGCCGGACACGGCTCGCGAATCCCGGCCGTCGCGTTGACGGCCTATGCGCGCGTCGAAGACCGCGTCCGCGCTCTCAACGCGGGCTTTCAAGTTCACGTCCCCAAGCCCATCGAACCCGTCGAATTGCTCGCCGTCGTCGCCAGCCTCACGGGGCGCACGGGAAACCCCTGAGAGTTAGCGCGCGACGAAGTAATTGAACCAAAGCCCGCGCCGCATGTAAGTTTTGACTTTCAGGCGGCGCGGGCTTTGTAGTTTCAGGACTCACGTTGTCGCCGGTTAAGAACGCAGTTGGATGTTGTAGGTCTTGATCTTCGAGTTGAGCGTCGTCGCGTTCATACCGAGCAGGCGCGCGGCGCGCGATTGGTGACCGCTCGTCTGTTCGAGGGCGCGGCGGATGAGGTCAACTTCAAAGCGGCGCACTTCGTCGTAGAAGTCTATGCCGCGCCCGACATCCACGCCCGCCGCGCTCGTGCTCGTGCTTGCGCCGAGCGACTTCTGCGGTTCGCAAATCTCTGTGGGCAGGCATTGGTTCGTCACCTCGTCGGTGGGCGCGATGACGACCGCCCGCTCCATCACGTTCTCCAATTCACGAACGTTGCCCGGCCACGTGTAGGCTTCCATCAGCGCGAGCACTTCGGGCGCGAGTTGGTCGGAGATGTGGCGCGCGTTTTCCTCGTTGTACTTGCGTATGAAATGCTGCGCGAGCGGGAGAATGTCTTCGCGGCGTTCGCGCAAGGGGGGCAGTTCGATGGGCACGACGGCGAGGCGGTAATATAAATCTTCGCGGAAAGTTCCCTGCCTGACGGCCTCTTTGAGATCAATGTTGGTGGCGGCGATGATGCGCACATCGACGCGCCGTGCCGTCGTGTCGCCGAGCGGCGTGAACTCGCGTTCCTGTATGACGCGCAAAAGTTTGGCTTGAGTTTCGGGCGGGATGTTTCCGATCTCGTCCAGGAAGACCGATCCGCCGTCGGCCACCTCGAACAAGCCTTTCTTCGCCGCGACCGCGCCCGTGAACGCGCCGCGCGTGTGGCCGAAGAGTTCCGATTCGAGAAGCTCGGAGGGGATGTTTGAGGAGTTGACCGGCATGAAGGCTTTCGTGGCGCGCGGGCTTTGATCGTGGATGGCGCGGGCGAGTATTTCCTTGCCCGTCCCCGATTCGCCCGTGATGAGCACGGTCGAGCGCGCGGGCGCGACCTGATCGACGAGTTGAAAGATCGCCTGCATCTTCTCGGAGCGGCCGATGATGCCTCGATTGACGCTGCGCCCCATCGCGCGCCTGAGCGTTTGCCGCTCCTCCTCTTTGCGTCGCCGCTTGACGCCCGCCGCAATCGTCGCCGTCACCTGCTCGTTCTTGAAGGGCTTGCGGATGCAGCCGAACGCGCCGCGCTCCCACGCGGCGACCGCCGTGTCGAAGGTGGCGTAGGCCGTGATCATCACGACGACGGCCTCCGCATCCGTCTTCTGAATCTCTTCGAGCGCGCGCAGGCCGCCCATGCCCGGCATCGAAACGTCTAAGAGCACCACGTCGTAAGCGCGCCGCCCGTAACTTTCCAATCCCTCCTCGCCCGTCTTCGCCAGATCGACGCGATAGCCCTCGGCCGACAGCAGCGTCTCCAACACGTCGCGCATGATCTCCTCGTCGTCCACGACGAGCACTGAACCCTTCTTCGCCATAAGACAATTAAAACAGTGACGGGTGACAAGTGACAAGCGACGGGAAAGATAAGTGATGAGTGATGAGTGATGAGTGATGAGTAAAAAAGCTGAAAGCTCAGTCTTAACTCATCACTCATCACCCATCACTCATTACTTCCTTCTTCTGCCTTTGAAGGTCATCAGCACGCGGCGGCCTCTGGGGCGCGGGGCGGGTGCGGCGCGGTGTTCGGCGGTGACGAGAAGGCGGAACTTGTCCGAGTTGACGCCCGCGGTGCGAGCGTAGGTCTGACGGCGATTGATGTCGCGCGCGGGCAGCGTTCCCATGTAGGTTGTGCCGAGGTCTTCGGGGTTCAAAGCCCACATCGTGTAGCGCCTGCCCCGGCCGTAGCGCGAAGGCGGCGGCACGCGACGAAACTGCACGCGGACGTAAGCCGTGCCGTCTTCGGTCGTGGCGACGCGCGCCGTCCCGCGCGCACGACGCGCACCCCGGTCGCCGACGAGCGTGAGCGTGCGCGCTTCGGCGTCTCGGCGGAGCGCCTCGTCAACGTTCGTGAAAAACTCGCCCGCTTCGCCGCCCGTGCGCTCGCTGCCTCTGGTTCGCAAAGCGGTCGTCGAAGCGCTCGCGACGCGCGGCGGCGCACTTGTCCTGCCGCCCGCAGCAGTAGTAATGGCAGGAGTGGAGCGCGTTGCGGTAGCAGGCGGCGTCGTCGTGGCGGGCGTGTCGCGGCGCGGCGGCGGGGCGCGCCTATCGCGGCGTGCCGTAGCAGTAGCGGCGCGCCGGTCTTCCGCGGGCGGGGGGTCGGGAAAAAGCGCGGCCACTTCGTTAGCACGCGTCGAGAAGACGGGCGCGCCAGTCGGTCGTTCGGCGCGCGCGTCTCCTTCCGCCGTCACGATCAGGCTGTAGCGAGCAAACTCGGCCGGATGCGGGAAGACCAGCGAACCGCCCCCGCGCGAGCCGCGCCTGAGTTCGCCGAGACGCAGTATGCGCCCGCCGCTCGCCCACGCGACGAACGTGCGCGCGTTGGGCGCGATGCTCTGCGGCGGCGGCAGATTCAGCGCCGTCAGCCGCACGCGACCGCCGCCCTTGGTCGGCTCAACTTCCAGACGACCGCTCGCGCGCGGTGCAAACGAACGCAGTCGCAGGATGAGAGTCTTACCGTCAACGAACATCGCGGAACTGCCGCCGCCCATGCCGTTCCCGGCGCGAGCAACGAAGGCGTTCGACGCGATGAGCAACAACAACGCGGCGGCGCAAACATATGCCGGCGACAAAGCGCGCACGCACGCCCCGACCGCCCGCAACATGCGACTTCTCTTGTGTGCCATGAAGTAAAAACCTACGGCCTCGGATTGTTTGATAGAACGGCTGCGAGATTACAACAAGTAGGAGAAAGGGGAAAGGGGAAGGGGGAAGGGGGAAAGGGAAAGGGGGAAAGGGAAAGGGGGAAAGGAAAGAGGAATATGCGGCGCGGGGGTTCGGCGCGAGGGATCAGGTCTTAGTCTTTGAACCTTTCCCCTTTACCCCTTCCCCTTTTCCCCTAATCTTAACTCCTTCCCTTTACCTCAATCGTCAGTCGCTCGCGGCCTGTAGGTGCGCGCGTCCCTGCGAGGTGGGGATGGTGATGCGAAAGGTCGTGCCGCGGCCGGGCGCGCTGTTGACGGCGATGTGGCCGGAGTGTTCCTGCACGATGCCGTAGGAGACGGCGAGGCCGAGACCCGTGCCGCGCCCGACGCCCTTCGTCGTGAAGAACGGATCGTAGATGCGCGCGACGTTTTCGGGCGCGATGCCGATGCCGGTGTCGGCGATGTGGATGATGACCGACTCATTATCTTCCGTCGCGGTCGAGAGCGTAATGCGGCCGCCGTCGGGGATGGCGTCGCGCGCGTTCAGGATGAGGTTGGTGAAGACCTGTTGAAGTTTGCCGCCGTTGCCGTAGGCGGCCGGGAGCGCGCCGTCGTAGTCGCGCACGATCTCGATCCGGCTCTGGCGCAGTTGCGGCTCCAGGAGTTGCAGCGTGTCGTCGAGCACGCGGTTAACGTCAACTTCGTCAAACTCGGTCGCCGTGCCCGTGCGCGAGAAGTTGAGGAGGTTATTGACGATCCCCGTGGCGCGTTCGGTCTGGCGGTGAATCTTCTCTAACAGTTTATGCTTCGGGTCGGCGTCCGGGAACATGGCGAGCAGCATTTGCGTGTAGCTTGAGACGCCCGTCAGCGGCGTGTTGATCTCGTGCGCGACGCCCGCGGCCAGAAGACCGATGCTTGAGAGTTTTTCGCGCTGCTGCAATTGTTCTTCCAGACGCACGCGCGCCGTCACGTCTTCGAGGACGACGAGCGCGCCCGTGTGCGCGGCGATCTCGGTGCGGCGCAAGGGGGCGAAGGCGATGTTGAGAATAAGCGAACGCCCGCCGTGCGTGGCGGTGTGGAGCTTGTAAATGTGGCGCAGGGAGGCGAGTTCCCACCCGCCCGCGCCGAGCGCCTGTTCGAGCGTCTCGGCGAAATCTTCGGCGAACAAATCTTCGACGCGTGCGCCCACGGCCTCGTCGCGGCGCACGCCGAGCAATTCTTCGAGCGCCGTGTTGCAGCCCGTGATGCGCCCCGTGGAATCCACGGCGAGGAGGCCGACGTTGATCGATTCGACGATTGACTCGTTGAACTCTTTGAGCAGTTCGAGTTCGGCGGCGCGCTCGGTCTGTTCCTGATAGAGCAGGCTGTTCTCGATGGCGACCGCGACGTAGCCGGAGATGGTGCGCAGGATTTCCAAATCCTCCGAGGACAGGAGCGCGCCGCCCGTCGAACGCCCCAAACCGATGACTGCGACCATGCGCCCGCGCACGACGCACGGCACGTAATAATGCAGGGCGCGGCGCACGAAAGCGCTCGTCTCCGGTTGGAGATCGATATCGTCGGCGCGCACGATGCCGGCGTCGGCCGAGCGCACGCGGATCATCTCGCGGAAATCCTGCGGCACCAGAACCTCCGCCGACAGCCCCACCGAACGCGCCACTCGATAGCCGGAAGCGGCGCGCGCGTCTTCGATGAATATGGCGACGCGCGCCACGCCCAAAACCTGTTCGAGGCGGCTGACGAGCGCATCGAGCAGAGGCTCAAGCGTGGTGGTCGCCGAGAGCGTGCGGCCGAAATCGAGCAGGCCGTTCCTGAGGTCGTAGCGTTCGCCGTAAAAGAGGCGGTCGGTCTGTTCCTGTAGGAAGTTTTTGATGGGCGCGGCGGTCATCACGATGGCGGTCATGGCGAGCACGGCGATGACCACGCGCAGGGTGATGACGCCCGGCGTGACGAGTTCGCCGCCGAACGCGTAGAGACCGGCGATGTAGACAACCACGCCGATCATGAGGGCGATGGCGAGCGTCGTCAGCGCGTAGACGGCGGCGCGGCGCACCACCACGTCAACGTCCATCAGGCGATAACGGACGACCGAGTTGCCGAAGGTGAGCGGGATCAAAATGAGCGGCAGCACGGCCGCGTCGATCAGCCAACGCTCTATGCCTGCGCCGGTAGCGGCCGTCGTCGTGGGTGCGTCGCCGAAGAGATAGCCGACCGCGTAGAGCAGCGTAAACGGCGTGACCGCCAGAATCGACCCCCACACGACCCACTTCAACTGCTGGCGCACGACCGCCATCTTGCTCTTCCAGAAACGCCTGACAAGGAGCGTCGCACCGCAGACGAGCGCGAGCCAGAAGTGCGCGAACTCGGCCTTGTAGAGATTGCCGACGAAGGCATCGGAGAAGTTGAGGCGCGAGGGCGGCACGAAGTCGATGAGCGTCGTGATAATCAAAAGGGCAAGGGCAGGCGCGTAGAGCAGGGGCGCGAGCCAGCGCCTCTGTTCCGAGATTTGGCGACGCACCGGATAGATCGCGCAGAAGTGCAGAAAGAGCGGCGCGAACAGCACGTAGGCCGCATCGTCAAGGAAAGAGACGGCGAGGTCTAAGTCTTCGTAAAAGCCGATGGGCTTGTAGAAGTGGAGGACGAAGGCGGCGAGGCAGAGCGTCGTGAAATGGATGACGAAGGGCGCGCGGCAGCCCTGCTTGAACAGCACGAAGAGGCCGACGAGCAGGTAGACGATGCCGATGAAATTGATGTAGTAGTCGCGGGTCGTTCGATTGGAGATGGGTTGGAGGCTGTCGATATAGACGTAATAGTCGCGCGTGCCACCGTCGGGCGCGGGGCGTTCGATGGCGTAGCGTAGGCGATAGCCGTAATTGGCGGCGTCTTCGAGATACTTCGGGATGTCCTCGGTGGCGACGATAGGCTCGTTGTGCTCCTCGTCGTGGCTGATGGCGATGAGACGGTCGCCGGGAAGGATGCCGAGGATGCCCGCGCGGCTGGCCGCCGAGTTCGGGGCGACGGCGCGGGCGTAGATGCCTTTGTCCGTCTGTTCCCATGCGACGCCGTCGGTGGGCGGCGGCGTGTGCGTCAGGCGTTGAGCGAAATTGAGCGTGCCGGTGGCGACGAGGAGCGAGGCCGCCATCAGCAGCACCCAAGCCCGCGTTGTCAGCACAGATTTCATCTCGCGCCCCCAGCTCCTTTCATAACCCTAAACCGATAAAACAGAGGCAATTGATGTTCCAGTCGGCGGAGGAAAAACCGGCGCTCAGGCGGCGCGCCCGGCGTGCGTGCGCGCGGGCGTCGCATCATTCACGCAAAAGCCGAATTTACGTCGCTTCGGCGTTCGGCGCGGCGTCCTTTGCGCCCGACGGAGCCGGACGAACTTAAATCCAACTTTTTGCATTTATCCAAGTTTTCGGAAAAAAGTGAGCTTTGCCGGATTTTACCGTGCAGTCCGCGCGCCGCTAGATGAAAGAAGCGGCGCGCGACAAAAGGAAAGGCAAAAGCGTAGCGGCGAAGAAACTTCACGCCTGCGCGCTTTTGCCCCATACAACTCCGGCGGCCTGCTTTCGGATTTTAGAAGCGGACGGAGATTCCCCCGCGCACCGAGCGACGATTCGCGTTGAGGATGGTGAGCGTATCGCCGTCTTCGACGCTCGTCTGAGCGTCGAGCAGGTTGCGCGCGTCAATGACGGCCTCGGCTCGCAGGGGCAGGCCGAAGGTCGGCAAGTCCTGCGTGACGAGAATGCTCAAACTGGGGTCGAAGACCGCGACGCGACCGGCGAAAGGATCGATTGCGAAGACGGCGGCGCGCGGCGAGAAGCGCAGCACGGTGCGCACGTCCGTCCCCGTGTCGAAACTCGATTCGACCTGCGCGGCGACGGTTTGGAAGAAACCGTTGCGGAAAAGTTCGCCGGGGGCGGAAGAGGCGGACGAAAAGTCCGTGGCGAGTTGTTGGCCGCGCCCGAACGAGTAGCCGGCGGAAGTTTTCAGGAAACCGCCGAGGCGGCGCGCATAGACGACCCTCAGGCCGCGCGCCGCGCCCTGCTGATTGGCGACGCTCAGGAGCTCCGTGCCGGACTCGCCGGCGAGCGCGCCGAGCGGCATATTCATCAACCCGACGCCGCGCCCGTCCGTGGTGTCGAAGAAGGCCGTCGCCTCGACGCTCGAATTGTTATCCAATACGCGCTCGACGCCGAACTCCAGACGGCGGCTGCGCTCCGTCACGGCGCGCCCGTCAACGAAGGCGACCGGCTGCGCGGCCATCTCCGGAAACACAATCGCGCCGTCCTCGAATCGCGCCATTGATTGCGGCTGCGAGTTCACGCCGCCCGGCGTGTAACCGAAGCGCAGGCGCGTGCGCGCGTCCGCCTCTAACCCGAAGCCGAGGCGCGGGCTGAACGTCCCGGAGCCGTTCGCGCCCAGGAAACGCGAATAATCCAGACCGACGACGACGACGACGCCCTCGCGCACGACCCACTCGTCAACGGCTCGCACCGAAACCTGTTTCAGCGAGCGCGGCGCGGAACGGTCGGCCGCGGAGTTGAAGGCGAGCGGTAGATTCGCGCCGCCGACGGTTGCGCTGAAAAGGTGGCGCGTGCCCGCGCGGAAGCGTCCGGTGGTTTCGAGCCGTGCCAGCCGGTTCGAGCCGAGTTGACCGGCGAAGATCAAATTAAGCCCCTCGCCCGCCGGGACGGAGACGGCGAAATTCGTGCCCGCGTAGACGGGCGCTTCGGGGTCGGCCGAGGTGGCGGTGTAAGTCTCCACGACTCCGTGTGCGTTCCGGCTATCGCCCGTCCAACCGCCCGCGTCGTCCGCGCCCATCGCTTCCGCGTCTTCTTCCGTCTCGAAAGCTTCTTCGACGGCAGCGACCGTCGCATCGGTGCCTTCGTTGTTCTGTAAAATCGAGCGTCGATTGTGCGACGAGCGCAGACGCCATTTCGCGTCGTTGCGGTCGTTCCTGCGCTCGGGCATGGTGCGCCCCTGGCCGAGCGGTTCGAGGTTGAAGCGATAGACGAGTTCGTCGGACGGATTGACCTGAACGGCCGTGAAAGTGGTGGCGTTGAATCCTTCGGCGAGCGCGGTCAGGAGGTAGCGGCCGGGAACGATGCGCGCGGTGAATGTGCCGTCGGCGGCGGTGCGCGTCTGTTTGGTGATGTGGTTCGCGCCGTCGCGCAGCAACTGCACGAGCGCGCCCGCGAGCGGTTTGCCCTTGTGGTCACGCACCGAGCCGCTGACTATTCCGAGACGGGTTCCGCGCGCCGTCGTCGTCGCCGCGCGGGTCGCCGGAGCGGTCGCCCCGGCAATCAGGAACAGCGCGAACAGGAGCGTCAAACTCACGCGCCAGTAAGTTTTTCTCATCGCACCAAAACCTCCGGACGCATCCTTCGTTTTCACAAAGGAGCGCGCCTTCAAGCGTCTATTCTCTTGTCTACTGGACGGCGGCACGGGAGACTGAAAAAGCAGCATGGTTAAAAATTCGCGAAGCCAATGCGACGCCGCACGAGCCTGTGTGTCCTGGACACCGGCCGAAACCCGCTTGTAGCGCGAAGGCGGCTATTTTCCGTCAACCGCCAAACCCTGTCAAGCATGCGACTTGCCGCGGGCCGACGCGTCTCCGGCAGGTGTTTGCCCCGATTCTTGTTCGCATGCTACGATGCTCCTTACTGCAAAAGCGATCACCAACCCATCAAAATATTTCGCATCTAAGTTCCATTAAATGACCGAAGCCATACTCTCAACCAAACTTTCCAACGGCGCGACAGTCCTGACCGAACACATGCCGGGCTTGCGCTCGGCCACCGTCGGCATCTGGATCAAGCGCGGCTCGCGCCACGAAACACCCGATTTTAACGGTATTTGCCACTTTATCGAGCACGCCGTCTTCAAAGGCACCGGGCGGCGCAGCGTCATGGACATCGCGATTGAGAGCGACCGCCTCGGCGGCAACTTCGACGCCTACACCTCGCACGAGATGACCGGCTTCGCGCTCAAAGTCGTGGATCGCGCCGTCGCACAGGCTTTCGATTTGCTCTCCGACATGCTTCTCAGCCCGCGTTTCGACGAACAGGAACTCGAACGTGAGCAGAAAGTCATCATCGAAGAGATGAAGATGGTCGAAGACTCGCCCGAAGAATTCCTCGGCGAACTCTTCCACGCGGCCTTCTTTCCGGATCACGCGCTCGGCCGCCCCATCGAGGGCACGCCCGACACGGTCGCCTCTTTCGACCGCGCGCGCACCATCGAGTTTCACGGCGCGGCTTATCACCCGCGCAACTTCGTCATCGCCGCGGCCGGACAAGTCTCCCACGCCCAACTCGTCGAACTGGCCGAAAGCGCCTTCGCCGCCTGCGAACGGACGCCCGACGCCGACGCCATACTGCACGCATCTCAAGCGGAACCGGACGCCGTGCCGCCGCGCCACGCCGCGCCCATCCTGCTTCAACGCAAGCGCGAACTCGAACAGGCGCACCTGATTCTCGCCACTCCCTGGCCTTCCGCCCGCGACGACGACCGCTATGCGGCATCCCTGCTCGGCTCCGTTATCGGCGGCGGCACTTCGAGCCGCCTCTGGCAACGGGTGCGCGAAGAACGCGGCCTCGCCTATTCGGTCGGCGCGGCGGCGAGCGGATTCACCGACGCCGGGGTCTTTCAAATCTACGCCGGCACGTCGCCCTCGCAACTCGACGAAGTGCTCTCGCTCGCTCTCGCCGAACTGCGCCGCGTCGTCCACGAACCCGTCGGCGAAGAAGAACTGCAACTGGCGAAGGATCAAGCCGTCGCCTCGATCCTGCTCGGCCTCGAATCGACGAGCGCGCGCGCCGGTTCGCTCGCCCGTCAGGAGATGACGCACGGTCGCCGCATCTCGCCCGACGAGATCATCGCGCGCCTCGAAGCCGTCACGCCCGAGGACATGCAGCAGGTCGCCCGCGCCCGCTTCACCTCCGGCTCGCTCGCCCTCGGCGCGCTCGGCAACCTCAACGGCTTCAAAGTGGAACGCTCGCGGCTGGAAATATGAGACGAAAGGATGAAGTAGGAACGCGGAACGATGAACTGAAGACAACTCGCTTTCAGTTCATCGTTCCGCGTTCCTACTTCATCGTTAATTGAGATGAAGTTCACCGTCCTCGGAAGCGGGTCATCGGGAAACGCCGTGCTGATTTGCGCGGGGCGCACAAACGTGCTCGTGGACGCCGGGATGAGCGCGCGTGAGATCGTGCGCCGCCTCGCGCTCGTCGGCTGCGACGCCGCCACGCTCGACGGCGTCATCATCACGCACGAGCATGGCGATCACGCGGGGGGCTTGCGCGTGCTTTTGAAAAGCCTCTCCTGCCCCGTCTATATTTCCGGCGAGACGTGCGAAGCCTACATCGGCGACCGCGAAGGCGCAGCGGTGTCGCGCGACGAACCGCGCAAGCGCGCCGACGTGTTGCGCGGCCGCACGGAAGAAATATCTTCGAGTCAAGACTTCCGCATCGGCGAGATAGACTTTCACCCGTTCACCATTCCGCACGACGCGGCCGACAACTTCGGCTTCACCGCACGGCACGAAGGCGTCTGCGTCGCCACGCTGATGGACTTCGGCCACATCACGACGCTCATCAACGAGCGGCTGCGCGGCTGCGCGGCCGTCATCATCGAGTCGAATCACAGCCGCGACATGCTCAAGGCGTGCAGCGTCTATCCCTGGGAGTTGAAGCAGCGCATAATGTCGCGCAACGGCCACCTCTCAAACGAAGACATCGCGCTCTGGTTGCGCGACGAATACGACGGCGGCGCGGAACACATCGTCCTCGCGCATCTCTCGCAGCGCGCCAACAATCCTTACGTCGCCAAGCTTTCGGCCGAAGTCGCCTTGCAGGAACGCGGCTCGCTCTTTTCGACCGACACCAAGATCACGCTCTCGTTCCCCAAAGAGCCGACGCCGTGGATCGAGTTATGAGCGCCGCGTGCTCTATCGCCCTCGGCGCATTGTTGTGCCTGTCGTTTGCGCTATCGGCGGCGTGTGGCACGGGGCAGAAACGCAGCGGCCTGCCGCCGGAGGCGCAAGCGACTATCGACGCCGTCACAAACGATCTCGCGCGCGGCGACTACGAAAAGATTTATACGGACGCGGCCGAAGAATGGCGGCGCACGGCGAGCGCCGACGAGAGCCGCGCGAATCTCGAACGCATCCGAACGAGTCTCGGCAACGTTCTCAGCCGCGCCCAACTCAGCGCAAACGAGGCGCTCACAGGTGACACTGACCACACGCTCGTCGTCGGTTACAACACCAGGTTCGAGCGCGCCGACGCCATCGAAACCTTCACGCTCGTCGAACGCGACGGACGCTGGATGCTCGCGCGCTATGCGGTGAATTCAAATGCACTGAGATAAGTTTCAAGTTTCAGGTTAAAGACGAAGAAACTGAAAACTGAAAACTGAAAACTGAAAACTGAGATATGATCCCACGCTACACATTGCCCGAGATGGGCGCGCTCTGGGCGGAGAGGGCGAAGTTTCAGAAGTGGCTCGACGTGGAGTTGGCCGTTTGTGAAGTTCACGCCGAAATGGGCACGATCCCGCGCGAGGCGCTTCAAGAGATCAAGGCTCGCGCCGCGTTCACCGTCGAACGCATCAACGAGATCGAGCGCACAACCGACCACGACGTGATCGCCTTCACGACGGCGCTTGCGGAAAACATCGGCGAGGCGGCGCGCTTCGTGCATTACGGCCTCACGTCCTCGGACGTGGTTGACACGGCGAACGCGCTTTTGCTTCGCGACGCCTCCGACCTGCTGCTCAAGAGAATCGACGCACTGCTCGAAGTTTTGCGGCGACGCGCTTACGAGTTCAAAGACACGCCGCAGATCGGGCGCACGCACGGCGTCCACGCCGAACCGACATCCTTCGGCCTCACTTTCGCGCTCTGGTTCGACGAGATGCGGCGCAACCGCAAGCGGCTCAAGCGCGCGCGCAAGGCCGTCGCCGTCGGCAAGATCAGCGGCGCGGTCGGCGCGTTCGCGCACCTCGACCCGGAAGTCGAAGAACAGGTTTGCGCCCGTCTCGGCATCCGGGCCGCGCCCGTCTCCACGCAAATCATCCAGCGCGACAACTATGCCGAGTATCTTTCGACGCTCGCCGTCGTCGCCTCTTCGCTCGATAAGTTCGCCTTGCAAATTCGCCACTGGCAGCGCACGGAGGTGCGCGAGGCCGAGGAGCGTTTCCGCGCCGGGCAGAAGGGATCGTCCGCGATGCCGCACAAGCGCAACCCGATCCTCTCCGAGCGCATCTGCGGCATGGCGCGCCTCATGCGCGGTTACGCCCTCTCCGGTCTGGAATCCGTCGCCCTCTGGCACGAGCGCGACATCTCTCACTCGTCCGCCGAACGCGTCGTCCTCCCGGACGCTTCAATCGCGCTCGACTACATGCTGGCCCGTGCCACGTCGCTCATAGACACGCTCGTCGTCTACCCGGCGCGCATGCTCGAAAACCTGAACGCCACGCGCGGCCTCGTCTTCAGCGGCCAACTCCTGCTCGCCCTGACGCAATCAGGCGTCTCGCGCGAACAGGCTTACGAGTGGACGCAGCGCAACGCCATGCGGACATGGGACGAAGGCGGCGACTTCCGCACGCGCGTCCTCGAAGACCCGGACATCACCGCGCATCTCTCGCGCGACGAGATCGAGCGCGCCTTCGCGCTCGACACTTACCTGCGCAACGTCGATAAAGTTTTCGCGCGTGTGTTTGACGAAGGGCGGCAGCCGAAGTCCGGTGAGGGTCAGCAGCCGAAGCTGAAGCTGAAACAGACGTGAGGTCGCCTCGTCCGGTGAGCTATAATCTTCCATCTCGACGATCCTTAATGGAGAAACTGTGAAAGCAAAAGTTTATGTCACGTTGAAACCGGGCGTGCTCGACCCGCAGGGGAAGGCCATTCGGAACTCGGTCGGCCTGATGGGCTATGGCGGCATCGCCGACGTGCGGCAGGGCAAGTATTTCGAGATCGCTCTGGACGCTTCGCTCGACACGGAGCATGCGCGCGACACGGCCGAACGCATGGCGCGCGAGGTGCTCGCGAACCCGGTTATCGAAGATTATCGCGTGGAGATAGAAGGATGAAATTCGGCGTTATAGTTTTCCCCGGCTCGAACTGCGACCACGACGCTTACCACGTCATCTCGAAACACGTCGGCCAGCCGGTCTCCTTCATCTGGCATCGCGAAACCGACCTGGCCGAGTATGACGCGCTGATCATCCCCGGCGGCTTCTCCTACGGCGACTACCTGCGCGCGGGCGCGCTCGCATCGTTCTCGCCCGTCATGTCGAGCGTGCGTGATTTCGCGGCGCGCGGCGGGCTGGTGCTCGGCATCTGCAACGGCTTTCAAATTTTGTGCGAATCCGGCTTGCTGCCCGGCGCGCTCATCCGCAACCGCGACCTGCACTTCGTCTGCGAGCACGTCCGCGTCCGCATGGAATCCGCCGACACGCCCTTCACGAACGAACTCCGGCGCGGCCAGATTCTGAGCATGCCCGTCGCGCACGCCGAAGGCAACTACATCTGCGACGACGAGACGCTCAGCGAACTCCAAAGCGAAGATCGCATCATCTTCCGCTATTGCGATGCCGCCGGGCAAATCACGCCCGAGGCCAACCCGAACGGCGCGCGCGACAATATCGCGGGCATCTGCAACCGCGAGCGCAACGTCGTCGGGCTGATGCCGCACCCGGAGCGCGCCTGCGAAGATTTGCTCGGCTCTTCGGACGGGCGCGGCCTCTTCCACTCGCTCGCCGCGACGCTCGCCGCCCTCGCATAAAAATGTTTCCGGGAACTTTCGTGCCGCCGCCCCGGTATTTAGTAGTTATCACGGCAGGTCACGGTCTCTCACCGGACAAATACAACAGTTAAGGAGAAACACGTCGATGCGCACCTCGAAAATCGCATTCCGTTTCAGTCTCTTCATCGCACTCGCGGCATCCGCGGCGCTCGGTCAGACAAAGGAGTTGACGGCCTCCGAAGCGTCGTACCGGGAGGCGCGGCGCGTGCTCGACGCGGGGCTTAAGGCTTACGGCGGGCTTGACGCTCTCCGCACGATTGAAAATTTCACGATCCGGCACGAAGGCCATACCGTCCACCGCCACCAGAGCCGGCGCACCGACGCGCCCTACGAGCGCACGCCCCTCTCCGGCACGCTCATCATCGAACCCCGGCGCGGGCGGCTCTATCACGACAACAAAGGCAGCTACCCCGGCGGCTTCGACTGGCACTGGGGCTTGATGTCGAACGGCAAAGACGGGGCGCGCGTGACCTTTCTCGAACGGCGCATCAACTCGACGCAACCGCTCCCGCAGCAGGCGCTGCGCGGACGCCTCCGCTGGCTGCCCCACAACCTGCTCATCAGCGCGCACGAACGCTCCGTTCAACTGCGCTCCCTCGGGCGCGCCGACTTCGACAAACGCCCGCACGATGTCCTGACTTACGCTACGGAGGAAGGCATGCAGTTGACCGTCTATCTGGACGCGCGGACGCACCTCGTCTCGAAGTTTGAACTGCTGTCGAACGATCCTTACTTCGGCGACTCGGTGCAGGAGATCATTTTCCCCGGCCATCGCGCCGTCGGGCAATTTCAAGTGCCGACCGCGCGCGTCACGAAAGTCCTGGGCGAGGTGGTGGAAGAAATTCCCTACGCGGAAGTGAGTTTCAACAAGACTTACGGCGACGAGCAGTTCAAAGCGCCCGCGGGCTTCGCCGCGCCCGTCGCCACAACAGCGCCCGCCGAAGCCCCGCCGCCCGTCAATAAACTCGCCGAGAACGTCTACATGATTCGCGGGGGCGGCTACAACGTGCTCGCCGTCGGTTTCAAGGATCACGTCATGGTCGTCGAGACGCCCGGCAACGACAGCACCTCGCGCGAAATCATCGGGCGGGTGAAGGAACTGATGCCCGCGAAGCCCATCAGGTATGCGGCCGTCACGCATCATCACGACGATCACGCCGGGGGCATCCGCACCTACATCGCCGAGGGCGCGACCGTCATCACGACGCCCGCCCTGCGTTCGTTCTTCGAGCGCGTCGCCGCCGCGCGCAACTTCACGCTCAACCCCGACACGCTCATGCGCTCGCCGCGCCCGCTCTCTCTTGAGACCGTGCAGAACGGCAAGCGCGTCTTCACCGACGGCGCGCAGACCGTCGAGCTTTACGACATCGGCTCAGGCCCGCACATGGACGAGATGCTCGTCGCCTACCTGCCGAAAGAGAAGATCATCTTTCAGGGCGATCTTTTGAATCGTCCCGACGACGGGCACGCCGCGCCGGGCAACGCCACGACCGCGCACTTCGCCGCCTGGCTCAACAAGTCCGGTCTCGCCGTCGAACGCATCGTCGGCGTCCACGGCCCCATCGCCACGCCCGAGGACTTGCAAAAGGCCGTCGCGCTGATGCAGGCGCAGAACTAGAAGAAACGATGAACGCGGAACTAGAAGAAACGATGAATGAAAGCAGTAACGCGCCTGAATGCTTTTTCCACTTCATCGTTCATTGTTCCTACTTCATCGTTCATCGTTCCGCGTTCCTACTTCATCATAAATGACCCATTCGGAGACGGCGGAAGACATTCTTACGTGGGCGGAAGTTCAGCGCACGCATCGCATCCGCAACGGCGTCTACCAGCGCGACGGTCGTCTCGTCTCGCTCCTGACCGACTTCGGCCGCATCAACCCCTGCTACCCCGACACGCAGACGGACGCGAGCGGCCGGCGCATCAGCTACACGGGCGCGGGGCGGCGCGGCGACCAATACCTGACGCCCGCCAACCGCGCCCTGCTCGCCGCAATCGAAAGCGGCCATGCCGTCCCACTCTTCAACAAACTCGCCGTCGGCCGCTGGCGGCACATGGGCTACTGGCGCGTCACGGAGGCCGAACACCACTACGACCCGCAGGAAGACCGCATGCTCTGGCAATTCACACTGGAAAAAGTATGAAGGAAAAAGTATGAACGATGAACGATGAACGATGAACTGAAAGCAAGTCGTCTTTCCTTCATCGTTCCGCGTTCCTACTTCATCGTTCATCGTTCCGCGTTCCTACTTCATCGTTCATCGTTCCTACTTCATCGTTCCTACTTCATCGCTTCCCCTCTCCGCTTGTCACTGCTTTATCGCCGCTGTTAATCTTGCCTCTCTTTTTTCTAACCGACACTATGATGAAGAAACTCGCTTTAGCTCTCATGTTCGCGCTCCATAGCGGCGGCGCGTTTGCCTCGACCGGCGCGCTCCCGGCGCGCGAACTTTCCGTTGACGGTAACGGCGGCGGCCGTCATGCCGTGGGAGGGCGCGGCGCGCAGCGCAAGCCGAACGCGGCGGCGCAGCAACAGCGGCGCGCGAAGCGCGTGTCGGTGGCGAAAGGGAAACCCGGCGGCGCGAGCGAAGCCGCGCTCGTGCCCGTGACGGAAATCGACGCCGACGGGCTCAAGAATCTTTTGCCGCGCGGCGGCGACGGCGGCGACGACGCCGGGGCGGGGCGTCCGCTGCTCATCAATTTCTGGGCGACGTGGTGCGACCCCTGTCGCAAGGAATTTCCCGATCTCGTTAAAATTGACGCGGATTATCGCGGGCGCGGGCTTGAGTTCATTCTCGTCTCGGCCGACGACGTGTCGGACATCAAGACCACCGTGCCGAAGTTTCTGCGCCAGATGCGTGCCACGAGTATGCCCGCCTACCTGTTGAACGCGGCCGACACGGAAGCGGCCATCGCGCAGGTTGACCCGGAGTGGGGCGGCGAACTCCCCGCCACTTTCCTCTTCGACCGTCAGGGCAAACTCGCCTACAGGCACTTCGGCATCATCAAAGACGCCGAACTCCGCGAAGCGATCAACAAAGTGTTGGGTAATGAGTGATGAGTGATGAGTAAAAGACAAGGCTTTTGTTCTTACTCATCACTCATCACTCATTACTCATTACTCGTCACTCATCACTTATGGAAATCACACCTGAAGTTATCTCGGCACACAACCTGACGCCAGAAGAATACGCGCGCATCGTGGAGTTGATGGGGCGCGAGCCGACGTTCGTGGAACTCGGAATTTTTTCGGTGATGTGGTCGGAGCATTGTTCCTATAAATCTTCGCGCGTGCATTTGCGGCGGCTGCCGACGAGAAACGAGCGCGTCGTCGTGCCGCCGGGCGAGAACGCGGGCGTGGTTGACGTGGGCGACGGCTGGTGCGCGGCCTTCAAAGTGGAGTCGCACAATCACCCTTCTTTCATCGAGCCGTTTCAGGGCGCGGCGACGGGCGTCGGCGGCATTCTGCGCGACATCTTCACGATGGGCGCGCGCCCCATCGCGGCGATGAACAGCATCCGCTTCGGCACGCTCGACCACGAGCGGAACGGGCGGCGCAACCGCGCTCTGCTGGCCGGGGTCGTCGCAGGCATCGCGCACTACGGGAACGCGTTCGGCGTGCCGACCATCGGCGGCGAAGTTTCGTTCGACGACGCTTACGCTCTGAACCCGCTCGTCAACGCCTTCGCGCTCGGCCTCGTCCGCCACGATCAGATTTTCTACGGGCGCGCCGTCGGCGTCGGAAACCCCGTCCTGTACGTCGGCGCGAAGACGGGGCGCGACGGCATCCACGGCGCGACGATGGCCTCCGCCGAGTTTGACGACGAGGCTCTGGAGAAACGCCCGACCGTGCAGGTGGGCGACCCGTTCCTCGAAAAACTTCTGCTCGAAGCGTGCCTCGAAGTGATGCGCAGCGGCGCGGTCGCGGGCATTCAGGACATGGGCGCGGCGGGTCTCACCTCGTCTTCGTGCGAGATGGCGGCGCGCGCCGGGACGGGACTCGAAATCGACCTCACGCTCGTGCCGCAGCGCGAGGCGGGCATGTCGGCCTACGAGATCATGTTGTCCGAATCGCAGGAGCGCATGCTCATCGTCGCGCACAAGGGGCGCGAGCGGCAGGTGGTTGACATCTTCAAACACTGGGAACTCGACGCCGTGGTCATCGGCCGCGTGACCGACACGGGAAACGTCCAACTGATGTACCACGAAGGCACGGTCGCCGACATCCCCGTCGGCTACCTCACGGACGAAGCGCCGGTTTACGAACGACCGATGCGCGCGCCGGAAGCGCAGGGGAACGGGGAAGGGGTAAAGGGGAAAGGCGAAGGCGTGCGGGTGGACGAAGCCGCCTCTGTTGATGAAGAAGCCGCCCCTGAGAATGTCGGCGGCAGCGCGTCGCCTGCGGCGGAGACTCCTTCGTTGGAGGAGACGGTGGAGGGTTCGGAGGAACTCGACTCGATCCTCTCGGCGTCGAACCCGCCCGGCTCCATATCGAACTCGCCTGTCTCGGCGTCGAACTCGCCTGTCTCGGCGTCCGGGGCGGCGCACGACGAGTCGTTCCTGAAGTTGCTGGCCGCGCCGAACATCGCGTCGAAGGAGTGGGTCTACCGGCAGTACGATCACATGGTGCGGACGAACACGGCCGTTTTGCCCGGCGCGGACGCGGCCATCGTGCGCATCAAGGAGACGCGCCGCGCGCTCGCCATGTGTCTCGACGGCAACGGCCGCTATTCGGCCTTTGACCCGCGCGAGGGCGCGCGCCAGATCGTCGCCGAATCGGCGCGCAACGTCGTCTGCGTCGGCGCGCGCCCGCTGGCCGTCACCAACTGTCTCAACTTTCCTTCGCCCGAACGCCCCGAAGTGATGTGGGCCTTCTCGGAGACGATAGACGGCATGGCGGAAGCCTGCCTCGCCTTCGACACGCCCGTTATCTCCGGCAACGTCTCCTTCTACAACGAGACGGAAGGGCGCGGCATCCTCCCGACGCCCGTCATCGGCATGGTCGGCATCATCGAAGACGTGCGCCGCATCATCCAGCCCGGATTCAAAACCGAAGGCGACCTCATCGCGCTGCTCGGCGAGACGCACGACGATTTGAGCATCAGCGAATACGCCGCCACCGTCGAGGGACGCACCACCGATGAGATGCTGCGGGAGGGACGCCTCTCGCGCCTCGATCTCAAACTCGAACAGGCCGTGCAGGCCGCGTGCCTGCAAGCCTGCGACGAAGGCTTGCTCCGCTCCGCGCACGACTGTTCGGACGGCGGCCTCTCAATCGCCCTCGCCGAAAGCTGTTTCTCCACCCTGAACCGTCCCGCAACCGGCGCGAGCGTCGAACTCAAGGGCGCGCTCTCCGTCGCCGCTCAACTCTTCGCCGAAACTCCCTCGCGCATCATCGTCAGCTTTGACGAACGGGCGCGCGAGCGCGTCGCGGAGATCGCGGCCGGACTCGGTTGCCCGCTCTCCATCATCGGGCGCGTCGGCGGCGCTGACGTTCGCATCACGGTTGACGGCCAGCCCGCCATCGCGCAAAACGTCAACGAACTCGAAACTCACTGGCGCGCCGCGCTCGGCAAGAGAATGCGAGCCGAGGCACTTGCCGCCGCCTCCGCCGAATAAACTTGTGAGCAATGCACCCCGGAACGGTGAGATCGAATGGCTGACCTCGCCCCTCGTGTGCGAATACGAGATTTCCGCCACAGAACTTTTAAGCGCGTTGCTGCGACTCGCGCCGGAGCGACGCGCGCAGATTCTCGATAGCGGCGGCGCGCGCGGACGGGACGACGAAGCGCGTTTTCTGGTCGCCGGTTTCGACCCTTTTGAGACGGTCGAAGCGCGGGGCGGAGAGTTGTTGATAGGGCGGCGCGGCGAGAGCGTCGTGCGCAAAGAAAGCGGCTCGCTCCTGTCGCTGCTCGACGAGCGGCTCGCGCGTTACCGTGTGCGGCGAGGGGCGCGGGAAGCGTCTCAACTGCCCGTCGTGGGCGGCGCGTGCATAGCCAGTTTCGCTTACGATTTCGCGCGCGAATTTCAACGCCTGCGCAGCGTCGCGCCTTCTTCGACGCCGGGCGCGCACGCAGAGGACGACGCCGCGCTCGCCTTCTACGACACGCTCATCGTCCATGACTATGCGCGCAATACGACTTACCTCACGAGCATCGCCGGGGAGGAGGGACTTGAGAGCGCACGCGACACGCTGAAGGCCGCCGCCCGCGTCGAAGCTCTCGACGCGGGCGGCAACGGCGAGCGGCCTCTGACGACCGCCCGGTCGAATTTCACGCGTGCGGAGTACGCGTCGGCCGTCCGCCGCATCAAGCGGCACATCTACGCGGGCGACATTTATCAGGCGAATCTCACACAGCAGTTCACCTGCCCGCTGGCGGAAGGCGACAGCGCGGAGCGCGTCTTCTTGCGTCTCAGGCGCGAACACCCTGCCTCTTTCGCGGCCTTCCTGCGCCGCCGCGCGGACACGGTTGTCAGCGCGTCGCCGGAACGCTTCCTGCGCGTCTCTCCCGACGAGGGCGGGCGGGCGCGCCGCGTGGAGGCTTGGCCGATTAAAGGGACGCGCGCGCGCGGCGCGACGGCGGTTGAAGACTCGCGACTAAGGGAAGAGTTACGGCGAAGCGCAAAAGACGCGGCGGAGAACGTTATGATCGTCGATCTGCTGCGCAACGATCTGGGGCGCGTGTGCGACTACGGAACGGTGGAAGTCGCCGCGCTGTGCGAGGTGCAGGAGCACCCGACGCTCTTTCATCTCGTCTCAAAAGTACGCGGCCGTTTGCGCGCGGGGGTGTCGGCGGGCGGGCTTTTGCGCGCCACCTTCCCCTGCGGCTCGATCACGGGCGCGCCGAAACTGCGCGCGATGGAGATCGTTGACGACTGCGAACGAGCGCCGCGCGGCCTCTCGATGGGAGCCGTCGGCTACTTTTCTTTCGACGGCCACGCCGACCTGAACGTGGCGATCCGAACGATGACGATAGGGCGCGACCGCACGGCGCGCTTCAACGTCGGCGGCGGCATCGTGGCCGAGAGCGACCCCGTCGCGGAATACGAGGAGTCGCTCGTCAAGGCGCGCGCCCTGCTGAACGCGCTCGGCGCATGTCTTGACGACGAGCGATGCGATGAAATTTAGCGCGCCGCGAAATTCAGCGCGCCGTGAAATTCAGCGCGCCGTGAAATTTAGCGCACCGCCCGGTTGTTTTCGTGTATCCTCGCGCGGCAATCCTCGCCGCTGGTTCTCTCCAACACGAAGACGCGTTCCCGTTGAGCTAAACATGCACGCACGAATCATTCACAACGACCGCTTGCTCGAAGCGGCGAAGGCACGTTTACCCGCGTTGACTTCCGCGTCGCTCTACGGGCGCGGCGTCTTCACGACAATCGCCGTGCATCGCCGCCAACCGTTCCTCTGGCCTGAGCACTGGACGCGCCTCATCCTGCACGCCGAACGTTGCGGCGTGCCGACCGATCAATTTGATCAGGAGACGGTCGCGCGCGCGCTCGTCAAGCTGATCGAAGAGAACGAGGTGGAGGAAGGGCGCGCGCGGGTGACACTGCTCGCGCGCGCCCTCGGCGGCGTGTGGAGCGGCGGCGGCACCACGACGGGAAGCGAAACAGACCTGTTGATCATGACGGGCGATGCGCGCCCCGCGCCGGAAGAAGGTCTCGCGCTGACGATCTCGCCTTACCGCCGGAGCACGCTCTCGCCCCTGACGGGCGTCAAGAGCGTCAACTATCTCGAACACGTCATCGCGTGGGAAGAGGCGCACGCGCGCGACTTTCACGAGGCCGTCGTCTTGAACGAGCGCGGCGAGATCGCAGCGGCGACGATGGCGAACATCTTCTGGGTGACGCGCGGAACGATTCACACGCCCGCCCTAGCCACCGGCGCGCTCTCCGGCACCACGCGCGCCGGCGTCATCGCCCTTGCGGAAGAACTGGCCTTTCCGTTAGTCGAAGGCACGTATGACGCCGCCGACCTCGGCGACGCGGACGAAATATTCCTCACCTCCGCTTCGCACGGCGTCGGCATCGTGACGACCTACGATTTTCACCGCTACACGGTCTCCGCCGGGAGCATCGCCCTGCGCCTGCGCGAGGCGTTTCGCCAACTCACGCTGCGCGCAGGCGAAGAGAGTTAAGCGCCAATTCAGGCCGCAAGCCTCGCTGCCTGCGCCCGTCCGAGCGGCAACGCGGCGCGTGCGCCCTCGCCGGGCGGATGTACAGATACAGCTTCCCGGCGGCCGGACGGGTTCGCGAAGGCCGCCCCGCCGTGTGCTATAATTTGCGTCTCTTTGCCCCGTACTATCCGGCAGAATTTAGCGCGTTTATATTTCCCTCTAGGAGGATTGGAGTTTTATGGCGACCGAACTCAAACGCGGAGACGCGACCGGCAGTAAAATCGAAGAACTGCTCGGCGCGGACGCACGCACGCTGCTCGACCACACCTCGAAGACTATCCCCAAAGCTCAACTGCAACTGCCCGGCCCCGATTTCGTCGAGCGCGTCTGGTCTTCGTCCGACCGCAGCCCGCGCGTCCTGCGTTCGCTCCAGACGCTCTATGACAACGGTCGTCTGGCGGGCACGGGCTATCTCTCGATCCTGCCCGTGGATCAGGGCATCGAGCACTCCGCCGGTTCCAGTTTCGCCCCCAACCCCATCTACTTCGACCCGGAAAATATCGTGCGCCTCGCCATCGAGGGCGGCTGCAACGCCGTCGCCTCTACTTTCGGCGTGCTCGGCGCGGTCTCGCGCCGCTACGCGCACAAGATTCCGTTTATCGTCAAGATCAATCACAACGAACTGCTGACCTATCCGAACCGCTTCGATCAGGTTCTCTTCGGCACGGTTGACCGGGCGCACGATCTGGGCGCGGTCGCCATCGGCGCAACCATCTATTTCGCTTCGGAAGAATCCACGCGCCAGATCACGGAGATCAGCGAAGCCTTCTCCTACGCGCACGAACTCGGCATGGCGACCATACTCTGGTGCTACCTGCGCAACAACAAGTTCAAGACCGGCGGCGGCGACATGCACACGGCGGCCGATCTCACCGGACAGGCCAACCATCTCGGCGTCACTATTCAGGCCGACATCATCAAGCAGAAGTTGCCCGAGCGTAACGGCGGCTACAACGTGCTCAACATGGAAGGCTCCACCTACGGCAAGACGAGCAAAAAGATTTACGAGGAACTAACCACCGACAACCCGATTGACCTCGTGCGCTATCAAGTCGCCAATTGCTACATGGGACGCTGCGGCCTGATCAATTCCGGCGGCGAATCGAAGGGGCAGACCGACTTGCAGGAGGCCGTCCGCACCGCCGTCATCAACAAGCGCGGCGGCGGCATGGGACTCATCTCCGGTCGCAAAGCCTTCCAACGCCCGATGGAAGAAGGCGCCGCGCTCTTGAACATGATCCAGGACGTGTATCTCTCCGAAGAGATCACGGTCGCCTAATTCAACGATGAAGGAGGAACGATGAACGATGAACTGAAAGCAACTGTCTCTCGTTCATCGTTCATCGTTCCTCCTTCATCATTTCCGGTTTGATCGTTGATGGTCGAAGCAGTCTCGCAAAAAACGCCTTCCGACACGGAACTCCTCCACGCCGTCGCGCGCGGAGATGAATCCGCGCTGGCGGCGATCTACGACCGTTATAATTCCATCCTCTTAGGTCTCCTGCTCCGTATATTACACAGCCGCGTCGAAGCGGAAGACGTTTTACAGGAAGTCTTCCTCCAAATCTGGCAGCGCGCCGCCAATTTCGACGAGGCGCGCGGGCGCGCTTTTACATGGATGGTGACGCTTGCGCGCAGCCGCGCCATTGATCGACTGCGCGCGCTGCAATCGCGCCAGCGCGCCGACGACACGGCCTTGCGCGATGCGCCGGAGGCGGTCGGCGACGCCGGCGACGACGTGTACCACGGCGAGCAGCGCGAGATCGTGCGCGCCGCGCTCGCGGAAATTCCCGAGGAGCAGCGCCGCGCATTGCTGCTCGCGTACTTTGAAGGATTGACCCAATCGGAGATCGCCGAGCGGCTCGGTCAGCCGCTCGGCACGGTCAAGACGCGTATGCGCAGCGGCATGAGCAAGCTGCGCGATGTGTTGAGTGAACGGATGGGATGGGGGCCGGGCTTAAATATTTAAGGTTCGCCGCATCCGAAGTTTAGATGAAGCACGAAGACTACAAAGAGATGATCGCGCTCGCCGCGCTCGACGCCCTTGAAAGAGACGGCGGGGGCGACGGCGAACAGCAGCCGCAGCAGCGCGCGCTCGACGAGCACATCGCCGGGTGCGCCGATTGCCGCGTCGAGCTGGGAGCATTGCGCGATGTGGCCGCCTCTCTCGTCTACGTCGCTGCCCTGCCGAAAGCGCCTGCGCCCGAACTCCGCGCGCGCATCCTCACGGCCGTCAAATCGCAGCCGCAGGACGCGCGCCGACGCCTGCCCTCGAACGGCGGCGCTTCCACCGCCACTGCGCAAACAGCCAACGTCAGTTCGTTCGACGAATTTGAGAAGCGACGCGAGGCGCGCGATGTCAGGATCAGCCGCCGCGTCATGATGTTCGGTTCGTTGGCCGCATCCCTCGCCGTCGCCGCGCTGCTCATCACGCTCGGCCTCGCCTGGCAGCGCAACGCCCGGCTGCAAGGCGACCTCGCGCGCCTCTCCGAAACCATCGACAGGACGCAGCAGGAATTGGCTCGCACGCGCGCCGACCGCGAACTGCTCGCCGCCCCCGAAGCCCACACCGCCACGCTCGCGGGCACGAAAATGGCCGAGCGAGCGCGCGCGCGCCTGACCTTCGACGCGAGCACCGGACGCGCAATGCTGACGGCCGCCGACCTGCCGCCCGCGCCCGCAGGTAAAGCCTATCAACTCTGGTTCATCGCCGAAGGCAAACCGCCGCTGCCCGGCAGCGTCTTCCAGCCCGACACGCGCGGCCACGCCGAAATGCACGAAAACATCCCGCCCGAAGGACGCACCGCCGCCGTCTTCGCCATCACGCTCGAACCCGAGGGCGGCACGAGCGCGCCGACCGGCGAGATATACCTGAAAGGTTCGGCTTCTTGAAGATCGGCGCGGTCGTCGCCCGCGCGCTTCCGCCACAAGCCCGCTCTCGCCGGGCGACTGCCGCAAATCAACTCCACGCGAAAAACTTGCTATAGTATTCCCGGCTGCGCCCGCGCGCGCGAAATTTCAAGGGATGAGAGGGACGCACTGTGGCTGACAAAAAACGCTCCGATAACGATGCCGTGATGAACACGATAACCGACGAGACGGGACAATTCGACGCGCGCTTTCTTCTCTGGCGCACCTTCTGCTCCGAAAACGACGTGCCCGTCGAAACCCTCCCCAGCGACCTCACCGGCGACATCCGCGACAAGTGGAACGAACTGAAAGACAGCAAGCTGAAATAAGGGATGAAGAAGAATTGATTCATTTCTTCATTTCTTCATTGAATCAATGAACCGATGAATCAATGAATCAATTCTTCATTCATCCCTCATCCCTCATCCCTTCAAAAGTGTCTGCCCGGCGTGTAGGCGCCTGTGAGGAAGGGATTGTTGAGTCGTTCGCGCCCGATGGTGGTGTCGGGGCCGTGGCCGGAATAGACCGTCACGTCGTCGCCGAGCGGGACGATCTTGTTCAAGAGCGAATCCATCAACGCCTCGTGAGAGCCGCCCGGCAAATCCGTCCGCCCGATTGACCCCGCGAACAGGCAATCGCCCACAAACACTTTACGCTCGCGCGCCTCGAACAAAACGACATGGCCGGGCGTGTGTCCCGGACAATGCAAAACCCGTAGCGCGAGCGTGCCGACCTCGTAGATTTCCCCGTCCGTCCAGTAACGATCAAGCGCGGGCGGCTCCGCATAGACGAAGCCGAGCGCGCTCCACTGCGAGCGCGGGATGCCGATCCACGCGGGCTGTTCGGTTAACTGGCGGTAGAGCGGTTCGTCGGCCGCGTGCAGGATAATTTCGGCGGCGGGGCGCAAACTCTTCAACGCCCCGACTCCGCCGACGTGATCCATGTGCGCGTGCGTCAGCAGGATGGCCTGCAAGTCGAGGTCGTGACGTTCGAGCGCGGCGGCGATGACCCCGGCGTCGCCGCCCGGATCGACGCACACGGCGCGGCGCGTCCGCTCGCAACCGAGTATGCGCGCATGCTGTTGAAACGCCGTGACCGTGATCGTTTCCAGGATCATCGGAGAGTCCCTCAAGGCATAAATTGACGCTTCTTTTGCATCTAAAAAAAGTATAAACCGCCCCCGAAGAATCCGCTAACAGACCGTTTTTCATCAGAGGTTTAAAGGCTCATGCCAATGGGTAAGAAATCAACTTCGCTCGCCGGAGTGCTCGACGAGTTGACGGCCGAAGCCGCGCCGGAGTTGACCGAACATTTAGAGAACAACGACCTGCGCTGCTACGCCTGCGGCCATCGCTGCCTGATCCGCGAAGGCAAGCGCGGCATCTGCAAAGTGCGCTTCAACGAAGGGGGGCGGCTGCTTGCGCCCGCGAACTACGTCGCCGCGCTCGCCTGCGACCCGACGGAGAAGAAGCCCTTCTTCCACGCCCTCCCCGGCTCCGACACGCTCACCTTCGGCATGCTCGGCTGCGACCTCCACTGCGGTTATTGCCAGAACTGGCTGACGAGCCAAGCCCTGCGCGACGACGCGGCGGGCACACAGCCGCAAATCGTCTCGGCGGATCGTCTGGTAGCTTTAGCGAAGGCTTACGGGGCGTCGATGGTCGGGTCGAGTTATAACGAGCCGTTGATCACGGCCGAGTGGGCGGTTGAGGTTTTCCGGCGGGCGAAGCCCGAGGGGTTCAAGACGGCGTTCATCTCGAACGGCAACGCGACGCCGCAGGTGCTCGACTACCTGCGGCCGTGGACGGATTGCTACAAGATCGATTTGAAGTCCATGAACGACCGCAACTACCGTCAGCTCGGCGGCGTGGTGGACAACATTCTCGACACTGTGCGGATGGTGCATGAGCGCGGCTTCTGGTCTGAGATCGTGACGCTCCTCATACCCGGCTTCAACGACTCGGAGGACGAGATCAAACGCGCGGCCGAGTTTATCGCGGGCGTCTCGCCGGACATCCCCTGGCACGTCACGGCCTTTCATCAGGACTACCGCATGCAGGAGAACGCCAACACGACCGCCGAACAACTCGTCCGCGCCTGCGAAGCGGGGCGCGCGGCCGGCCTGCGTTTCGTCTACGCGGGAAACTTGCCGGGACGCGTCGGCCGCTACGAGAACACTTATTGCCCCGCGTGCGACGAACTTTTGATCGAACGCTACGGCTACATCATCAAGCGTATGAAAGTGACGCGAGAAGGCAAGTGCCCGGCGTGCGCAGAGAAGATTCCGGGCGTGTGGGCATAGCATCAAACGATGAAGGAGGAACGATGAACGATGAACTAAAGACAAATTCTTTCAGTTCATCGTTCATCGTTCCTCCTTCATCATTCTACTTCGTCGGCGTAACGGGCGTCCCGTGGTGGAAGACTGCCAGCCACTTCCCGCCGCGATTGACCCAGATCGTACTGGCACGCTCGACCATAGGTTTGCCGCCCGGCCCCGGCCCTTTGACCATATAAGTCACAAGCGTCACATCGTCGTCAAACTTCGTCTCTTTGAAATCGCTCAACGCGAGGTTGGTGAAATCGAATGTCTTGACCGCGGCGAGCGTCCCCGCTTTGTCGTAGACGCCCGTCGGTTGGACTTCGATCTGGTCTTCCGCCAGACCGGCCGCGAAGGTGTCCCAATCCTTCCGCTTGAGCGCGTCCCAGAAATGTTTCTCTCTGGCAACGGCGTCGTCGGCCGCGCCGCCCCCGGCGGTAGGCGACGCCGCCGGAGCGGGTGTGTTTGCGCTGGCCGCGCTGCCCGCCGGTTTGGAAGTTTCCGCCGTCGGCGGATTGGCCGGACGTTCTTCGACCGGGCAATCCTGATGATAGACCGCCAGCCATTCCGCGCCGCGTTTGACCCAGGCTGTGCTGGCGCGCAGCGCGCCGGGCGGGATCGGCTGGCCGCCGGACGTGCCACGGGCGTCAACCGTATAAGTTACGACCACCGCGTCTGCGTCAAGCACGACGGTCTTCCAGTCGGAGAGATTAACTTCGGTCGGGGCGAAGTTTCTCACGCCGTTAACCGTCTCGTCTTTGCCGCCCACCACGTCGCTTGAGATGTAGACGTTATCGCTCGACAGCATTTTTCCGAACGCTTCGTAATCTCTATTTTTCAGCGCGTCCCAAAGCTGTTTCTCTTTGGCTATTATCTCGTCGGCGGTTGCCCCGCCGGTGGCGTTAGCGTTGGCGTTGGCGTTTGCGGGCGCAGTCAGGTTGGCGTTAGTCGCGGCAGAGTTGTTGCCGTTGGTCGCGACCGCGCAACCCGACGCGCCAAGAATGAGCGACGGCAGGACGACGGCCAGACCTGTTAGCGTTAGAAGTCGTTTCATCAGTGGATTCCTCCGATAAGCGAATTGGTAGAACTGGATGAGCCGTCGGGAGTTGGCAGCGTGCTTCTATGTCAATTCGCGCGCGGAGTCAATAGGAAAGACGTAAATCGTGAATCGTAAATCGTGAATAGATAGAACTCTGCTTTTCTCTATTCACGATTTACGATTCACGATTTACGTCTTTTCATCTTCGCTTTAGAAATTCGATGAGCGGCGTTCGAGGTCTTCGGGTGTGCCGTAGAGGGGCGAGTATTCCTCGTCGTTTTCGGCGGCTTGCAGGGCGCGTTTGAGTTCGGCTAACTGGCCGGAGACGGCCTGGAACTCGTCGGCGTCGAAATGCTCGTAACTGCCCGCGATGTCGAGCACGCGGTCTATGCGGCGGTTCGCCTTGTCGAGCACCGGCATGTTGATGCGCCCCTCGGCGACCGCGCCGCAGATGAGATCGCGCGCGGCCTTGAAGTTTGCCTCCTGCTCGCAGATGAGGATCATGTCCGACCCCGCTTCGATGGCGCGCAAACTCGCCTCGGCGACCGAGAGCGTCTGCACGACCGCGCCCATCTCCATGTCGTCGGTGATGACGAGGCCGTCGTACTTGAAGGCGGTGCGCAGCATTCGCATCACGACGTTGTTGCTGATCGTGGCGGGAATTTGCGAGAAGTCTTCGAGCGACGGCAGTTCCGCCGTACGGCGAAACCACGCCTGCAAAAATTCCGACACTTCGGGGAACGCGGCGTGGCTGACCATCACCGAATGGAGCCGCTCGCCGGGGCGGTGGAACATGAGATCGAGAAAGGGCACGAGGTCGTGTTCCAGAATCTCCGGCCACGAATGCGTGACGACGGGCAGGCGGCGGTGCGAGTCAACCTGCGAACCGCCGAGGCCGGGAAAGTGTTTGCCGCAACCGACGATACGCTGCGACTGTAAGCCGTCGAGATACGCCCCGGCGAGGCGCGCCACTTCCTCCGGCGTCTCGCCGAAGGTGCGGCCGCGCAGCCCGTTGTCCTCGTTGCCGCCATGAAGATCGACGACCGGCGCGAAGTTCATGTTGAAGCCGAGCAGGCGAAGCGCGCGCGCCGAGAGTTCGCCGAATTTGCGCGCGAGTTCCGTGCGACCGGCGAGGCGCACCGTCTTTGCCGAGGGCATCGGCTCGCAGATGTCGCGGAAGCGATCCACGAGTCCGCCCTCCTGATCCACGCCGATGATGACGCGCCCGCCGAGCGCGTCGCGAATCTGCGCGTTCAGGAGCGCGACCTGCTCCGCCGATTCGACGTTGCGCCCGAACAGGATTACGCCGCCCGGTTGCACCTCGCGCAACATCTCGCGCAGGCGTTTATCCAGCCGCGTTCCCGGCAGGCCGACGAACAGGAGTCGTCCGGCCTTGCGCCTGATCTCGTCGGTCGCGGTCTCCTGGTTCGCTGTTTCGGGCATCGTGTCGGTTAAAATTTCCTCTCACTTCAGCTTAAAGGTTCCGCGCTCGAACGCGCAAGGCACTGCGGGAAACAGCGCGCGGGGCGTGCGCGCTCGCGGCGGGAATCGGCCGCCGCGCTTTGTTATACTCGCCTCATGGTCGCCGCGGAAAAGCCTACACAACTCGCAACGCACCGTGCCGCGCTCACGGCGCGCATCAGGGAGCGTGCGTTCGAGTTGGGCTTCGACAAGGTCGGCATCGTGCCTGCCGCGCCGCTCTCCGGCGAGCGTGCGCGGCTGGAAGAGTGGTTGCGGCGCGGCTACCACGGCGAGATGAACTGGATGGCGCGCGACACCGAGCGACGCGCAGACCCGCGCCTCGTCATGCCGGGGGCGCGCTCCCTCGTCGTCGTCGCGCTCAACTATTTCACGCCGCACGAGCACGCGCCGGAAGACCCCGATACCGGCAAAATCTCGCGCTACGCCTGGGGCGACGATTACCATGATGTCGTCGGCGACAAGCTCAAGGAACTGCTTGCGTGGATCAAACAGGAATGCCCCGCGGCCGAAGGCAAGGCGTGCGTGGATATTCAACCGCTGATGGATAAGGCCTGGGCGGTGCGCGCCGGCCTCGGCTGGATCGGCAAGCACACGAATCTCATCACGCGCGAATACGGCTCATGGGTCTTCCTCGGCGAACTCGTCGTCAATCTCGAACTCGACTACGACACGGACGTATCGGAAGATCATTGCGGCACCTGCACGCTCTGCATCGAAGCATGCCCGACGGGCGCGATCACGGAGCCTTACGTCGTCGACTCGAACCGCTGCATCTCATACGCCACCATCGAACTGCGCGCCCCCGACATCCCTGCCGCCGTAGCGGACAACCTCAACGGCTGGCTCTACGGCTGCGACATCTGTCAGGACGTATGCCCCTGGAACCGCTTCGAGCAGCCGACCGGCGAGACGCGCTTCGAGCCGCGCGAAGGCCACGTCTCGGCCGACCTCGCGGCCTTGCTCGAACTCACTCCCGACGCTTACGCCGCACGCTTTCGTCGCACCGCCATCAAACGCGCCAAGCTCACAGGGCTTCAACGCAACGCGCGCGCCCTCAAAAAAAATCAGGCCGATTGAGCGTCCATAGCCGTTTGCAGTTGATTGCGGCCGAAGGCATCCGCCCGCGCGATTACGAATTTGTAGAAATTTTTTCCCGCGCGGACAACTCTCTTCACGACAAACGTCTTCTCATGTCCAGACCAACCGTCGGTGCAGTTCTTCACGGGGAACTTTTCGCGCGCGCCTGCGTCTAAAAGTTCGCCGGTTTCATAAAACTATTTGTTGGACTTCGGTAGGCAATTTTACCTCGCATGTAAATGCCGAAAGGGGTACGTCTATGCCAAGTGTCCGTCCACATGCTCGATCATCCGCACGTCTTCCGGCCGTCGCGTTCGCGCTGGTCTCCGCCTTCGCCGCCGCGCTCGTCTGTGTCGAGTTGCCCGCGTCGTCCGCCTGCCCGGTCTCCATGCCCAGCCCTCTGCGCGTGCGCTACGCGGATAGCGTTATCGTCGCGGTGGCGCGCGTCGGCGATACAGTCCCGGTCGAGAGGCAGGGCGTGACCACGACGATGAACACCGCGTTCCACATCACTTCACTGTTGAAGGGCGAGAGCGAGGAGAAGGTCGTTAATTTCCAATATCCAGTCTTGTCGCTTGCGGGCATGAATGCCGCGCCCGAATATGAGAAGGGCGATGTGATACTGGTCTTTCTCAGGCGCGGCGAGAAGGGCGGCTACGTGCCCGTCGACGATGAGAGGGGCATTCAGAAGTTGGCGGCCGATGATCTGAAAGTCTACGTCCGTCGCATCGAAGAACTCGCCGCGATCATGCGTAGCGAGAAGCCGGACGAAGCCGCGCTCACCGAATGGCTCGTGCGCTGCGCCGAAGAGACCGCCACGCGCTGGGAGGGCGCATACGAACTCGCCTTCAACGTCTCGCTGCCCCAAGACCCGCCGGATGAGGAAGAGGAAGAGGAAGCCGACGCGGCCGAGACGGACGCCGAGACCGTCAACGAAGAAGAGACGGCGTCCGAGGACGATAGCGACGCCGCCGAACCGGCGACGGGCGCGGCCGAAAGCGTCAACGCCGAATCAGACGGCGAGGAGATCGTCTTAACGGGCAGCCTGCGCTTCGGCCGGTCTATAGACTTTGCTGCACTCATCACGCCCGCGCAAAAAGAGCGTCTGACGACGACGCTTCTGAACGCCGAAGAGTTGAACGAGGGCGAACAACTGCTCATACATCTCGTCGGCAGTTGGAAGGACGAGCGGCTCGTGCCCTTCATGCTCAAGCACCTCGCGCGGATGGCCGACAAACCACCCTACCACGCCGCAGACATGATGCGTCTGGTCGCGCACATGCTCGGCGACCAGACGCTCATCAAGTTCGTGGCGAACTACAACAAGACCGCGGCCTACGAAGACCTCTACGATAGCAACTCGGCGGCCGCCGCAACCTACGAAGAAAAGCCGGACGCCACCGCCGAGGAGCGCGCCGAGCAGAAGAAAAAGTTTGAGGAAATGAAAGCCGCCGCCGCCGAAGCCCTCTTCCTACGTAGCGGCAAACTGCGCCACTTTCTCGCCCTCGCAGACCAGCCGCAGAAGCCTTGACCCGCCCCCCCTCAACTCTCTCCCGGCGGCGGGACGCGCCCCACTCTCCCACGCGTCCCGCCGCATCCTTTCAGGCGCGTTTGGAACACCTCCCTTGCCAGCGTATGATGGTGTTTTCAAATCCGCCGCCGGAATGTCTCCGGCGCGCGAACCGGCAGTCAAGAGTGAAAGATGGGATTTAAGTGACCACCGCCGCAGTTCTCAAAGATTCATACGGGCGTGCGATACGCGACCTGCGCGTGTCGCTGACCGATAGGTGCAACTTCCGTTGCTTCTACTGCCTGCCGCATGGCGAGCCGCCCATCGCGCCCAAAGAACAGATGCTCTCGTATGAGGAGATCGAGTATGTCTCGGACATCTTCGTCTCACTCGGCATCGAAAAAATCCGGCTCACCGGCGGCGAGCCGATGATGCGCCGCGACATCGAGACGATCATTCGCAAACTCGCCGCGCTCAAACCGCGTCTGCACGATCTCGCCCTGACCACGAACGGCTACTTCCTGCCCGGCCGCGCCGCCGCGCTCAAGGAAGCCGGTCTCGACCGCATCACCATCAGCATCGACAGCCTGCGCCCCGACACGTTTCGGCGAATGACCGGCGTGGACGTGTTGCCGCGCGTGCTCGAAGGCATCGCGGCGGCGCGCGATGCCGGACTCGCGCCCATTAAGATCAACGCCGTCATCGTGCGCGGGCACAACGACACGGAGGTCGCGGACTTCGCAGGGTTCGCGCGCGAGCACGACATCGCGATGCGCTTCATCGAGTTCATGCCGCTGGATTCCGGCCACGAGTGGTCGCGCGCCGATGTGGTCTCGGGGCGTGAAATCCTCGCCTCGATTGAGGAGCGTTTCCCGCTCGCGCCGCTGCCCGTGCGTCGCGGCGCGGAGACTTCTGCGCGCTACCGTTTCGCGGACGGCGCGCCCGGCGAAATCGGCATCATCGCGCCCGTCAGCGAACCCTTCTGCGGCGCGTGCTCGCGCATACGCCTCACCGCCGACGGCCAGATCAGGACATGCCTCTTTTCCACCGTCGAACATTCGCTGCGCGACGTGATCCGCCGCCCGGGCGTGACGCGCGCCGAGACGGTCGAGTACATCGAATCGGTCGTCCTGAAAAAAGAGCCGCGCCATTTCATCAACGAACCGGATTTTCTCCAGCCCGCGCGCACGATGAGTTTCATCGGCGGCTGACCCGAGCGAGGCACACTGCCATGAGCACGAAAACCGAAGCGACCATCGAAGACCTCTACAAAGTTGATGGCAAGGCGGAACTCGTCAACGGGGAGATCGTCCACATGTCACCAACCGGAGGCACGCCTAATTATGCGGCGTGTGAAATTTTTGTATCTCTTCGGCAGTATGCAAAGCGCACCAAAACTGGTCATGCCGTCGGAGATAACGCGGCGTTCAGGGTGAGTTTGCCCGGCCGCAAATCTTTCAGCCCGGATGCGGCCTTCTATATCGGCGAGATCACCATGAAGTTTTTTGAGGGCGCGCCCGTGTTCGCCGTCGAAGTGAGAAGCGAGGGCGACTACGGGGCGAAGGCCGAAAGCGAGATGGCGAAGAAGCGCGGCGAGTATTTCGCGGCGGGCACGCGGGTTGTCTGGGACGTTGATTTGTTAAGCACGGAGGTCGTGCGTGTTTACTCCGCGGCCGATCCTGACAAGCCACGGATTTATCGACGCGGCGAGACGGCCGAGGCCGAACCGGCCGTGCCGGGTTGGACGATGCCCGTTGACGATCTGTTTGTCGAATGACACGCCTGTAAGCCATAATTCGCCGTTCTTTTTTTTACAGTCAAGAAAAGTTTTCGGGGGAGCTTCGCCCCACAGCGGGCGCGGCTGAGAGTCACAAACGTGTGAGACCCCTAGAACCTGATGCGGTTAGTACCGCCGAAGGGAGAAACACCGGAAGACCGCTTGCGATCCTTCATGTTTCGCGAGCGGTTTTTCTTCTCAGGCCGGAAGCGGCCGGACGAAAGGCAAGATGAGTAAAACTAAAGACCCGATAGAGCGACCTGCGGATCGCCGCAGCGATGAGGTGCAACTACCGAACTCCGAGCGAGTTTACGTCGAGGGCGCGGGCGTTCGCGTTCCCTTCCGCGAAGTTACGTTGAACGCGACGCGCAACCCCGACGGCACGCTCGAAGAGAACGAAAGCCTGCGCGTCTATGACACGAGCGGCGCGTGGGGCGATCCAGCGGTCAAGTGCGACGAGCGCGCCGGGCTTGCGCCGCTCAGGCGCGAATGGATCATCGCGCGCGGCGACGTTGAAGAATACGCGGGGCGCGAAATCAAACCGGAAGACGACGGCTACCTGACGGCGGGCGCGGCCGAATACGCGCAACAGAAAACGAAGGGACGGCTCGAATATTTCCCCGGCCTGCGCCGCGCGCCGCTGCGCGCGCGGGCGGGCGGGCGCGTCACACAGATGCACTACGCGCGGCGCGGCACAGTCACGCCGGAGATGGAGTTCATCGCGCTTCGCGAAAACATGGGGCGCGAGATGGCCTTGCACGCGATGCGCGAACACTCACGCGACGACCGCAGTTCTCTCTATCACCAGCACTGGGGCGACGCTCTCGGCGCGTCCATCCCGGAGTTCGTCACGCCGGAGTTCGTGCGCGACGAGGTGGCGCGCGGGCGGGCGATCATCCCGGCGAACGTCAACCATCCCGAATCGGAGCCGATGATCATCGGGCGCAATTTCCTCGTCAAGATCAACGCCAACATCGGCAACTCTGCGGTCGCCTCTTCGATTGAAGAGGAGGTCGAGAAGATGCGCTGGTCAACGAAGTGGGGCGCGGACACGGTGATGGATTTGTCCACGGGCAAAAACATTCATGCCACGCGCGAATGGATACTGCGCAACTCGCCCGTGCCCATCGGCACGGTGCCGATCTACCAGGCGCTGGAAAAAGTCGGAGGCCGCGCGGAAGAGTTGACGTGGGAGATTTATCGCGACACGCTCGTCGAGCAGGCCGAGCAGGGCGTTGACTATTTCACGATCCACGCGGGCGTGCGCCTGCCCTACATTCCTCTGACCGCGAAACGCCTGACGGGCATCGTCTCACGCGGCGGTTCGATCATGGCGAAGTGGTGTCTCGCTCACCACGAGGAGAGTTTTCTCTACACGCGCTTCCGCGACATCTGCGAGATCATGGCGGCCTACGACGTGTCGTTCTCTCTGGGCGACGGGCTGCGCCCCGGCTCTATCGCCGACGCCAACGACGAGGCTCAGTTCGCCGAACTGGAGACGCTCGGCGAACTCACGCGGATCGCGTGGGAGTACGACTGCCAGACGATGATCGAAGGGCCGGGTCATGTCCCCATGCACCTCATCAAAGAGAACATGGACAAGCAGCTTGAAACCTGCGGCGAAGCCCCTTTCTACACCCTCGGGCCGCTCACCACCGACATCGCGCCCGGCTACGATCACATCACCTCGGCCATCGGCGCGGCCATGATCGGCTGGTACGGCACGGCGATGCTCTGCTACGTCACGCCGAAGGAGCACCTCGGCCTGCCCGACAGGAAGGACGTGAAAGAAGGCGTCATCGCTTACAAGATCGCGGCGCACGCGGCCGACCTCGCCAAAGGGCATCCCGGCGCGCAACTGCGCGACAACGCCCTGTCGAAAGCGCGCTTCGAGTTTCGCTGGGAAGATCAGTTCAACCTGTCTCTCGACCCGGAAGTGGCGCGCGAGTATCACGACGAGACGCTGCCGCAGGAGGGTGCGAAACTCGCGCACTTCTGTTCGATGTGCGGCCCGCACTTCTGCTCGATGAAGATCACGCAGGAGGTGCGCGACTTCGCGGCCAGGAAGGAACTCGAAGAGTCGGAAGCGCTCGCGGCGGGGATGCGTGAGAAGGCGGCGGAATTCGTCTCGACGGGCGCGGAGATTTATCAAGGCATGCTGCCCGAGGGCGCGACGCGCGAACACTGAGTCTGCGCACCGTAGAGCGAGGCTGAATAACGAAAGGGCGACGGAATAATTTCCGCCGCCCTTCATGTTTCGCACGCGAGCCGTAAACTATCCGGCCGTTGCTTCTTCGTCACTCTATTTGTCTTGATCGTCGGCCTTCGGCTTGTCCAGACGAACGTAGGCTTCGCCGCGCGCCGTGAGTTCGGCTTTGCGCGCGACCGCTTCGAGCAGCGAGTCCAGCATCTCTTTGCTGTTCACCTTAAAGCTGGTGACGCCCTGCACGCGGGTATCGGGGTCGTTGAACTGCATCGTCAGGTAGCGATACTTCTTTTTGAACAACAGCGCGGGCAGCGTGTAAATGCTCGCGCTGCCGATGACGGTGGCCGCCGCCGGGCGACGCGATTTCGTGTCGGCGTAGGCGGCGGCGATGGACTTGTAAGGGATGGAGATGTATTCCTTCTGCGTTTTGTCGCGGAAGATGAGACGGCCGCCCTCGTCGTCGAAATTGAGTGTGCCGGTCTGCTTTTTTTCGGCCCCGAAAAAGCCGCCCTCGTATTTGACCTGCACGCTTTGCGGCGCGGGCGCGGCAACGGTGTTGGTCGTGGCGACCAGCGCGGGCTTCTTCGTGCCCGACGGATCGCCCACGGTGCGCGAGCGTTGCCCTGAAACGCCGTGGGGGATCGAAGTCAACAACAGCAAAGCCGCGATAGGCAAAGTTTGATATTTTGTTTTCATAAAGGTGTTTCCCTTCTCCGCCGGATTACTGCTCTCTTATGAACACTATTAGAGACGCACGCCGCCGAGCGTGCGTTGCCATGCGAGCGATCTTTTGAGCACGCAAAAACGCTGTCGCTCCTCGGGCGTGCAGACGGTTTCGAGTTGTTCGAGAACGGCTTCGACGAGCGGCACGGCGAACGCGCCCGCGTGCGCGACGATCTGCGAGTAATAATGCAACCCGACGCGCCCCTCGCCGTCGCGATGAAACTCACCAACCTGCGTTTCGTCCAGGCGATACACGTCCTGACCGACCGGAATCACGCGGCGCGGCACGCCCATGCGTCTCTCCACGCCCGCGCGCCAGCCCAGCAGGAGAATGCCGACGAGCACGCCCTGTTCGTTCAAATAGTCGGGACTCAGGACGGCGAGATCGGCGGCGGGCGACAGGCGCGGCCCGAAATGCCCGTAATCGGGATTGACCAACTGCGTGTCGTAGACGATGCCGACGACTTCAAAATTATCCGCCACCGGCAGCGAGACGAACTGCGCGAAGCCGTAATCTTCCGCCACCGGCGGCGTGTCCGCATCGAGGCGGTCGATCACGCGCCCGATGTAATCGACGTGCGAATTTGATTTGACGATTTTAGCGATCTTGATCATTTGAAAGTTTGTCAGTTGTCAGTTGTTCTTTGTCAGTTGTCCGTGGTCAGTTGTTCAAATCCGTCTTTAGCAACTTGCGTGGCTGCCACATGCAACTGACAACTGACCACGGACAACTGACGTTTTTAAATGAATTGAAAAAGTAAGACCTGCGCGCCCCCGATCAGGAAGGCGAATCCGATGCAGGAGGCGGCGAGCCGCGCGCCGCCCACACGCGGCACGAGCCACGCCTCGCAGAGGCCGAGGCCGCCTGCAAACACCGCGAGCGGGCAGAAGAGTATGCCGATGAAAGGCACGAGCGCCGACCAGATGAGAATGAGCGCGATGGACGCCGAAATGTTGCCCCCGGTGTCAAACGCGCGCAGCCGCACCGCGCTCCGCGCAGGCCGCGTGGTCGCTGCCCCCGGTTCAAACAACATCGGCGGGCGGCTGCCCTGTTGATGATAGGAGGCGAGGAGCGAATCGGCCGGGCGGTAGGAGCGCTCGCGCAAACTACGCCCGCACGTTGCGCAGAAGTGCGCCTCCGTGCGTCGCGCCCTGGCCCCGCACGCGGGGCAGTTCAACGTGAACGGCTCCCGACCGCCGCCGCTCGAATCCGCGCCTGTATCTTCGTTCGTGCGGTTCATAAAATCTCATACCGGCAAACAATCGCGACGGCTAGCGACGGCGCGCCTTGCTGACGGGTTTGCGCGAGACGTGAAAGTCCAGATTCTGTTCGGCGGCAAACTCCTGCATCGCGCGTAAAAACTGTTCGTGGTCTTGCCCGGTGATAACGGCCGCCGCGTCCGCCGTTTCCAGCGCGTAAGGATAGCCGTTCCCTACTACGCATTCGGCGCGCACGGTGTCGATCACCTCGCCGAGCAGCCCGGCGTCGTAAACCCATGCGGGGATGTCGAGGCGGGCGGGCGCGCCCTCGCCCGTCGTCTGTAAATAGACGAAGCCGACGAGCGGATTGCCCTCTGCGTCCTCGAAGTCGGGCGTCAGCCCCTCGCGCACGCAGTGACAGAAGATCGTGCGGTCGCCCCATGCGGCAAAGAGCGCCCCGGCGGCGTCGGCGGTTTTGGTGGCCGAGAGCAGGCGCGCGTCGAAGACGGTGGCGGCGGGCGTCGCGCCGGTCGAGAGCAGATCGAGCAGGCGCACGATGTCGCGCGCGTAGGATTGGTCTATGTAGCCGATGAGCGGCACTTGCGTTTCGCGCGATAGTTCGACGGCTTCGACAATCGCTTTGACGTAACCGCCTGAGAGCGACGCGTCGATGTTCTGGGTGCGCGTGCGCGTCGTCGAGAGCAGGAGCGTGCCGTCGAAGAAGGCGACGGGGGTGCGCTCGCCGCGCGCGCGCCAGCCGCGACGCCGTTCGAGAAACTCCGAGAGCGCGCCGAGTTCCAACTCGAAGCGGCGCAGGCCGACGAGGTCTGCGGCCGTGGCCGCCCCGCCTTCCGCCTGCAACAACTCTTCCGGCGTGATGAGCGCGAACCTCGACTCCTTGCGATAACTATCCTGCCCGTTCGCCGTGTGCGGGTTCTCAAACCACGCGGCCTGCACCGCCGCTACCGGAAGACTGATTTCTCGCCCCGGCAAAATCTGGCTGCCGTCCGCCGCGCACGTCACGCGCTCTTTCAACACGTCCAACGCCCAGCGCCGCGCCTCCTCGTGCGAACGCCAGCGCTCGTCGAAGCGAATGACGAACGCGCCCGCGCTATCGAGTTCGCCCGTGGGCAACGCGCCGGCCGCCCGCGCCGCACCCGCCGCAATCGCACGCGCCGCCGCATCTCTGATGTCTTCGGAAGCGCGCCCGCCCAGTTCACGCAGACGCCGCGCGTAAGTTCCGACCGACGCGCCCCACACCGCCTCGAAGCGCACAAATTCCTCGCGCCTCTCCCTCAACGCTGCATTCAAATGTGGGCGGTACAACATTCAAGGACTCGTAAATCGTGAATCGTAAATTGTGAATAGAAGAATTTGGTTTTAACGATTCACGGCTCACGGTTTACGTCTTTCAAACCGTTTGTCCGTCTTCTCCTGTTACAGAACCGATTTCACCCCTTGTGAGCCTCCGAGTTGATCGGTGGAGGGCGCGTAGCGCGTGGTCTTAAGCCGCCCGTTGAAGAAGGTGTAGGTGATGCCGTCCTTCTGGTTGGTGTAGACGGCCATCACGCCCTTCTCTTCGCGCGTGAACCCGCTCTTCTTCACCAGGCCGACGGAATCCGGCGTGTCCGACGAATTCTCGTGCTGCAAGACGATGAGCAGCACCGTGCCTTCCAGCGAGGGCGGGAGTTTTTTCGTCTGGGCGAACTTCGCCGTCACGAACGTCACGGTCACTATGCCGCCCGCGACTTTGAAATTGAGCGCACCGCTCGCGGTGTCGGCCGAGAGGGGCTTGCCCAGTTCGCGCTCCACGTCCGCGCGGCGCGATTTCAAAGGCGTGAGATTACGCCATTCCGCGGCGCTCGTCGGCTGCGCCCCCCCGGCGAGCAGGCAAGCCAACACGGCGACGACCCAAACCTTCCGCGCGGCGGCGACGCGGAGTAAGCGAGAAGCAATATCTTGTTTATTCATGGCTGGATGCTAACGCTTGCGCGAGTAGGTTTCAAGTTTCAAGTTTCAGGTTTCAAGTTAAAGAACAAAAAAACCTCAGTCCTGAAACCTGAAACCTGAAACTTGAAACTTGCCTGACTTTTATTTCGCGAACGGCTGGACGCGTTCGACCGACTGCCGGAAGTCTTCATCGTCGGGGAGAAGTTCCGCGCCTTTGCGATAGGCCGTGAGGGCTTTGCCGTATTGCTTGGAGACTTCGTAGGCGTAGCCGAGTTCGCGATAGATGTTCGGGTCGTCGGCGGTCTTCGCGGCGGCGCGCTCGAAGGTGGCGATGGCTTTAGGGAAAGTTTTGGCGCGCGAGTAGGCGACGCCGAGCAGGTAGAGCGTCTGCGCCTGCGCGTTCGGGTTCGCGGCGGCGCGTTCGAGCACCGCGACGGCGCGCGGAAACTGTTTCGCGCCGATCAAAGCCTGACCGCTCAGGGCCGCCGCCGCTTCGTCGTTCGCGCGCACGCGCAGGAGCGCGTCGCTCGAACGCACGGCATTCAGATAATCGGCGTCTGCCTTCGCGGGCGCGTTCGCGGCCTCGGCGGCGCGTCGCAGGTAGGCGTAGGTCAAGAGCGTCCATGCTTCGCTGAAGCGCGGGTCGGCGAGCGTGGCGCGGTTAAGCGCGGCGATGGCTGCGTCGGTCTGGTTGCGCTCGTAAGCGAGGCGACCGAGATAAAAGAGCGAGGCGGAATTTTTCGGGTCGGCCTTCACCGCCGCGTTGAACGAACGCTCGGCGTCGGCCTGTTTGCCCGTGCGGTATTCGGCGAGGCCGCGATAATACAGAAGCGTGGCATCGGGCGCGACGCCCGCGCGCGACGTGGCGATGGTGAGCAGCGGCAGAGCGCGCTCGAACTCGTCGGAGCGCACGAGCGACTGCGCGAGCGCGTCCACGGTCGGCGCGTCTTCCTCTTTCGCGGCGCGTTGGAGGTCGAGCGCGCGCTGCAAATCGGCGGCGGCTTCTTTAAACTGATTCAAATAAAACTCTGCGAAGCCCGCGATCTTCCACGCCTCGCTGTTCTTCGGATCGGCCGCTGCCGCCGCGCGCGCTTCCCGTGCCGCCGCCTCATACTGTTTCTGTTGCAGCAGCGAGTAGGCGCGCGCCGTGTCGCCCGTGGCGGAAGCGGCTGAGGGGGTGGCGGGTGTGGTTGTCGTCGGGCGCGATTGCGCTGCGGCGGGCGTCGGCCTCGTGCTGGCGGGCGTCGGCCTCGTGCTGGCGGGCGTCGGCGGCGGCGTATTGGTCGAAGGGTCAACGCGGCGCGGGCGTGTTGCGCCCGATTGGGCGGCGACCGCGGCCGAGAGGGTTAACAGAAGTGCGACGGGCATGATGCCGCCCCGGAAAAAGCTTTTTCTCATCGGTGTCTCCAGAGTTAGGGACTCAAATAAATTTGCACCGGGGAGAGTATGACGATGCGGGGGCGGAGGTTCAAGCGCCGCCGTGCTGTGTGCGATGCGCGAAAGGGGCGCGCGGTTCGCTTGCGCGCGGCGCGTGCGGCACGGGCGCGGGGCAACCGAATCTCGGCGAGATTAACAAATTTGACGCAAACTATGTTCTCTATAGTACCCGGACGCGGGGGCGAATTACGTGTCAAGTTCTTCGGTTAAAGCCGGAGAAACAATTTAGAGCGAGACGTGGTCGGCGGGGAACATGTAACTCCCACGGGGATTTCCGTCTCGAATAGACGCCGTCCGGTTCAAAACGGCGGCGCGCGGGTCGCCTAACGATTTCACCCCCGCCCGGCGTAACTCAAGCCGGGCGGGGGCGATAATGTGAACTCGAAACGGCCTCGGAATCAGCGTCACGCGCTATGATTAATTACGGCCGCATTGATCGCGACGGCCGTCGTTTCTTCGTCCGTTTCTTCGTCTTGGAATCATCGCTCCCGCTACGCAGGTAGGCGACGGCGGCGGAAGCGATGACGGCGCCGACTGCAATGCGCGTCAACAAACTTGTTCTGTTGTGCTTCCACTCCGCCTTCCAGCCCCGTTCCGCGAAGATGTTCGGGACGTGGCCGCGCGAGAGGTCTTCCAGGTAGCCTTCCACCACGCCCACACGGTCTGCCAGCATCAGAGGCAGCCAGTGTCCGTAACTGTTTTCGCTATATTTGAAAGCGGCGCGACGAATCATGCCGCTCAGTCCCGCGGGCGGAGTCGATGTCCCGAACACGGCCGTGACGTGTGGCCGTTCGTTGGAATGCAGAATCTCGACGCTCGTCGGCTGCTGAGTGGGACGCTCCCAACTGTAGCCCTCGTGTTCCCCGTTGTTGCGATTCTTCATCGGGTAGGTCGGGTCGTTTTCAGAATCGGCGTCCACGCCCCACCCCTTGATCTGTGACGGGTCTTTAACCGTATTTGCCATATCTTTAACCGTATTTTCCATGACGTGTCCTCCTTAGCTTCTGGCCGACGGCGGAATCAGCACCGGCTTGATGCAGTTGTCCAGCTTCGCCGAAAAAATCCGGTAAGCATCCGACACTTCCTCCAGAGGAATGCGGTGTGTGATCAGCGCTTTCGGATCGAGGATGCCGTTCTGCACATGCTCGATCAGTCGCGGCAACAAACGCTTCACGGATGCCTGGTTCCCACGGATGGTCAGACCTTTATTCACCACGTTCCCTATCGGGACGAGGGTGTCAATCGGGCCATAGACGCCGACGATGGAGACGATGCCGCCTTTTTTCACGGAGTTGATCGCCCAGTGCAGCGCGGTGGCCGACCCGCCCTGCATCAGCAATTTTCTGCCGAGTAGTGTCTGCATCGCACGGCCCGCGGCTTCCGCGCCCACGGCGTCGATCACGACATCCGCTCCCATCCAGTCGGTCGTCCGCTTGAGGAAGACCACCACGTCTCCCAGCTCGTTGAAGTTATAGGCCTCGCAGGGGGCGTAATTCCTCACGAATTCCAGACGATAGTCTATGTGGTCGATGACGATGACCCGCCCCGCCCCGAAGAGCCATGCGCAGCGGGCTGCCATGATGCCGACCGGGCCTGCTCCGAAGACCACCACGGTATCGCCGCGCTGAATACCGGCCATCTCGGCGGCCTGATAGCCGGTCGGCACCACATCGGTGAGCATCACAGCGTCGTCCGGGTCCATGTCTTCGGGAATGACCGTCGGCCCGACATCCGCATAAGGGACGCGGACGTATTCCGCCTGTCCTCCGTCGTAGCCGCCCCCGGTGTGCGAGTAACCGAAAATGCCGCCCACTGCCGTTGCTTGTGAATTGGACTCATGGCAATTGCCGTAAAGTTCCTGCTGGCAGAAGACACACTTTCCGCAGGCGATGTTGAAAGGCACGAGGACGTGGTCGCCGATCTTCAGCTTTTCCACCTCCGTGCCGAGTTCCTCCACCACGCCTGTCACTTCGTGGCCGAACGTCATCCCCACCCGCGTATCCGGCACGGAGCCATTGTATAAATGCAAATCCGAGCCACAGATACAAGATCGCGTGACCCGGACGATGGCGTCCTGCGGATGCAGAATCTCCGGCATGGGTTTATGATCGATGCGGACCCGCAGAGGCCCGCGGAAATTCATTGCAAGCATAAAACTGACTCCTTTTCTTTTTTAACGCTCGCCGCAGCCATACCCGCCCACGATAATGCGCGCAGGTTGTGATAACGCTCCCGTAATGGTCACAAGTGTTATTCGCCGCATAAAGACTGAATCCATCTGCCCGATTGATGATTGAGAACCGCTTAGAAAATCGCGCCGAGCAGGTACATCACCAAACTCAAGGCCAGAGACAGCAGGAGCATGGACGCCAGCGGGGCATAGACACGTGTTCGCTGCCCCTCGTAGCGGATGTCTCCCGGCAGCCGCCCGAACCACTTGAGCCTCCGGCGGGAAAATATCAAGAACCCGATTATCGTGAGAAAGATGAGCGCGAGCAGGATGAATATGCCGCCGGATATAAACACAAAGACCCCTTGTCGGATGACTGTTCTTATTGCACAAGGACTCGCAACGGAGCCTGATTATGCGCGTTTTCGGTACGAAAGATGGTTAACGCAGAGAACTCAAGCAGGCTGCGTGCCACTTACCGCTTCCTTGCTCCCCGCATTATGTCGGCTTCCCTGCATCGAGATCGCACTCAAGTCGGGACACTAACAGGGACGCCGCTCGAAGCCCACGAAGAACAGGCGCGTAAACTCAAACAAGTTTATGCGCCCTTACTTATCTCGCCCCTCAGAAACTAGTTTTCCGCCTGACCCGCGCCGGACGCGCCGCTCGTACCACCATAACCGCCCGTGCCGCCCGTCTCCTTTTGGCCGGCGTTGCCGGATGCGTTCTCAGCGCCGTTGCCTGCTTCGTCCGGGCGCGGCCAACGCTCGTCGCCCGTATTCGAGCGAGTGCTTTGTTCCCCGGTCTCTTTCTGCGCCAAGCTATCCTGATCTTCCTGATTATTCATCTTCCTTCCCCTTTCTTAGTTCGGCCGCGCTCGCCGCGCACGGCTACTTCAAATCGGGTTTCTCGTTCTCTCCCGCCTGCGCCGGTTCGCCCGCGACGAGCGCGGAGACGAGGCTGGAGGCGTGCGCCACCGCCGACTTCAACCGCTGCCTGTCCCGCCCTTTGCCGTTATGACCTGAGGTTAATCAACCCCTGTTCCGCGAGATGGTCAAAATAGTGAACTTTTAATGACGGCGATCTCCGCACCCGGTCGAGCGAACGCCCCGTCGAGGCCGGGTACGAATCGGCCTCCGCAAGTTTTTCATCCGGAGTTTTGTCAGGTAGCCGGTTTTGAGTTCCGCAATGTTGTGGCCGTAGATTTTAACTCTCACGCTAAAACGCGGAAGTCGCCGCGGGCACTGTGCATAGTGCCCGCGGCGACTTCCGCGTTCCGGCGTGCGGCTACTTAAAAGTTGAGTTTCAGGCCGAACTGGAATTGACGCGGGTCGAAGGCGGCGGTCGGCTGGCTGTAATAGAGGCCGCCCCTGCGCTCGCCGAAAGAGTTCACCACGTTGAAGAACGGGTTGGCGGCGGCTTCGTTGAAGCGGTTGAAGAGGTTGAAGCCTTCGGCGATGATGTCGAGCCGCAGGCGTTCGGAGATGCGGACGGCGCGCGAGACGCGCAGGTCGAGCGACGCGTAGCCGTGCGTGATCCCGGCGTTGCGGCGCAGGTTGCCGGTCGAGAGGAAGGGCGGCACGAAGAGTGAGCCGTCGGCGGCGACGCTCGGCCGGTCGTTGGAGCTTTGCAGGTCGGCGTTGGCGTCGCTGCCCGTGATGATGTTGAAGGGACGACCCGACGACAACTCAATGATCGGGGCGATGGTGAAGTCGGCGAAGAAACGTCGCACGCCGCTGTCCGATCCGCGCCAACTGGCGGGCGAGGTGGCGACGCCGCTGAAGACGAAACGATGTCGCTGGTCGAAAAGCGAGTCGGAACGCTCGGCCGCGAAGTTACGGTTGTCCTGCGGCTTGAGCAGGGTTTGCAAATCCGAAGAGTCGTCTATCGAGTGCGACCACGTGTAGGAGGCGAGGAACTGGAAGTTGTTCGAGAAGCGCCGCTTGGCTTCCAGCGTCATCGCGTTGTAGTTGGAGTTGCCGTCCGAGACCTGCGCGCTCACGTCGCCGAAGGGCGAGATGAGACCGGGCGTGCGAACCGAGCCGTTGATCGCCGCGTTGAAGGCGGCGGGCGAAACCGCGCCGCCCGTTACCGACGTGACGAAGAAATAGTTGGGCGCGTTGGGACGGAAGAAGTTGGCCGCAAGCGGGCTGACGATGGTCTGACCCGAAACGTTGTTGACGGCGACGAGGCCGGGGATGCGCACAGTGAAGAGCGCGTTCGAGGCCGTCGGGATGGGGAACAGCACGGCCTCGCCGAAGCTCAAGGGCGCGCGGCCGCCCGAGAGACACGCGGCGCGCGCCGCGCCGAGTTCGGGCGGACAGATGACGGGATTGCCGACGGCGAAGCGGCGGAAGTTTTCCACGAGCAGTTCGGTCTGCGGGGCGTTCACGTCGCGCGGGTGCGGCAGGTGGTGCGCGCCGACGAAGATGTAGCTGGCGGAGACGGACATGTTCTTGGTCAACTGCCGTTCGAGCGTGACGTTGGCCTGATTGGCGTAGGCGTACTGGAAGTCCTGCGCGACGGCGAGCGTGAAGGGCAGGATGGGGCCGAAACCGGGAAACGTCTGATCGTTGAAACGCAGTTGGCCTCTCAGGTATTGCGAACTCGAAGCGACGCCGGGCGTAACGCCGGGGACGACCGTGCCCTGAAAGATTTGGAGCAGGTTGAGCGTCGCCGTCGGCGCGGGGCTGTCGGGTATTACCGTCGTGAACTGCTGCTGCTGCGCGGCGTCGGCGATGTCGGAGTTGAAGGCAATGGCTAAGAGCGGGTGGTCGTAGAAGAGTCCGTAGGCGGCGCGAAAGACCGTCTTCCCGTCGTTCGTCAAATCCCACGCGAGGCCGACGCGGGGCGCGAAGTTGTTCGTGTCGCGGGGAAAGCCCTGCTGGACGCCGAGCACGTTCTGCGCCGCGTTCAAATCTGCGGCCGAGAGGTTGATGCCCGAGAGCGGGTCGGTGAAGCCGTTGGTCGGGATGGTCTCGGTGAGTTCAACGTCGTAGCGAAGCCCGTAGTTGAGCGTCAGGTTGGGTCTGACCTTCCACGAATCCTGTGCGAAGAAGGCGAGCGGCTTATTCTTCAAGGTGCTGTTCGGGTTGCCGAAGCCTTGAATGAAGACGCCGGGGATGCCCGCGCCGTAAGCCTGCACGGGCGTGAGCGAGGGCGCAGTGGCCGGGAGGCCGGGAATGAAACGAGCGAGCGTGCCGCCCGCGACCTCGCCGAAATTGAAGAGGCCGGGGAAGTTCAACTCGAAGATGGCTTCAACGTCGATGAAGTTGAAGTCCGCGCCGAACTTGAAGTTGTGGTTGCCGGGCAGCCAGCTGATGTTGTCCGTGAACTGGAAGCGTTTCTCCGTGCGGTCGACGGGCGAGAAGGGGTTCGAGCCGATGAAGGCCGCGCCGGAAATCTGGATGGCCGCGCCGGGAATCTGCGAGTCGAACTTGGCCTTGCGGCGTCCGAAGTTGAAGCGCGCCTCGTTGACGACGCGGCTGGAGAGCGTCGAAGTCAGCGAGGTGACGAAGGACGTGTCCCTGATCTCCTGTATCCCCGTGCGCGAAAAGTCGTTTTGCCCCAAGACCTGATTTTGCGATTCGTCCTGAATGCCGGTCAGGTCGCTCGGGTTATAGCCGAAGCGCATCGTCAACTGGTTTGACCCGTTGATCTGATGATCGCCGCGCACGGAGAAGAAGCTCGTGGCCTCCGAGATCGGGAAGATGCGCGCGAGGCTGTTGAGCGGGCGGAAGCCGATGGGCTGGCCGGCCTCGTTCACCGTCGTGAAGCCGGGCGTGATGCCGTTGTTGGCGGCCGTCGGGACGGGCGCGCCGGAGAGGAAGAAGCGCCCGCCGATGGTCTGACCCGCGGGGATCGCGCCGCCGATGCTTCTCAAGCTGCTCGCGCCGTTCAGGCCGATCTGCCCGCCGGAAGAGGCGAAGGTGGCATAGGTCAATGCCGCGCCGATCAACCCGGCGTTGCCGGTGGCCGCGCCCGTGTTGAGTTGGTTAGCGATGAAAGCCGCCTGCTGCGGCGTGAGGTTGGTGAAGGTGTTCGGCAGCGGGACGAACGGGAAGGCCGTGCCGGGGCCGACGGCGAGGCTCGATGTCATGTTGCCCACGACATCCGAACTGAAGAAGGCCGACTCCTGACGGCGGCGTTGCTCGAAGGCCGTGAAGAAGAAGGTGCGGTCGCGTTTGATGGGGCCGCCGAGCGTCGCGCCGTACTGCGCGCGCGTGAAGGGCGGGTCTTCGACGGGCGCGAAGGCGTTCCGCGCCTGAAAACTCTTGTGGCGGAGGAAGCCGAAAATGTTGCCGCGAAAATCGTTCGAGCCGCTCTTGGTGACGACGTTGACGATGCCGCCCGTGGCGCGCCCGAACTCGGGCGCGTAAGAGTTCGTCGCCACCTGGAATTCCTGCACGGCTTCTTGCGAGACGGTCGAACGGGATGCGTTGATGGAGTTGTCGGTATTGTCCGCGCCGTCAACCTGCACGAGGGTCGAGCGCCCGCGCTGGCCGCCGATGTTGAGGCCGGAGGACGGGGCGGGGCCGATGGGGCGGTCGTTGCCGCGATTGACGGTCGAGATCGTCGTGGCGATGCCGAGATAGTCCCTCTGGTTGACGGGCAAATTCTCGATGCGCGTCGATTCGATGGTGTTGGTGACGGCCGTGCGCGATGTTTCCACGATTTCGGTGGCCGCGCCCGTGATGGTCACGGTCTCGCTGACTTGTCCGGCGGCAAGCGGCACGTCGAGGTCTGCGCGCTGCCCGACCGTGAGGATGAGCGAAGGGATGTTGGCGCGCGAGAAGTTGGCCGCCTCCACCGTCACTTCATACTCGCCCGGCGGCAAATTGGTGATCTGGTAGAAGCCCTCGTCGTTGCTCTGCGCATCGCGCGTGAGGTTGGTTGCCTTGTTGCGCGCGGTCACGGTCGCGTTCACGACGACGGCGCCCGTCGCATCGCGCACGAAGCCTTGCAGGTCGGAGGCGTTCGATTGCGCCTGCGCAAAGGCCGCGCCCGCGCTCGTGAGCGCGAACAGGCAGACGATGACGAGGCGGATGGCGGTCGGGCGCAGCCGCACGGGTAATGCACGCATGTTTATATTCTCCTCAAACGTAAATTATGGCTTCAACTTATTGCAGCGGGAAACTGCGGGATAGCGCGCCGTCGGACGACGTGGCGCAACGGGCTACAGGCAAGAGCGTAAACGAAACGCTTGTGATGAAACGAAGCGTCCGCGAGGCTTCGCGCCCTGAGCAAGATCAAATGCCGCGCCGACTTTGTACCCCAAAACATGTGCATGTGGCAAGAGGTAAACGTTTACGCGCGGGCGGGTCGCGAGTCGCTTCCGGAACATCCTATTGTCGTGCGCCGCCTTCTCCGGCACTCGTTGTAACACGTCCCGGTGTTCGACGATCTTGCCGCCAGCCACCTCGTGGTTGTGCCGGATGTAAACGTCGCCCGCGTATCGTTCGACGGCTTCGGCGGGCTGGCACTGATCGAACTTCAGATCGTAGTGAGGCCGCGACGCTCCTTTTGTTTTGCTCAAGCGGCGCGTTCATTATTACTCATTACACACTCTCGACTACGCCGGACGCGTCGCGCGCGCCAACACGCGGCGCACGCGCTCGCTCGCGCCGAGCGCGATAATGCTAGCCTCCGTCGCCAACCCCGGCGCGAAAGCCGCGCGCCTCAGCCACGAGCACACGCGCAGGCGCGCGGCGAATCTCGCTCGATAACGCGCGCGATAATCCGTCGCAAGCATCGCGAAACTTCCGCCGCCCGAACGCAACCGCGGCAACGCGCGCGCGACGCACTCGCTTGCCAGTTCGCCGCTCTCCAAAGCCATCAACATGCCGCTGCCCGTAAACGGATCGATGAAAGAGGCCGCGTCGCCCACCGTCAACAATCCGTCGCACGGAACCAACTCGCGTCGCCCGAAACTTTCCAACGCCACCGCCAGCCACTCCGAGCGCACGCGCGCCCCGCGCAGGGTTTCAGCCGCGCGCGTGTTCGACATCACTATCTCGCGCATCACGCGTTCCGCGTCGCTCGCGCGCTCCCGCACGTCGCCCGCCGCCACGATGAAACAGAGATTACTGAAACCATTTTCCACACGGCTCAAACCGCCGTAGCCGCCGCGATAAAAATAGATTTCGCAGACGCCCTCGCCGCCCCCCGCATTTTCCAGATGCGCCTTGAACGCCACGAGCGGCATCCGCCTCGACGACGCCGCCATGGCGCGCGCTCTCTCGCCGTCCGCACCGTCCGCATCATTCGTACCGTTCGTACCGTCTCCCCGCGCCAAGCCCTCGACGCGCCTCGCCAGAGCGCGAGCGCGCCCCGTCGCATCAATCGTAACGCCCGCGCGCAATTCCGACTCCGCGCCCTCACGCTCGACGCGCACGCCGCCCACCGTGCGCCGCCCCCCGTCTCCGAACAACAATCCCGTCACCCGTGTTTCTTCAAACACCTCGACGCCTGCCGCCCGCGCGTGCAGCAACAACCTTTGATCCATCTCCGCGCGGCTCAAACCGAGCGCGCACGCTTCCGCGTCGCCCGTCGTCTCTGCGCCGAACCACGCGCTCGGCACGCTCACGCCTCGTCCGCTCCGCGCGAAAAAACGCGTCTCGGCGAGACGCGCCCCTCGCCCCTCGCGCATCTCCTCCAACACGCCGAGGCGCGCGAAATGCGCGAGACACTCCGGCGAGATGAATTCTCCGCACAACTTCGCGCGCGGAAACCGCTCGCGCTCGACCAGAGCCACGCGCGCCCCGCCCGCCGCCAAATGTACGGACGCGCTCGTGCCCGCAGGCCCGCCGCCCACGATCACCGCGTCATAAACTTTTGCGACGCCTGCGCCTGTCTTCAACTCATCTCCCCCTGCCCCGCGCTCAACACCAGACGGAACGGAAAACGGCGACGCACCTCGACGTTCGCAAGCCCGGCCGCTTCGGCGAGCCTGCGCAGTTCGCCCCCGCGGAAGCTGCGCCGTATGGAGAGCGCGCCGTCTTCGCGTATGAGACGATTGTGCAGCAAGAGACGGCCGACGGTCGTGTAGAGGAAATAAGCGACGGCGTGACGATGCAAGTCTATGACGAACAGGCGACGCCGCGCGACGCGTTTGAACTCGCGCAAAATCTCGACCACGCCTTCATCGTGAAAATGATGCGTAAAGAGCGAACAGATGACGTAATCGAAAGCACCGTCGGCGAACGGCAAATGAAACGCGTCGCCCCGCACCGCGCCGATTTCCGCGAAGCCCCGCGACTCTTCCAGAATCGCCCGCGCCGAACGCTCATTCAACTCAAGCCCGACGAGCCGCGCACGCCACCCGCGCCCCCGCGCCTCGCGCGCCGCCACGCGCAACAACTCGCCCGACCCGGCGCCCACGTCGAGCAACGAAAAACTCTCTAACCCCGCGCGCTCGATCTCCGACACGAGCGACGCACGCAGCGCGCGCGCGTCCCCCAGCCACGCGTTGATGCGCCGCAGTTCGACCAGACACCCCTCATACTCCTCCGGCGTGTAGTCGCCCTTGTCCAGATGCTCTAGCTCATAACTGCGACGGCTAAACATAAAATGAGTTTCAGGTTTCAAGTTTCAGGTTTCAAGTTTCAGATTTGAGATTTGAGATTTGAGATTCGGAGTTCTTCGTCTTCAACTCTAAATCTAAATCTTGGAACCCGAAACTCTTTCCACGACGAGCGCGCTGTTCTTCGAGCCGAAGCCGATGCAGTTGCAGAGGGCGACGCGCACGTCCGCCTCGCGGGCGACGTTCGGAACGTAGTCGAGGTCGCAGGCGGGGTCTGCTTCGTCCAGATTGATGGTGGGCGGGATCATGCCCGTGTGCATGGCGCAGAGCGCGGCGGCGAGACCGGCCGCGCCGGACGCGCCCTGCGGGTGACCGATCTGCGATTTCGTCGCGGACATCGGGATGAGCGGCGCGTCCGTGCCGAAGGCGAGTTTGAGGGCTTGTGTCTCGATACGGTCGTTCAGGAGCGTCGCGGTGCCGTGGAGGTTTACGTAATCGACATCCGGGGGCGTCAGCCCCGCATCGTCCAGGGCGAGGCGCATGGCGCGCGCGGGTTCTTCGCCCGTGTCTTCGAGCCGCACGCGATGATAGGCGTCGCACGTCGCGCCGTAGCCGCTGACTTCGGCGTAGATGTTCGCGCCGCGCGAGCGTGCGCGCTCGCAGTCTTCGAGGACGTAAATCCAAGCGCCTTCGCCGAGCACGATGCCGGAACGGTCGCGCGAGAAGGGGCGCGAGGCGCGCGCCGGTTCGTCGTTCCAATCCTTCGTCAGGACGGTCATCAGGTTGAACCCGGCGAGGATGCCCGGCGCGATGGGCGCATCGACGCCGCCCGCCAGCATCACGTCCTGTCGTCCGAGCGCGATGTGCTGGCTCGCGTAGGCGATGGCGTCGGTCGAACTCGTGCAGCCGGTCGAGATGATGTGCGAGAGGCCGCGCAGGCCGAAGGCCATCGAGAGTTCCGAAGAGAGGCCGCCGTGCGTCGAGGCCGGGATCGTGTAGACGCTCGCCTTCGCCGTCTCGCCCGTGAAGTAATGCTTGTATTGCTGTTCCGTGAACGCGAGGCCGCCGCCGCCCGTGCCGAGCACGACGCCCACTGCGCGACGTTCCTCCAAACTCAAATCGGAAAAATGAAGCCCCGCGTCTTCCACGGCTTCGCGCGCGGCGGCGAGCGCGAGCGGCACGGTGCGCGGCACGTGCCTGCGATCCTTCGGGCTTATCTCGGCCTCCCAGTCGAAACCACGCACCTCGGCCGCGATCCGCACGGGCGACGCGCTCGCGTCGAAACTCTCGATGCCGCGCACGCCGCTCTCGCCCGCCACGAGCGCACGCCAGAACGCCTCGCGCCCGACCCCGACCGGCGTCACGCAACCCACACCCGTGATCACGACGCGCCGCAATTGCCGCATGGTTCTCAACATGTTCGCTCGAATCTTCGCAAGGAGTTGTTTCGATAATATTGAAGGAGACGCACCAAAGCATAACATCGCGCGCGACGATGCGGCTAACACGCCTCTTGCGCTCTCTGCTAACGCGCAAAACCTTGTGTTTCATGCTTGAAATAAAGTATTGCGCGTGAAATCGCGCTGTGATATAAGCTGCCTCCGGCAAACCTCGCAGTGAGAAAATTTTCGACCCGGTTAAGGAGGGAAATTATGATCGCCACGAACCATATCCCGGAGGGTTACCACTCCATCACGCCATACTTGCACATCACTGGCGCGGCGCGCGCCATCGAGTTTTACAAAGAGGTGTTCGGCGCGACGGAGATAATGCGGATGGACGCGCCGGACGGCAAGATCGGTCACGCCGAGATCAAGATCGGCGACTCTCACGTTATGCTGGCCGACGAGTGTGATGAGGCGGACGCGCGCAGCCCGCAGACCATCGGCGGCTCGGCCGTAGGGCTGATGCTCTACGTCGAGGACGTGGACGCTGTGGTTGGGGAGGCGGTCGCGGCGGGCGCGAAGTTGATTGAACCGCTGGAAGATAAATTCTACGGCGACCGGATGGGCAAGCTCGTAGACCCCTTCGGGCACATCTGGGCGGTGGCGACGCACATGGAAGACGTGTCGCCCGAAGAGATGGAGAAACGCCTGGCGGCCCTGGAGTTGGAGAACCGCGCGGAGGTCTTGCAGGACTGATGACGGCGAAGCGTGCGTATTGAGGATAGAGAGCGGCCGGGTGTGCGTCGAAAGACACGTCTTCACCCGGCCGCTCTCTATCCGGTTAATCTCTCGCCTTTCGCGTCGCGTTTCGTGCGCCCGGCGGCGCGGACTTCGGCAGGCTCAGGAGATTGGCGAACAGGCGATACGCGCCGGGCACTCCGGCGGGAAGTTGGCGAAACCAGGCGTAGGACGTGTAGACGTAATGGCCGCGCCAGATGCGCGCGTAAACCTCGCCGCCGTTCTGTTCGCCCTCGCCCGCGTCGTGTGATTCGAGGAGCGGCGTGTAGCCGGGGTCGAAGGTGGTGAAGTTGTAGAGGTTGCGTTCCTGCACCCAGCCTTCCCAGTCGGCGTCCGTGATGCGGTTCGGGAAATTGAACGCGGGGTGCGCGGGCGCGAGGACGCGCACGCTCGCGCGCTCGTCAACCACGCGCGCGATTGTCGGCGACCCGCCCGGCCGCGCGGGCGGCATTTCCATCGAGGCGGGCAGGGGCGGCAATTTCTTCGCGGCATAATCGGGACGCTGGTACTGCACAACGAGCGCGCCGCCGCGCCGTACGAACTCCAACAGGCGCGCATGATGCGCGACGAAATCGGGGCGTGTCTGCGAAGCGCGCACGCCGACGACGATGGTATCGAAGCGCGAGAGGTCGCCCGTGGCGAGTTGCGCCTCGTCGAGCATCGTCACGGTTAAACCCATGTGCCTGATCGCCTCCGGCACTTCGTCGCCGCTCCCCATGATGTAGCCGACGCGAACGGGCGCAACCTGCAAGTCGAGCACGCGCACGGTCGTCACGGCGTCCGTGTAGTAGTAATGCGTCTGAATGTGCGGGTAACTGATCGCGCGCTGGCTGCGTGTGAAGAAGAGCGGCGGCGGCGATTGCGGCTGCGGCGACGACTGCAACGGCGACTGCGGGTCGCGCGGATGGCTCGTTCCATCACCGGATAGATTGGCGGCCGCACGCACGTTATACGCTCCCGCGCGCGCGCCGGAGGGAATTGTGAGCGTGTAGGGCAACGTCACGCGCTCGCCTGCGGACGGAAGTTTGAAAGGCGTCGTTGTCGTCAACCACCATCCACCAGGCGGGGAGACGAGACCCAGTCCCCCGGATGCGCTCGAACGCTCGGCCACCGTCGCCGAAGGCCGGGCGTTATTCACAAGCTGAATAGACACCGGCCGCTTGCGCGCGCGCGCGGCGAGCGGCACGACGATGAGCGCGGGATCAATCTGCACGCTCAACTGCGGCACGACGTTCAAATCGCGCCGCACCTCGCCGCGCACCGCGTCGAGGTAGCGATACTCTACCGGCGCGGCGAAGACCTGCGGCGGCGACGCTCCCACATCCATCAAGACCTCGCCCGAGAGCAGGGGCGGCGCAAACGGCTCCGTCTTCGGATCATCTCTATCCCAGACATACATGTCGCCCCTGCGCCCCGGCTGCTGCTCCGAACGCGCGAACCAGTAGGGCTGCGTCGGCTCTGCGCCGGGCGGCACATGCACGCGAAAGTATGCGGCTACCGGAGCGGATTCGCGCGCGACGAACGTCCTCTCTCCCGCCGTCGGTTGGTCGAGTTTTTCGACGCGCCACATTTCCGGCGCGCGAAGGCGCAGCTCTTTGACGCGCCCCGCATGCGCATCAGGCGCAAAGACGCGCACGGCGACGACGAACGAATCCCCGCCCGCAACCGTCTCCACATCCGCGAGCGCATCTATCCGAATTCCGTGGGCGAGCCTCAAAGCCTCTTGAAACTCGCGCTCTTTTTGCGCGAGCAGGAAGTCGGCTTCGGCGCGCGCGGCGGGGGAATCTTTGAGGCGCGCGAGCGTCTGCCGCGCCTGTTGCGTGTGTTGGAGACCTGCTGTGAGCGCGACGATGATCGTGAGTGGATCGAGCGCGTTGAAATTTTCGAGCGCGCGCCGGGCGTCGCTTTCGACGCGCTCAAGGTCTTGCAGGAGCGCGCCGTCGGCGAGACCGGCGGTGCGGATGATTCCGCGAAGCGTCGTATCAAGCCCGTCATAGATGGTCTGTTCGGATGCGGCCGTTTGCATCGGACTCGCGGCGCGTTCGACGAGGCGCACGCGCGACGTTTGCGCGCCGCGCAATTCCAGCGCGGCCTCGCCCTGCGACTTGTGCTGGCTGCGCCCCTCCATCGCGAGTTCGTAAAAACTGCGGCCGAGCAACGGATCGAAACGCCCCGTGTCGATCTCGACGACGCCCTCCCGTGTCGTTCCCTGCCCCGCCGCGACAGCTTGCCCGGAATGGCTCACGTAAAACTTCTTCGCCTGCCACGGGCGCAAGCCCTCCGCGAGTTGTTCGGGGAATGCGCCGGGGTCGGCGGCGGCGCGCATGGCAATCGGCGTGAGGTATCCGGCGAACTGATGTTGTCCGTGGCCGTCGGCGGGCGTGCCCTGCCAGCGCGAGACGACGACGAGCGGGCGGAAGCGACGTATGACGCGCACCATGTCTTCCAGAATTTCGCGCTCGTTCCAACGCCCGGCCGTCTCTTCGCGCGTCTTGGTGAAACCGAAATCGAAGGCGCGCGTGAAGAACTGCTCGCCGCCGTCGAGTTTGCGCGCTTGCCGCAGTTCTTCGGTGCGGATGATGCCGAGCGCGTCGAAGAGTTCCGCGCCGATGCGGTTCTGCCCGCCCTCGCCGCGATTCAGCGAGAGGTAGGCCACGCGCGCGCCGTCGCCGCGTGCGAGGCGTGCGATGAGGGCGGAATCTTCGTCGTCCGGGTGCGCGCCCGTGTGCAGGACGCTCGCCGTCGTTTGCAGCCGCCGCAGCAGCAGCCCCAGACCGACCGCGCCCTCGTCGTACGTCGAGCGTACCTGTGCGCGCGCGACGGTTGACGAAGGCGAGACGAAAGAGAGGTTAGTTAAAACCGTAACCACGCAAGAGAGCGCGACGAGACGAATGAAGAGACGACGCATAAACTTTACCCGCGCATGTTTCGACATCAACGGTTGACGGTTAGCGCGCCTCCTCCTGCGCGTCGCGCACCGTCAAACTCAACAGGTAGCCTACGACGACGACGACGAGGCAGCCGATGACGTTGAACCAGAGGAACGCGATGTCCGTGAAGCGGCTCGCGATCCAGACGGATGTGATGCCGAAGAGCAACCCCCAGAACGCGCCGCGCGAGCGTGCGCGCGGGACGGCGACGGCGAGGACGAAGACGCCGAGCAGCGACCCGTAGAAGAACGAGCCGAAGCGATTGACGACCTCGATGAGCGAGCCGAGCGAAGTGGCGTAGAGCGCGACGAAGCAGGCGAAGATGCCCCACAACCCCGTGGCGATGCGCCCGATGCGAACGTAGTGGCGGTCGTCGGCCTCCGGCTTGTAGTGGCGTCGATAGAAGTCAATCGTCGTTGCGGTAGCGAGCGAGTTCAATTCCGCGGAGATGCTCGACATCGCGGCGGCGAAGATCGCGGCGATGATCAACCCGACGACTCCGGCGGGCATGTTCTGCACGACGAACGTGGGGAAGACGTAGTTAACGTCTGTGAAAGTTTTGTTGCCGCTCGTCTCCTTCACGAGCGCGACGCCGCGCCCGCGCGCCTTGTTGAACTCTTCAACGGCGGCGAGGTATGACGCGCGCGACGCCGCACGCGCAGCCGGGTCGTCGCTGTCCTCATTCCTCACGAACTCGACCGCCGCCGCTTGCCGCGCCGCAAAAGCCTTCTCGTACTCGGCGTTGAGCGCGCCGTAATCGGCGGCGCGCTCGCCCGTCGTCATTTTCGTCTGCGCGTCGCGGTTGAAGATCATCGGCGGCGGTTGGAACTGGTAGAAGACGAAGACGAGCACGCCGACGAGCAGGATCAAAAACTGCATCGGAATTTTGACGAACGCGCTCATCAAAAGCGACGTGCGCCCTTCGCCGACCGACTTGGCCGTCAGAAACCTCTGCACCTGGCTCTGGTCGCAGCCGAAATAGGCGAGCATCAAAAACAGCCCGCCGACGAGTCCCGACCAGAGCGTGTAGGTTTGTTTGAGATCAAAGGTCGTATCGACGGTTGTAAGTCGCCCGGTCGTGCCGGCGAGGTGAAGCGCGTCGCCGAGTGAAACTTCGGGCGGGAATTTCGAGAGGATGATGAAGAGACACACGAAGAGTCCGAAGAAGATGACGATCATCTGCTTCACGTCCGTCCACGTCACGGCCTGCACGCCGCCCACCATCGTGTAGATGGTGGTCGAGAGTCCCATGGCGAAGACGGTCACAGTCTCGCTCCAACCGAGTACGATGGAGAGGATCACCGAGGGCGCAGCGATGATCACGCCGACGCCCAGGCCCCGCGAGATGAGGAAGAAGAAACTCGTGAGCGTGCGCGTCTTCAGGTCGAAACGTTTTTCGAGATACTCGTAAGCGGTGAAGACTTTCGCGCGATAGAAGAAGGGCACGGCCGTGACGCAGAGAATGACCATCGCGAGCGGGAGGCCGTAGTAAAACTGTATGAAGCGCATCCCGTCGTTGTAGCCCTGCCCCGTCGTGCCGACGAGCGTGATGGCCGAAAGCTGCGTCGCCATCACGGAGAGGCCGACAGCCCACCACGGCAAACTGCGGTTGGCGAGAAAGTAGCCTTCGGCGCTCGCGCTGTGTTTCGTCATGCGCACGCCGTCCCAGATGACATAGACCAGATACGCGACGACGACAGCCCAATCAAGTAGCCGCATGTTCTTTTAGTTTATCGATATTCAGATTCAGGTTGAAAAATAGCGCGAGAAGAAATACAACGCCGCGATGACCAGCACGGCGAACACGATCACGGCGACGTAGACGACGTGCCAGCGCGCGTCCTCCGCGCTCAACTCCCGCTCTGTTTCGGGTGTGCTCTCCGGCATTGAAATCCTCTCCACACAAATTCGCTGCGATGCCGCGATTATACGCCCAAGATAAAGGCAAATGCTTGCCGAAAATCTCTCGGCTCACTCACCGCGCGAAACGTTCGCCCGCTTGAGCTGTGTCGTAATTTAATTTGTACTCTGTGCGCCCTGCGGTGTCCTCTGTGTCTCTGTGGTGAATGCTGTTCATAGTCATTCACCACCGCAGACACAGAGGACACCGCAGGGCGCACAGAGGAAAGCCGGGGCTGCGACGCTACTCATCTTTGCGACGCTTGCGCCTGCGCCACAAGCCGAAGAGCAGGAGCGCGGTCGCGCCGCCCGAAATGTCGATCATGCTGTCCCAGATAGTGCCCGTGCGCGCGGGGTTAAAGGATTGGTTGTATTCGTCGAGCAAGGCGACGAGCACGACGAGCGCAAGCGCGGCGGCGAACGCATTGCGCCGCAAGCCGCGATGCGCCGAAGGGATGAAGGCGCGTGCGGCGAGCAGGGCGAGCACGGCATACTCGGTGAAGTGCGCGGTCTTGCGCACGGCGAAATGCACGGAGAGGAGTTGCGCTTCCGTGATGCCGGGGAAGACCCACTTGAAGAGCGGCCCGATGATCCGCGACGTGTTCGATGCAGACATCGCGCCCGTCGAGGCGAAGAAGATAAACGCGATCCAGCCCGCGAGCGGCGCGTAACGCCACAGACGATTGCGCCACGAAGACGACGCGTTCGGCGCGTCGTCCGCCTGTTCACGTGTCTCGCCTCGTGTAATCAAAACTATTGCGCGTCCTTAGTAGGCTACCGTGTCGCTCTCGACGGCGATCCCGGTCTTATCGTCGCTCCAACGATCTTCGTAGAGACGCCGGACGGCGGTTCTTCCTGTCGTTCGCCATCATATAAATCTCAAACAAAAAGGGAAGCCACGCATGCGCCGCTTCCCTTTCCTTCAACCCTGCCGGCATGTTTCGCCGATGGTTAGGACGACGCTGCCGCCGCGCCGGAGACGACTTCGATGATCTCTTTCGTAATCGCCGCCTGACGGATGCGGTTCATGTTGAGCGTGAGCGAGCCGATCAGATCGCCCGCGTTTTTCGATGCGGCATCCATCGCCGTCATGCGCGCGCCCTGTTCAGACGCGATTGATTCGAGGAGCGCGCGAAAGACCTGCGTCTCGATTAGTCGCGGCAGCAGGCGGCTGAAGATTTCCTCGGGCGGCTGCTCATAAACATACTCGACGAAGTTTTGCGCTTCGGTGGCATTGCCGTCCGCCGCCCCGGCGTCGCCCTCACCTTGCTCGGCGCGCGAGACGGGCAGGAGTTGTTCGACGACGACGCGCTGTTGCAACACCGAACGAAACTCGTTGTAGATGAGAAAGACTTTGTCTATGCCTTCGTCTTCGATGAAACGCCGCGTGATGTCCGACGCCATCCCGGCCGCTTCCTCGTAACTCACACGCCCCTTGCCCGTCAGCCCGATATACTCCTGCACGATCTCTATGTCGCGGCGACGGAAGAAGTCTCGCCCCTTGCGCCCGACGGCCATGAGTTCGACGGTCTTCCCGCCGTGCTCGCGTATGAAAGCCTGCGCTGCTTTGATCAGGTTGGCATTGAACGCACCGGCCAAGCCCTTGTCGGCCGTGATGAGCACGAGCAGGTAACGCTCGTCTCCGCGCCGGTCGAGCAGCGGGTGATGATAATTTTCGTCCGTGTGGGCGGCGAGTTCGGTGAGCACTTCCGTCATCTTGCGCGCGAAGGGACGCGCGTTCGTGACACGCTCCTGCGCGCGCCGCAGATTCACCGCCGAAAGCATCTTCATCGCCTTCGTGATCTGCTGCGTGTTCTTCACAGACTTGATGCGGCGTCGGAGGTCTAAGAGGTTTGCCATGACTGTCGGTTGTCGGTTGTCCGTTGTTCTTAATCGGTTGTCAGTTCGTCAATCTCATCGCTAACTCCGCGCCCGTGAGAATCAACTGACTAGAGAGCAACGGACAACCGACTAATTATTTAAGCTCCGGCGGCGGTCGTTTGCGTTGCGGGCGTGGCGGTTGAAGCGGCCGCGGGCGCGGCCGTCGTCGCTACCGCCGTCGAGTCGTTTAAATTCCAGTTGTCTTTGAAGTCCGTGAGCGCCTGTTTGAGATCGGCTTTGATGTCGTCGGTGAGCGCCTTCTTTTCGCGGATGCGTTGGAGCAAACCGGCCTGCGCGTTCTCCATGAAGCGCACCAGCTCGGACTCGAACCGCCGCGACTGATCGACCGGCACATCGTCGAGGAAGCCGTTCGAGGCCGCCCAGATAATGAGCACCTGCTTCTCAACGTCTATCGGCTGATACTGCGGCTGTTTCAGGATTTCGGTCAGGCGTTGGCCGCGCGCGAGTTGCGACTGCGTCGCCTTGTCCAGATCGGAACCGAACTGCGCGAAGGCCGCGAGTTCGCGGAATTGCGCGAGGTCGAGGCGGAGCGTACCGGCCACGGCCTTCATCGCCTTGATCTGCGCCGAACCGCCGACGCGCGACACGCTGTTGCCGACGTTGATCGCGGGACGAATCCCCGCGTTGAACAGATCGGCTTCGAGGAAGATCTGTCCGTCCGTGATCGAGATGACGTTCGTCGGGATGTAAGCCGAGATGTCGCCCGCCTGCGTCTCGATGATCGGGAGCGAGGTGAGCGAGCCGCCGCCCTTCAAGTCAGACAACTTCGCGGCGCGTTCGAGCAGGCGCGAGTGTAGATAAAACACGTCGCCCGGATACGCCTCACGTCCCGGCGGGCGGCGGAGCAGCAGGGAGATTTCGCGATAAGCCGCGGCGTGCTTCGAGAGATCGTCGTAGATCGTGAGCACGTGCTTTCCGTTGTCGCGGAAGTACTCGCCGATGGCCGCGCCCGCGTAAGGCGCAAGGTACTGCATGGCCGCCGGGTCGGACGCCGACGCGTTGACGACAATCGAGTAGTCCATCGCGCCGAACGTCTGCAAGGTCTTGATGACCTGCGCCACCGTCGAAGCCTTCTGCCCGATGGCGACGTAAATGCAGATCACGTCTTTGCCTTTTTGATTGAGGATCGCGTCGAGCGCGACGGCGGTCTTGCCCGTCTGCCGGTCGCCGATGATCAACTCGCGCTGGCCGCGCCCGATGGGCACCATCGCATCGATGGCTTTCAAGCCCGTCTGCAAAGGTTCTTTCACCGGCTGGCGATCAACCACGCCGGGCGCGATGCGTTCGATGGGATTGAAACTGTCTGTGAGAATCGGGCCTCGGTCGTCGAGCGGCTGCCCGAGAGCGTTGACGACGCGCCCGACGATGGCATCGCCCACAGGCACGTCCATGATGCGCCCCGTGCGGCGCACCGTGTCGCCCTCTTTGATCAACTGAAATTCCCCGAACAGCACCGCGCCGACTTTGTCTTCTTCAAGGTTCAACGCCAGCCCGCGCACCTCGTGGGGAAAGTCGAGAAGCTCACCGGCCATCACCTTCTCTAACCCGTGAATCTCCGCGATGCCGTCGCCCACCTTGATCACCGTGCCGACTTCCGTGACCGTCACGCCGGTGTCGAAGTTTTCGATCTGTTGGCGAATAATGTCGCTTATCTCGTTAGCTCTAATGGGTTCCATATGATTTGACCTGAGTTTGTTTCGTGTACCTGCCGTTTAGCGATTCAGTTTTCGCAGAAAAAATCGCGACTCGAAAATTTAAATCTCTCCCGCCATCTTCTGTTTGATCTGTTGCAACTGCGTGCGCACCGAGCCGTCGTAGACGGTGGAACCGATGCGCGTGACGATGCCGCCGATTAATTCTTCGTCCACCGCGAATTGCAGCCGCACTTTTTTGCCGGTCAGCGTCCCGATCTGCGCGCGCAAAGTTTCTTTCGTGGCTTCCGGCACGACCCGCGCCGTAGTTACCTGCGCGGAGACGACGCCCGAACGCTCGTCGAGTTGCAACGCAAACCTCTCGTTGATTTCCTTCAACTCCGAGAGACGATGATTTTGGAGCAGGACTTGCAGAAAGTTCGCCGTCGTCGGCCGAACGCGCGTCCGCGCGATGAGCGTGTTGAGGAGGTTGCGTTTCTGCTCGTAAGGGATCGTTGGGTTGCGAAAGACTTCCAGCAGACCGGAATTATCCTCCATCATCTGCGCCCAGATGTTCAACTCCTCCTGCACCTCACGCGCCTCGCCCTGCGCGATCACGACATCCGCGAGTGCCGCCGCGTAACGCCGCGCCATCGTTTGCACGCTCAACCTTTGATCCCTCCCAATTCTCCGATGTAATCGTTCATCAGGCGCGTATCATCTTCCGCGCCTATGTCGCGGCGGATCAAATCTTCGGCCATGCGAACGCTCTGCTCGGCCGCGTAGCGGCGTAAATCCTGTCGCGCAACTTTACCGGCGCTCTCGATCTCGCGCTGCGCTTGCTCGCGCAGCCTGCGCGTCTCCTCGGCCGTCGCGCGCGTGATGTTCGCGCGTTCCGCCTCGGCGTCCCTTTTAGCCTGCGCGCGCACGGTTTCGACTTCCGCGTCGAGTCTGGACAGTCGGGCTTCGACTTCTTCCAACTTCGCCAGCGCCGCCCTGCGCTCTTCCTGCGCACGTATCAGTTCGCGCCTGATCGTGTCGCGCCGCGCCATCAAAGACGCCCCAATCGGACGCCGCAACAGAAAAATGAGCGCGCCGACGAACAGTATGAGGTTGAAAAACCTCCAGACTTCCCAGCCCGGCACGTTGTACCAGGGCGCGTCCCCGCCGCCCGCCAGCGCGAAAAGTAGAAAATTATTGCTCAGGAAATAAGTCATAAGAGTTTCAACGCACGCCGGTCGTGGTGAAATCATGCGCAGGACGATTCAGAATTTGCCTGCTGATATCCGATGCGATCTTTTGCGCGTCGGCTTCCAGCGAAGCGCGCGCCTGCTCGGACTGAGTCCGCAGAAGACTCTTTTGCTCTTCAGTCGCCGTCTCGATTTCGGCGCGCAGGGAATTTAGCTGATTCTGTCGCTCTAATAAGGCTTGAGCGCGCTCCTGTTCGAGCAAGCGATAACCTTCCGCGCGCGCATCCCGCAACGAACGCTCGTAGCGATTCATACTATTCGCCACGCGCTGCAAAATATCTTGCGCCTCTCCCGTACCACCGCGCGTGTGCCGTTCCCGCTCCGCTAAAATTCGGTTGACCGGGCGAAAAAGCGTCGCATTCAAGACATAGATCATGAAAACGATGATCGCTATGTGAAGAAAAATCGTACCGTCCGGCACAAGCTGAATCGAATCTCCGGCCAAACCCAGAATAATCATATACCCTCACGCAGTTCTAACGGACAGGTGCAACACCCGGAAGATAAGATAGTAAAACTGTGTGTATCAAAAGGTTCGGAGTTTAGCACGCTGATTTAAATGAGGTCAAGACGATGACACGACGATCATTTCGACCGTAACGCTCCTTGGCTTCTCTCCTAATTACTATCTATCTTTTCAGCGTGCCTGTAATAATGATAGTTCTAGCCTTGAAAGGTTATTGCGCTCTTCCATACGGGGTTGAACAATAATATCCGTCGGCGTCCCGCAATACAATTCACTTTAACTATTAAAATTCAGCAACTTTAATGTAGTCAGTGAATTACATATCCTCTAAAGTATTTTGTGACCCCATAATCACCTCGTAAACTCTCTGTAAGTCACCTTCATTGTAATATTGCACTTCGATCTTCCCGCCCTCTCCCGAAGTGTTCGGGAGAATATGAACCTGAGTCCCCAAACGGCGTCGCAGTTTCGATTCTGCTGCGCGTGTATTTGCGTCGCTCGTCCTCTCCGAAGGAACCGTTGGGGCCGGGCTGGAGGTTTCCCCGGCTACAATTCGTTTCACAGTGCGTTCCGTATCTCTTACAGACAAATTCCGTTCGATAATGCCGCGCGCAATTTCCCTCTGTTTGTCCGCGTCATCGATGCCGAGCAAAGCCCTGGCATGTCCCATCGATAACTTACTTTCTTCAACCAGATTTTGTATATCCTCAGGTAAACGTAAGAGCCTGAGATAGTTAGTGACAAAAGTGCGGTCACGCCCGACGCGTTGCGCGACGGTTTCCTGCGTTAAATTAAAAGTTTCTATAAGACGTTTATAGGCGTAGGCTTCTTCAATGGCATTTAACTCTTGTCGTTGAATATTTTCGATTAAAGCCAGTTCCAGCATCTTGTCGTCAGGGACATCACGAATTACGGAGGGGATTCGCTGTAGTCCAGCACGTTGGGCAGCGCGCCATCTTCTTTCGCCCGCTACAATTTGATAACGGCCGCCATTGGTTTTCCGCACCAGTATGGGCTGCACGACGCCGTTGGTCTTGATGGATTGTGCCAGTTCTTCCAACTGCGTCTCGTCGAAACGTGTGCGGGGTTGCACATTATTCGGCTCGATGAGGTCTATATCAACTTCTCTTAACTCTTCATTGGTTGTGGCTGGCGTCTCCGACAGTAGAGCGCTCAAGCCCCGCCCTAGAACTTTTCTTGTCATGAGTAATTATCTCCTTCGCCAACTGAAGATAGCTTTCCGCCCCGCGCGAGCGTATGTCATAGAGGATGATAGGCTTACCGTAACTCGGGGCTTCCGCCAGACGCACGTTACGGGGAATCACTGTCTCCAAGACCTGTTGCCCGTAAAAACTGCGTAAGTCTGCCGCCACTGCTGAAGAAAGATTCGTGCGGTCGTCGTACATGGTCAGTAATAAGCCCTCAATGGTCAAACCCGGATTAAGGGAACGTCTTATTCTGGCTAGTGTATCGAACAATTCGGTAACGCCCTCAAGAGCGTAATACTCACATTGGATTGGCACCAGAAGAGTATCGGCACTGGTCAGAGCATTAAGGGTCAGTAGGCCGAGCGAAGGCGGGCAATCGATGATAATAAAATCATACTCGTGCTGCACGCTGCGCAGGACATCCTGTAACTTGTATTCTCTACGCTCTATCTCGACCAACTCAACTTCTGCGCCCGTCAGATTCCTGTCCGCCGGCAAAACCTTCAGAAGAGGCAATTCCGTATTTTGGAGCACGTTTGCCAGAGGTTCATCAAGAATCAGCGCGTGATAGAGGCTGCGCCGGAAACTTCCGCGTTGTATGCCCACTCCTGAAGTCGCATTCGCCTGAGGGTCTGTATCTACCAGCAGCACACGCATCTCGGAAGCCGCAAGTGAGGCGGCCAAATTTACGGATGTTGTGGTTTTCCCGACACCACCCTTTTGATTTGCGACCGCAATAATTTTAGCCATTAAGTCTACTCAGCGCGGGAATGACATGAAATTTCGCTTAAACTAACACAAACTCCCGTCACGTGCTACTTTTTTATTAGAAAAACCTGATTTCCAAGCTGTTTTATCATTTCTCCCAGTTCAATACTTCTCCGCCTCTCCTGCATTGTTGTTCCGTCGTTTTGTAGATAAATGCAGGTTATTAATCACCCATACAAAGATAGAGGACGGGGCACGCGTGCAAAATACAAATCAATTTAAGATGGGATTCGCTTGATTTGTCATGTTTCACGTGTCACATATTGGGTGATGTGACACGTGAAACATTCCGTTAAGCCGCTTGTTGTAGTTTGAGGCGAACCAAGAGGGTAGATAAAGCTGCGGGCGTCATGCCGGGGATGCGTCGGGCTTGACCGAAAGTCTGAGGTCTCGCACGCTCAAGACGCTCAACCATCTCATGCGAAAGACCGCTGACCGAGTTAAAATTAAAATTCGCCGGGACTCGTAGCCCGTCATTATGAAAAACACGCTCGAAGCTGTCCTTTTGCGACTGTACATAGCCGCAATACAACAAATCAGCCAGAGTAGTTTCCAGGTCGGAATGAGATATTTGCTCGCGGAGCGAAAAGGGAAGTAGGCGACGAATCATTTCATGTGAAACATTCTGCCGTTGAGATAGTTGAGCCAGAGTGATTGAATCGCCCAAATCGCCGAGAATTTGCGCCAATTCTCTATATGCGCCGTCACTTCTCTTGAAGCGTGTAGTTTCTAAAGCACTGCGCAAGTGAGCCAGACGTTCGCGGCGGGCATTAAAAGAGTCCCAGAGAGAATCACCGACGAGGCCGAGGCTTTTACCGTGGGGAGTAAGTCGGGCATCAGCCGTGTCGTAGCGTAAAGCTAGACGATGTTCCGCTCGCGAGGTAAACATGCGATAAGGCTCGTCTACGCCGTGAGTAATTAGGTCTTCCATCAAAACCCCGATATAAGACTCATCGCGTCTAAGACGAAACCCTTCGCGTTTCTGTATGTAAAGCGCCGCGTTGATGCCTGCGAGCAAACCCTGACAGGCGGCTTCCTCATAACCGGTCGTGCCGTTAATTTGCCCGGCTAAAAACAACCCGCTAATGCGCGCGGTTTGTAAGTATGGCGTCAATTCACGTGGATCAACGAAGTCGTACTCAATGGCGTAGCCGGGACGGATGATGCGCGCTTCCTGTAAGCCGGGAATTTTATGCACGAGTTCCTGCTGAAATTCGGCGGGCATCGAGGTCGAAAAACCGTTTAAATAGACTTCCGATGTATTATGGCCTTCAGGCTCCAGAAAAAGTTGATGACGTGTCTTATCCGGGAATTTGACGACCTTATCTTCAATCGAAGGGCAATAGCGCGGCCCGACTCCTTTTATCTGGCCGGAATAAAGTGGCGATTCGTGGATATTCGTTCGGATCGAGTCGTGAACGTCCTCGTTCGTATAGCCGATGAAGCAGGTAACTTGAGGTTGTTCAATAGTTTCGGTAGAGAACGAAAAGGGGACAGGTCGTTCGTCCGCGAGTTGCGGCTCGAAATTGTCCCAGTCGATGGTGCGCCCGTCGAGACGCGGCGGCGTGCCGGTCTTCAAACGTCCCACGGGAAATCCGAGACGTTTCAGACATTCGGCCAATTCGATAGAAGCCGGTTCACCAGCTCGTCCCGCAGTGTAAGTGCGCCTACCTGTGTGAACCAGGCCGTTAAGGAAAGTGCCTGTGGCGACAATAACCGCATCGGCGCGTAGACGCCGCGTGTCCTGCAACTCGACGCCGCTGATTTTGCCTTCTTCCACGAGTAACTCGATCACGAGTCCCTGGCGCAAGTGCAAATTCGGAGTCTCTTCAAGAACCTGGCGCATCTCGGTGCGATAAAGCGCACGATCCGCCTGCGCGCGTGGGGCTTGCACGGCAGGGCCACGTGAGCGGTTCAAGAGACGAAACTGTATGCCGGTTCTGTCGATGACCCGCCCCATAATGCCGCCGAGAGCGTCTATCTCACGCACGATATGGCCTTTAGCAACTCCGCCGATGGCGGGATTGCAGGACATTTGACCTATTAGATCGAGGTTGAGGGTTACCAGAGCCGTCTGCGCTCCGAGGCGTGCAGACGCAGATGCGGCCTCACACCCGGCATGGCCTGCGCCGATAACGATCACATCAAATTGTTCATCAAAACTCATATCTACTTTCCTATGCAGAACGTAGCAAATATTTGCGAGAGAACATCTTCCGGTGTCGTCTCACCTGTTATCTCGTCAAGGTAACGGAGCGACTGGTAGAGTCCCACGAGCACCAAGTCTTCGCTCGCGCCCCGCATCACGAGCGACTTTGATGAGCGGAGTGCGTCCGCCGAACGACGCAACAAGTCGAAATGGCGCGCATTAGTAATTAAAAATCCCGAATCAGTCGCGCTCCCGGCCTCAAATGGCTCCATTATAGCGGCGCGCAGCGCGTCAAGCCCCTCGCCGGTCTTCGCGGAGACGGCGACGCGTGTAGAATTATCACCGATCCCGACACAAATCAAATTATTGAAACTCCCTAAGTCGCTTTTATTCAACACTATCAGGTATTTGCTTTCAGCAATATCGCTAAATATTGCCACATCTTCATCCAGCAGCGACTGAGAGCCATCGAGTACAAAAAGAACGAGATCGGCGTCCGCAATGGCGCGGCGTGTGCGTTCAATGCCTAAATGCTCGACAGGGTCGTTGGCTTCGCGCATCCCGGCCGTGTCGGTCAGCAACACAGGCACACCGTCGATGTTTAGCAATTCGCTCAGGCTATCGCGTGTAGTGCCGGGAATTTCAGTCACGATAGACCTATCGAAAGCAAGTAACTTGTTGAAAACACTGGACTTACCAACATTAGGCCGTCCTACCAGCGCGACTTTCAACCCGTCTTTGAGCAAGCGTCCGGCACGAAAGGTGGCGGCCAGGTCGTCCAGGGATTGGATGAGATTTGTAAGCCGGAGGCCGATTTTTTCAAGTAATAGTTGGGGTAAATCGTCTTCAACGAATTCGAGAGATGATTCGAGCGGAACGATTATTTCGAGCAGCGCATCCTTCGTTGGCTGAAGGCGCGCGGATAATTCGCCTCCCAATTGACGCGCGGATTGTCGCACGGCGGCTTGCGTCTGCGCGTCAATCAGATCGCGCACGGCTTCCGCCTGACTAAGATTCAGACGTTGATTGGAGAGCGCGCGTAAAGTGAACTCGCCCGCGTCTGCGGCACGCGCGCCGAGAGCCAAAAGCGCATCCACGATGTGCAACAGCAACACCGGCGAACCGTGACAACTCAATTCCGCTACGTCTTCGCCCGTGAATGAGTGAGGGGCTTTGAAATAGGTGACGAGCGCGCGGTCAAGGAGTTCGTGGCTCTGCGGGTCAAAGATTTTTCTGAGCACGACCCGGTGAGATTCGGGCGAAAAATGAGCATCGTCGAGCAGCGAGCGAACATAGCCGAGCGAGCGTTCACCGCTGAGTCTGATGACGCCGATGCCACTGCGACCCGGCGGCGTTGAAAGCGCAACGATGGTGTCTTTTGTTGACACGAGAAAAAGAAAAGATCGCGTCGCGTTCGCACGCGCGACACGATCTCCGAAACGAGTGTTAACACTTAGCCTGTGACTTTCAAACTTACTTTGAGTCTGCGCGCGCTGCCCTCTCCGATTGATTCAGTGTGGAGATCAGGTTCCTCCGCGAGCGCCGTGTGTATGATGCGACGTTCGTTGGAATTCATCGATCCGAAGGTGAAAGCGGACTGCGTGTTGCGTACGCGCTCGGCGGCGTGGCGCGCCATCGCGCGAAGCTCTGCTTCTCTGGTAGCGCGGAAGTTCTGCACGTCGCAAATAAAGCGTTCGCCTTGCGGAAGAGCGCGGCCGAACGCCTGATTGACGAGATGCTCGACCGCGCTCAACAACTCGCCGCCTTCACTGCGCAGAAGCGACGCATCCTCGCCGTCCAATTCCAACAGACAACCTTCCGTAGACTCGGCCGCCCGTGCCGCGAGTTCGAGTTGGCAACCGCTGAAGACCTCATTCAGAAATGTCTGCGCCTGCTGGCAAGTTTCGTTCATAAGCTGCACTCACTGGCGTTCAAATTTTTACGCCCGGTTGTAAGTATCAAAAGTAACTTCCCGAAGAACTGCCTGCCTTAAGAGGCTCTGGCCTCGCGTAGTTTTTTTGTTTGACCCGACTCGGCTTTCTTCTTCTCCGGCGGTTCCTCGTCGTCTTCCGATTTGATGAGACGATTGATCACCATCTGTTGCGTGAAGCCCACGATGTTTCCGACGATCCAGTAGACAAGTAAGCCCGCGGGCGCGCTCCATAAAATGTAGAGCATCATCGCCGGCATGACGATAGCCATCATTTTGCGTTGCAGCGGGTCGGCCGAAGGCGCGGGTGTGATGTACTGCAAGACGACCATCGAGCCGGCCATCAGGATCGGCAGCAGCTTGTAAGGGTCTGCGGCAGACAGATCGGGCAGCCAGAGAAACGTCGCTTGCCGGAAGTCTATCGAGATGGTGATGGCGCTGTAGAGGGCGATGAGAAACGGCATCTGAATCAGCAACGGTAAACAACCGCCGAGGATATTGCCCTCCTTCATCAGACGCAGTTGCTCCATCTGCAACTCTTTCAGACGCGGGTCGTTCGGCTTCAACGCCTTGATCTTTTCCTGCACCTCTTTCATGCGCGGCGCGAGTTTCTGCGCCTTCTTCATGGTTTTGGAAGAGCGCCATTTTAGAGGAAAAAACAGGGAATAGATGATGATCGTGAAGATGATGATGGCGAGACCGTAACTGCCCGTCAGCCGGTGCAGGTGCTTGATCGACCAGAGAATCGGGGCGGCGAGCGGCCGTGTGAAACTACCGAGCCAGCCGTAATTGATCAATTCGCCGAGGTCTATTTCGCGATTGATTGTTTTACCGATTTCGACGCTTGCTTGATCGAGCAGATCATGGTCTTTGGGGCCGACGTAGAGACGCGTCAGCGAACCGTCGGCAGGAACATTGACATAAGTCGTCAGGAGAAAACGCTCCTCCTTATTGCCGTCCGCCTCGTGTTGATATTTAACGGTTCGCAGTTCCAAGCCTTCGGTCGGCTTTGGCGGAATGGCGACCATCGCGAAGTAAGTGTCGCCGACCCCCGCCCAGTCAATCGTCCCGCCGACGACTTGCCGATCCGGACTTCCCTCGTTGGTGTTAATCGAAGTCCCGTAAAACAAATTGGCTTTGCCGCCGATGACCGCCACGCCCTCCGGCGCAACCGAATAGAAGGTGTAGAAAGGAACACCCTGATCGCCGATGCTTGGCCCGATGGCAAGTTTGGTGTTCGGTATCGCCTGACCGCCGCGCGCCAGTTTGCAACCGAGATCGACGCTGTAGCTGTTAGAGTCGAAACGAAAAGTCTTAACTACGTCGAGGCCGGTCGCCTCGTCGCGCATCGTAAAGTCGAGTTGTTTCGTCTCACCGCTTTTGATCTCGACGCGCGCCTCGCCGCTCTCACCGTCTACGCCTCCGACTTTGAAATTTTTCGACGCCAGAAGGTTATCAATCGCAGCATCACCCGTCGACAGCAATAGAGGCGCGCCCGGCGACTTTTGTCGCAGACTTTCCGAAGGGATGAGTTCCAGACGTTGACGATTATTTTTGTCGCCCGCAACCGAGTAGAGCGGCCGCCCGGTGTCCCGATTCTGTGTGATGATCCAACTCGTCGCGATTGCACCCTTACTGTCGAGTTTCACCTCGTAGAGGGGCGTCACGACCGTCACAATTCGTTGTGGGACATTATCCGGTACAGAGGACGCGGCCGTGTCGGATGGTGTTGTTGGCGGGGCAACGGGCGCGCTCGCCACTGGCGTCGGAGAAGGAGCGGTAGAGCTATTGGAAGTTTCGGTTTGGGGATCGGCTTGGTTCGGTTTGGGCATCGTGCGGTCGATGAAATATGTCCAACCGAAAAGTATCGCCGCAGACAAGGCGAAAGCTAGAAATAAACGCTTTTGATCCATTAGTGTTTGCTGACAGAATAAATCATCGGGGATGAAAAACGACTCGTACCCGACGCTTAGAATTACTTAACCGGATCGTAGCCCCCCGGATGAAAAGGATGACACCGCGCGATGCGGCGTATACCCATCCACCCGCCACGCACAACGCCGTAACGGTCTACAGCCTGATAAGCGTATTCTGAACAGGTTGGGACAAAACGGCAAGCTGGCGGGAGCAGCGGCGAAAACACCGTCTTGTAGAATTTCAACGGCCACAACAGAACGTACTTCACGACTTTTTCTGCCCGTCCGAACCGCCCGCCTCGCGTCCGCCTCTGGCGACGGCTACGGCTATCCTTTGAAAATCTTCCAGCGCATCGGCCAGCTTCACTTTCAGCAGCGAACGCTTCGCGTTGAACACCCAGTCATATTTCGGCTCGATTCCCTGAAGCGTCGCCTCGCTCAGCCTGTACATCTCGCGCAACAGGCGCTTCATGCGGTTACGATCAACGGCATGGCGCGCCACGCGTTTCGAGGCGGTTATGCCCAGACGGTGATGCCCCGACTCGTTCCGCCGCACGAAAGCCGTCATCAGACGACCGTCGAAACGCTTTCCTCCTTCGTAAACCGAGCGAAATTCCGCGGATTTACGCAGCTTTGGACGACCCGACGGCACCCCGTTTCGACTTAGTAATGCGACGGCGTCAGCCTCTTGCGACCCTTTGCACGGCGTCTTTTCAAGACCAGACGACCGTTCTTGGTCGCCATGCGGGCGCGGAATCCGTGAGTTTTCGCGCGGCGTCGATTGTTCGGTTGGAATGTGCGCTTTGGCATAGTAGATAATTTCCTCCTCCAGCGAAAACAGTAAGACTAACTTTCGCCGTCGTTTATGTCAAGAAATGCAAGGCCATATTCGGCCACGAACGGCGCATAAGGTGGATTTTTTGTTTTAAGAGAATATAAAACCCCTCCTAAAAACTCATAAGGCAAAATGTTCTGAAATGATTCAGATAAGCTATTTCTCAAATTCCCACAGGGGCTGGAATCAGCGGTTTTTGGGCGTTTACGGGGGTCGCAAACTTTATTTTTTTGGTCTGTGGAATTCTCTTGCATTTCACAATTCGCTATGCTAGTCTCGCGCCCGTTTCGCAACGGGAAAATACCCGTAACTACTTGATAAATAAATACTTAAAGCAACACTTTAAGTACCAAAAAGTTTTCCACAAGCTGTGGAAAACCTGTGGAAAACCTTCAAGTAAAGAGTCAGAAAAGAAGTTCAAAAGGGTGCTATAGCAACATTTTCCGTTGTTTGATTCAAAGGAGTGCTTGAGCAGCTTCGAAGTTGCATTTGCATTGTTTTGATTCAGTCAGTATGCGCTCGATAAGTTTAACTCAGGGTGGGACGGGCAAAGCGATGAGCACAGCTATCGAAAATAGAGTTTGGAATAACCTGCTTCAGGCCGTCGAAAAACGACTTAACCATCAAAGTTTTGAAACATGGTTTCGCTCGATTCAGTTCGATGGCTGCGACGATTCGAGACGCGTTCTGCACCTGCGCGCGCCGAATCAGGTGGTGAAAGATTGGGTGAGTTCAAACTATTCGGAAGTGATCGATGCCTCGCTGCAAGAGTTGAATCTCGCGACCTACCACGTGGATTGGGCTGTGGATGATGCGCCGGCCGTTACGGCCGGATTGGACATAAGTAAAGATAGTGATGATGATGCGGCTTTCAGCGCGCCTTCAAAGAGCAGTGAGAACGGGGGCAATAAAACCTCCACCCTCTTTTCGCTGCTGGAAGCGGCGGAATCCGATGGACTGGCTCCGAGCGCGACAAATTTCGTTGACATAGAGCCGCTGGAACTCTCGCTCAATCCGAAATGCTCTTTTCAAACCTTTGTCGTCGGTTCATGCAACCAGTTTGCGCACGCCGCGTCGCTGGCGGTTGCGGAAGCTCCGGGGAAAACCTACAACCCGCTATATATATACGGCGGCGTGGGACTCGGTAAAACCCACTTGATGCACGCCGTCGGCCATTCCATCAAGCAGCGCAACAAATACCTGCGCCTCTCCTATATCTCCGCCGAGAAGTTCATGAACGAACTGATCAACGCGATCCGTTACGACAAAACTCAGACGTTTCGCGAGAAGTATCGTTCGATTGACGTGCTTTTGATGGACGACATTCAGTTCATGGCGGGCAAAGAGCGCACGCAGGAAGAATTTTTTCACACTTTCAACGCGCTTTATGACGGTCAGAAGCAGATCGTCATCACTTCCGACTGCCCGCCGCGCGAGATTCCCACGCTTGAAGAACGCCTGCACTCGCGTTTCGAGTGGGGCTTGATCGCGGACATGGAACCGCCCGACCTCGAAACGAAAGTCGCGATTCTGAAACGTAAGGCCGATCTGGACGGCGTGACGCTGCCCGACGATGTGGCCTTCTTCATCGCCGGAAAAGTTAAAAGCAACATACGCGAACTCGAAGGTTCGCTCGTGCGACTCGTCGCCATCGCTTCGCTGCGCGGTCTGCCCATCTCGAAAATGCTGGCGCAGGACGCCATCCGTAACATCGCCGAAGACGACCAGCCGGTCGGCGTCACCATCGAGCAGATACAGCGCACGGTCGCTTCGCATTACCGTCTGCGGGTCGATGAATTGAAGTCGAAGAACAACGCGCGCCAGATCGCCGTGCCCCGGCAGGTGGCGATGTATTTGTGCAAGCGTCTGACCAAACACAGCTTCCCGGAGATCGGCCGCGAGTTCGGCGGCAAGCATCACACAACCGTAATTCACTCCGTTGACAAGATAAATGCGCTCGTTTCGGCCGACCAGAATTTCCACAGGGTCGTGAGCGAGCTTATGGACAATCTTTGCAAGTAGTTAGGCGACTTTTGGGTCAAAAAGTTTTCCACAGTACGGAGACACCATAAATCGTTTATGCGCTTATATTTAACTCGGAGTTTTCCACATTTCCACAGGTAACGCAACAATAGGGGCTGTGGAAATGTGGAAAACTTTTGCTAAAATCACTTTTTCCACAATTCGGCAAAGTTATCCACAGCGATTTCCACAGCCCCTGTGGAAAACAATTCCTTTGGATACAACAATAAAGTGACTTTTCCACATTTCCACAGGCCCTACTACTACTACTAGATATATAAACAAGGTATTTAATTAGTATAATTAGGAAAAGGCGTTTTTTGAAAAACGACCTGAGATAACAACTTTCACAAGGCTATTTCTTAGAGGAGATCGTAGATGGAATTCAGCATTAGCAAGAACGCTCTACAAAAAGAGCTTGGGTTTGTGCAGGGCATTGTCGAGAAGAAGAACACGATTCCCGTACTCTCAAATATCCTCATCGAGTCGGTCGGCGAAAACACGATCCGTCTCATCGGAACAGACCTCGACGCCACCTTGCGTTGCGAGACGGAAGCCGACATCAAGACACAGGGTTCGATGTGCGTCAGCGCGCGCAAGCTGTTCGATATCGCGCGCGTGCTTCCGGAAGCGACCGTTAACTTTCGCAAAGACGAAAACAACTGGGCGAGCGTGAAATGCGAGCGTTCAAATTTCCGCATCGCCGGTGTCGAACGCGACACGTTTCCCGAAATTCCCAATTTTCGCGCCGCGTCCATCAAGCTGCCCGCCAGTGTTTTCAAAACTTTCATAGACCGCACTATCTTCGCCATTACGCTCGAAGAATCGCGCTATACGCTTTCGGGCGCGAAGTTCATTCTCGACAAAACCGGCGGGCGTATGATCACGACCGACGGCCACCGGCTCGCATACATCGAACGCAAGGATTTGGGCGAGAGCGCGGGTAAAGAGGGGCTGGATGCGCTTATTCCCCGTAAAACGCTCGCCGAGCTGACGAAATTGACCGCTTCATACGAAGGCGAGATTGGTCTCGCCACAGATGAAAACCACATCTACTTTGAAGTCGGTTCCAGACTTTTGATTTCGCGCACGCTCACCGGCCAGTTTCCCAACTACGAAATGGTCATCCCGAAAAATAACGACAAATCGGCCATATTTGACAGCGCCGCTCTGGGGCAGGCCATACGCCGCGTCGCACTGATGGCCGACGACCGCTCGCACGCCATCAAGTTTCACCTGGCGGACAATAACCTGCACATCAGTTCGCAGACGGCCGAAGAGGGCGAGGCGCGCGAAAGCGTCTCGACGGAATATGCCGGCGTAGATACCGAAATCGGCTTCAACGCACAGTATTTACAGGATTTTCTCAACGTCGCCAGCGACGGGCAGGTCGCCTTCGAGTTCAAAGACGGCAATTCGCAGGCGCAACTACGCCTCGCCTCCGACACGGATTACGATTACAAATACGTCGTCATGCCGATGCGCCTCTGAGCGCCGAATTCAGGAACCCTCAAAACGGCATTGCATCCCGCGTCCCCTTCGAGCGACGCCGACGAGCAGCGTGTGTTAAAATTCGACACATGCTGCTCGAATCCATTGAGGCTCACTGTTTTAGGAATTTGAGCGGCAAAGTCTCCTGGGGCGCGGGACTCAACATCATCTACGGCGATAACGGTCAGGGCAAAACAAACTGGCTGGAAGCCGTTTATCTGCTCGCCACGTCCAAATCCTTCCGCACACAGAAACCGCAGGAGGCCGTGCGCTTCGACGAAGAACTGGCCGTCGTGCGCGGGCGCGTCGCGCGGAGCAGTGAAGTTCAACGCGATTTACAGGTCACGATTCAAAACAACACGAAAACGCTCAGCATCAACGGCAAACGCGAATCCGTCGCGCGTTACCTCGGGCAGTTGCACGTCGTCGCCTTCACGGCGGACGAGTTGGAGGTCGTGCGCGGCGCGCCGGAAGCCCGGCGCAAGTTCCTAGACCGCGGCGTCGTCTCGATGCAGCATGCCTACGTGCAGACGCTCTCCGATTATCAACGCGTCATCAAACAAAAAAATCGCCTTCTGCAAGACGCCGCCGACGCCGAATTGAGCGCCTCGGAAACCGCCGCGCGCCTCGCCCCCTGGAACGAGCAACTCGTCGCTCTCAGCGCGACGATACATCGCGCCCGCACGGATTACGTCGAACGCGTCAACGCCGTCCTCGAACGCCGCCTTTTCGGGCGCGAGGAAGTGACCGTGCGTTACGTTTCATCTCTCGAAGGAAAGGGCGATTTAAGCGATTACGAGACTCTGATCGCGGAGCGTTTGCAATTTCGCATGCAGGCCGAAATGTCGGCCGGTTACTCGCTTATCGGGCCGCACAGGGACGAGTTTGAGGTGCTCTTCGACGGGCGCGACATACGTTCTTTCGGCAGTTCCGGCCAGCAGCGTAGCGCATTGATAATACTTGACTTAGCTGCAATTTCGGTGTATCATTCCTGGCACAACGAGTATCCGGTTTTCCTGCTCGACGACGTGGATGCCGAGCTTGATCGGAAACGCATCGATCACCTGTTGGAATACCTCGAAGGCCGCACGCAGACATTCGTGACGACCTCTAAAGAAAGCCTCATCGAGCAGTACGCCGCGCGAGCCGAAATTTTCGAGGTGAGAGACGGCGCGACCGGGTTTGTCGCCGCTCCCGACGGTCAGATTTCGACATCCTCGAAGGACGCTTCGAGCATCTAAATCGAGGACGATTTTAGCGACTCTGCGATTGTTCTTAACCGTATAAAAGTTGTTTCAGCAGCGAGAAAGAGGGAATCAGTTTGTCAACGGCAATCAACACAAATAAGAAAAGCATGAACTACGATTCAAGTTCGATCACAGTCCTCGAAGGGCGCGAGGCTGTGCGCAAGCGCCCGGCCATGTACATCGGCTCGACGGGCGATATCGGCCTGCACCACCTGGTCTACGAAGTGGTGGATAATTCTATTGACGAAGCCCTCGCCGGTTATTGCGACACCGTGGATGTGACGATCCATCTCGATAACTCGATCACCGTCGTCGATAACGGGCGCGGTATTCCTGTTGATTATCACAAGGGCGAAAAGAAGTCGGCCGCCGAAGTCGTGATGACGAAACTCCACGCGGGCGGAAAATTCGATTCAAACGCTTACAAGGTGTCCGGTGGTCTCCACGGAGTGGGCGTCTCTTGCGTAAATTTCCTCTCAGAGTGGCTTCGACTGGAAATCTGGAGGGATGGGTCGACTTACGAGCAGGAATACAAGCAGGGCATCTCTGTGGCGAAATTGGAGGCCACGGGCAAAACGCGCAAGCGCGGAACCAAAATCACTTTCAAACCCGACGCGTCGATCTTCGATGTCACGGAGTTTAGCTTCGACCGGCTCTCCGAACGGCTGCGAGAAAAAGCCTTTTTGAACAAAGGCATCCGCATCAGCATCCGCGACGAACGCGAAGAGACGGAACGCTCGCACGAATTTTATTACAAAGGCGGCATCGCCGAGTTCGTCAAACATCTCAACAAGAATAAAACCGTCTTGCACGATAAGCCTCTGTATTTTGAACGAGTTGGCGACGCGCTTTCGGTAGAAGTGGCGATCCAGTACAACGACGCCTACGACGAAAAGGTCTACTCCTTCGCCAACAACATCAACACGGTTGACGGCGGCACGCACCTCTCTGGCTTTCGTTCGGCCTTCACGCGCACCATCAACGCCTACGCGCAATCTTCGGGGCTTGCCAAGAATTTCAAGACTTCCCTGACCGGCGACGACGTGCGCGAAGGTCTCGTCGCGGTAATTTCCGTCAAATTGCCGCAGCCGCAGTTTGAAGGTCAAACCAAAGGCAAACTCAATTCGGATGTTAAAGGCGCGGTCGAATCGTTCCTGAACGAGCGCCTGACGGAATATTTTGAACAGAACCCCACGGTCGCCAAGCGAATCGTCGGCAAAGCCGTGGATGCCGCACGCGCACGCGAGGCGGCGCGCAAAGCGCGCGAGATCGTGCGCAAGGGCATCATTGGTTCGACGATGCTTCCCGGCAAACTCGCCGACTGTCAGGAACGCGACCCGACTCTGTGTGAATTGTACATCGTAGAAGGCGATTCGGCGGGCGGCAGCGCGAAACAGGGACGCGACCGGAAGAATCAGGCGGTTCTCCCATTAAAAGGTAAAATTTTAAACGTCGAAAAAGCGCGTTTCGATAAAATGCTCAGCCACACCGAGATAAAAACGCTCATCACCGCGCTCGGGACGGGCATCGGCAAAGATGATTTTGACCTCAATCGGCTCCGCTATCACAAAATCATCTTTATGACGGATGCAGACGTGGACGGATCGCATATCCGCACGTTGCTGCTCACTTTCTTTTACCGGCAGATGCCGGAACTCGTTGAGTCCGGGCATGTTTACATCGCTCAACCTCCGTTGTTCAAAGTGAAACGAGGTAAGCGCGAGGAGTACATCAAAGACGAGCGTTCGATGGTGCGTTATCTCATGCGGCAGGCCACGAACGAGGCGAAGGTGAAATCCGGCGACGGGATGACGATTGAAGGGAAAGATTTGGCGCGTTCTCTGGAACAGATGGTCGAATACAAGCGGTATTTCGAGAAACTGGTGCGCCGTCTGGGTAATGACGAACGCCTGCTTTCCACGTTGCTGCTCGCCTTTGCCGGGCGAAAGGGCGTTTTGCAGCGCGAGAAAAGTTCCAATCTCCGAAGCGTATTTCAAAAGGAGAATAAGGAGCTTTTGCTGACTGTCGAAAAACATCTCGCCAAAGCCAACTACAGCACGGATTTATTGACGGATGAAGAACACGGTTTGTTGTCAATCGAAACGGTAGCCTCGAACGGAACCAAAGTTTTGATCGACTGGAATCTCGCGAGTCATGTTGAGTTCCAGAAGTCCGTCGAACTTTATAAAGTTCTGGATGAGAATTTGGCCGCCCCTTTCGTCTTCGGCGAAAACGGCACGAGCGAGCAGATCGAGACCCGCGAGGCGTTGCTGGATCGCGTGCTGGCTACGGCCAAGAAGGATTTAACCATCCAACGCTACAAAGGTCTCGGCGAGATGAATCCCGAACAACTCTGGGAGACCACGATGAACCCGGAAAAGCGCACGCTTTTGCAGGTTAAAATTGACGATGCGGTGGAAACCGATCAAATCTTCACGGTCTTGATGGGTGACGCGGTCGAACCGCGCCGCAAGTTCATCGAGGACAACGCGCTGGATGTGAAGAATTTGGACATTTAATGGACTCACGTTCGAGCCGGAGCGGCGTTTGAAAATTTGACACTTCGCACACGCTCGCTTAGAATGCCTTCCTTTCCTCCTGTGGATCATTGCCCGCTGCATGCAACTCGCGCATGCAGCGGCTTTTTTATGTGCGATAAAGCTTTCTTCGTTCCGAAAGCCGGTACGACAAAGGCGTCAAGACGAATGAAAAACTGTAGGCGAAGTTTAGCTTCGCAAAGAAAGAAAGAGCGCGGTGGTGATATCCGCGCTCTTTCTTTTCTTGATGTGCGAGATTGCGCTCCAAAGGGAGCGTCCCGGCAGAATATCGAGTTGAAGGCTCGTCGGTAAAACTATCGACATCTGTGGCAAGTACAGAGTCGCTCGGTTTTAACTCTTGTCATCGAGCGCGCTGCTCGTTTGCTCGTCTAAATCTATGCGGTCGGTTTGCGTTGCGCCCTGTTGGTTGTAGACACCACCGGGCGCATACTGGCCTTGCGCGCCGATGTCGAGCGAGCGCTGGTTGTTTTCCGTTAAGGTATCGGGTGTCAGATCGTCGTCCGCGTTATCGAGGGACGTGTTGTTTTGATCGTTGTCGTTCATGTCAATCCAGCTCCTTGTGCTTGTGATTTGGAAAGCCTTTTCTATTCGCCATAGCGTCGAACTTGAAAGCGGTACAACTTAACATCCGCGCCGGGCGGTATTCCGGCCTTACGCATTGTGATTTGCAACTGCTGTTCTGCGCTCTCGACGCCTTCGAGGTCAGGCAAGAGCAGGCCGCGCCGCCTGCCTCGCTCGTCCTCCACGATGAGGCCGTAAGTTTTGGGATTCAGTTCTTCAAAACGAGTTGGTTCGGGCGGCGAAAGCACGTCCACGGAATAACGCAGGCGGGGCAGTTCGGAAATCTCGATTGGCGAGAAACGGGGGTCGCGGGTCGCCGCGCTGATCGCGTTATGAATTAGTTCCTCGGCGAGACTCGCACGCACCGGTTCGACAGTGCCGATGCAGCCGCGCAAATCGCCCGTGACGGTTTTGATGGAGACGAAACAGGCCGCGCGCTGGCTTAACGGCGAATCGTTTGAGACGCTCGGAACTTCGACGACGCGCCCCTCACGCACGAAAGTTTCGACGGAGCGACGCGCGAGTTCCGCGAAGCCTTTTTCATTGCCGGCCGTGTCCGCGTCAGCCCGCTCGAAAGAACCGGCGGCGTGTGCGTTTTCGCTTTGCTCGCTCATTTCAGTTTCGCTTTTCATAACTCGCTCACGAAGCGCGCGCCAGTTGGGCGACCAGATAGCCGACGCCGAAAGGCGCTTCGTAATGCAGCACTTCACAATCGCGAGTACCGGCGTCTTCCGCGCCGATGGCGACAAGCATCGAGCGGTAGCCGCACTCCCCGGCGAGGCGTCTTAGATTCTGGTCAATCGCGACGATGCGGTCGGGCGCATTCGCATTGATGGATGCGACGACCTGTTCGTCGAAGAGATGCGCCTGCGGATTATGACCGGCGGGCGCGTCGGGCGTCAGGCGGTGGCTCAGGTCGCCGCTCGCAATTAAGGCGACGGTGCGCTCGGACGCTTCGACCGCCTGCCTGATGCACTCGCCGAAGCGCAGGTGATCCTCGTTTGACAGAAAGCTATAACCGAGCGCGACGACGCTGCCACGCCAGCCGTTGCGCAGAAGAAAGTAGAGCGGCACGGCGGTTCCATGATCGAGTTCGTAACCTTTGAGTGGAACGAGTTGGTAGCCGTGTCCGGAGGCGGACGAAGCGATGGCTTCGAGTAGTTGGGCGTCGAGAGGCGCCCTGATCGTCGCTTGCGGGGCGCGAAAGTTGGCGAAGTCGCCGCGCAGTTCCGGCTCGTGATAGGCGACAAAGGCGCGAGCTTCCAGCGGCGCGTGGGGCGAGATGATGACAACCGTTTCCGCGCCGCACGCGATGATGCGAGCGGTCAGTTCCCGCATCGCATCAATTGAGCCGCGCACTTCGGCCGCCGCTTCACGCCCGACTTCAGGAACCATGATCGGCGGATGCGGAGCGATGCCGATGAATGCGAGAGAGCCAGTCATATTCGATGCCTAACGCAAATGAGTTGGTAAAGTCTTATCGCTTGAGCGGGACGGCCACAGGCGGAAAATTCGAGCCGACCCGCGCGCGAAACATTTCGGGGGATTGTCGAATAAAACTCTTTGAGGGATGGCGGGATTTTAGCACAACGGGCGCGCGTCATGACAAGGGGGCGCGTCGGCGCGTGAGACAATCGCCCGCCTTGATGTAGGATACGCGCCGCAAACGACTTTAGAGACAGACAGATTATAGCGAATGAGCGAGAGCGAGAAATTTGATGCATTGATTGTGGGCGCGGGACCGGCCGGGTCGTTCGCAGCAGAGCGACTCGCGCGCGGCGGCGCACGCGTCGCTTTGTTTGACGGGCGGCCTGCGGGCGAACCGAAGGCTTGCGGCGGCGGCGTCACATCAAAGGCTTTGAAGGCCTGGCCGCACCTGCTCGAAGCGTTCGGACGCACGGTTGACGAAGTCGAGATGTACTCGCCCGCGGGCAGGCGCGTGCGTCTCAAACTCGATGCGCCCTTCGCCATCTATTCGCGCGCCGCGTTCGATTCCTACCTGCGCGACCGCGCCATACAGGCCGGGGCGCACTTCATTTCGGAACGCGTTTCCGTCAAGGTGGAACGCGACGCGGGAGAACCCTGGACGGCGCGCTCTCGTAGTGGCGAGAGTTGGCGGGGCGCGGTGCTCGTCGCGGCGGACGGCGCGAACAGTCCCATCGCGCGGCGGCTCGCGGGCGCGTTGCCGAACTCGGAGATGGAAGTCGCATTCGGCTATCGCGCGCCGTTGCCGAAGGGCGACGACGCGCCGACCGTCATAGCGTTTCTCCCCGGCTGGGTGGGCTATGCGTGGGCGTTCCCGCGCCTCGATCACATCTCCTTCGGCATCGCCACCTCGCAGGACGCCTTCGATCATCACTCGCTCGATGCGCTGCTCTGGGAGTTCATGATCGGTTATTACCGCATCCGCGAGGATTCACACGCGCCGCTCTGGTCTTCGCAAGCGAAAAATACGAGTGCGGGCGATGCGCGCAACGATGAGATTGAAAAAAAACTGCGCGCCTCCGTGGATCGCTACGCCGCGCGCATTCCCGGCCTGACGATGGAGACATGGAAGACGCGCCGTGTCGGCTCCGACGCGTGGGCGTTGCTCGGCGACGCCGCCGGTTTCGCAGACCCCGTGACGGGCGAAGGCATCTACTACGCTTTGCGCTCGGCCGAACTTTTCGCGGAGGCTTATCTCGCGGGACGCGCGGCGACCTACGAGGAACTCTGGCGCGCGGACTTCGGGCGCGAATTGCATCGCGCCTCCGCGATGCGCGGACGCTTCTACGGCGACTTTCTCGGCGCGCCTTTCACCGACCGCATGATCGATTTCGCGCTCTTCCATCCGGGCATACGGCGCACGCTGCGCGAACTCGTCGCGGGCGATCAGGGCTACGTCAATCTCAAGCGCGCGCTCGCCCGCAGCGCGCTGTGGCCGCTGTAAGAGGAAACGATGAAATAGGAACGATGAAGTAGGAACGATGAACGATGAACGGAAGGCGGTTGTCTTCAGTTCATCGTTCATCGTTCCTACTTCATCGTTTAGTGCGGCGCTGTGTAGGGAGCGAGGCGGCGTTTGAGTTCTTCGGGGACTGGGACGGAGTCGAACGTGTTGCGGCGGACGGCGACGAGAACAAAGTGCGCTTCGGCGACGATGGAAGGATCGCCGTTTCGTCGCACCTCAAAATTCAGCCGCAGAGACTTCGTGCCGATGCGCCCGACGTAAACCGAAACTTCAAGCAGGTCGTCCAACTGCGCGGCCTGCCGGAAGTCGCATTCGAGATGCGCGCGCGGCAACCACACGTCGAGTTCGTCGAACATACGGCCGTAGGGCAACCCGACGGTGCGGAAAAGTTCCGTCTCGGCGATCTCGAAAAAGCGTATGTATGCGCCGTAAAAGATGATGCGCGCCGCATCCACGTCGCCCCATCTGACGCGCTCCTCGATGCGAAACTTCCACGATTGATCTTCTGTTTGATTCATCGTCTCATCCAATCAACAACCCGTCGCGAAAGTGATGCGCGGGCGCGGAGAGTTGGTTCACAAATCCTTCATGCTTCGAGTTCGCGCAGGAAAATTTCCAACGCGCGATTGAACTCCGCCGGGCTTTCGATGTTGGAGACGTGTCCCGCGCCCGCGATGACTTCGAGACGCGAGCCGCGTATCCCGCGTTTCAACATCTCCGCGTCCGACGGCGGCGTGATCCGGTCGAGTTGGCCGACGATGATGAGCGCCGGGCAATCGATCTCGCCGAGAAACTCCGTTTGATCTCTACGCACGGCCATACCGCGAAGAGCCGACGCCGCGCCCTGCGGGTCTGTGTTCAAAATCATCTCGCGGACACGCGCGACGACTTCGGGGCGTTCCTCTTGCGTGGAAGGCGCGAGGAGCTTCGGGAGCATCGCATCGGCGATTGTGTGCATACCATCGCTGAGAGCACGCGTGGCGGTCTCCTCGCGCGCGAGACGCCCCTCATTGGTGTCGGCCTGCGCCCGCGTATCCGCGAGTATGAGCGCGTGGACGCGTTCGGGAAAGAGGCGGCAGAAGGCGAGCGCGACGTAGCCGCCCATCGAGAGTCCGCCGAGCACGACGCGTTCGATGCGCAAACCGTCGAGCAGCGCGACCACGTCTTCGGCCATATCTTCCATCGTCGCCGGGTCGAGCGTGGCGGCCGTTTCGCCGTGGCCGCGCAGGTCAACCGTGATGACGCGGTAACGCCCGCTCAATGCCTCAACCTGCTCGCGCCAGAGCGTGCGGTTGAAGGGGAAGCCATGCAGCAACACGAGGGGCACACCTCTTGCGCCCGACATCTCGTAAGCCATATCGATTCCGCGCACGCGCGCAATGCTCATCATGTTTTCCTTTCGCGTTGAAATCCATCCTGGCCGCGCGCCTCTGAGCTTACTGATTTGTCCACACACATAAAACGAATTTCACGCGCGCACGGGAAGCGGAAGCGCACGACGCGAAAAGTTGAATTGCCGGATTCGCGTCGTCGAACATTCTCTGAAATTCTCACCCGAGTTGAGGCGTAGATAGCACGCTATTTGCGCGAGGGTCAAACGCGCGGCCGCGCCTGCGCATCTAAATTGTGGATAAAAACCAGCGTGATTTCCCGGTCGCGCCCGGCGCGCTTTAGAGCGCCAATCAAACCACAGAAGGAAGCACGAAATGAGCAGCAGAAAACAGACGGCGAAGGCGCAGGTTTTTTCGGCGGCGGAGCAACGCGCGGCGCGTTCCGAACGCATTGAAGTGAGGGACGCGGAGCCTTACGGCTGGATCGCTTTCTCCGAGTCGGGCGCGGAACAGAACTATCACCTGTTTCGCAATCCCGAAACGAAGCGACTGGTCTGCACCTGCGCCGATTTCATCTATCGCGGCGACGCCGAATCTCACTACGAGTGCAAGCACATCTCGGCGACGCTCAAATACATCGCGCGGCAGTATCTTGCAAGCGAGTATGATCCGCAGCGTCAATTGAAATTTGAGTCTCCGAATCGAGAGTGGAAAGCGGCTTGATCACCCGCTTGACTCAAAGAGAGTTAAGAGAATACCCTTCGTGTGCATTTCCATCAGAGCGAAGAAAAGAAGCATGCCGGAGGGGCGGATGTCGGGCGAGAGCAGCAGCGGCGTGTAACGGATTTGCGGAGCGACCGGGCCGCCCACGGATATTCTTTTTTCGTCTAATTAAACAAAGGTAGTAAAGAGCTACGGTGATCGATTACAAACTAATTCTCAATGATTTTGAGGCCACGGGGAAGAAACTGGCGCGCAAGGGCGTCGAGCCGGAGACGCTTTTAGAACTGCGAGACCTGCTTGAGTCGCGCAGGAGTATCACGCGCCAACTCGACGAGCTACGCGGCGTCCTCAATAAGAGGTCGCAGGAGATCGGTCGCCTCCATGGCGAAGGGCGTAAGGATGAAGCCGAAGCCTTGCGGGCGAACGTCACGGATGTCAAGAACGAGATCATCGCCCTCGAAGGTCAGGCGCGCGAGGTTGAGGAAAAATCCGAGTACGTCCTGCTGCGTATCCCCAACATGCCCTCCGACGACTGCCCCGAGGGGAAGGGCGAAGAGGATAACGTAGTTCTGCGCGTGCACAATTACGACGAGGGGCAATTCGCGGGCAAAAGTTATAAGCCGCACTGGGAAGTGGCCGAAGCTCTGGGCATCTATGACGCGGAGCGCGCGGCCAAGATCAGCGGTGCGATGTTCGCCCTCTTGCGCAGGCAGGGCGCGTCGCTGCTTCGCGCGCTGATCAACTTCGGCATCAATCTCAATCAGGAGCGTTACGAGGAAATTCTGCCGCCACACTTCGTGCGCACCGAAACCTTCACCGCGACCGGACACCTCCCGAAGTTCGAGTTGGATGCCTACAAGCTGCGCGACGACCCCGTCTGGGCGATCCCCACGGGCGAAGTCCCGCTCATGGGTCTGCACCGCGATGAGACGCTCAGCGAAGAAGAGTTGCCAAAGCGTTACATGGCCTACACACTCTGCTGGCGGCGCGAGGCGGGCAGCGCCGGTAAGGATACTCGCGGAATGCAACGCCTGCACGAGTTTCATAAGCTGGAGTTGCTGAAACTCTGCACGCCGGAGCAAGTGCAGGCCGAGTTCGAGAGCATGCTGGCCGACGCCGAACGCCCGCTGCAACTGCTCAACCTGCCGTACCGTGTGGTTGACCTCTGCACAAAAGACCTGACTTTTGCTTCCGCGCGAATTTTCGACCTGGAGGTTTACGCGCCCGGCGTGGACAGGTGGCTGGAAGTTTCGTCCGTAGGCATTTTCACGGACTTTCAGGCGCGGCGCGGCAACATACGTTTCAAGCGCGGTAAGGGCAAGCCTGAGTTCGTGCACGCCATCAATGGCTCGGCGATAGCGACCCCGCGCCTCTGGGCGGCGATCATCGAGCACGGGCAGCAGCCGGACGGTTCCGTCAGGATTCCGGAGGCGCTCGTGCCATTCTTCGGAAGCGACTCTATCAAGCCTTAAAACTTTTACGCGCCGGCGGGATTGCGGCCGCAAGTTTCCGCCCGTCTTAATCCGCCGCGAGAGCTTCGCGGTAAATTTTTTCCGTCGCACCGACCATTCGTTCCAGACTGAAGCGCGCACGCGATTCAACGCGTGCGCGCTTGCTTATACGCGCGCGTTCGTCGCCGTCGCGGAGCAGTCGAAGCATCGCGCGTGCGAGCGAGGCGGCGTCGCCGACCGGCACGAGGTTGCCCGTCAAGCCGTCGTCGATCATCTCAAGCGCGCCGTCCGTTCCGGTCGCCACGACGGCGACTCCGCACATCAACGCTTCGAGCGTCGCCAGGCCGAAAGCCTCCGCGCGCGAGGCCGAGACGTAGAGGTCGAGCGAACTGATGAGCGGCGTGAGTTCGGAGACGTGACCGAGGAGCCGGACGTGGGCTTCGAGTTCGTGTTCGGCGATCAACCTCTCAAGGCGCGCGTGCGTTTCTCCGCCCGCCGATCTGTCGTCGCCGACGATGAGAAAACGCGCCCGCTCAAACTTCTCCTCGCGGACGACGAGCGCCGCCGCGCGCACGAAGTCTTCCTGCCCTTTGACCGGACTCAACTCGCCCACGGTACCGACGATGAGAGGCGCGTCCGGCGAGAGCTTGCGCCGAAATTCCGCGCGGTCGAAATCTCCGAGCGCGTTGTCGATTCCTGCGACGGAGATGCCGTTCGGGATGACGCGGATTATTTCTTCAGGAAAGATACGCCGCGCAGAGAGACCACGCCGGACGCCTTCCGAGACCGCGATGACGCGCGCGGCTTTCCCGAGCGTGAACCGGTGCAGGCTGCTCATGTCGAACGGCACATGGCGCGTAAGTATGAACGGCACGCCGCCCGAGCGTCGCGCGGCGTAGGCGGCGAGAGGATAGTCGCGCGCGAGATGCGCGTGGACGATTTCGATTTGGCGTTCTCGTATGAAGCGCGCGAGTCGTGTGGCGCTCGGTAGATCGAGCGCGTTGCGCAGCGGCAGCGTGATCAAGTTTGAGGCGGGCAGGCGCGTGAGTCGTGCTTGAAGCGGCGAGGCCGGGGAGAGGGCGGCGTAAACTTCGTGGCCGCGTTCGGAGAGTGCGTTTGAGAGGTCTGCGAAATGCCTCTCGCCGCCGCCGAAGGTGCGCGCCGAACTGAGTTGGAGAATCTTCGACATCAGTCACTCGCCGCAGTGGTGGCCGCCGCCGTCGAGGAATCTCCCGAGGCGAGCGGAGAGGCGTCGAAGCGCGCCAGCAGGTCTGCGGGGTCGCGATAGATGTCCGTGCATCCGGCGGCGCGGAGTTCGGCTTCGGGGAAGCCGCCGCAGAGGACGCCGATGGTACGCAGGTTGATCTTACCGGCGGCCTCCGCATCGTATGGCGTGTCGCCGATGACGATGGCTTCGTCGGCGCGCACGTCGCCGAGCGCGGCGAGCGCGGCCTCGAAGATGTCGGGGTGCGGCTTCGACTTCTCTGCGTCGTCGGCGGAAGTTTCTTCTTCGATAAGGTCTGCGATGCGCGCGAGTTCTTTATAGACTTTGAGTTCGTCGCGCTTGGCGGAAGAGGCGAGCGCGATGCGCTTGCCGTCACGGCGTATGCGCTCGAAGAGTTCGCGCACTTGCGGGAAGGCGCGCACGCGCGATATGTATTCGCGTTTGTAGATGTCGCCCCTGAATTTTTCCATCTCTTCGCCGAAGCGTTCGAGTTCCTCCGTGGAAAAGAAGACGGGCATCAACTGGTCGCCGCCCTTGCCAATCTGGTGTCGAACTTTTTCAAATTCCACCTCGCGGCCGAAGTGTCGAAACGCTTCCCGCCACGCGCGCGCGTGCAGGTCAACCGAGTCGACGAGCGTGCCGTCGATGTCGAAAATGATAGCTTTGAGCATGAGTTAAATTTCCCCCGTGTTTGAAATGAGGCTTAACATTACACCACGCGCGTGCGATGTGTCGTGTTCTCCAACGTAATTTCGCGTGTGCGGTGTTATTCGCGCCGTTCGGCGTGTCGGCATAAAGTTTGCTGTCCGGTTAATTAAAACAGATCAACTTTCCGAGTTAATAGTGGAAAATCAGAGGAGGTTTTTATGGCAAAACTTGTGACGGGACTTTTCAAGACGCGCCTTGCGGCCGAGGCCGCCGTGGACGCGCTCATCAAACACGGTTACGCGCGCGAAGACATCAGCGTGCTCATGTCAGACGCGACGAAGAGTAAAGAGTTCGCTATCGAGTCGGGGACGCACGCGGCCGACGGCGCGGGCATCGGCGGCGCGGTCGGCGGCACGGTCGGCGCGGTGCTGGCGGCTATCGCGGCGGTGGGGACGAGCATCGCGTTGCCCGGAATCGGTCTGGTTATAGCCGGGCCGATAGCGGCTGCGCTCGCCGGCGCGGGAGCGGGCGGCGCGGCGGGCGGCGTTATCGGCGCACTCGTCGGCGCGGGTATCCCGGAGCATCGCGCGAAAGTTTACGACGCGGGCTTGCGCGGCGGCGGCATCCTCATCGGCATCGAAGCCAAGTCGAACGAGGACGGCGACCAGCTTGAAAAAGTTCTCGCCGAACTCGGCGCGGAGCACATCAGGCAAGAGTAAAAAATAGTGATGAGTAATGAGTGATGGGTGATGAGTGAAAGCATTTGTCTTTCACTCATCACCCATCGCTCATTACTCATCACTTGATCGTGTTACCGGCTAATCTTGTCGCCGATGTCTTCGATGGTTTCGCCGACTTTGCGGCGGGCTGTGCCGAAACCTTCCTGAATGTTGCCGGAAGCGCGGTCGGCCTCGCCTTCGGCTTCCATGTCGCGGTCGCCCGTGGCTTCGCCGACCTTGTCCTTCACCGCGCCTTTAGCCTGATCGAATTTTCCTTCCATCTCGTCGTCGTTCGGTAAACCCATAATTGTATGCCTCCTCGAAATTTGTTCGCCGCTTGAAGTGTTTAGCCAGAAGCAGAAACGCTTGTTCATGCTTGAATCGCCGAATACGTTCGCAACGGGTGTGCCAGCACGCGGGGCGCAAGCAGGACGGCGAGCGTGAGCTTGAAATCCCTGTGAGAGAAGGGATTGCGCGTCGCACCGGCGCGAGGGCGGAAGAACCGCTGGCAAAGCGTTTGATGTCCGTTTTCGTACAGTGCGGGACGCGCGCGCTTCGTCTTCGGACAAACGAAAAGGGCGCGCCTTTGTGAGAGGCGCGCCCTTCTTGTCGAGTTAGTGTTGCCTGCCGGTTGACGCTTTAGAACTGAAAGCGCACGGCGAATTGAATCTGACGCTCACGGTAGATCGAGTTGCCCGCGGACGTGACCTGACCGAAGGCGGCCAGCGGCGTGAGCGTCGTGCCGGACAGGTTGTACGCCTGAGCGTTAACACCCGTCACCTGATAACGGTTGAAGATGTTGAATCCCTCGGCGAGAAATTCCAGATTCATCGCTTCCCGAAGGCGGAAACGACGCGAGATGCGCAAGTCCATGTTAACGAGCCTGCGCTGGCGGAAAGCGTTGCGCTCGAAGAGCGGGATGCGGGAGCCGCCGCCCGAACCTGTCAGACCGCCGGAGACGGGAGTGTTGCCGACGGTGCCGGTAAAGGTGGCCGTATAGGCGGTGCCCGACTGCGCGACGAAGATCGGGGCGATGGTGAAGCCGCCGAAGATCGCGCGGCCGACTCTCGAACTTTCCAGGCCGAAGGGTGCGCCCGGTGTCCAGACGGCGCTCGCCACGAAGCGGTGGGGGACATCGTTGTTCGAGCGACCTTCGTCGTCGAGTCCCTCGTTGAACGGGTCGAGCCTGCCTTGCGTGAAGGTGAAGGTCTGCGAGTTCTGGCCGTTATCGCGCGAACGCGAGAACGTGTAGTGCGTCTGGAACTGAAGTCCCTTCGTGAGACGACGATTGGCTTGCAGGACAAGCCCGTCATATTTCGACTCGATGTCGCTGCGAATCTGCGTGATCGCGCCGAAGCGTGTGTCGGGTCTGCCGTTGCCGGTCGCCAACCTGCGGAAGAACGGCACGGTGAGCGACTGACCGTCGAGCGCGCCGCCGTTGAACGTGTAAGTTGTCTGAATCGGCGTGGGCAGGTTCTCGTCAACGAAGGTCGGGAGATTGCGCCCGCGGCTGAACAGGTAGGAGATCGAGACGGCGGTGTTGCGCCCGATCTCGCGCTCCAGAATGATGTCCGCCTGATGGATCAGAGGGCTCTTCATGTTCGGCGAGAAGACCACGATGTTCGGCGTCACGGCGCCGGTCGGAGCCGTCGCGACGACGTTCGGGAAGATGGGCGATGCCGCATCCGTCGCGTTGAAGGAGAAGGTGCGCTGCGCCTCGGCGACGCCCGTGTTGCTGATGGCGTTGATGACGGTCGAGTTGATGATGCGCCCATAGTAGATGCCGTAGCCGCCGCGAAGCGACGTTTTGCCGTCGCCCGTCAAATCGTAGGCGAGACCGAGGCGCGGCCCGAAGTTGTTCTTGTCAGACGGAATCTGGTTCGTCTGCTCGGGTCCGATCATCTGGCCGGCGATGTTCGTGAGCGCGTTCGGAATCTGCGGGCCGGGCAACTGCTGGTACTCGTAGCGCAGGCCGAGATTGAGGGTCAAGCGCGGCGTCGCGCGGAAGTCGTCCTGCACGAAGAAGCTATAGTCTTTGGTGCTGATCTCGAAGGCCGTCGGGCCGAACGCCTGCGTGAAGCCGCCGGTGGTGTTGTAGCACCTGCCCGCAATTCTCGTTGAAGTGGCGCACAGGACGCCCGCCGTTCGCAGCGCGCCGTTCTGCCGCACGTTGAGGTAGTCAACGATGAAGTCGTTGAAGTTGTTGTAGCCGTAGCTGCCCCCTTCGTTGACGAGGTTATCGAGCAGATCGTTGACGTGGTTGAAGTCGATACCGAACCTGACCGTGTGCTGACCGCGCGACACGGTCATCGTGTCGGCGACCTGCACGCGCTTTTCGTCGGGGTTGGCGACGCGCTCAAGGAAGGTCGGCCTGCCGAAGCTGATGCCGCTCGTCAGCGAGACGTTCGGCAGGCGGCTCAGACCCGCCGGGAGGATGGCCGCTTCGCCCGGCGTCGGCTCCTGTGAGAAGGCGAACAAATTGTCGCGACCCCACTGGAAGCGCGCTTCGTTGAGCACGGTCGGCGAGATGGTCGTAGTCAGGCGCGCGTTGAAGATGTCGGCCTGGACGAAGTCGTCGCCGAAGCTGGCGACGCCGCTGAAAGTCGTCGGCTGCGTCTGGATGCCGGCGGGCGACTGCGAGCGCATGCGGTTGTAAGAAGCGGTGAAGTTGTTGCTGCTGTTAATCACCCAGTCGATCTTCGGGAAGATGATGCGCTGGTCTTGCGAGCGCGGAACCTCGCCGAGCAGGCTGGAAATGAAGCTGGTGGCCTGGTCGATGTTCGCGTCCGTGAAGAAGGTGGCATTGGTCGCGGAGCGTCCCCTGAGACACGTGCGGTTAACGCCGATTGCCGTGGTACACGCCGCGTTCGCTGCGGTGTTGCTCAGGAACGCCTGATTCTGCAAGATTGCCGCGCCGGGGAAGTTGCGCTTCTGCTGATCGTAGGTGAAGAAGAAGAAGAGCTTGTCGCGGATGATGCGACCGCCGACGGAGCCGCCGAACTGGTGGCGAATGTCAGTCGGCTTGAACCGCTCGGTCTGCGACGTGCCGAGGATCGGGCGGATGACGAAGGGGTTCGTCGCGCCGAAACGGTTGTTGCGGTAGTACTCGAAGAGGTCGCCGTGAAAGTCGTTCGTGCCGCTCTTGGTGACGGTATTGATGACCGCACCGGCGGCGCGCCCATACTCCGCCGAGTAGTTCGACGTGTTGACCTGAAACTCGCGGATCGAGGACTGGCTGACGACGTAGCTGATGCGCGTGCGTCCACGCTCTTCGCCGTAGAAGGCGTTGTTGTTGTCGCCGCCGTCGAGCGTGCTGTTGTTCAGGAGGCCGGAGACGCCGCGGAAACTGTTAAGACCGAAACCGCCTTCGGCCGTGACGCCCGGCGTCAACAAGACGAAGTTCGATGCGCGGCGACCGTTGATCGGAAGCTCGTTGATCGAGGTCTGGTTGATGTTGTTGGCGAAGTCCTGCTGCGTGGTATTGATGACCGGAGCTTCTGCCGTCACTTCGACCTGTTCCTGCGTGCCGGTGATGGAGAGCGGGATGTCGAGCGAGGTCACGCGCCCGACTTCGACCACGATGTTCTGCTGCGAGAAGGTGGCGAAGCCCGACCCCGCGACGCTGATCGTGTAGTTGCCGGGCTGCAACTGCACGACGCGGAAGCGGCCTTCGTCGTCCGAAGTCGCCGTGCTCTCCCGGTTGGTTCCCTCGTTACGCACTGTAACGGTTGCGTTCGGCACTACCGCGCCGTTCGGGTCTTTGATCAGGCCGCCGATGGCGCCGTCCGTCGTGGACTGAGCTGTTGCCGGATTGACCCCGAAGGCCAGACAGAGCGTCAGAAGCACCAGCGCGCAGACTGGTCGGCGGAGGAATGTTGTTGACATAGTTCGTCCTTTTCTAATTTCGATTGTTGGGCTGAGTTCAGACGCAGGGCAGACCTTTAGGGGGGCGACTTCCGCGTCCGAAGATGTTAGCGATAAACCTTAGTGTAGGTAGTAGAAAGACTGCGCTGCTTGAAAAGCAAGTTTATATCATAAGACGGGGCGATTACGCGAGTCTTACGATGAAAGAGACAGGATGTTAAATACTACAAATCCCGTCGCCCGGGCAAGCCTAAATTATGCCTCCCCTCACGCCGCGCGCGCGCCGGCGAAATTATTACCCGAGACCGCCCTGAATTGTTCATTTCGCCGTGAAAACGCCCCCTCGCACGGCTTACGAACCACCTCCCCCAGCACGCGTCGCCGGGCGCGTCTAACTGATACCGGTTGCTCACGCCGACTCTCAAACATTACTTTTAGACATTACTTCACGTCGCTACTTTATTCGCACCCGTTACTTCGTTCGCACTTACCGTAAAACGCCAGTATTTGCGCGGGCTGCGCGTCGATCTTTGCGCGCCCGAGACAAAAGGTGCGAAGCAAGTATCGCGGCCGGGCGCGCTCGTGCGGGTATCCCGTGGAGTTTAGTGCGCGCTGCAAATCGCGGCATTTGCCGTAGTTCTCGACATGTGCACCGTGCGGTGCGGCGTGGCACGACGATTGAAATAAGACGTGCGGGGCGGCGGAGAGTTCGATTCACATTGGCCGAACCTGCTCCCCGCGAAATTGATATTTGCGCCAGAGGGGGGAAAACTGTTGGCGCAAACGTCGGACGCCCCGGCAGGCTTTTTGAGGAGAGAGCCTGTCCGGGGCGTTCGCATGGAAAGAGTAAGCAGTAAGCAGTGAGCAGTTGGTTTTGACTACTGCTCACTGCTTACTGCTCACTGCTTACTTTTTTTACCCCTGCCGTTCGACGATGATCGCGATGCCCTGCCCGCCGCCGATGCAGGCGGTGGAGAGCGCGTAGCGGCCGCCCCGGCGACGGAGTTCGAGCAGCGAGGTGAGTACCAGGCGCGTGCCGGACGCGCCGAGCGGGTGGCCGAGCGCGATTGCGCCGCCGTTGACGTTTGTGCGCGCGCGGTCGAGGCCGAGTTCTTTTTCGACGGCGAGATATTGACCTGCGAACGCTTCGTTGACTTCGACCAGATCGATGTCCGACAATTTCAACCCGGCACGCTCCAGAGCCTTGCGCACGGCTGGCACGGGGCCGATGCCCATCACGTCAGGCTCGACGCCCGCGTAAGCCCACGCCACGATGCGGCCCATCGGCGCGACGCCGCGCGACTTCACGAACTCCTCGCCCGCGATGACGAGAGCCGCCGCGCCATCGACGATCCCCGAAGCGTTACCGGCGGTGACGAAGCCGTCTTTGCTGAAGGCCGTCGGCAATTTCGCCAGCACTTCGAGCGTCGTGTCGGGGCGCAGGTGATCGTCCGCGTCAACTACTTTAACGCCTTTGCGCGTCTTCACTTCGACGGCCGTAATCTCTTCCCTGAACAGCCCGGCGTCCTGCGCTCGCTTCGCCTCGGTTTGCGAGCGCAACGCATAGGCGTCTTGATCTTCGCGTGAGATTTCGTAGCGGCGCGCGAGGTTTTCGGCCGTGCCCGCCATCGTCGTGTTGCAATAGGTATCGAGCAGGGCGACCATCAAAGTGTCTTCGAGTTTGCCCTGTCCGAGCGAGAAGCCGGAGCGCGCGCCGTAGATGGCATGCGGAGCCATCGACATAGACTCCATGCCGCCGACGAGCGCCGTCTTCGCTTCGCCGAGCAGGATCATGTGCGCGCCGGAGACGATGGACTGAATGCCGCTGCCGCACAGGCGATTGACCGTGAGCGCGGGACGCTCCGCGGGCACGCCCGCTTTCAGCGCAACGTGGCGCGCGCCGTAAATGGCGTCGCCGGAGGTTTGCAGGGCGTTGCCGATGATAGTGTGATCTATCTCCTCAGCCGCCACGCCGCTCGCTTCGAGCGCGCCGCGCGCCGCCGCCGCGCCGAGGTCAATCGCTTTGACATCCTTCAGCGCACCGACATATTCGGTCATCGGCGTGCGCTTGCCGCCTAAAATAAAAACGTCTTGAGCCATTATTCTCCTACTTCCTCTTTGATGGTTGAAAACTTATCCCACTGCGAAACAGACGAAAGTAACAGACGCGCAAACATCGCGTCAAACCCGCCGATCCACCCGCTGCCGGTTCGCGTGTTTTAGATGAAAACGAGAGGCGTCAAGCTGCCCGCCCCGCTTTTGCCCACACCGGATCACGGCGCAAAATCGTCCTCTCGCCGCGCCGTCACAAAGCGTTTGCCAAACAAAATGAGAGTGCGGCACTATCCCCGCCTCAACTGTTGGCCTCCCCGACGCTCGACCCGCGACGCGAATCTGAAAAAAGTTCTATCCAGTATTTAAGGTCGGGGCAGGTTCTCGTTTATAGCCGTTTGCGATTGCACAGGGCACAGAGAGATTCATCAAATTGCAAATCGCTATAATCGCGCGGGGGCGGGTTAGAGTTTGGGCTTAGTCGGTGAAGCGATGCGCGGCGCGGTAGCGGTGGAGGAGTTCTTCGAGAAAGCCTTCGTAGGTGAACGTCTCGCGGTCGAAGTCGGGTTTGAGTTTGTAGAGTATGGGCGTCGCCACGCGCCAGGCCATCCACTGCCGCGTCGAGTCGGCGAGTTCCCATCGCCGCCTGAGAAAAATCTCGACCACTTCGATTTCGGCTTCATTGAGCGCGCCCGCGTCGCCCTTGAACATGACCGGCTTGAACGAACGGCGCAAGGCCACGTCGCTCGTGGGCGAGGCGAACACTTCGGCGAACGTCGGAGCCTGCGTCTCGCGCTCGCGCACGACGACCGTGCCCGCCACGAAATCGCCGATGCGTTGATCGCGGCTGCTGGCGAAAACCGAGATCAGGCCGACCGAATAGAAAGGGATGCCGACCCACGGCATCATGTCGAAGACGCGCAGGAGATTGCGCGCCGCCGCCTCCCAAGCGGTGACGGGTCGCCCGTCCTCGCGTATCACGCGCAGCTTCAACATGCGCTTGCCCGGCGTCTGCCCGTTCCACAGCCATTCGAAGATGGCGAAATAGCCCGTCCACAAGACGAATACCAAAATGATCAAGGCCGCGAGCAGCCACTTCGGCATCTGCGACACGCGACTGCCCAACTGCGTCCAGTAACCCGTCCACAGAAACACCAGCGCGACGAGCAACATCGCGAACAACTGCAACCCGTGGTCAACCGCGCAGGCCAGAAACCGGTTCCCAATCGAAGCCAGCGCAAAGTGCAGCGGCACGCGCTCGGGCGTCTCGATCACGAGAGTTTCTTCATTGGCGATTGCGACAGACATCTTTTAGGAAGCGACGAGTGACGAGTGACAAGAGGAAAAGAAAGATACTCTTGTCGTGTGCCGTTCATCCTCCGCGCACGCGGAGAAGGTCTTTATTACGCACGCGCGCCCGGCTGCGGCTTTTCGCGCGTGCAGGCGGTTATCCGTCAATCATCATAACTCAATCGTAAATCGTGAAACGCGAATCGTAAATGGACGGGAGCGGTTTTCAAGGTTTACGATTGACGCGGCGAAAGGCCGCGGCGCTATCCCGCGCTGCCGCGACGTTCGTCGAATCCATTTAACGGCGGCGAGAAATTTCACGCGCTCCTGAAAACTATGCACACTCCAACGGCCGCGGGCGAGACGTTTGAAGATCACGGCGGGAATCCGCTCGGCGGCGTGCGCCTGGTTTTCATCGGGATCGGCGTGATGGCCGAATCCATGATCGCGGGACTGCTCAAGCGGCAACTCGTCGCGCCCGCGCAAATCTGCGGCAGCCACCCGCGCGCCGCGCGCCGCGCCGAACTCGAATCCACCTACGGCATCCGCGTCGTCGAAAGCAACCGCGAGGCCGTTTCGCACGAACCGCCGGGTGATGCGGCGGGTTCGGCGGTCGCTCCTTCAATCGTCATCCTCGCCGTCAAGCCGCAGAAATTAGACGGCGTGCTGCAGGAGTTGAAGGACGCGCTCCGCGCCGAAGACCTCCTGCTCTCCATCGTCGCCGGGGCACGGATCGAGACGATGACGGGCGAGTTGCTGCATCCGGCGGTCGTGCGCGCGATGCCGAACACGCCCGCTCAGGTGGGCGAGGGAATGACTGTGTGGACGGCGACGGCCGGGGTGGACGACGCGCGGCGGCGACAGGTGAGCGCGATGCTCGGCGCGCTCGGTCGCGAGATGCAAGTCGGGGAGGAGCGGCAGATCGACATGGCGACGGCCTTGAGCGCGACCGGCCCGACCTACATCTTTCTCGTCATGGAGTCGCTCGTGGACGCGGGCGTTCACATGGGCTTCTCGCGCGAGGTGGCGCGCGAACTCGTCCTGCAGACGATGCTCGGATCGGTGCGCTTCGCGATGGAATCACACAAGCACCCGGCGGAACTCCGCAACATGGTCACGTCGCCCGGCGGCACGTCCGCCGAAGCGATCTATCAAATGGAAAAGGGTGGATTGCGCACCGTGCTCTCGAAAGCCGTCTACGCCGCCTTCCAGCGCGCCGTCGCGCTCGGGCAGAAGAGGTGAAGGAACAACCGCCGCAAAACCGGACGCCGCAGGCCATATCTTAACTATCTAACACCCCGGACAAAACAAGATGCCGTAGTGAGCCAGAATCCTGCCGAGCTGGTATGTGACGAACGCTAAAAGCAATGCGAACACGATGAGCAGCAATGTCAGTAAGTGGAAGAATGGCCGCGTTACCAGTTCCACCTCGACGTGTTTGCTTCTTATTCTTTGATTGACAAGTTTCGTCGAGTATCCCCAGTAGGCCGCGCCCACCGCAAAGGTCAGGGTGAGCACACAGCTTATGATGAAAGGGGTAGTGAAGAACATAGACTTGGCGGGGCGAATCAGCGTATCCACCACCTGCTTGCCTGGCGCGTCATGAGCGGGACGGAAAATGATGGTCATGATGCCGCCTACGACGGTCAGGAAGAAGATAATCACGCTCAGACTTATCCTCAAAAAATATTTGTAGAGATCAACGTAAATCTTAAATTCTTCTAACTGGAGCGGCACATCCGACACGGCCTTCCCATCATCGGGGTTATCGTTGGTAACAGCATCTTGACGGAGCGTTTCGGGCGGTTGCCCGTCGGTCGAGTTCGTCGGTTCGGCTTCGATGAAGGCGACTTGAGCGGCCGTGTCTTCTGCATTTTTGGTCGAATCTTTCGACTTTTCGGTCGAAGTTTCAGAATGTTTTCCAGCCATCTGCTACCTCCTCCAATCAGTTGAGACGCGCCCTGTCGGCTGACGGGGCGCACAAAAAATTCAACGGGCGAGCACGCGTCGCCCCTCGATCTTGTAATCCCCGCTCACAACTAAAGCGACGGCTTCGGCATAGGCTTGATGTTCTTCGGGGAGGATGCGCGCGGCGAGCGTTTCGGGCGTGTCGTCGTCGAGCACGGGGACGACGCGTTGCGTGATGATGGGGCCGCCGTCGAGCGTCTCGTCAACGAAGTGGACGGTGCAGCCGCTCACCTTGACGCCGTGTTCGATGGCCTGACGTTGCGCGTCGAGGCCGGGGAAGGCTGGCAGCAGGCTCGGATGAATGTTCAGTATGCGCCCGCGAAAAACTTCGATGAACTGCGGCGAGAGTAGGCGCATGAAACCGGCCAGACAGACGAGTTCGATCCGGCGCGCTTTGAGGGCGGCGATGATCTCGCGCTCGTGTTCGGCGCGCGTGCGTCCCGCGCGCTCGACGGCGAGCGTCTCGATGCCGCGCTCGGAGGCGCGCTGTAACCCTGCCGCGCCCGCGTGGTCGCTCAAAACGAGCGCGACGGTCGCACCCGGCGCGCGCCCGCGCTCGACGGCTTGCGCCAGCGCAACCATGTTAGACCCGCGACCGGAAATGAGGATGGCAATTCTCAAGATATGAGTTTCAAGTTTCAGGTTTCAAGTTTCAGGTCTGAAGTTCTTGGCTTTTAACTTGAAACCTGAAACCTGAAACTTGAAACCTTTTCAAACGAATTCCACGGCGCGCTCGCCCGCCACAACACGCCCGATCTCGAAAATCTTCTCGCCGCGCGCTTCGACGTGTGTGCGGATCGCGTCGGCGTCCGCGCCCCCGGCGCAAACGATGACCATGCCGACGCCCATGTTGAAGGTGCGATGCATCTCCGTCTCCGACACGTTGCCGATCCGCTGCATGAGCGTGAAGACGGGAAGCTGCGGCCACGATTCGCGTTTGATTTCCACGGCCGTACCTTCGGGCAGGATGCGCGGGATGTTGTCTATGAGGCCGCCGCCCGTGATGTGCGCGAGACCTTTGAGCGCGCCGGTGTCGAGCAGTCCTTCGAGCGCGGGCAGGTAACTCAGGTGCGGCGCGAGCAACGCCTCGCCCACGGTCATGCCGAGTTCCTCGACGCGCGTCGAGGCGTCGTAGCCCGCCACTTCAAAGAAGAGTTTGCGCGCGAGCGAATAGCCGTTCGTGTGCAGGCCGACGGAAGGCAGGGCGAGCAGGCGGTCGCCCGCCGCGATTGTTTTGCCGTCGATCACCCGCTCGCGATCAACGATGCCGACGATGAAACCGGCCACGTCGTATTCCCCGGCCGCGTAGAAGCCGGGCATCTCGGCCGTCTCGCCGCCGAGCAGCACGCAGTTGTTCTCGCGACACCCGCGCGCCATGCCTTCGACGACCGAGGCGATCACGTCGGGCGAGAGCGCGCCGGTCGCAACATAGTCGAGGAAAAAGAGCGGGCGCGCGCCCTGCACCAGAATGTCGTTCACGCAATGGTTGACGAGGTCGCGGCCGATTGTGTTGTGCGTGTTCGTCTCAAAGGCGACTTTGAGTTTCGTCCCCACGCCGTCGGCCGAAGCGACGAGGACGGGCGCGCGCATCGAGGGGAACGCCCCGTCGAACATCCCGCCGAAGCTGCCGATCTCGGAGAGCGTGCGCGCGTTGAAAGTGGCGCGCGCCATCTCCTTGATCCGGTCGACGGCCGCGTTCGCCGCCTCAATCGAGACGCCCGCGTCGCTGTATGTGATGGGTTTGGTCATGAGAAAGCCGTCAGCTATCAGCAGTCAGCAATCAGCTATTAACATTGAACCGGCGCTCTTGTTTTAGCTGACGGCTGACGGCTGATAGCTGATTGCTGATCGTTCCTTCACAATTTGAAATCCTTCTTGTCGGCCGCGCCGCTCATGCGTGCGAGGCGTTCCTGCATCTTTTTGATCCGGTCTTCGGCGGAGGCGCGCGCTTGCGGTGCGGCCTTGATGGACTTGAGCGTGCGCTCTTTGCTCTTTGCGTCAACGTCGAACTTGAGGAGCAAGTGGTCGCCGTCGGAGTTGGCGTCGTCGGGCAAACGGGAGCGCGGCACGTCGAGTTGCGTCTCCGCCTCGTCGTCTAGACTGAGCACGGCGATGTCGCCGTCTTCGATGCGGTCAACGACGGCGCGAACTTCGACGACGCTCGAACCCTCCACGGAATTCTCTTTGCGCTGTGTCATGTGATTCACCTGCTGTTCGCCGATTTCGATCTGGGCGACGCCTTCGGCGTGGGGCCGAAATCGCCGTATTGAATGAACCCCGACTTGGCCGAGTCGTCCTTTTGCGCCTTGCGCCCCGTGGAGATTTCATCAGGGGCGGCCTGTCGCTCGGTCTTGATTTGATAGTCCTCTTTGCCGCGCGTCGTGATCGTGATCTCGCCCTGCAAGTCCGTGCGATAGACTCGCACGTTCGCCGCCCTGAGCCGATCCAAGACCTCCTGGCTCGGGTGGCCGTAGCGGTTGTCCGCGCCGCACGAGATGACGGCGTCCTTGAACTTCGCCGCCCGCAGGAAATCCGTCGAACTCGCGTACTTCGAGCCGTGGTGCCCGACCTTCAAAACTTTCGCCGCGAGCCGTGCGCCCCCCTCCATCATACGTTGCTCGGTCTGCGCCTCGGCGTCGCCGGTCAGCAGGATCGAGAACTCGCCGTAGTCGAGGCGCGTCACGACGGAGTTGGCGTTCGGCTCGTTGCCGCCGGAGCGCAATTGATCTTTCGTAAAGAGCGGTTGCATGGGGGCGAGTACGGAGATGACCGCGCCGCTTCCGAGATCGAACGTCTGGCCGGGTGCGGCGGTGATGAAGTTGTCCTGCGGATTTTCGATGCGCGCTTCAATCGCATCCAGAAAGTCTTCGTAATTCTTCGTCGTGTTCGGCACTTTGCTGTCGAGCACCTTGTAGACTTTCGTTCCCTTGATCAC
>DASQMC010000038.1:0-44083 GCA_035645695.1 Pyrinomonadaceae bacterium
GCTCGAATCGCACGGCTACGCGGCGCGCGAGACGACGGAACATGTGCTCTATGAAATGCTCGACTGGCTCGACCGGCACGTGAAGAACGCGCCTCCGCGTGAGACGAACCCTCTATACACTCAATATCAATTCGTTTCAAAAGTTGGACTTTCGCAGCCGCCTGGCGTGGCAGGTGAGAAACGTGCCGTACTTCCATGCACAGAGAACGCAGAGGGGGCGCAGAGGAAAGACAAAAGCATTTGAGATTTCAAATTTGAGATCATCCGGCGCCCTGCTTTGCGCTCCCCCGCTTTGTCCTCATGCCATTGCGGGGTTGAATGATTCCATCCGCATAATCATTCCGCGCCCGCGTCCGACCAGTGACGCTTGCGGAACCGCGCGTCCGTCCAGAAATTTCGCAGGAGTTCGATGCGCGGGTTGGGCGCGGGTTGGGCGTCGGTCGCGGGCGGGAGAATGACGCTCACCACGTCGTAACGATAGGGCGCGTGGTTGAGTCCGAACGTGCGCCGGTAGACGCGTGCGGCGCGCGTGATCTGGCGTTGCTTGCGGCGGTCGACGTTCTGTTCGGGGGCGGCAAACCAATCGGAGGCGCGCGTTTTGACTTCGACGAAACAGAGCGTCTCGCCTTCGTAGGCGACGAGGTCGATCTCGGCGTTGACGATTGCGCCGCGCAAATTCCTCCCCACCGGCAACTCGAAATTCGCGGCGACGAGCGCGTAGCCCGCGCGCTCCAGAAAGGCTGCGGCGAGCGCTTCGCCGCGTTGCCCGAGCGCGACGTGCGGGGCGGGTTCCTCGACGCGCGCGGGCGCGGATTTCTCGCCGTTCGCGCTCGCGCCGGATTTATAAAATATGCGTGAGATATGGCCGGGCAATTTCATCTTGAGGCGTTTCCGTGAGGGCGCAAAGGCCGCGCAGTGTCGCCCGTGCGCGGGCGCGACTTTGACGCGGCGTGGAAGTATAGCGCATCATCTGAGGCTATGAGTACAAGTGAAGATAGCGGAAACGACGCGAAAGCGCGCCGGGCAAAGGGGCGAACCTTTCTGCCGCTCGTGACGATAGTCGGGCGGCCGAACGTGGGCAAGTCAACTCTGTTCAACCGGCTCGTCGGCGAGCGTCGTTCCATCGTCGGCGACGAGCCGGGCATCACGCGCGACCGCATTTACGGCGAGTCCGAATGGGGCGGTCGCCGCTTCAAGGTGGTTGACACGGGCGGCATCGTGCCGGACGACGAAGCCATCATCCCTGCGAACATTCTGCGGCAGGCCGAGACGGCCATTCAAGACGCCGTCGCGCTCGTCTGGGTGGTGGACGCGCGCGCCGGGATGACGCCGCTCGATGAAGAACTCGCGCGCCTCCTGCGTTCGACGGGCAAGCCCGTGCTCGTCGCGGCCAACAAGACGGACGCCGTGCGCTTCGAGGCCGACGCGGGCGAGTTTTATCGTTTCGGTTTCGAGGGCGTCTTTCCGCTTGCGGCCGAACACGGCGACGGCGTGGGCGACCTGCTGGATGCCCTCGTCGAGCGTTTCGACGTGAGCGCGCCAATCGAAGATGCGGACAAGGACGCGCCGCGCGAGATACGCCTCGCCATCATCGGCCGGCCGAACGTGGGGAAGTCGTCGCTCCTGAATCGCCTGCTCGGCGAGGAGCGCGTCATCGTCTCGCCCCTCGCGGGCACGACGCGAGACGCGGTTGACACCGTGCTCGAATGGCCGCTCGAAGATGCGGACGAAGAAGACGACGCGGCATCCGGCGCGGGCGCGAGTGATGAGACAGCATACGGCGGCGGCGACGACGGCGACGACGACGCGGCCTTCGCGCAACCGGCGGCGGGCGACGAAGCGACGGCGACGAACGCGGGCGACGAAGCGACGGCAGCAAAAGCTGACACGACGGCGGCGTCGGATGAAGAAGCGACGGCGGCGGGCGCATTCACGGCGGAAGTTTCTGAAGTTGAAAATTCAAATCTCGAATCCGGCATTTCAAATCTCGAATCTGAAATTTCAAATTTGAAATCTGAAAATTCAAATGTGCAATCGCCTGAGTCCGCGTCGAAGCGCGTGCAGTCGTTTCGCTTGATCGATACGGCGGGGATCAGGCGCAAGGGCAAGACCGGGGAGATGGCGGAGAAGTTGTCGGTCGTGATGGCGCGGCGCAGTCTGGAACGCGCGGACGTGGCGGTCGTCGTCGTCGACGCCGTCGAGGGCGTGACCGCGCTCGACGCGCACATCGCGGGCTACGCGCTCGAAGCGGGCTGCTCCATCATCATCGCCGTCAACAAGTGGGACGCGCTTTTGAACAAGGAGACGGGCACGCCCTTCGAGTTCGAGCGCAACCTGCGCGACAAGATGAAATTTCTGGAATGGGCGCCGGTCGTGACGATCTCCGCTTTGACCGGGCAGCGCGTCGAACGCCTCCTGCCACTCGCCATCCGTGCGAACAAGGCGCGCAACAACCGCGTCTCCACCTCGCAACTCAACGACTTCTTCGAGCGCGCCATCGACGCGCCGCGCGCGCCTTCGGCCGTGGCGCCGGTCAAGGGCGGACGCTCGCGCCTGCGCGTGCAGTACGTGACGCAGGTGGGGGTTCGCCCGCCCACCTTCATCGTCTTCACGGCGGGCGGCCTCAGCGGCAAAAACTCCGGCCTACACTTCTCATACGAGCGTTACCTGCAAAACCGCCTGCGCGAAGAGTTCGACTTCTTCGCCACGCCCCTGCGCATCGTCGAACGCCACAAGCGCGAGAAGGGCGGCAGCGGCGGGCGCGGTAAAGGCGGGCGGTCGAAATAGTTTTGGGGTTGGTTGACCCTTGGATGAACATCCCACTAATCTCTTCATGCGATATTCCCGGCCGGTGCGAGGTGGTATGAATATAAAAGTCGTTGTCGAACAGGGCGAAGACGGTTACTTCGTTGCGCATGTGCCCGCTCTGAAAAGCTGTTGGTCGCAAGGCAAAACCAGAGAGGAAGCTCTGATAAACATCAGAGAGGCGATTGACCTGTATCTCGAACCCGAGCCGGAAGAGATTGAGAACCGGGAAGTGGTTGAGTTGACGGTGTGAAGCTACCTTTGCTGTCAGGGCGAGAAGTATTAAAAGCTTTGGAGCGGCTGGGCTTCACAGAAGTTCATCGCAAGGGCAGTCATATCAAAATGAAGCATGCCGACGGCAGAACAATCGTTTTTCCCTACCACGACGAAGTTGACCGCTACACCCTCAAAGGCGCGCTCCGCGATGCGAGCATCGAGTAGAAGATTTTCTCCGGCAGATTTGATGTTCACAGCCCCCACACCTCATCGAACGCCACAAGGGCGAGAAGGGCGGCAGCGGCGGGCGCGGTAAAGGCGGCCGGTCGAAATAGCGTTGTGCGCTTTCTTGTGAAATTGGAGAAACCCTATGGAAGCGGTTCTTGAACATACGTCCGCGCCGGGCGTAAGCGGTCTGGCATTGTTTCGCTTAATGCCGGAGTTTAGGCGCAACACGCTCCGGACTTTTGTGGATTTGTGGCGCGCTCACGGCGACCTCGTTTGTTTTCGTGGGCTGTGGACTTCGTTTATGTTGATTGACTCGCACCACATCGAATACGTTTTGCAGACGAACAGCAGAAATTATCGCAAAGGTAAAAACTATGAAGAAGTCAAAGCGTCAACCGGCAACGGTTTGTTTGTCAGCGAAGGCGATGTTTGGCTGCGACAAAGACGCCTTGCACAGCCCGCTTTTCACCGTCAGCGCATTGCCTCGTTCGCCAGGATTATGACTGACTCTGTCGAAGCGATGCTCGAACGCTGGCAACCGCTCGCCGAGCGCGGCGTTTCCGTCAAAGTCGATGAGGAAATGCTGCGTCTTACTTTGGGCATTGTCGGGAAAGCTCTTTTCAGTCGCGACTTGAGCGACGAAGCGGACACGATGAGTCAATCGTTTGAGGTTATTCGCAAACACACGACAAACCGCATTATGTCAGTCGTCAAGTTTCCGGCCAGCTTCCCCACGTTACAAAACCGTCGCTTCCGGCAAGCGGTAGCAAACGCTGGACGAATTGTTTATGGCCTTATCGCGGAGCGTCGTCGCGGACAGGGCAACCCCGACGATCTACTCTCGCTCTTGATGGCGGCGCGTGATGAAGAGACGGGCGAAGGCTTGAGCGACAAGGAATTGCGCGACCAGGCGATAACGATTATCGGTGCGGGATACGAAACCACAACGCAGGCTCTCGCGTGGACTTGGTATTTGCTGGCGAAACATCCTGAAATAGAAAACAGATTGCGCGCGGAAGTTTCAGATGTACTTGGCGGACGCACTCCGGCTTTTGAAGACTTGCCGAAGCTGAAATATACGCTGATGGTGTTCCAGGAGGCGATGCGGCTTTACCCGCCGTTGTGGATGATGTCTCGCGCCGCAATTAACGCTGACGAAATCGGTGGCTATCGTGTTCCCGCCGGTTCCGAGATTTTGCTGCTTCCCTATATCACGCACCGTCATCCGAAATATTGGGAGAATCCCGAAGAATTTTACCCGGAGCATTTCTTGCCGGAAAAGCAAGCGGCTCGTCCGCGTTTTGCTTACTTTCCATTTGGCGGCGGCTCGCGGCAGTGCATCGGCAACAACTTCGCGCTGATGGAAGCGCAGCTTATTATTGCGACAGTCGCACAAAAATATCGCTTGCGTTTAGCCGACGAAAGAAAGATTGAACCGGAAACTTCAGTAACGCTTAGACCGAGCAGAAGTTTGAAAATGACGTTGCATCAAGCGTAAAAAAGAAGCAGCTTGTAGCTACGCCGCGCACAACAGTCATTCGAGCGGACTGCCCGCCGGTCTGCCTGTCATCAACTTTGCGTGGTACTTTTCATCGTTGTGTGTTGCGGGCGGGCAGCCGCTCGATTCCGGCGTTAGGCGGCGGGTTCAGTTATAGAAACTCTGCTATGAAGTTTTTGCTTGTTCCAATAGCATTCTTCTTACTTTGGTGCACCGTTTGTCTCTTAATATCAAGAATCGGCGATTGGCATATACTCGCACAGTCATACAAAGCGACTTGTCACTGTCCCGTAGGACTTACTTCATGCAGAGCGGTAACGTCGGGTTAATTAGTTATAGAAGTTGTTTGACCGTCGATGTGAGTGAAGGGGGGGATGTTTTTGTCAGTCCTTTTTCCTTTTCGGCCGGGGCATCCGACCTTATTTATTCCGTGGGACGCGATTAGCCAATGTAAGAGCAACACGAGTTGGTGGGTTGAAATTGTAGAGCTTAGTGTGGGTGAGCCGGAGTTGGCATCGATTAAGCTGCCAAAGAGAGTAATACACAACTCTCTTCCTACACATCGTTGAACGCCACAAGCGCGAGAAGGGCGGCAGCGGCGGGCGCGGTAAAGGCGGGCGGTCGAAATAGCGTTTGATATTCTCAAGTTGATCGAAGTTAAAGGAGACAAACCGACATGGCAGATCAGAAGGACAAGGCGCAGGAAAAAAACAGGCGGGAAAATGCCGATGGCGGAGAGCAAGACAACGAACAGGGGAGCGGTCATGGGAGGAGCGGCGGCAACGCGGGGGCGGGAAAATCCGGCAAGGAAGCGATGGGCAGCGAGAAGCCGAGCGACGAGGAGGGAATGGGTAGCCAAAAGCCCGATGGTTCCGGTTCTCAACAGTAAGGCGGCGATAGAGCGCGGGCTAAAATAGCGATGAGTAAAGGGGCGCTTAACTGGCAGGTCGTCGCGCGTGAGGGCGAGGCGCGGGCGGGGTTGTTGCAGACGCGGCGCGCGCTCATAGAGACGCCCGTCTTCATGCCCGTCGGCACGGCGGGGACGGTGAAGGGGATGCGTTTCGAGTCGCTCGAATCGGCGGAACTCGACGCACGCATCATCCTCGGCAATACCTATCACCTGTGGCTGCGACCGGGCGCGGATGTGATGCGGGCGTGCGGCGGCCTGCATCGCTTCACGAGTTGGGAGCGCGCTCTGCTGACGGATTCGGGCGGCTTTCAGGTGTGGAGTCTCGGCGATTTGCGCAAGCTCGGCGAAGAGGGCGTGGAGTTTCGTTCTCATATCGACGGGAGCGCGCGTTTCCTGTCGCCGGAAGTTTCGATGGAGGTGCAGGCCGCGCTCGGTTCGGAGATCGTGATGGTCTTCGACGAGTGCGCGCGGGGCGAGGCGACGCACGAAGAGGCGCGCGTCTCGATGGAACTGACGGCGCGCTGGGCCGAACGCTCGCGTCGCCGCTTCGACGAGTTGCAGCGCGAGCGGCAAGACACTGGGCGCACGCCGGAACATCACCCGTCGGTCAGCGGCGAGCAGGCTCTGTTCGGCATCGTGCAGGGCGCATCGCACGCGAGCCTGCGGCGCGAGAGCCTCGCGCGGACGGTCGAGGTCGGGTTTGACGGTTACGCCATCGGGGGCTTGAGCGTCGGCGAAGAGAAGCCCGTCATGTACGACACGATTGAGATGCTCGCGCCGTTGATGCCCGAAGACCGCCCGCGCTATCTGATGGGCGTCGGCACGCCGGAGGATTTGCTCGAAGCCGTGGAGCGCGGCGTGGACATGTTCGATTGCGTGCTCCCGACGCGCAACGCGCGCACCGGGCAAGCCTTCACCGCGCGCGGCAAACTCAATGTCAAGAACGCGCGCTGGGCAAGCGACACCCGCCCGCTCGACGATACTTGCGCGTGCTCCGTCTGTCGCCGTCATTCGCGCGCTTACCTGCGCCACCTCTACACGACGGGCGAGATGCTCGCGGGCATGTTACTGACGCACCACAATCTCGCGTTCTTCCTTGACACCATGCGGCGCGTCAGGCAAGCTATCCGGTCTGGCGATTTCACGCGATTTAAGCGGGAGTTTTCAGAGCGTTACAGCTCTGGTGTCGAGTGATTTTTAGCGCTCGAAATTCTATGAATTCCATAGAATTCGGGCGACCTTGACGACACCGTGAGCCTTGTCGCTCGCGTCAATTCTCGCCCGTGCGGCGCGCATTTCGCCTTGCACAACGTTACAACTGCTCAAACTGAAACTTAGACGCTAAAACATCCAGACAATGACACTTGCCTTCATCCTGCAATCGGCGTTAGGGCCGATCATCCAGATTCTGCCGTTCCTGCTGATCTTCGCGGTCTTCTACTTCCTGATCATCCTGCCGCAACGCAAGCGGCAGCAGCAACTTCAGGCCACCATCGAAGCCCTCAAGGCGGGCGACAAGATCATCACGACGGGCGGCATCATCGCTAAAATCGCCGAGGTGCGCGACACGTCGCTCCTCATACGCACGGCCGATAAATCCATTCTGGAAATTTCGCGCGCGGCGGTCGCCGGAATGCACGGCGAAGAAGAGAAGAAGGTTTAGTCTTTACAAGGCGCGGCGACGCGGCAGAGAGCGTCCGCGCCCGTTATTTTGTTATGAAGAAGAATATTTTACGACGCGTCATCATCATCGCCATCGTCACCATCGCTTGCCTCTACATCGTGCTCGGGCCGCGACGCCGCGACGAATCGGGCAACCTGCAATGGCCGAAGGGGAGCGATTTCACCTACACCGGCATCAAGCGCACGCTCTCCGAGAACATACGGCTCGGCCTCGACTTGAAGGGCGGCTCGCACCTCGTCATGCAGGTGCAGACCGACAAGTATCTCAAGACGTTGACCGACAACCTCGCGCCCGCGATTGAGAGCGCCGCCAAATCCGCTGGTTATAACGTGCAGAGCGTGACGCCGAACGCCTCGGGCAATAATTATCAGGTCGTGCTGACGGCGACCGACGCCTCGAAGGTGAACGAGATACGAGACGAGTTGGCGAAGAAGATCGACCTGTCCTACTGGACGCCGAGCGTTTCCGACAACACCGTGACGTGGACGCTGCCGCAGGGGGCGCAGCGCACACTGAGCGATCAGGCAGTGGATCAGGCGTTTCGCATCGTGGAGAGCCGCATCAACGCCGTCGGCGTCGCCGAGCCGACCTTGCAGCGGCATGGCGGGCAGGGGTCGAACCAGATTCTCTTGCAGATGCCCGGCATCCAAGACCCGGAGCGCATCAAGAAGTTGATTGCGGGCGAGTCGCGTCTGGAACTGATGAAAGTCGTCAGCCCGCCGAACCCCTCGCCGATGCAGACCTACCCGACCGAAGAGGCGGCAAAGGCTTCGCTCGGCGGTCAGGTGCCGGCGAACCGCCGCGTGCTGCCCTACAGCGAGAGCGACGAGCCGACGGCCGCAGGCGAGACGGCGGCGACGCCCAACCCGAACCGGCCGACGCAGTGGGTCGTGGTGGAAGCGCCCGCCGTGGTGGACGGCAGCGAGTTGCGCAGCGCCGACGCCGCGCAGGGCAGCGGGGGCGGCGACTCGAACTATGAGATCGACTTCACGCTCAAACCGACGGGCGCGGAGAAGTTTGGCTCGTGGACGGGCGCGAACGTCGGCGCGTATATGGCCGTCGTCCTGAACGACAAGGTGGAATCCGCGCCCTTCATCAAATCGCAAATCACCGATAGGGGACAGATCACGGGCAATTTCACCGAACAGTCGGCGAAAGACCTCGCCTTGACGCTGCGTTCGGGCGCGCTGCCCGCGCCGCTCGTCTATCTGGAAGAGCGCACGGTCGGCCCGAGCCTCGGCGCGGACTCTATACGCGCGGGCGTCACGGCCGCTCTCGGCGGGTTGGTGCTCGTCGTTCTCTTCATGGTCTTCTACTATCGCGGCTCGGGCATCAACGCCGTCATCGCCCTGCTCCTGAATTTGATCATCACGGTCGCCGCGCTCGTCATCTTCGACGCGACGCTCACGTTGCCCGGCATCGCCGGCCTGATCCTGACCATCGGTATGGCCGTGGATACGAACGTGCTCATCTTCGAGCGCATCCGTGAGGAGTTGGAGACGGGCAAGACGGTTGCTTCCGCCGTCGAGCAGGGGTTTGCGCGCGCCTTCGTGACCGTCATCGACACGCACGCCACCACCATCGTCTCGTCACTGTTCCTTTTCATCTTCGGCACCGGCCCGATTCGCGGTTTCGCCATCACGCTTATTCTCGGCTTGCTCGCGAATCTTTTCTCGGCCGTTTACGTCTCGCGCACGATCTTCATCTGGATTTTGCACCGCAAGGGAAGACGCGCCGAAACGCTCAGTATCTAACGGAAGTGATGAGTGATGAGTGATGAGTGATGAGTCAAACCTGACTTTCTACTCATCACTCATCACTCATCACTCATCACTTTTATAAGACTATGATCCGACTTCTTCATAACGTAAAAACCGACTGGCTCGCGCAACGTCGCTACTGGCTTATTTTCTCGTCGCTCCTGATGCTCGCCGGTTTGGGTTCGGCCGTCACGCGCCAGTTGACGCCGGGCGGGACGGACGCCTTCAACCTCGGCGTGGACTTCAAGGCAGGCACGGTCATGACGGTGCGCTTCAACCAGCGACCGTCGGATGATGCCATTCGCACCGCGCTGGAGCAGAAGGGCGTGCAAAACGCGCTCGTCCAATCTACCGAAAAGCAGAACGAGGTGTTGATTAAAGTCCCGCAGCAGGGCAGCGACGAGCAGGCGCAGGAGCAGGCGCAGGTGAACGCCGGTCAGGCGGGCGCGCTCCAGGCTCTCAACGATCTCGGCCCCGAAGTCGGGGCGAAGGTTGAACGCACGGACGCCGTCGGCCCCGCGGCCGGGCGTGCGCTACGGAATCAGGCCATCGCCGTCACGCTTTTGGCGCTCGTCGGCGTCCTGCTCTACATCGGCTCGCGCTTCGAGTGGACTTACGGCGCGGCGGCCGTTATCACAGTCTTTCACGACGTGCTCGTCACGCTCGGCATATTCTCCATCATGCAGTGGGAGATTGACCTGACGGTCATCGCCGCGCTCTTGACGCTCGTCGGCTTCTCGGTCAACGACACCATCGTCACCTTCGACCGTATTCGCGAGAACCTGCGCCTGCACCGCCGCACCTCTCTCTACGATCTGACGAACGAGGCCATCAACCAGACGCTCTCCCGCACCGTCATTACCGCCGGGCTGGTCTTCTTCTCCGTGCTCGCCCTGGTCGTCTTCGGCGGCGACGTGTTGCGCGGCTTCTCGCTGGCGCTCTTTATCGGCATCATCGTCGGAACATACTCGACCATCGCCATCGCGACACCGCTTATGGTCTGGTTCCAGCAGCGTCTCGAACCCGCGAAACGCACGACGGCAACCGCGACCGGCGGCACGGTCGGCGCGGTCGCGGGCGGTCGCGGCGCGACGCGCAAGTCTGCGTCGCGCGGGTCGCAGCGGACGGCGCGCTCGTAAGCCGCGCGGCGGCGCGCGAGTCGGGCGAGAATGCTTTAGATTAAAGATTTTGCGCTTGACTTGAGCGGGCGTCGCGACATAGACTGAGCGCGTTGCTGGCCCAATTTAATAGCTTACTCAAGAACGCTCCCGTCTTCTCGCATTCGTGTAGTTAGACGGTGATGCGTGATTGTAGATATTTGCCGAAAGTGGTCGGTGTGTCGATCTGTTTCCCCGCGCGGCGTGTGAAATTAAACGGTGCGCGATAGAACGCGCCCGCCGCCGCTACCCCCGCTATAATTTTAAGTTTCAATTTAATCTACGGGTACGTTTCGTGTCACGAACGATGTTTGGGAACATAACGATTCTCAAAGGCATCTAATGAGTTGATATTTCACGCCCCTGATCCATTGGCACCGGAAGTGGGAGGAGAAAAAGATGTTCGATAGTCTTGTAGAGTCTGGTTCGCACAAGGACGATATTGCGCGGAAAGGCTCGTTTTTTCTTGGGACGTTAGCCATCTACACAGTGATCCTGGTGGCTCTCGGCATCCTCAGCATCTATCTCTATAACGAGAGTTTGCCGAGCGACAATCTTGAGTTGATGACGATGGTGGCTCCCGTGCCGGTTCAGAACGAGCCGGAGGCGCAGCCGGATAAGCCCGCCGAGGCAAAGCCCGCCGAAGCGACGCCCGACCGTCAGGTCGCGACCCGCACGGAATTCATCGCGAGCGCGCTCGATCCGACCAGAGTTCCGGATAAGCCTTCCGCTGTGGCGAGTAAAATTCCGCCGGTTCCGCCGGGCGGCGCGGTGCGAGGCACGTCGAACACCGACCCCGTGGGCGGTAATACCGGACCCATCGGCCCTGTCGGCCCCGGAGCGGGCGGCGTGGGTGGTGGGGGAGGCGGAGCACCGCCCGTCGTCGTGAGCAATGACGATGAACCGCCGCCGCCGCCGAAGCCGACGCCGACGCCCGCGCCCAAACCACGCGCACCCATTTCGGGCGGCGTCCTGAACGGCAAAGCGATCAGCAAGCCGCAGCCCGCATACCCGGCGATTGCCAAGGCCGCACGCGCCTCGGGCACGGTCACGGTGCAGGTCACCGTGGACGAGCAGGGCAATGTCATCTCCGCACGTGCGGCGGGCGGTCATCCGCTGCTGCAACAGGCGGCTGTATCGGCAGCGCGTCAGGCGCGCTTCTCGCCGACGCTCCTTTCGGGACAGCCTGTGAAGGTGAGCGGCGTCATTACTTACAACTTTGTGTTGAACTAAATTGGGTGCGATCCATGGTCGGGATTACGGGCGCGGCGCGGGTTTAATTTAAACGCTGCTCTCTCCTTTCCGGCGCAATACGTTCGCGCTTTCGCTATAGTGCATCCGAAAATTTTGGAGGGTTCTACCGTGACAATTTCAATGAGTTTTCTTGCCACCAAGTTTCTTGGCTTCTTCGCTTTCCTATTGCAGGAGGGCGGGGCTACTAACGAGACGGCGCACGCGTTTACGATGAGCGAGATGATCAAGAATCTCGGCCCCATCGCCATCGCCGTTATCGTCATCCTGCTGATCATGTCCATGTACTCCATCGCCGTCATGGTCGAGCGGTTCCTGACGTACCGCGCGGCCAAGGCGCAATCACGCGAGTTCGCCCCGCGCGTGGCGCAGGCTTTGAAGAATGACCGCATCGAAGAGGCCATCAACATCAGCGACAAGCACAAGAAGTCGCACCTTGCCATGGTGGTCAACGCCGGCCTGCAAGAGTTTCGCGCACACGAACAATCGACGGAGATTTCGGGCGACGAGATCGAAGCCTCGAAACGCGCACTCCAGCGCGCCATCGCCATCAAGAGCGCGGAATTTCGCCGCGGCCTCTCCGGCCTCGCGACCATCGGTTCGACCGCGCCGTTCGTCGGCCTGTTCGGCACGGTGTTCGGCATCATCGCCGCGTTCACGGGCATGAAGAACGCCGAGAGCGCGGGCATCGGCGCGGTGGCCGGCGGCATCGCCGAGGCGCTCATGACGACCGCTCTCTCGCTGGCCGTGGCTGTGCCCGCCGTGTGGATGTTCAACTACTTTACGGGCAAGGTTGACGGCTTCGTCATCGAGATGGACAATTCGGCTTCGGAACTGCTCGACTACTTTTTGAAGAATCGCACGCGTCGCCTCAATCCGTAATCGCCGGGGGCGATTGATGGCGCGCATCGTCAGAGAGTTCCACAAGAGACCGATGCGGCGCGCTCTCCTGCGATGTGGCGGGAGAGCGCGCGCCTGAAGAGTGTTATTCTTACGCGTTGAATGGAGTGTGATTTATGGGAATGGCAGTTGGCGGAGCCAACAAGTACAACTCGGACATTAACGTCACGCCGATGGTGGACATCATGCTGGTGCTGCTGATTATTTTCATGGTCATCACGCCGCTGTTGCAATCGGGCGTCTCCGTCGCTTTGCCGAAGGAGATGAACAATCCCGAGGTTGACCCCGCGATCATCAAAGAGTCTTCGGTGGTCGTCGCCATCACGGCGGAAAACGAGTATTACATCGGCAAAGACAAGGTTGAGACCATCGACCTCACGGATAAAATCCAGAAGTCCATGGAAAGCAAGAAGCCCGAAGAACGCATCGTGTACGTCAAGAGCGACGTGAACGCCAACTACGGCAGCGTCGTCGAGGTGATCAACACGGTGCGGCAGGCAGGCGTTGACCAAATCGGATTGGTCGCCGATAAGAAGAAGGGTGGCGGCGGCGCTGCTCCCGCTGCTGCTCCTGCCGCCGGGCTTTAAAGCGACCGTGAGGCGCCGGGGGTTCGAGTTGCCCCCTGGCAGTAGCGACCGTCTCGCGTAACGCCCCAGAGAGGAATTTAAGATCATGGAAATGTCTTCGGACAACAGCAAGGGCGGCTCGACCGCCGTCCCTTACATTAACGTGACGCCTTTGATCGACGTGTTGCTGGTGCTCCTCATCATCTTCATGGTGATCACGCCGCTCAAGCCGACGCGCTTCAAAGCGCTCGTGCCGAGCGAACCGCCGCCGACGACCGAGCCGATCAAGCCGAACCCGCTGACGCTCGTCGTCTCAATCGAGAGCGATCTCTCGCTCAAGTTGAACCTGGACAGCGCGGGTTCGGCCAACGACACAGCGCCGCTCAGCACGAGGCTGACACAAATCTTCAAAGAGCGTCGCGATAACCGCGCTTACGAACCGGGCAAAGAGAACCGTACGGACTTGCCCGAAGAGGAGCGCATCGCCAAGTCCGTCTTCGTCAAAGCCCCTCGTTCTTTGAAGTACGTCGAGGTCGTGAAGGTCATCGATGCGCTCAAGGGAGCGGGCGCAAACCCCATCGGGTTGCAGATTGACGATCTGGCTCAGTGAAGTCTGAACATTTGGTGAATGGCAAGCAAGCGACGAATTAAAATCCGATGCCGCTTGCCATTCGGGCTACCTGTCATCTTTAGCGTGTATAAAATCCCTCCGGGAGTCAATTAAACAGATGAAACTCTCTCAGTCGAGAACAACCTTGATAATGTTGGTCTTGCTGGCGGCGGTAAGTTCCGCCGGCTGCGGCATGATCAACAGCATTCGCGCCAAGAACCAGTTGAACGAAGGCGCGCGCGCCTACAAGGCCGGCAAATTCGCCGAGGCACAACAGCACTTTGAAGAGTCTCTGCGCTTCAATCCCGACCAGCGCAACGCCAGATTCTTCATCGCGCGCTCGATCCACGCACAGTACCGCCCCGGCGTCGAAGCTCCTGAGAACGTGGAGAAGGCGCGCCGGGCGATCACGGCTTATGAGGAAGTGTTGAAGTCCGATCAGGGCAACGACGAAGCTTACAACGCCGTCATCTACCTGTTCAGTCAAATCAAAGACGAGCAGCAGGCGCGGCAGTGGTTAACCGCGCGCGCCGAGATGGGTTCGATACCGGAAGTCAAACGGTCGCAGGCTTACACGCTGATGGCGAGCAAGGAGTGGAACTGTTCCTATACCATCACGGAGCAGAAGGAGAATAAGCAGACCGCGATGAAAGATGGCAAGGCCATCATCCAGTATAAGAAGCCGAAGGAGCAGGCCGACTTCGACAAGGCGATGAAGTGCGTCAATGACGGCATGGCGCTGGCCGAGCGCGCCGTCGCGCTCGATTCGAACAGCGAGCAGGCCTGGTCTTACAAGACGAATTTGTTGCTGGAACTCGTCAAGCTGGCCGAGATGGAAGGCAACAACGACAAGAAGGCCGAATATCAGAAGCAGGCCGCCGCCGCCCAGCAGAAGACTTCGCAGTTGAGCGAAGAGAACAAGCGCAAGAAAGACGAGGAAGAGAAGGCTAAGGCGACCAAGTCGCCCGCGTCGAGCTGACAGGGACAGCGCGTAGGGACGACTCTCGCGGCCGCGCCAGCCCTGCGGCGCCTTTTGTAAACTTTCACGGCAAGACATCAGGTGATGCCCGACCTTCAGCGTCGGGCATCACCTATTCTTATCAATAGCCGTCAGGTATCAGCCATCAGCTATCAGCGATAACAAAGCTGTTAGCTGATGGCTGATAGCTGATCGCTCACAGTTATGATTCGCATCGAGGAAATCGTCGAAAAGGTCGGGCGCAATCACCCGCAGGCCGACCTGGACATGCTCAGGCGCGCCTACTTCTTTTCGGCGCGCGAGCACAAGGGGCAGACGCGTGCCTCCGGCGAACCGTACCTCGTACACCCGCTCGAAGTCGCTAACATTCTGGCCGACATGCGCCTCGACGAAGTTTCCGTCGCCACCGGACTCTTGCACGACGTGGTGGAAGACACGCTCGTCGAAGCGGCGACGATCCGCGAGTATTTCGGCGAAGAGGTCGCCCACCTTGTCGAAGGTCTCACGAAGATCGCGCAGATCAGCAACCAATCGAAGGAAGTGCAGCAGGCCGAGAACGTGCGCAAGATGCTCCTGGCGATGATCGACGACGTGCGCGTCGTGCTGGTCAAACTGGCCGACCGCCTCCACAACATGCGCACGCTGCATTTCCTGAAACCGGAAAAGCGGCAACGCATCGCGCAGGAAACGATTGACATCTTCGCCCCCATCGCTCACCGCCTCGGCATGGGCAAACTGCGCAGCGAACTCGAAGACCTCGCCTTTCAGCATCTTCACCCGGAAGACTACCGCGCGCTCACCGCCCAACTCGAACAGCGCCGCGCCGAGCACGAAAACTTCCTGCACGCCACCACCGCCCGCATCGAAGAAAAACTCCGTGAGGCCGACGTGCCTTACATCCGCGTCGAGGGGCGCGTCAAACGCCTCTACTCCATCTGGAAAAAACTGAAGCGGCAAAAGATCGATCTCGATCAGGTATATGATTTGGTCGCGGCGCGGGTCGTTCTGCCAAACGAGGTGCGCTACTGTTACGCCGCGCTCGGCGTCATACACAATCTCTGGAGGCCGCTGCCCGGCCGCTTCAAGGATTGGATCGCCACGCCGCGCGAAAACCTCTATCAGTCGCTCCACACCTCCGTCATCGGCACGGAGGGGCAGCCCTTCGAGGTGCAGATTCGCACGGACGAGATGCACCGCATCGCCGAGGAGGGCGTCGCGGCGCACTGGAAGTACAAGGAAGGAAGGCGCGGCGCGCACGAAGACGACGAGGCGTTCCAATGGCTGCGCTCGCTCGTCGAATGGACGCAGGAGGTAAAAGACTCGCGCGACTTCCTCGAATCGCTCAAACTCGATCTCTACCCGCGCGACGTTTACGCCTTCACGCCGATGGGCAAGATCATCCAACTTCCGCGCGGCGCGACCCCCGTCGATTTCGCTTACATGATTCACACGGAGGTCGGGAACACCTGCACGGGCGCGCGCATCAACAATCGCATCGTCCCCCTGCGCACGGCGATCCAGAACGGCGACGTGGTCGAGATCATACGCTCGCAGAATTCCACGCCGTCGCGCGATTGGCTCAACTTCGTCGTCACCTCGAAGGCGCGCAATCGTGTGCGCCACTGGGTGGCCGAGCAGCAGCGCGCCGAATCAATCGAGATCGGGCGCAAGCTGTTCGAGAAGGAAGCCGCTCGTTTCCAACTCTCGACCAGAAAATTGCTCAACGATTCCAACGGCGACTTCAAAAAGATCGCGGGCGAATACGGCTACGGGCGCATAGACGATCTGCTCGCCGCCATCGGCTACGGCAAACTCGTCCCGCGCAACGTCATCTCCAAATATCTCGGCCCGGAAAAGTTTGCCGAACTCGACGAGCGAAAGGAGTCGCGGCTGCGCACGAGCGTGCAGGCCGTCAAACGTCTCATACGCCTCGGCGACGATGCCATCGTCGTGCGCGGCATAGACGACCTGCTCGTGGCGCGCGCGCGCTGTTGCAACCCTGTTCACGGCGAGCCGATCGTAGGCTACGTGACGCGCGGAAAAGGCGTCGCCGTGCATGCGGAACGTTGCAAGAACGTGCAGCAGTTGATGGTCAATTCCGAGCGCATCGTCGCGGTCGAGTGGGCCGGGAGGAGCGAGCATGCCGCCTACGCCGTCAAACTACTGGCCGTCACGGAAAACCGCACCGGCATGATCGCCGGGATCACGAGCGCGATCTCGGACATGAAGACCGGCATCCGCGACGCGCGCGCCTCCGTCGCCTCGGACGAGCGCGGGCGTATCGAGGTTACGGTCGAGGTCTTCGATGTGAAACACCTCGATAAAGTCATCCGCGCCGTGCGGGGTGTTCCCGGCGTGCTCGATGTGGAGCGTTTACAGGGCGCGGCTTAGGTTAAGCCGGGGGCGCGAAATTCGCTACTAAACTTCGCTGCTAAATGAAGACGAACTACCTCAACCCTGTCTCAAAGATTTTACCCCTGTCTTAAATTCGCCTTCAAAGCATCCGCCGCGCCCGAAAATTCATCTGTAATACTCAAGTCTGCGATACCGGGTTCCGAACGGGCGACCGTGCCCGTCAGGGTCATGCCCGGCCGCCCCGCGTTGGTCTAGCGGCGGAGTTTTTGTTACAATGCGCAATTTGCTTAGAGAGACTAAAAAAAGGATGTGCAGACCGTGAGGGAGATCGTCGCAACCGAGGCCGCCCCGCAGGCCATCGGCCCGTATTCGCAGGCCGTCAGTCTGGGTGATTTCGTATTCACGTCGGGGCAGATTCCGATTGACCCGAAGACAGGCGTGTTCGTTGAAGGTGGGATCGCGGAGCAGACCGAGCAGGTTTTGCGCAATCTGTCAGAGGTTTTGCGGGCGGCGGGGACGAGTCTCGAAGCGGTGGTGAAAACGACCGTGTATCTCGCCGACATGAACGACTTCGCGGCGATGAACGAAGTATACGGCCGCTATTTTTCAAACGAGCCGCCCGCGCGTTCAACCGTGCAGGCCGCGCGACTGCCGCGCGACGCGCGCGTCGAGATTGACGCGATAGCGGTCAAGAAGAAAACGATGAAGTAGGAACGATGAACGATGAAGTCAAAGCAGTTGATTTCAATTCATCGTTCATCGTTCCTACTTCATCGTTAGATTTAAGCTGCCTTCGTTACTTTGTCGCCTTTGATGCAACGGGTGCAGACCTTCATGCGCACATTGCCGCCTTGCGGGCGTTGCGCGCGGATTTCTTGCAGGTTGGGGTTGAAACGTCGGCGGGTGCGATTGTTCGCGTGGGAGACGTTGTTACCGAATTGCGGGCCTTTGCCGCAGACTTCGCATCGTTTTGCCATGATTGCCTGAGTACCTCCGAATAAGTAAAAGCGCGCCGCGCCGGTCGCCAACACACACGGTGAGGACTTGGAGCACGCGGGAAACCAAAATTTATAGCAAACAGCTTTACAAGAGGTCAAGCGCGCAAGCCGGTTCGGGGGTGCGCGCATTCACCGGATCACTACAGAAAAGTTTAAGGAGTAGAAAGCCAAAGTGTACAGAGCCGCCAAACAGTTCAGCCTTTTCGCCGCCGTCGTTTTACTCGCGGTTGTCCTCGTCGCCTGCGACCGCAATAAGGGCGGCGGTGGCGGCAACGGTACGGCCGTCGCCGCCTCGGTCAACGACAAAAAGATCATGTTGACCGAAGTGGACAAGATTCTCGAACAGCAGGCCAAGAGCCAGCAGGTTCAGTTTTCCGACATGTCCCAACTCGAACTCGCCGCCGGGCGCTTGCAGGTGCTCGACGAGTTGATCCGCCGCGAGGTGCTCTTCCAGCGCGCCGACAAAGAGAAACTCCTGCCCACGGACGACGAGCTGGCGCAGGCCATCAACGCGCAAAAACAGCAACTCGGAACTCAGGAAGAGTTCCAGCGCGCGCTCAAAGAATCGGGGCAGACGGAAGAGGCCGTACGCGACATCGCGCGCCGCCAGTTGGCGATCCAGAAACTCCTCGACCGCACCGCCGCCAAGATCGAGCCGCCGACCGACAAGGAAGTGGAAGACTTTTACAACAACAACAAGGCGCGTTACGTGAGCCAGCGCGGCGTCGGCCTGGCTGCCATCGTCGTTGACCCGGCCGACAACGGCGCGACCAACGATGCCAAGAATGACATCGAGGCCAAGAACAAGATCGACATCATCTACCAGCGCTTGAAGAGCAATGCGGACTTCGCCACCGTGGCCCGCGCCGAGAGCGAAGACCCGCAGAGCGTGCAGCGCGGCGGCGATATCGGATTCTTCACCGAAGACCAACTCAAGCAGAGCGGTTTTCCGCAAGACCTGATCGGGCGGTTTTTCGGCGAGATGCAGGTCGGCAGCTACACACCGCCCTTCCAGAGCAGCGGGCGTTGGACGATCTTCAAGCTCACGGACAAGCGTTTGCAGAGCGAGAATTTGACGCTCGACAACCCGGACGTGCGCAAGGATGCGACGGACAACATCCTCAACCAGCGCAAGCAGATTTTGAACGCAGCGATGCTCGAAGTCGCCATGCGCGAGGCGAAGATCACGAACAATCTGGCGCAGGACATGCTCAACAGTTCGACCAGCTTGAGCAGCCTGCGACCGGCCGGGAGCCGCCCGCAAACGGCGGCGACGCCCGCCGCGACGGCGAGTCCGGCGACGGGCGCTTCGGCGAGTCCCGCCGCTTCGCCCGCGAACGGCGGCGCGGCGACGCCCGCGTCCAACACCAATGCGACGAACAGCAGCAGGTAACCGTCGTCGCATCGAACACTCGGTTTGAACCCGAATCGTGAATCGTAAATAGAGCCGGGCGCTGGGTCTCTATTTACGATTCACGATTTACGATTTACCCTCCGCTCACGTCGTCGGTCGTCAAGGTCATGCTGTTTCGTCTCTCGGAAGTTTACAAGTCTTACGGCTCGCAGGATGTGCTGCGCGGCGTGTCGCTACAGATCAACCCGGGCGAACACGTCGGCCTCGTCGGGCGCAACGGCGCGGGCAAGACCACGCTCTTCCGCCTGATCGGCGGCGAAGAGACGCCCGACGAGGGCGATGTGGTGCGAGCGCGCGGCCTCAATCTCGGCCTGCTCCAGCAGCATGTCGATTTCGAGCCGGGGATGACCGTCCACGAATCGGCGCTCGCGGCCTTCGGTCGTCTCCAGCAGATCGAGCACGAGATGCACGAACTCGAACACCGCATGGCCGAGGCCACGGACGACCTCGAAGCCGTGCTCGAACGCTACAGCGATCTCCAGCACGAGTTCGAGCGCGAGGGCGGCTTCGAGTACGCGGCGCGCGCCGAGGCGATTTTGTTCGGTCTCGGCTTCGAGCGCGAGATGTGGCAGATGGAGACTGAGAAACTTTCGGGCGGGCAGAAAAACCGGCTCGGCATGGCTCGCCTCCTGCTCGCCGAACCCGACGTGCTTTTGCTCGACGAGCCGACGAATCACCTCGACGTGGCGGGCGTCGAATGGCTCGAAGAGTTTCTGTCTTCATACGCTTCGGCCTACGTCATCATCTCGCACGACCGTTATTTCCTAGACCGCTCGTGCCGCCGCATCGTCGAAGTGGAGAACGGCAAGGCCGTTAGTTACAACGGCAACTATTCGGCCTTTCTCGTCGAGCGCGAGGAGCGGCGCGAGGCGCAGCGGCGCGCCTACGAAAACCAGCAACACCTCATCGCCAAGACCGAAGAGTTCATCCGCCGCAACCTCGCCGGGCAGAAGACCAAACAGGCCAAGTCGCGCCGCACGATGTTACAAAAAATGGATCGCGTCGAGGCGGTGCGCGCCGATCAGTCGCAGGGCAATTTCCAGTTGAAGGGCGTCGAGCGGACGGGCAATCAGACGCTCATCGTCAAAGACCTCGCCGTCGGCTACCCCGGCAACGTGCTTGCAACCGACATCACCTTCACGCTCTCGCGCGGCGAAGCCCTCGGCGTCATCGGGCCGAACGGCTCGGGCAAGACCACTTTCATCAAGACGCTCCTGGACAAACTGCCGCCGCTCGCGGGCGAAACGCGTTGGGGCACGAAAGTCAACATCGGCTACTACGCGCAGCAACTCGACGACCTCGACGACCGCAACGAGATCATCATGGAACTGCGTCGCGTCGCTCCTTCGACCGTGACGGCGGGCGAACTGCGCGGCTTCCTCGCCAAGTTTCTCTTCGTCGGCGACGACGTTTACAAGCACGTGCGCGATCTCTCGGGCGGCGAGAAGGGCAGGCTCGCGCTCGCCAAGCTGATCTATTCGCGCGTCAACGTCCTCGTCCTCGACGAGCCGACGAACCACCTCGACATCCCTTCGCGCGAAGCCCTCGAAGAAGCCCTCGACGCCTACGAGGGCACGATCATCACCATCAGCCACGACCGCTATTTCCTCGACCGCGTGGCGACGCAAATCCTCGCGCTCGAAGGCGAGGGCGCGGCCGAACATTACGACGGCGACTACACCGAATATCACGATTGGAAAGCCCTCACGCGCGCCGAGGCCGCGAGCGCAAAGGCCGCGCGAGAGAAGGCTGCGAACGCGCCCACCGCGAAGACGACGGCGAACCCCGGCACGCGGGGCGACGGTTCGGCGAACGCTTCGCGCAAAGGGAAAACGCCGGATGGAAAGGGCGGGAAGAAGAAGAATCCGCACGGTGCGCCCGTTCGCACGACGCAGGTGATCGAAAGCGAGATTGCGGAAGTCGAAAAGCGGCTCGCCGCGCTCTCCGTCGAACTCTCGCGCCCCGAAGTCGGGCGCGACGCGGGTCGCGTGATGACGCTCAACGACGAGTACCAGCAACAGGACGCGCGCCTGCGCTCGCTCTATGAAGAGTGGGAACAAGTCTCGGCCGAAACCGCCAGCGCGTGACCGGGATGAATCCTTGAGAGGCGGCCTGAAGGTAAATTTGCGACCGGAGGTCAGGTTATCGCCTTAAGGATTTGCTGTCGAACGGGTGGATGCGTTTAGCAGCAGTCGCGTGATGGTCGAGACGAGTTGATTGATGTCGTCCGGCTTTTTCAGAAATGCGTTTGCCCCCGTGCGAAGCGCCTCACGCTCGCAGTCGGTCGCGGAGATGATGATGACGGGTGTGTGCTGATGACGGGGAAGCATGCGCGCGTGGCGCAGCAGTTCGATCCCGCTCACGCCGGGCAGTTCATTGTCGAGCAGGAACAGATCGTAATGCTCCGCGCTCTCAATCCTCGTGAGCGCCGCCAGACCGTCGGCGCACGATTCGACGCGGTGGCCTTCCAACCCAAGCGCGTCCTGCACCGTCAGCCGCAACAGTTCGTCGTCTTCTACGTAGAGGATCGTCGCCTGAGACATCTCGCCCTTACTCCTTAATCTTAAGGATGGTCAGCGCAGTCGCGAAGGGTTCCTCTGCGGCAGGTAGCTAACAACTTCAAACGAATATTATCATAATGGCGAGGCCGCATATCGCCCAATATAGAGCGTTAAAAGCCGAATAGTGCGACCTGATATTCGTGGGTCGCGCGGCGAAACTCGCCTCCGTCGAGTGATAGCGCGAGACGGGTGTGCGGATGCGACGGCGTAAGGCTTGTCGCTCGACAACTACGAGAGCGGGATGGTGTTGTTAGCGCGGGAACCTTGCTTGACATGTGCGCGGGGCGTTTGTTACTTTACAAGTCCGTTTTCAGAGTGTTTGAAGCGTTTGGTGTTAGCAGTTGTAGGCTCGTAGCTCAGGGGTAGAGCACTACCTTGACACGGTAGGGGTCTGCGGTTCAAATCCGCACGAGCCTACCATTTTCTTTTTTCGACAGTGAGCTCCGGAAGACCTTTGCTTTTTATGTTGATGCGAACTCGAACTACGTTTCGATTCTAATCACGAGCGACCCGCCACCGAATCCGGCGGCGTCGCGCGGCAAAGGCGCTTCTGTCGAATCCGATCTCAAATTTGTTCGTCGCCAAAAGACGAACGCGAAATTCAGAATCAGGTTTTGACGCTTTTGCTTCCGCGAAGGCCGCCGCTCGCGTCCGACGGGTTTTTCTTCCAACCCATAGCGACCGAGGGGCGCGTTGCGCGTTTTTATGCGTGATGCGCGCCGGGCAGTCTCATTAATCTTTCGCGGGAGATGACAGGCGATGAGTGTAGTAAACGTACAACTGAAAGAAGGCGCGCAGGCTATAGAGTTGCCCGCGGGCGTGAGCGTGGGCGAGGCTTTGAAGCGTCTCGACCGCGACGCGGCGAAGCAAGCCCTGGCGGCGAAGGTGGACGGCCGCGAAGTTGACCTCGCCTTCAAGTTGGAGGCGGCGGAGGCGGGCGCGGCGAACGGCGGCGATAACGGCGCGGCGACCATCGAGATCGAGCCGGTGCTGCCCGCAACGCGCGACGGCCTCGACGTGCTGCGTCATTCGACGGCGCACCTGTTGGCGGCGGCCGTCCTCGACCTCTTTCCGGGCACGCAACTCGGCATCGGCCCCGCGCTTCTCGACGACCCGCGCTACGGTTTCTTCTACGACATTATCGCGCCGCGCCAGTTGACGGAGGAAGACCTGCCCGTCATCGAAAAGCGTATGCGCGACATCGCCAAACGCAATTTAGCTTATCGTCGCGAAGAGATTCCGAAGGCCGACGCGCTGCGCATCTTCGACGAGCGTGGCGAGCCTCTGAAGTGCCAGTTGGTCGAAGATAAGGGCGGCGAGACGGTGAGCGTCTATCACATAGACAATTCGCCGTTCATAGATTTCTGCCTCGGCCCGCACGTGCCGAACACGAACAAGCTGAAAGCGTTCAAACTACTGACGCTCTCCGGCGCTTACTGGATGGGCGACGCCGAGCGCGAGCAGATGCAGCGCATCTACGGCACGGCCTTCTTCACGCAGGAGGAACTCGACGCGTGGCAGCGGCAGCGCGAAGAAGCCGAGCGTCGCGATCACCGCCGGCTCGGGCGCGAACTCGACCTGTTTTCGATTCAGGACAACTACGGGCAGGGTCTCATCTTCTGGCATCCGAAGGGTGCGATGATTCGGAAGAAGATGGAGGATTACCTGTACGAGGAGTTGGTCAAGCGCGACTACAGTTTCGTCTACACGCCGCACATCGCAAAGCGCGAGTTGTGGATAAAGAGCGGGCACGATCAGAGCTACGGCGATTCGATGTTCGCGCCGACGAAACTCGAAGACACGGAGTTTCGCCTGAAGCCGATGAACTGCCCGTTCCACATCGGCATCTATAAATCGCAGCAGCGTTCCTATCGCGACCTGCCGCAGCGTTACGCGGAGATGGGCACGGTCTATCGCGCAGAACTGTCGGGCACGCTGCACGGCCTGATGCGCGTGCGTGGCTTCACGGTGGACGACGCGCATCTTTTCTGCACGCCTGAACAGGTGCGCAAAGAGATCGGCGACTGCGTTGATTTCGTCATCGAAGTTTTCCGCACGTTCGGCTTCGAAAAGGTAAAGTTCGAGTTGTCCGTCAAAGGCAGCGAGACGAACAAGAATTATCTCGGCGCGGAAGAGGATTGGGCGCAGTCCGAGAGCGCGCTCGCCGATGCTTTGAACGAACGCGGTGTCCCTTACGAGCGCGTTGAAGGCGAGGCGGCTTTCTACGGGCCGAAGATCGACTTCAAGATCGAAGACGCCATCGGGCGGCTCTGGCAACTCGGCACGGTGCAGTGGGATTTCAACTTGCCGGAACGCTTCGAGCTTGAGTACATCGCCGAAGACAACATGCGGCACCGCCCCGTGATGGTGCATCGCGCGCTCTTCGGTTCAATCGAACGCTTCTTCGGCGTTTTGATCGAGCACTACGCGGGCGCGTTTCCGCTCTGGCTCGCGCCGGTGCAGGTGTCCGTGCTGCCGATCACGGATCGCATCAACGAATATGCCGAATCGGTCGCGCGCGAGTTGCGCGCGGCGGGTTTGCGCGTCGAAGTGAACACGCGGAGCGAGAAGGTCGGCGCGAAGATACGCGACGCGCAAATGCAGAAAGTGCCTTTCATGCTCGTGCTCGGCGACCGCGAGATGGAGCAGGGAAATGTCGCCGTGCGCGAGCGCGCACATGGCGACCTCGGCTCGATGCCGACGGAAGATTTCAAACGGATGGCGCGCGCCCTCATCGAGTCGCGCGCATTGTCGAACACATGAGTTTCAGGTTTCAGGTTTCAGGTTTCAAGTTAGAAAATGAAGAACATTTCAGACTTGAAACCTGAAAGTTGAAACCTGAAACTCACAGCCTTAGGAGGTGGAGCAATCTCACCAAGTTTTCGCGGGCGCGGACAGCGCCCTGACACACGCCGGACACCCTCTGCGCGCATCAACGACCGGATTCGCGTGCCCGAAGTGCGCGTCATCGGCGACGATGGCGAGCAACTCGGCATCCTGAACACGCGCGATGCCATTCGCATGGCGCGCGAAAAAGGACTCGATCTCGTCGAGGTGGCGGCCACGGCCGACCCGCCCGTCTGTCGTATCATCGACTTCGGCAAGTTCCAGTATGAGAACAGCAAGAAGCAGAAAGAGGCGAAGAAGAAGCAGGTCACAATCACGGTCAAGGAAGTGAAGTTCCGGCCGGGCACGGACGATCACGACTACAACTTCAAGATGAAGCACGCGCGCGACTGGCTGACGGACGGCGATAAAGTCAAAGCGACGATCTTCTTTCGCGGTCGAGAGATCACGCACCGCGAACTCGGCGCTGAGTTGTTGCAGCGTCTGGAGAAGGACCTGGCCGAATACGGCGAGGTCGAATCGCGCCCCCGTATGGAGGGCAACCAGATGTTTTTTATCTTCACGCCGAAGAAGCAGAAGACCAGCGGCGGCGGTGGCGGTGGAGGCGGCGGCGCGAAACCGGCCGCGCCAGCCCTGCCGATAGCGACGGAGACGAGCAACGGCGGCGGCACGTCATCTCAATAAGATATTTTTTAGACACGAAGGAGCGGTTATTATGCCAAAACTCAAAACACACAAGGGCGCGGCCAAACGCGTGCGCATGACGGCGAGCGGCAAGTTCAAGCGCGGCCACTCGCACGCGCGTCACATCCTGACCAGCAAGACGCAGAAACGGAAACGCCATCTCGACATTGACACGCTCGTGTCCGAGTCCGACGAGCAGCGCTTCAGAGACATGCTGCCCTACGGGAGAAGCTAAAGAGAAATGATGAACGCGGAACGCGGAACGATGAAGTAAATTTATTTGCTTTCATTCATCGTTCATCGTTCATCGTTCATCCTTTGATTGTAAGGAGGAGAATGTTATGCCGAGGGCAAAACGCGGAAATAAGCGCACGGAACGGCGCAAGAAGATACTTAAATTAGCGAAGGGCTATCGCGGCACGAAGTCGAAACTCTTCCGCCAGGCGAGCGAATCGGTAGACCGCGCGCTGAATTTCGCCTACACGGGGCGCAAGCTCAAAAAACGCGACTTCCGCAGCCTGTGGATCGTGCGCATCGGCGCGGCGGCGCGCCTAAACGACATGAACTATTCACAATTCATGCACGGCCTGAAAGTGGCCGGGATCGAACTCGACCGCAAAGTGCTGGCCGACCTCGCCGCCAACTCGCCGGACGCCTTCACGGAACTCGCCGGACAGGCGAAGAACGCGCTCTCTCGCAACGAGCAGCAGCAGCAACAGGCGGCGGCTTAACAGTCGTGAATCGTGAATCGTAAATCGTGAATAGATAAAACTATCTTATTCTATTCACGATTTACGATTCACTAGATAGAGGTTTCTGAATGAGTTCGGAAGTCGCTGAGTATAGAACACAAGCAGAGCAAGAGTTCAAAGCGTTCGAGCAAGAGTTCGGACGCTTTGAACAATTTAGGCCAACCACAGGGGCGGAGGCTTTAACTCTCAGCGAAGCAGAAAACCTGTTACGCGAGTTGGTAGAGATACGTACTAGGTTCGCTGGTCGCAAGAGCAAATTATCATCCTTAAGAAAGATGATAGGTCGCATCTCAGATCAAAGGGAGCGTCAAGAGTTCGGTCAGTTCATGCTTGTGCTTCAAGTGGGCATTGATACTCCACTCTCCGAAGTTGAGCGAACGCTTGAGGCACATATACATGTCAAGCGCATCGAGCGCGAGCGCCTGGACGTGACGCTCCCCGGCCGTCGCCCGCGGCGCGGCCACCAGCACCCCGTCACCATCGTGCGCCAGCGCATCGAGGACATCTTCGTCGCGATGGGCTACACGGTCGAAGACGGCCCCGAGATCGAGACCGACTTCTACAACTTCGACGCGCTCAACATCCCGCCCTCGCATCCCGCGCGCAGCCCGCAGGACACTTTCTACACGACGGAAGACTTCGCGCTGCGTTCGCAAACTTCGACCGTGCAGATTCACGCCATGCAGCGGCGCAGGCCCCCTTTGCGCGTCATCGCGCCCGGCAAAGTCTTCCGCCGCGACACGCCCGACGCCACGCACAACCCGATGTTCTTCCAGGTCGAAGGGCTGCTCGTTGATCGCGGCATCACGATGGGACATCTGAAGGGGACGGTCACGGAGTTCCTACGCCGCCTCTACGGGCCGCAGACGCGCACGCGCTTCCGTCCCTCCTACTTCCCGTTCACCGAGCCGAGCGCGGAGTTCGACTTCAGTTGCTTCAAGTGCGACGGCGCGGGCTGTCGCCTTTGCAAGGGTTCGGGCTGGATCGAACTCGGCGGTTCCGGGATGGTGCATCCGAACGTTCTCGGCGCCGTCGGCATCGACCCGCAGGAGTTCTCCGGTTTCGCCTTCGGCTTCGGCATCGACCGCATGTGCATGATGAACTTCGGCCTCGACGACATACGCCTCCTCTTCGAGAACGACGTGCGCTTCCTCGAACAGTTTAATTGAAGAAGTTTTCAGTTACCGGTTTTCAGTTTTCAGATGTAGAGCGTTTGTCTGAAAACTGAAAACCGGTAACTGAAAACTGAATGCTTATGAATATCAGCTACAACTGGCTAGGCGAATTGACGGGCGCACGTTTGACGGCGGGCGAACTGCGCGAGCGTTTGACGATGGCGGGGCTTGAGGTCGAGGCCGTGCACGAGGCGGGCGATGATTTCCTGTTGGAGTTCGCAGTCCTGTCGAACCGCCCCGATCTGCTGTCGCACCTCGGCGTCGCGCGCGAGGTGTGTGTATTCACGGGCGGCGAGGTGCGTTGGCCTGAGATGCGCCCGGCGCGCGAAGAGGGAAGGACGGAAAGTTTTACGTCGGTCGAGTTGCAGGCCGCCGACCTGTGCCCGCGCATCACGGCGCGCATCGTGCGCGGCGTGCGCATCGCGCCGTCGCCCGCGTGGCTCGTCGCGCGCTTGCAGGCCATCGGGCAGCGTTCGATCAACAACGTGGCGGACATCACCAACTACGTCATGCTCGAACTCGGGCAACCGCTGCACGCTTTCGACATGGAGAAGTTGAACGAACGTCGCCTCGTCGTCAGGCGCGCTCGCGCGGGCGAACGCATCGAGACGCTCGACGGAGTTGAGCGCGAACTCGACGCGGAGATGCTCGTCATCGCCGACGCGCTGCGCGCGGTCGCGATTGCGGGTGTGATGGGCGGCGCGGAGACCGAGATTTCCGATACGACTAGGGACGTTTTGATCGAGTCGGCCTACTTCGCGCCCGCGTCCATCAGGCGCACGTCGCGCGCTCTCGGGCTACAGACCGAAGCGTCTGATCGCTTCGAGCGCGGGGTCGATTACGAGGGACAGTTGCGCGCGCAGGCGCGAGCCGCCGCACTCATAACGGAACTGGCGGGCGGCACGGCCACGACGGACGCTATAGACGTTTACCCGCAGCCGCTAACGCCGCCGACCGCCTCGCTGCGATTCGCACGCGTCAGGGAATTGACGGGTCTCGACGTGCCGCCGCAGGATTCGCTACGCATTCTCGGCGCGCTCGGCGTCAAGCCCGCCGGGGCGAACGGCGCGCAGCAACCGGGCGGGGCAGCGGACGCGCAGAGTGTGGCCGCATCCCCGTCCGGGGCGAGCGCGGACTTCGTCAGCCCGTCCTGGCGCACTGACCTGCGGATCGAGGAAGACCTGGTCGAAGAGGTCGGCCGGCATTTCGGCTACGACAAAGTTTCGGACGCGCTGCCCGCCACAAACGTCGTGGGCGAGCACCGCGCGCACGAGGGACGCAGGCGCGAAGCGCGCCGCGCGCTGAACGCATGCGGGTACGACGAGGCTTTGACCTTCAGCTTTATTAATTCGACGCACGACGAACAATTCGAGTTGCTGCCGGAACTCGTCCGGCACACCGACGAGTCGGCGCGATTCGTAACGCTCAGTAACCCCATCATCGAAGGCGCGGCGCGCATGCGGCCGACGCTTCTCATCGGGCTGCTCGAATCGGCGCGGCACAACTTCAACCACGGCACGCGCGACGTGCGCCTCTTCGAGACGGGGCGCGTCTTTGCGGCCGCGGCGGATACGGGCGGCCAGCCGCACGAGATAGAAGCCTGCGCCCTCTTGGCAACGGGCATCGCCACCGAGGAAGGGCACGCGGGCGCGTCGCGCGAGCTCGATTTCTACGATCTCAAAGGCGCGCTCGAATCCGCCCTCGCCGCCATGAACGTCGCTTCGCCGGAATTTGCCCCGGCGAGCGCAAAGCACCTGCGCGAAGGGCAGGCGGCGCAAATCCTAATCGCGGGGCGCGCCGTCGGCACGCTCGGCAGGCTGGCCGACGATGTGGCCGCCCTCTATAAATTCAAGCAGCCGATCTACGTCGCCGAAGTTGACTTAACGACTCTGTTCGCCGCAGGCGAGACGGGCGTGCGCTACAGGCCGCTCGCGCGCTTTCCATCGGTCATGCGCGACGCGTCGCTCGTCGCCGAGAGGGGCGTGACCTTCGCGGAAATGCGGCGCGCCGTCGTCGAGTTGAACCTCGAACATGTGCGCCGCGTCGCCCTCGTCTACGTCTACGAGGGAGAGCGCGTGCCCGAAGGTCAACGCTCCGTGACGCTCAGAATCGAATACCGCGCCGATGACCGGACACTGCGCGACGAGGATGTCGACGCCCTCCACGGGCGCATCGTCAACACTCTGGAAGAGAAATTCGGCGCTCAGTTGAAGCGTTGAAATCAGGTGTCGTAAGCCATAGGCGAGAGGTCGCCGGAAAGCGGTTACTGTTTTTAACCCGCCTCCGAGCGTTGATCCGTGGCCTCCGCCGCTTCCCTCTTGCGCTCGGAGTCGCGAAGCCGCATAATCGGTCGGCAATTTTGAATTGCTGTTTTGTGGTGAAGGAGAGGCGATGGTCGGACTAACCGGACTGGAGAAATTTTCACACCTCGAAGATAAGATTTACCGCACCATCGAACTGACGAAGACTCTGCGTCAGGAGAAGGAAGCACTGGAGCGCGATGTCACCGCCACGCGGCGCGAGTTGAGCAACTTGCTCGACGAGAAGGAGCGGCTCGAATCGCAGGTCGAGCGTCTCTTGTCCGAGCGCGACATGATTCGCATGAAGGTCGAAGCGATGCTCGATGCCGTCGCCGTGCTCGACCCGGAGATGGCCGAAGCCGTCAGGAAATGACCGGCGGAGAGTTAAGTAAGTTATGAGCGCCATCAAAAGCCCCGGCGAGTCGCCGGGCACGCCCACCATCCGCGTGGAAATCTACAACCAGATTTACAACATCCGCTCCGACGGCGACAGCGAATACGTCACGCAACTCGCAGAGTTTGTTGACCGGCGCATGCGCGAAATCTCCTCTGGCACGCTCACGGTCGATTCGCTCAAAGTGGCGATCCTGGCCGCGCTCCACATCGCCGACGAACTCCACCGCCTCAAGCGCCTCCACGAACAGGCCGACTCGCAACTGGCCGCGCGCAGCGGCGAATGCGCCGACCTGCTCGACCGTTTGCTCAAAGCGCGCACCGTCGCCGAGCAGCAAACCGCCAACCAGAGCAACATCTCCTTCACCTGAAAATTGAGAAAAACCTGACGCCGGTTGTCAAGTTTCGAGAGCCTGTTTTAGGCGTTGAAAATTGACGATCCGGCCGCAGATTTATGCTAGTATCCGGTTCGGCTGAGGGAATTTATTCTGCGTGGTTCGCCACCGATTTCCCATGTTGAGCCAATGCCGTTGATAAGGGAGTCCGACGCCGCTTCGATAGCCAGTGCATTCCTTCATCGTTAAGGAACTGCCAAAGGCCGCGGCTCACAAAAGGACACCCACCTGTTGAGTGCAGGTTCAATTACGGCTTCGGAGCGGCTTTGCGGATGTCCCTCTGCCATCTTTTTGTTAATCGTGAATCGTAAATCGTAAATAGACGGAAAATGTTTTAGTCTGTTCACGATTTACGATTCACGATTTACCGTTTCAGGGGTGTTGATGAGAGTCTTGATGATCGGCGATGTGGTGGCGAAGCCGGGGCGGACGGCCGTTCTTGAACGCATTCAAGACCTGCGCGAACAGCACCGCATCGACCTCGCCGTGATGAACGCCGAAAACGTCGCGGGCGGTTTCTCCATCACTCCTTCGCTTGCCGATCAACTGTTCGCGTCGGGCATCGACGTGATGACCTCCGGCAATCACATCTTCGACAAGCGCGACGTGATCCCCTACATCGAACGCAACGGGCGACTCCTGCGCCCCGCCAATTACCCGCCCGGCACGCCGGGCAACGGGATGTGGATCGGCGAAGTGCGCGGCGTGCGCGTCGCCGTCCTGAACTTCATCGGGCGCGTCTTTATGGGCACGTCGGACGATCCGTTTCGCGTCGCGAACGAGTTGGTGAATTCCATTCCGCCGGATGTGCGCGTGCGTCTCGTTGACATGCACGCCGAGGCCACTTCGGAAAAGAGCGCGATGGGGTGGTTTCTGGATGGGCGCGTCTCGGCCGTCGTCGGCACGCATACACACGTCCAGACGGCCGACGAGCGCATCCTGCCCGGCGGGACGGCCTTCCTCTCCGACATCGGCATGACGGGCAGCCACGCGGGCGTTATCGGCATGGAGAAGGACGACGTGATCGCGCGCTTCACCTCCGTCACGCACCGGCGCGCGGAACACTCGGCGGGCAACGTCCGCATCTGCGCCGCCGTCATAGAGATCGACGACGAAACCGGGCGCGCGCGCGAAATCTCGCGCCTTTCGCTGCCGCACGAATCCTGATTCCCTCGGGCGTCGTCTCGACAGGGCGTTCGCACACGGCCGCGATTTATAATTCGGCGGAAAAATTTCCGATAGCACACGAACCAGTTACGGAGGATATAGATGAAGACCCGCACACTTTTACCAATGCTGTTATTGCTCTGTTGCGCTTTCTCGTCGCAGGCGCAGACCGCTGCCACGCCGGCGTCGAACGCCACACCCGCTTCGCCAGCGTCGAACGCCACGCCCGCCGCGCCCGCGTCGAACGCTATGCCTGCCGCCGCGCCGCAAGCGCAGAAAGAAGCCCCCGCCCCGCGCGCCGATGCCTCCGTCAACGTCAAGGGCAAGAAGATTTCCATCAACTACGGCCGCCCCGCCATGAAAGGACGCGACCTGTTGGCGCAAGCTCCGGTCGGCACGGTCTGGCGCGTCGGCATGAATCAGGCGACCGAGATCACGACGGAAGCCGATCTCATGATCGGGGGCAAGGAATTGAAGGCCGGAAAGTATTCGCTCTGGGTGCGCCGCGTGGGCGACGACGCGTGGACGCTCGCCTTTCACCCGAAGACCGGGATGTGGGGCGCGCCCGCGATAAAAGAGGGCTACGTGGCCGAGTTGCCCTTGAAACTTGAGAAGGCGTCCGACTCGGCGGAATTGCTGGACATCGACCTCACGGACGAGAACGGCGAAGGCGAAGTGAAAATCCACTGGGGCACGACGCTGATGAGCGGCAAGTTCAGCGTCAAGTAACAAAAGCGCGAGAGCGGCAAACTAATAGCCAATGCGCGATAGCGCCGGGGCAAGGTACAGATACAAATCGAAAAGCGTGGCCGCTCAACTTGAGCGGCCACGCTTTATTCATCCCTCATCCCTCATCCCTCATCCCTGCTTTTTACGGCGCGCTGTTATCGGGGACGGGTTCGATGCGTTGCGGCAGTTGCGAGGTGTGGATGTCTTCTTCGGGGACGGCGGAGAGCAGGTCGCGATAGAGTTCGGGCATTGATTTGACGCGCCCGTTGGCGTCAGTGACGACGTGGCCGGTTTCGCCCTCGGCGATGATCAGGCCGTCGGTGGCGCGCAGGATTTCATAGCCGAAGCGAACGGAACGACGGCGCAGTTCGGTAATATGGGTGCGCACGATCAGTTCGTCGTCGAAGAAGGCGGGGGCTTTGTAGCGGCAGTAGCTTTCGGCGACGACGAGGAAGGCATCGGAGTTTTCTTCCATATCTCTGTAAGCGAAGCCGCGCGCCCGACAGAATTCCGTGCGGCCGATTTCGAACCAGACGAGATAGTTGGCGTGATAGACGACGCCCATCCTGTCCGTCTCCGCATAGCGCACGCGCACGCTTGTCTCGTGCCACACGTCGAACAGAGGATCATCCATAGCAGTTTCAGCCATCATAAAAGCCTCCCGCTCCATTGCCCTCCGCCGGAGAGCAATCTACACTACCGAAATGAGCCGCGCGCCTGCGGACTATAAAAGCGAAAGGTAAGAGATGTCAAAGAGCAACAATAAGTTCGGCCGGGCACGAGCGAGCTTCGCCCTTCTTCTGGCGTTAGCGCTCACGGCGGGTTTGTGGCCTGCGGGCGCATCGCGCTCGGCGGCGCAGGTGGCCGCGCCGCAAAGGCCGTCCACCGCGGCCGTCAATCCGCGCAGCGCGAGCGTGGCGGCGGCAACCGCCGATGTTCTGAAAGAGACGGGCGAGATCAGGCAACTCGGAGTGCTCCGCGCGGTCGTGAGCGGGGCGCAGTCGCGCGCCGAGATCGAGCGCATGCTGGTGCGCAACCTCGACGAGCAGACGACGCCCGCCGAACTGCACGCGAGCGAACTCGCGCTCAAGAAGTTCGGACTCGTGCCCGCCAACTTCGCAATGCGCTCCTTCCTGATCGAACTGCTCACCGAACAGGTGGCGGGTTACTACGACCCGAAGTCGCGGGAGTTCTACCTCGCCGATTGGATCGACCTCGACGGGCAGCAACCCGTCATCGCGCACGAACTCACGCACGCGCTACAAGACCAGCACTTCAACCTGCGCCGCTTCGAGAACTGGCCGAAGGGCGACTCGGACGCGGAACTCGCCGCGCACGCCCTCGTCGAAGGCGACGCGACGCTCGTCATGACCTTCTACGTGATGCGCGACATAAAACGCGTGGCGGCGATGATGAAGTCGATGAACGCCGGCGCGAGCGCGTCTGAAAAGATCGAGCGCGCGCCGCGCGTCATACGCGACTCGCTGCTCTTTCCCTACAAGCAGGGCATGGAGTGGACATCGCACGTTTACCGGCGCGGCGGTTGGCCGCTCGTCTCCGAAGCCTTCAAAAATCTGCCGCAATCAACCGAACAAATCCTGCACGCCGACAAATATTTCGCGCGCGAAGCGCCCGTGAAAGTCAGCTTGCCCGACATCGCCGGACTGCTCGGCAAAGGTTGGACGCGGCTTGATTACGACGTGAACGGCGAATGGGGCTATTTCCAGATTCTCGACGAATTCCTGCGCGCCGAGAAAGAGTCGCAGAAGGCCGTGGAGGGGTGGGGCGGCGACCGCTTCGCGCTCTACGAAAACCGCGCGACGCGTCAGGTCTTGCTCGCCCAACTCACGACCTGGGACACCGAGGCCGATGCCACGGAATTCTTCGACGCCTACGTCAAACGCACGGAGCGTCGTTACCCTGCCGCCGTCGCCGACACGCGCGCGAGCGTCCCCCCGCGGACGCGCCGCGCTTGGCGCACGACGGGCGAGGGTGCGGTCGTTCTGGAACGACAGGGCGCGCGCGTCGCCATCCTCGAAGGCTTGCCCGAGAAGGCCGACGCGGGCGCGTTGTTGAAAAAGGTTATGGGAACGCCGTAAGGCCGGAAACCACCACCCGCCACCGGAACCGCCTCACCCGAGCCGTCGCATAACAGGCGCGTTGTCTCGCGTCGCGCTCCTATGTTATGTTGAGGCATCTTTGGCGATAAAATTTAAGCAACGAATAAACGCCGCCGAGCCGTGCCTATAGGGCGCACGCCTGCGCGGTCATGTGTCACGATGAAGTCAGAACCACTATCTTCCGCCGGTGCTACGGGCAAGCGCACGCGCCTGCGCGAACTCGTCGAAGAGTACGAACGCCTCGCGTCCAAACTTCAGCGCGGCGGCGGCCCCGATAAAATCGAGCGGCAACACAGCCAGGGCAAACTCACCGCGCGCGAGCGGCTCGCGCTTCTCTTAGACCCCGGCGCATACGCGCAGGAGATCGGCCTGCTCGTCGCTTATGACGAATACAAGGGGAGCGCACCGGCGGCGGGCGTGGTGACGGTGGTGGGGCGCGTCGGGGGGCGCGAATGCGTCGTCGTCGCCAACGATGCGACCGTGAAGGCCGGTTCGTGGTGGCCGGAGACGATCAAGAAAATACTGCGCGCGCAAGAGGTAGCGATGCGCTCGCGCGTGCCGATCATTTATCTGGTGGATTCGGCGGGCGTGAACCTGCCGTATCAGGGCGGCGTCTTCCCCGGTCAGTACGGCGCGGCGCGCATCTTCTATTACAACTCGATCATGCGCCGCTATCTGCACGTCCCGCAAATCTCGGCCGTGATGGGGCCGTGCGTCGCGGGCGGCGCATACCTGCCCGCGCTCTCCGACATCATCGTGATGGTCGAAGGCACTTCCTTCATGGGACTCGGCGGCGCGAACCTCGTCAAAGGCGCGACCGGGCAGACGATAGATAACGAAACGCTCGGCGGAGCGCGCGCGCACAACGAGATTTCCGGCGTCGCGCATTACCGCGTCGCGAACGATGAAGAGTGCGTCGCGAAGATCAGGGAGTTCGTCTCCGGGCTTCCCGTCACACAGTCGCGCTCGCTCACGGTTGCCGAGAGCGCGGAGGCGGCGCGCACGGCGGAAGAACTCTACGACCTCATCCCCGAAGACCATCGCCAACCCTACGACGCGCGCGCCGTTCTCGGGTGCATCATAGACGACGGGCACTGGGACGAGTTTCAAGCCGACTATGCGCGCGAGATGATCACGGGGCACGCGCGCATACGCGGCATACAGGTCGGAGTGATCGCGAACAGCCGGGGCATGTTTCGCGCGGCGGGCGGCGGCGGGCAGCCGAAGTTCGGCGGCATCATCTACACGGAGTCGGCCGAAAAGGTCGCTTACTTCATAGACGTGTGCAATCGACACCGCACGCCCCTCGTCTTCATACAGGACGTGTCGGGCTTCATGGTCGGCGCGGAGGCGGAACATTCCGGCATCATCCGCGCGGGCGCACGCTTCGTCGAAGCGATGGCTACGGCGAGCGTGCCGAAGATCGTCCTCACCATCAACCACGCGTCGGGCGCGGGCTACTACGCGATGGCGGGGCAGGGCTTCGACCCCGATTTCATTTTCAGTTGGCCGACCGGCCGCATGGGAGTGATGGAAGGCGACTCGGCCGTGCAGGCTCTCTTCGGCACGCAACTCGACAAGTTGAAGCGCGAAGGCGCGGAACCCGACGAGACTTTGAAAGCGGAGATGGCGCGCGTGCGGGAAGATTACGACCGGCAGTTGGACGCCAAGCACGCGGCGGCGCGCGGGTTCGTCGATGCGGTCGTCACGCCCGAGCAGACGCGAGACGCGCTGGAGTTGGCCTTGCGCGTGAGCGCGAACTACGACGGGCCGCATCTCGGCCATTTTGTCCTGCCGCCCCAGCTTGTCTGAAGATGAGAGTTCCGCGCGGTCGGACAGAGGCGCACGATTTTTCGTGCAACAGTTTTCATCTTGTGAGAAACTACAGGCAAAGTTAGCAGCTCAACCGGAATAGATAGTTCATCCCCTGGTGCAAACCGGTCTGGAGGACGCGGGGCGACTCGTGCGACGCCCGGGAACCTGCGGAACGCGCCGACGACCGGCACGCGACGGATGCGCTGTCGGTCAAACGATCTCTACGGCAGAGCATTTCCGGCATCCGCCGGAGGCGGCAAATCGAGCCGGGCACGGGGAAGGCACTCTGGTCACACTGGCGTCTTACGAAAACGCTTAGCCGTCGGCCTACAGCGAGGTGCGACGCGATATTCCAACGGAGGGTGAGTTCACTATGAAGAGAAACATCACGGGCAAACTGATCAGTCTCTTAGTCCTGTTAGTCGCGGCTGTTTTCGTCGGCGCGGAGTTACCCGCATCGGCGCAGAACACCAATAGCGGCTCGACCGGCGACACTATGATGATGCAGGGGAATATGAACACCGGCAGCATGAGCGGGCGCAGAGGCCGCCGCCGGATGCGTCGTCAAACACGCCGCGCGCGCCGTCGCGCCCGCCGGAACGCCGACGCCGCCGGTATGATGAACGCCAACATGAGCGACGCGAACGCAAATATGTCGGGCGACACGTCGGGCAACATGAACATGGCGACCGATACGACGGGGACGCAGGATGCGAACATGAACATGTCGGGCGGCGGGCAGGGCGGCAGCATGCCCGGCATGGGCACGTTCGGCGACGCGGCCGACCTGTCAGGCACTTACACCGGCACGGTCAATTACGCGGAGGGCGGCATGTCGGGCGAGGCGACGTTGACGCTCACGTCCAACACGTTCACGATCACGGCCGGTGCGGCGACGGCGAGCGGCACGATCAGCGCACGCAGTTGGCCGGGCTACACCGCGCTCTCGATGCGCTTCGGCGACACGCTGCCCGCCACCATCGTCTCGACGCGCGCATGGCACAGGGGACGCACGCTGAGAATCCAGAGCGTGCGCGGCGAATCGCGCGCCTTCACGTTTAACGGCAGAAGTGATGCGGCCGGCGGCGGAGCAGCGATGGACGCCGACGGCGGCACGACGACGCGTGCGCGCGGTCGTCGAGGCCGTCGCGGTCGCCGCAGCAACCCCGCGATGATGACGACGCCGGACGCGCCGCCGACGCCGGACGCGCCGCCGACCCCGACGCCGGGGCAGTAGTTAGCAACCGGAACATCCTCGATGTAAGGTCAGAGTAAAAAGGTAAAAGGCAAAAGGCGAGAACTGCTTCGTTCTTTAACTTTTACCTTTTTGCTTTTCGCGGCAAAGTAAGTTTCAGGTTTCAGGTTTCAGGTTTCAAGTTAAAGAACGAAGAACCTCAGTCCTGAAACCTGAAACCTGAAACCTGAAACTTTTTTTTTGGATCAAAGATGAAAGAGAAGATTCGCATCGCGAGCGGGCAGGGCTTCTGGGGCGATATGCTCGATGCGCCCGTGCAGCAGGTCAAAGGCGGGCAGATAGATTATTTGATGCTCGACTATCTGGCCGAGGTCACAATGTCCATCATGCAGAAGCAGCGAGCGCGCGACCCGCGCGCCGGATACGCGCGCGATTTCGTGCCGCTGATGCGCGAGATTCTGCCCGATTGCGTGGAGCGGAATATACGCGTGACGGCGAACGCCGGTGGCGTGAACCCTGTGGGCTGCGCCGAGGCCGTCCGCGAGGTGGCGCGCGAACTCGGGCTCGGCGGTCGCCTGCGCATCGGGACGGTGACCGGCGACGACATCATGGGGCGACTCGACGAGTTTCTCGAACGCGGAATCGAACTGCGCAACATGGACACGAACGAGCCGCTGTCGAAAGTGCGCGATGCTATTCAGAGCGCGAACGTTTACCTCGGGGCGTGGCCGATGGTCGAGGCTTTGAACGGCGGCGCGCAGGTCGTCATCACCGGGCGCGCGACCGACACGGGCTTGACGCTCGCTCCCGTCATACACGAGTTCGGCTGGCGCGAGGACGACTGGAATTTGCTCTCCGCCGGAACTATCGCGGGGCACATCATCGAATGCGGCGCGCAGGCGTCGGGCGGCAACTGCCAGTACGATTGGCAGTCGATCCCCGACCTCGCAAATGTCGGCTTCCCCATCGTCGAAGCCGCGCCCGACGGCACGTTCGTCGTCACGAAGCACGAAGGCACGGGCGGCATCGTCTCGATCCCTTCCATCAAGGAACAACTCGTTTACGAAATGGGCGACCCGCACGAGTACATCACCCCCGACTGCGTGGCCGACTTCACTTCGATCCGGCTCGAAGAGGCGGGAACGAATCGCGTGCGCGTCCACGGCATCAAGGGACGGCCGGCGACCGAATTCCTCAAGGTCTCGATCAGTTATTCGGCGGGCTACAAGGCCGTCGGCACGCTCGTCTATTCGTGGCCGGACGCATACGCGAAGGCTCGCGCGGCGGATGCGATCCTGCGCGCGCGGCTCGAACGCCTCGGCCTGCGCTTCGATCAAATTCTGACGGAGTTCGTCGGCGCGAACGCGACGCACGGGCGTCTCGCCGGTGAGCCGTCGGCCGACCTTCCGGAAGTCCAACTGCGCGTCGGCGTGCGCGGCGCGGATCGCGCGTCGGTCGAACGTTTCACGAAAGAGATCGCCCCGCTCATCCTGACGGGGCCGCCGGGCGTGACGGGTTTCGCGGGCGGGCGTCCGAAGGTGGAAGAGATCGTCGCCTACTGGCCTGCGCTGATCCCGAAGACGGAGATCGAGGCGCGCGTTGAGGTGACGGAAGCGTGAGCGCCGACACCGTTGAGAAGCGCAGTGGCGACGCGCACGATCTTTCGTGGCGGCGAAGCAGTTCCGAGGTCGTCGCCGATTGCCGCATCTTCCGTGTGCGGCGCGACATGAGCGTCAGCCCGCACAAGGGCAGCGAGCACGATTTCTACGTTCTCGAATCGTCCGACTGGATCAATATCATTCCGCTGACGGCCGACGAAGAGGTGGTGTTGATCGAACAATACCGGCACGGCTCGGAAGAGGTGACGCTGGAAATTCCGGGAGGGATGGTGGACGCCGGAGAGTTGCCGCAGTCGGCCGCCGCGCGCGAGTTGCTGGAAGAGACGGGCTACGCCGCCACGCGCGAAATCGTTAGTCTGGGAAAGCTCAGACCCAATCCCGCGATTCACAACAACTGGATACACATGTTTCTCGCGCGCGACGTGGACTTGCGGCAAAAGCCCGTGATCGAAAGCACCGAGCACACCGTCGTGAGGCTCGTCCCGCTCGCGGACATTCCACGGCTCATCAGCGACGGCTCGATCAATCACGCGCTCGTCGTCGCCTGCTTCCACTTGCTCGCGCTACATCGAGCGGGACTCGCCGCTCCTGCCGTTTAAGATTATGAAAGTTCAACTGATCAAACTCGCGCACGCGCGCTCCGGCGACAAAGGCGACACGGCCAACGTCGGGCTCATCGCCCTCAGAGAAGACTACTACCCGCTGCTCGTCCGCGAAGTGACCGCGGAGCGCGTGAAAGAACATTTCGAGGGCATCTGCAAGGGCAGGGTCGAGCGATTCGAGCTTGAGAATCTCGGCGCGCTCAACTTCCTCCTGCATGAGTCCCTCGGCGGCGGCGGCACGCTCTCGCTCATGACCGACGCGCAAGGGAAAACCTTCTCCACCGCGCTGCTGCGCATGTCGATAGACGTGAGCGACGAGGAAGCACGCGCGCTCGGATTGGAAAAGTGATGAGTGATGAGTAATGAGTGATGAGTTGAAGACAAGTGTTCTGGACTCATCACTCATTACTCATCACTCATCACTATAAAAAGATATGAGCGGCGAACCCGGCAGCAACGTTAGAGGCGTGCGTCACGACTATGCGCAGGTGGGCGAGGTGCGTCTGCATTACGCGGAGAGTGGACGGCGGGGCGAGCGTCTGGTGCTGCTCCTGCACGGGTTTCCCGAATGCTGGTATTCGTGGCGACATCAATTGACCGCGCTCGGCGAACGCTTCCACGTCGTCGCGCCCGACCTGCGGGGATACAATCTGAGCGACAAGCCCGCGCGCGTGGAAGACTACCGGACGGAGAAACTGGTCGGCGACGTAGTCGGCCTGATGGATCATTTCGGCGCGCGCGAGGCGGCTGTGGTCGGGCACGACTGGGGCGCGGCGGTGGCGTGGGCGTTGGCCGCGCGCCATCCGGGACGCGTGTGGAAACTGGCGTCGCTGCAAGTGCCGCCGCTGCCCGTCTGGATCGCCAACATGACCGTCAAGCAAGCCCTGAGCAGTTGGTACATGCTGTTCTTCCAACTCCCGTCTTTGCCCGAGTGGCAGATCGGCGCGAACGATTTCGCCGCGCTCGACCGCATGTTCAAAAAGACCGCGCGCCCCGGCACGTTCACCGATACAGACCTCGCCGTCTATAAAAACGCGCTCCGGCAAAAAAGCGAACGGACGAACACGACCGCGCTCACCGCCGCCGTCAACTACTATCGAGCCAATGTCTTCGCAAACCTTTCTCGCTCGTCCGGCGGCGAGAAGGCGGGAAGCACGCGCATCCGCGTCCCCACTCTCTTCATCTACGGCGAACGCGATTTCGCCATCATGCCGGAGACCGTGCGCGATGTCGGCAGGCACGTTGATGCCCCTTATCGCGAACTGCGGCTCGCCAACAGCAATCATTGGGTGCAACAGGAATCGCCCGCGGAAGTTAACGCCGCGCTGCTCAATTTCCTCGAATCCTGAGACGTGCCGGGCATGCAGCGTCGCGGTGTCGGCCAGCCGGAACTTTGAGCGGGAAGGCGTTGAAAGTATGCTTGCATCGACGGTCGTCTTCGCGGAAAGAATATGAACGAGCAGACACAACTGATCTACACGGAGGAAGGCGCGGTCGCGCTCGTGACGCTCAATCGTCCTGAGAAACGCAACGCCCTCAACGATGCGCTCATCGCCGATCTGAAAGACGCCCTGCGTCGCGCCGATGCCAGCGACGCCGTGCGCGTCGTCGTCCTGACGGGCGCGGGCGCGGACTTCTGTTCCGGCGCAGACCTCTCCGCGCTGCAAAAAATCTCGGAGAGTTCGATCACGGAAAACCTCGAAGACGCCGGATCGCTCGCGGAATTGTTTGCGTTGATACGGCGCGTGCGCGTGCCGGTCGTTGCCGCCGTGCGCGGTCGCGCTCTGGCCGGCGGGTGCGGCCTCGCGACGGCCTGCGATCTCGTCGTCGCCACGCGTTCGGCGCGGTTCGGCTACCCGGAAGTGAAGATCGGTTTCGTGCCCGCGATGGTAATGGCGATCCTGCGCCGCAACGTCTCGGAGAAACGCGCCTTTGAACTCATCACGCGCGGCGCGGAGATCAGCGCGGAAGAGGCGGTCGCGTTCGGTCTCGTCAATCATGTTTTCGACGACGAGAGTTTTGAGACGGAAGTCGAAAAGTACATCGCGGGTTTCGAGCGCGTGAGCCGCTCCGCCGTGATGCTCACCAAACGCCTGCTCTATCATATGGACGGCATGACATTCGACGCCGCGCTCCAATCCGGCGCAGACCTCAACGCCATCGCCCGCATGACCGAGGACTGCCAACAGGGCATCGCGCGCTTCCTCAAAAAGTAGATCGCCTCGCGCCGCGCGCTCAGTAAAAAGTAGATCGCCTCGCGCTCAGCGCCAGCGTATGAGGTAATCGCGCAAATTCTGATACATGCTCTCGAAAGAGTCGGCGCAAAACAGGACGGGCTGGTATTCGGTTGTGCCGAACTCTTGCCGCGACGCTGCCTCCAAATCCAGCGGGCGCAGTTCCGCGCGCAGCATCGCCTCCAACTCTCCAGCCGACGACACCAGACCAGCCCCGTAAGCCTTGATCTCGCCCGCTTCGCGAAGCACTCCGAACTCGACCGTGAACCAGTAGACGCGCGCGAGCCGCTCCAACGCTTCATCGGAGGTCGTGCGCCTGACCGCTTCGCCGACGAGCCGGTTGAGTTCGGCCATAGGCTCGCTGGCGAGCATGACGGCGTGCCCGAGTAGTTCGTGCACCACGTCCGGCTCGGGCGTGTAGAGTGGCGTCGAGTGGTGACGGATGTATTGAGTTGATAAGAACACTCCGCGCCCGAGCGACTCTAAAAAGACGCGCGGCGCGACCAACCCCCCGACGGGTTCGAGACTGAAGCCGCTGAGCGCCCGCACCTTTTCCGAAACCTCCCGCAACTGCGGAATACGGTCGCCCGCCAGAGCGAGCCGCTCCGTGCATTTCAGATACTCGGCGCAGGCATGGTCTTGATGCTGCGGCCTCAAAGCGTCGAGGACGATCCCCCAGAGTCGATGCTCCTCTACAGTGTAAGGCGCGTCCGGGATGGGCGAACCCGGCTCATAGCGTAAAGCGATTCCGGCGATCTCGTTGCGCCGCGCGCGGTAGTCCTGATCGGCAAAGCCGGGGTGTTCGGAGTCGAGTTCGACGACCGCACGCCGTTCTTCCGCGAGAGCGAGCGCCAGCGTCTCTTCGTGCGCCGTGATGTGGGGTAATTCTGCTGTCGATGAATGCTGTTCCTGCCGCATGATTGAACTCCGTTGTGGATCGGTATAGTTAAGCGGAATAAAAAAAGAACCGGCCGCCCGTCCTTACTGTGTGAAAAGGGACGAGCGGCCGGTTCAAGAAATCTGTCTTCGTTTGCGCTATGTGGTCAACACGCGCCGACAGTTCTTCGCCATCCCGTCCCTCCGTGCGGAGAGCGAGCCGGAATAGTAGTGGTAGCGATAAGAACTGTTCAGGTGCATCTTCATTCACAAACGCGTCGCAGCTTGCGGCGCGGAGGGCATAAAGTAAGAGAAGCACATGGGATTGTCAAGCGGGCGCTGTGTCTGCCCGGAGTCTATTCATTTATTCCATGACGAATTCAAAAAAATGTAGAGGGGCTTTTGCCCTCTTAAATTTTTGGGGTTTTTAGTTAGACTGTTAACAGCAAATGAGGCGTGGGAATTTGATAAATAAGCGGAATAATAATTGCCTCATATTAAATTCAGTTGTACATTATGGACTCTTCATGTCCGGGTCATCTCTAAACAAACAACCAATCAAGGAGTTTCTCGAATGAATAAGCCTCTCAGAGCATCGCTGAATAGCTTCTTCAGTTTCCTTCTCTTGAGTATGGCGCTAACTATTCCTGCCCTCGCACAAGTCACGTCCGCCGATATAACGGGACGAGTTACCGACCAGAGCGGGGCAGCCGTAGTTAATGCGACCGTGACCATCCGCAATGCCGGGACGGGGCAGACGCGCTCCGTGCAGACGGATGAGGAAGGCGCTTACACCGTGACGCAGTTGCCGCCGGGCAACTATGAACTCGCGGTGGAAGCCGCCAGCTTCAGCAGGGCTGTAAGCAAAGACTTGCAGTTGAATATCGGCACGAAACAAACGGTGAATATCACTCTCAGCCCCGGACAGATCACTGAAACCGTCGAAGTCTCGACCGGAGGCGCAGTGGTCGAAACGACCCGCTCGGATTTGGGCGGAGTGGTGACGCCGGTCGAGGTGGATAACCTTCCGCTCATCAATCGCACCTTCGCCAACCTTTCGGTCATCATGCCGGAGGCGCGTCCCGCCGGTAACTTCGACCCGACCAAGACTCGCGTCGGCAATGTTGCCTTCAGCGGCGGCGACGGACGACAGGTTGACGTGAACGTTGACGGCGGCGATAACAAGGATAACGTCGTCGGCAGCCTGTTACAGAATTTCTCCTACGAATCAATTCAGGAGTTTCAGGTCTTGCAGCATCGCTGGACGGCGGAGCAGGGGCGCGCCGTC
>DASQMC010000039.1:0-9007 GCA_035645695.1 Pyrinomonadaceae bacterium
TGCGCCTGCTGGCGCGCGGGCAACACGACGGCCGCGTCGCGGTCAAAGAGATCATGAAGGCCGACCCCGTGACGGTCACGCCCGCGACCCCGACGCTCGAAGCCATCGAGTTGATGCGGGCGCGCCGCGTGGGCTGTCTCCCAGTGGTGGAAGACGGCGCGCTCGTCGGGATCGTCACGGCGACGGACTTCCTGAACGCCTCTGCAAAACTGTTTGAGGAGCGGCTCACGCCGAAAGTCGCCGCGCGCGAGACGGCGCGGGGCGCGCACGGGTCGGGCTGTCGTGTGGGCTAACATTTCGCAATCGAATCAGAATGATTCGTTGATCTGCGCGCCCGGTTGCTGTGCTATATTTCCGGCTGAAATTATTAATCTCCGAGCGGAAGAGTTAAAAGCAGACTTACATCGTCGAAGGGGCAGAAACGTGTCTGAAGGGCAGGATAGCCGACTGCGAAAACTTCTCAACGCGACCAGTCTTCAGGGCATCGCCGTCGGCGTCGCGCTCGGCGCGGCCATCGGCATCGGCGGCTATACCTTCATCTACGCCAAGGGTTATTCCTACCTCACGAACGACCCCGGCGCATGCGCCAACTGCCACGTCATGCAGGAGCAGTACAGCGGCTGGGTCAAGTCTTCCCACCGCGCCGTCGCCGTCTGTAACGACTGCCACACGCCGGCCGGTACGTTCGGCAAATACTACACGAAGGCATCGAACGGCTTCTGGCACTCCTTCTATTTCACGACGGGGACTTTCCCCGAACCGATCCGCATCAGGGCGCGCAACCGCGAGGTCACGGAGCAGGCCTGCCGCAAGTGCCACACGGAGATGGTCGAGTCCATCGGCGGGGTGCACAGCGGCAACTCAAGCGACGTGTCGTGCGTGCGCTGCCACACTCAGGTCGGCCACCTCCGTTAAACAATCGAGTTTGAAATCAGACGAACAAGGTAACCGAACGCTATGGCTGAGAGAGAGCAAGAGACACAGGCACGGGAAGATAAACCCTCGCGGTGGGGCAAACGCTCCTTCAAACTGATCGCGCTGGCGGCCATCGTCGCCGCGCTCGCGGCCGTCGGGGGCGTCGCGCTCCTCGTCAACATCATGGAGCACAAGCAGGAGGCGCGAAACCCCTTCTTCCGCGTCGTCGAGTTGACGGACGAGACCGAAGACCCCGCCGTCTGGGGCAAGAACTTCCCTCTGCAATACGACGGCTATTTGAAGACGGTGGATCAGGTGCGCACTCGCTACGGCGGGAGCGAAGCCGTGCCGCGCACGCCGACCGAGGCCGACCCGCGCTCCGTCGTCGCGCAGTCGCGCCTCGAAGAAGACCCGCGCCTGAAAACGATGTGGGCGGGCTATGCCTTCTCCACCGACTTCCGCGAGGAGCGCGGCCACGCCTACATGCTCTCCGACCAGACGTGGACTGAACGGCAGCGCGTCGTGCAGCAACCGGGCACGTGCATCCACTGCCACGGCTCCGTCTACGTGCCTTACAAAAAACTCGGCGGCGGCGATCTCATCAAGGGCTTCGAGCAGATGAACGCGATGAAGTTCGGCGAGGCGCGCAAGCTCGTCACGCACCCGGTCGCCTGCATCGACTGCCACGACTCGCAAACGATGGCCTTGCGGGTCACGCGCCCCGGCTTCATGGAAGGCATGCGCGCCCTGAAAGCCTCGCAGGGAATCCAGAACTACGATGTGAACAAACAGGCGACCCGGCAGGAGATGCGCTCGTTCGTCTGCGGCCAGTGTCACGTCGAATATTATTTCAAGGGGCCGGAGAAGCGTCTGGTGTACCCGTGGGCGAAGGGGCTGAACGTGGACAACATCATGGCCTACTACGACGAGGTGGGGCACAAGGACTGGACGCATGCCGAGACGGGCGCGCCCGTCCTCAAGGCGCAGCACCCGGAGTTCGAGATGTACAACCAGGGCGTGCACGCGCGCTCGGGCGTGGCCTGCGCCGACTGCCACATGCCTTATCAGCGCGAAGGCGCGATGAAGATCAGCGACCACCACGTGCGCTCGCCGCTCCTGAACATCAACCGCGCCTGCCAGACCTGCCACAAGTGGCCGGAAGAGGAGTTGCGGGCGCGCGTCCAGACAAATCAGGATCGCACGTTCCGCATGCGCAACCTCGCAATGGACGCGCTCGTCCAACTCATCGCCGACATCAAGGCGGGGCGAGAAGCGGGGCGCACGGACGAAGAACTCAAACAGGCGCGCGACTACCAACGCCGCGCGCAGTTTTACCTGGACTTTATCGAGGCCGAAAATTCGATGGGCTTCCACGCGCCGCAGGAGGCCGTGCGCATCCTCGGCGAATCGATCAACTTCTCGCGGCTCGGTCAGGTGTCTTTGCGCGGAGCCGTCGCGCCCGCACATGCCACGCAAACGACGGCTGCCGGCTTCACGCGAACTTCGCTCGGGCGGTGATTTGATCTTCCGGCGATACGCTGGACGAATTGAATGTTAACCGGCTCCCGCAACCATCGCGCGGGCCCTGACGGCGACGGCTCCCGCGCCTACGTGCGGGCGGAAGAAGTAGATGTACCACTCGTGCGGGCGTCGCTCTTCCGCCCAGCTGGCATAGCCGCGCCGCTCCAACAGGTCGCGCAGGGGGATGGGGTCGAAGGGATGGCGGACGAGCAACACCTCCTCGGCGCTACGGAGCGCGTTCAACCCGCGCAGGATGGTCGGCTGTGGGTCTTCGGCGCGTTCGGCCTGCGGCATCACGTCGACAAAGTGGACGAGCGGGTCTGTGTCTTGTAGGCGGAGGATTTCGCGCGGCTTGAGCGTCGGATTTGACTCACGGCAGTTAAAACATTCCGGGTTCAGGGCGGTCAACTCCTGCGTTAAAACAGTCTCGTCTTCGCCCGCCGCCAGATTCAGCACGTAGAGAGCTTCGGTGAGCGGGATGCGCCCGATACGAGCGGCCTGTTCGACGTTAACGCGCCCGGCCATCACCTTTCGTAAAGCCGGATTGCGCAGCCGCTCAAATTCCGGGGCGAGCCAGACGAACGCACCGAGCATGTGCTCGTTGATGTTCAGAGCCTCTTTAACGGTCATGTCGGAGGTGATGATCATTTTATCTTCCTTCCTTTCCGCGTGATAAAAACTTTCACGCGACGCTCATCCGTGGCTTGGGGAATCATCCCCAAAGTTTATTTAAGGTTGAAGCGCGGCGGGAGATTCGTCAGTTCACGCCTGATATCAACGGCGAGTTGCGCTTCCTCACCCGGCATAAGTTGTTGCGTCCAACTGTAAACCCGTTCCTCTTCCAGCGCGTTGTGTTCTTCGAGTCGCGCCGCGATTGCTTCGACGGCGCGGCGCACGCCCTCCATCTCCGCCTCCGTATCGTGGCTTGCCGGGTCTGACATCAGGCCGCGCAGTGTGTTGATCGCCGCCGCCAACTCCCGCATGAAGAAATCGTGATCGCTACGCAAAAGCTCGACGGTGGACTCGGCTTCCGCGTGCGGCGCGATGGCTCCATGCTGCCCGTCGCCGGGCACGCGTTGCGTCCGGAGGAGGGCGGGGAACAGGCAGAGATGCTCGGCGCGAATGTGGACGGCGAGTCGCGCCCACACACGGTCGAGCATCCCGTAAGTCGTCTCCGCGTCCGTGCCTGACCGCAGCCCGGCGCGGAGTTCTTCGAGCAACTTGCCGACTGCTTCGTGATCCTCTTCGAGTAGCACCTGTCCCATGAATCTCCCAACGCGGTTGCAACCCCCGCGTCACCCGCCGGAATGCTAACGCTGCGCACTCTCCATCTCGACGGCGCGAGGGAAGAGCACGTTGTTTTCGAGGTGGATGTGCTGGTGCAAATCACGCTCGAAACCTTCGAGCGCATCGTAGAGGGCGCGATAGCTCATGCAGGCGTCATCGGGCACGGCGAAGTCCGTGGTTGCGGCGCGCAGTTCGCGCAGGATGTCGCCCGCCGTGTCGTGCTCGGACATCATCATGCGGACGGAGTTGTTCACCGTCCCGAACGGTGCGAAGGGCATCGCCGTCTTGTGGCTGACGGCCTGCTCCATCGCCTTGATGTAGGGGAAGAGCACCGCTTCCTCTTTGTACATGTGCGGCTTCAAGTCGTCGCAGAGCCTATGGAAAAGCGTGCGTGCGACGGCCACCTCCGGGTGACTCGCGCCGTGCTTCGAGCAGACTTTTTCGAGCAGCGCGCCTATGCGTTCCATCTCCTCGCGCGTGAACGTGTGATGCTTGTCGATGATGTGGTCGATCAATTCCGCGAGCGTGCCTGACTGAGCGGCGACGGGCTGAACGGGTGCGACGGGAGCGTTGTTCGCTTGTTCCAGCAAACTCGCCAATTCTTCAACGCCGACGCCGGCGTCGGCGCAGGCGTCGCCGATGGGGCGTCCGCCCCCGCAGCAGTAATCAATCTTCAGTTTCTCGAAGACGCGCATGGCCTGCGGCATCTCCAGTGCGTATTCGCGGACTGTCTTATCAGTGCTGATGTTCATCAGATGAGTTCTCCTTCCGGTGCGCCAGTTTGAGGCCGACGACTGGCAGGCGCAGTGACTTAAATCACGTTTGATAAATATTTCTCACAGTCGTCTTTTGTGCCCGACAGCACGGGCGAAATGTGACCAACATCATCATCCCAGGCACAGGGGTTGCACTTACCATGCCGCGCAGAGTACATCCGCGGTCATCAATGGCGGGCAATTAGAGCCGCTTCGGGATAAGTCTCGCGAAAGCGCACTGATCAACGACGAAGTTGAAATTGAGTAAAAGATTTGAGAGGGCGGTTACATCTCGCAAGCGCGCCCGCCGTGGGGATTATTCCGCAGGGTACAACGGGAAAATTTCCCAGTGGTAAAAAATGACCTTGGCAGATGAGGATAGAATTTAGAGCCGCACCATGATTACGACCATGTACGAACTGCCAAAGAAATATGAAGTCACCGCCCGCGCTACACGAGTTGCTCGACCATTCTTATTTATGACAACTGCGACGCCGGACTCAGTGCGGCCACTTCCAATCGCGAATCTCCGGCATATCATCGCCGTGTCTTCTGATGTAGTGACGGTGCTCGATCAGTTTGTCGCGCATCGCCTGTTTGGCGTGCGCGCCGACCTGCGCCAGTTTAGGCACGCGCTCGATCACGTCCATTACTAGATGAAAACGGTCTAGGTCGTTTAAGACCACCATGTCGAACGGCGTAGTGGTCGTCCCTTCCTCCTTGTAGCCTCGGACGTGTATGTTGCGATGGTTCGTGCGGCGGTAAGCCAGACGGTGAATCAGCCACGGGTAGCCGTGGAAGGCGAAGATGACGGGTTTGTCGGTCGTGAATAGTGAATCGAAATCCTTGTCCGAGAGGCCGTGCGGATGCTCGCTCTCGGGTTGCAGCGTCATCAAATCCACCACGTTTACGACGCGAATTTTCAACTCCCGAAAATGTTGCCGGAGAATATCCACGGCGGCCAGCGTTTCGAGCGTCGGCACGTCGCCCGCGCAGGCCATCACCACGTCAGGTTCCGCGCCCTCTTCATTGCTCGCCCACGCCCAGATGCCCGCCCCGACCGTGCAGTGCTTCACGGCCGCATCCATGTCGAGATACTGCAAGGCCGGTTGCTTCCCGGCGACGATGACGTTGACGTAATTGCGACTCCGCAGACAGTGATCCGTGACGGAGAGCAAGGTGTTCGCGTCGGGCGGCAGATAGACACGAACGATCTCGGCTTTCTTGTTGACGACGTGATCGATGAAGCCGGGGTCCTGGTGGCTGAAGCCGTTGTGATCCTGACGCCAGACGTGAGACGACAGCAGGTAGTTGAGCGAAGCGATAGGCCGCCGCCACGGGATGCCGCGCGTCGTCTTCAACCACTTGGCGTGCTGGTTGAACATCGAATCGATGATGTGGATGAACGCCTCGTAACAGTTGAAGAATCCATGACGGCCGGTGAGCAGGTAGCCTTCGAGCCAGCCCTGACAGAGGTGCTCGCTCAGGATTTCCATCACCCGCCCGTCGGGCGATAGATGATCGTCGGTCGGAAGGATTGTGTCGACGAAGACGCGGTCGGTCGCCTCGAAGATCGGACTCAGGCGATTCGAAGCGGTCTCGTCAGGCCCCATCATGCGGAAGTTGCGGCTCTCCGCGTTACGCTCCATCACGGCGCGCAGGAATTTCCCCATGACGCGAGTCGCTTCCGCTTCAATCGTGCCAGGCTTGGACACTTCGACGGCATAGTCGCGGAAATCCGGTAGTTTCAAATCCTTCAACAGCAGGCCGCCGTTCGCGTGCGGGTTAGCTCCCATGCGTCGCTCGCCCTGCGGCGCCAGCTCGAACAACTCGGCGCGCAACTTCCCGCTCTCATCGAACAACTCTTCGGGCAGGTAGCTGCGCATCCATTCTTCGAGCAGCCTTAAATGGTCGGGCTTCGCGGCCAGTTCCGCCAGCGGAACTTGATGCGAGCGGTACGAGTTCTCGGTCGGCAGGCCGTCCACGGACTTCGGCCCCGTCCAGCCTTTCGGCGAGCGCAGCACGATCATCGGCCAACGGGGACGGCCGGAGAAGCCGTCTTCCCGCGCCTTCTTTTGTATCTCCTGAATCTCGGCGATCACCGTGTCGAGAGTCGCGGCCATGAGTTGATGCATCGTTTCGGGGTCGTCGCCTTCGACAAAGTAAGGCTTGTGCCCGTAGCCGACCAACAGGCTCGCCAGTTCTTCGTCGCCGAGCCGCGCCAGCACCGTCGGGTTGGCGATCTTGTAGCCGTTCAGGTGCAGGATGGGGACGACCGCGCCGTCGCGCGCCGGGTTCAGGAATTTGTTGGAGTGCCAACTGGCGGCGAGCGGCCCCGTCTCGGCCTCGCCGTCGCCGATGACGCACGCGGCGATGAGGTCCGGATTATCGAAGACCGCGCCGTAGGCGTGAACCAGCGCATAGCCGAGTTCGCCCCCCTCGTGGATCGAGCCGGGCGTCTCCGGCGCGACGTGGCTGGGGATGCCGCCGGGAAACGAAAACTGCTTGAACAGCCTGCGCATTCCTTCGGCGTCCTGAGAGATGTCCGGGTAGAACTCTGTGTACGTGCCTTCGAGGTAGGTGTTGGCGACGAGGCCGGGGCCGCCGTGCCCAGGCCCCGCGATGTAGAGCACATTCAGATCGTGCAACTTGATGAGACGGTTGAGATGCACGTAGATGAAATTGAGACCCGGCGTCGTGCCCCAGTGGCCGAGCAGCCTCGGTTTGACGTGCTCAAGTTTTAACGGCTCGCGCAGCAGCGGATTGTCATAAAGATATATCTGGCCGACGGAGAGGTAGTTCGCCGCGCGCCAGTAAGCGTTCATTCGTCGCACTTCTTCCCCTGACAGCGGAAGTGTTTCTTTTAGCTCAAGCACAGTCATCCCTCTATTCACCGCTTTCCTGAAGTCGCCCTTGATTCGATAATCGTGTCGAAAGTAAAACGTCGCACGCATTTTCAGTCGCCGGATTGTTACCGGGCTTCCGCTCGTCCATTGTGCATGACGGGAGCGAGCGGAAGCGTGTTCATTCCGGCGGCAGCCCGCAGCCCGTCATCTTATCTCAGGCTATTCGGGAGATGCACTGCCACGGCATAAAACCCGCTAGCGGCTGCTATGCTCTCTAAGTATCCTTTCTTTCAAGTTGTCACCCTGCTTATAATGTTTGAACCGTTTCCTGACAGAGCTTATTCAGTCAATGTTCAAAGATAAAATTCTCATCGTCGACGACGAGCAGTTGATCCGCTGGACGCTGACGGAGGCGTTGCGCGGCTGGGGCTACGTGCCCGTCGAGGCCGGAACGGTCGCAAACGCGCTGGCGGCCTTCGAAGCCGAGCAACCTGTTGCCGTGCTGCTCGACATCAACCTGCCCGACGGCTCTGGGCTTGACGTGCTGCGCGAGATCAAGAGCCGGAAGCCCGACTCCGTTGTCATCATGATCACGGCCAACGTCCTGATTGACGACACGCTCGCCGCGCTCCGTGGCGGGGCTTACGACTTCATCGGCAAGCCGATCAATCTCGAAGAGCTACAGGTAACGATCCGCAACGGCATCGAGACGCAGCGGCTGCGTAAGGAAGTCAACCTGCTGCGGCGTGAGCGCGTGCTGGCGTTCAGTTTCGAGCAGATCGTCGGAGAGTCGCCCGCGATCCGCGAGATGCTTCAGATGGCGCACAAGGTGGCCGAATCGGAAGCCTCATCCGTTCTCCTGCAAGGCGAATCGGGCACGGGTAAAGACCTCGTGGCGAAAGCGATTCATTACGGATCAGATCGCGCAAACGCGCCTTTCGTCGCGATCAACTGTGCCGCGCTTCCGGCCAACCTGATCGAGAGCGAACTCTTCGGCTACGAGAAGGGCGCGTTTACCGACGCCAAAGCGCGCAAGGAAGGGTTATTAGAGCAGGCCGAAGGCGGCACGCTCTTTCTCGACGAGATCGGAGAACTGGAACTCGGCCTGCAAGCCAAACTCCTGCGCGTTCTGGAAGAGGGCGTTTTCCGGCGCGTCGGCGGTTTGAAGGACATCCCGCTCGACATGCGCGTCGTGGCCGCCTCGAACCGCGACCTGAGGACGGAGAGCGAAGCGGCGCGCTTCCGCCTCGATCTCTACTACCGTCTGTCCGTGATCCAGATCGACATGCCCCCCTTGCGCGAACGCGGGGATGATGTGCTGTTGCTGGCCGAACATTACATCAAACTTTTCGGCGGGCGCATGCGCCGCCAGCACATACGCGGCCTGACGCCGGAAGTGGCCGCAGCCTTTCGCGGCTACCCGTGGCCCGGCAACGTGCGCGAGTTGCGCAACGTGATCGAGCGCGCTTTGATACTCGAAGATGAAGACCTCATCACGTTGAAGTATCTGCCGCCGTCTCTGACGCAGGCGGACAAACAGTCAGCGGGAGCCGCGTCCGAGGGGCAGGCGGGGAATAATCACAACGTGCGCCTCCCGCCCGGCGGGCTGTCGCTCGACGAAGTGGAAATGTCTCTGGTGCAACAGGCCATCAACCAAAGCGGCGGCAACCAGACGAAGGCCGC
>DASQMC010000040.1:0-85481 GCA_035645695.1 Pyrinomonadaceae bacterium
TCAACCAAAGGCCACAGATAACCCTTCTCATGTTTGAACTCCGAGACATCACCAAACGCTTCGGCAACGTTCTGGCGAACGACGGCGTGAGCATCAGCGTGCGGCCGGGGACGATTCACGCCATCGTCGGCGAGAACGGCGCGGGCAAATCGACCGCCATGCGCATCGCATACGGCTTCTACACGGCCGACAGCGGCGACATCCTGATCGACGGCGAGGCGCGGCGAATCGCCACGCCGCACGACGCCATCGCGCTCGGCGTCGGGATGGTGCATCAGCATTTCATGCTGGTCGAGACGATGACGGTGGCGGAAAACATCGTGCTCGGCGCGGAGACGGGCGGCGCCGCATCGCTCGATCTGGGCAAAGCCGCCGAGGAGATTCGCGCGCTCTCCGACGAGTTCAAGTTGTCGGTCGATCCGCAGGCGACGATTGAGAATTTGTCGGTCGGGCAGCAGCAGCGCGTGGAGTTGTTGAAGGCGCTCTACCGGCGCGCGCGCCTGTTGATTCTCGACGAGCCGACGGCCGTCTTGACGCCCCAGGAGGTCGAAGAGTTCTTCGCCATTCTCCGGCGCATGCGCGAGCAGGGTAAGACGGTCGTCATCATTACGCACAAGCTCTCCGAAGTCCTCGCCATCTCCGATGACGTGACGGTGATGCGCGACGGGCGCGTGGTCGGCCGCGTCGAGACGAGCGCGACGAACGCGGCGGAGTTGGCGCGCCTGATGGTGGGGCGCGACGTGCTGTTGAGAGTTGAAAAGACGGACGCGCCGGAGGGCGGGGCGGTCGTGCTCGGCGTGCGTGATTTGACCGTGACGGCGCGCGACGGCAAGCGGCGTCTCGACGGCGTCTCATTCGACGTGCGCGCGGGCGAGATCGTCGGCATCGCGGGCGTCGAGGGCAACGGCCAGACGGAACTCGTCGAAACGCTCGCCGGTCTCACCGCGACGGGACACACGGCGACGGGCGAGGTGGAGTTTGACGGGCGCGACATCACGCGGCTCAATTCGCGTGCGCGCCGCGAACTCGGCATCGCGCACATTCCCGAAGACCGCCACCGGCGCGGCCTGCTGCTCGACTTCGACCTCGCGGAGAATTCCATACTCGGCGATCATTACCGCAAACCCGCCGTCTCGGGGCCGGGCAACGTATTCCTGAACGACCGCGACATCCGCGCGCGCGCCCTGCAAGTCATCAAAGATTTCGACGTGCGCCCGGCCAACCCGGATTTGCCTGCGCGCTCGCTCTCCGGCGGCAACCAGCAGAAGCTCATCATCGGGCGCGAGTTTAACTTGCAGCCGAAACTGTTGCTCGTCTCGCAGCCGACGCGCGGCGTGGACATCGGCGCAATCGAGTTCATCCATCGCAAACTCGTCGCCCTGCGCGACGCTGGCTGCGGCGTCCTGCTCGTCTCGGCCGAACTCGAAGAGGTGACGGCGCTGGCCGACCGCCTTCTCATCATGCGGGGCGGGCGCGTCGTCGGCGAAGTCGATCCGAAGGCGGCGACCGTGGAAGAGATCGGTTTGTTGATGACGGGCGGCAAACATTAATCCGTCGATTTGACGCGCGCGTGTCCCCTCGAACGGGTTTCCCTCAAAGCTCGAACGAGCGCGGCGCGGGCGCGCAAACTCGAACTCAGCGCTGCGACGGGCGGCAGCGATAAACTGCAACTATCCTTTCCACCGGGCGGGCTTCATTCAGCCGGGCGCGCGGTCAGGCGTCGCGGACAAAACGACGAACGTTAAGCGTCAGTAAAGTAAAAGCAGCATGAGACAAATTCGCGTATTGATTTTCCCGCTCGTCGCCGTGCTCGCGGCCTTCGTGCTCGGCGGCATTTTCGTGTGGCTCATCGGCGATAACCCGTTCGAGACTTATCGCCTTCTCATCGGCAGCGCGTTCTCGTGGCCTGACGGCATCGGCTACACGCTCTTTTACGCGACGCCGCTGATCTTTACCGGCTTGGCCGTGGCCGTCGCGTTCCGCTGCGGGCTGCTCAACATCGGGGCGGAGGGACAACTCTACGTCGCGGCGTTTGCTACCGCGTGGGTCGGCATCAAGTTCGGCGGGACGGTGGTTGACGTGTTCGGCACGCCCGTCAATTATTCATGGATGACGCTGCCCGCCATCGTACTCGTCCCGCTCGCGATCCTGACGGCCATCACGGCGGGCGCGGCGTGGGGCGCGATTCCGGGCATACTCAAGGCGCGCTTCGGCTCGCATGAAGTCATCAACACGATCATGTTGAACTTCATCGCCATCGCGCTCGTCAGTTATTTCACGCAGTATCACTTCAAGCAGGCGGGCGACCCGATCCTACAGAGCGTGCCGGTCGGCGCGGGCGTGCATCTGCCGCGGCTCGGCTCCTTTATCCCCGGCCTCCCGGAGCGCATCCCGCTGAATCTCGCGTTCCTGTTCGCCCTGCTCGCCTGCGTGCTCGTCTACGTTTTTCTCTGGCGCACGAAGTGGGGCTACGCCATCCGCGCGACGGGCGCAAACCCGACGGCCGCCGAATACGGCGGCATCTCGACCGGCAAGCAGATCGTCCTCGCCATGGCCGTCTCCGGCGGACTCGCAGGCATGGTCGCCATCAACGAAGTGCTCGGCTATCGCTATCGCTACTACGACGGCTTCTCGGCCAACTACGGATTCACCGGCATCGCCGTCGCGCTGCTCGGACGGAATCACCCGGTCGGCGTGCTGCTCTCCGCGCTGCTGTTCGGCATGTTGATTCGCGGCGGCATTTTCGTGGACGCTTTTTCAGGCAAGGTCTCAAAAGATTTGGTCGAAGTGGTGCAAGCCATCGTCATCCTCTTCGTCGCCTGTGAAGCGTTGTTTCGCGGCTCGTTCGGCAGGTTCGGTTTGTTGAAAAGATCGAAAGTGTGAAAGCCGTCAGTTGTTCGTGGTCAGTTGTCAGTTGCATGTGGCTGACTGAGCGAGTTGCTAAAGATTGAATTGAATAACTGACGACGGACAAAGAACAACGGACAACTGACCACGGACAACTGACAAACCCATGAGTGAAATTTTCACCATCGCCCTCATCTTCTCGACGATACGGACGGCGACGCCGCTGCTGCTCGCCGCGCTCGGCGGGCTGTACTCGGAGCGCGCGGGCGTCATCAACATCGCGCTCGAAGGTCTGATGCTGGCGGGCGCATTCACGGCCGCGGCCGTGACGCATTACTCGGGCAGCCCGTGGGTCGGACTGCTCGCCGGAATCCTTGCCGGGGTCGCCGTCGCCGCCGTCCACGCCGTCGCGTGCATTCGCTTCAACGCCGATCAGGTGGTGAGCGGCACGGCGATCAACATTCTGATGACGGGCGTGCCGGCGATGCTGAGCGGCGCGCTGTTTCTCTCTTCGGGTTCGACGCCGCAGATTCCGAAAGAGGATTTGATCCCGTGGACGCCGGTCGTGCTCGCGCTTCTGCTCGTGGGCGTAACGTGGTATGTGCTCTACCGCACGCCATACGGTTTGCGGCTGCGCGCGGTCGGCGAAAACCCGGAGGCGGCGGATGCGGCGGGCGTCGGCGTCAATCGCGTGCGCTACTCGGCGGTGCTGTTGTCGGGCGCGTTCGCGGCCATCGGCGGCGCGTACCTGTCCATCGGCCAGTCGTCGCTCTTTACGCGTAACATGACATCGGGGCGCGGCTTCATCGCGCTCGCCGCGCTCATCTTCGGCAAGTGGCGACCCGTCCAGACGATGCTCGCGTGCCTGTTGTTCGGATTCACCGAAGCCATCTCGATCCAGATGCAGGGCGTCTTCAAGCCGTGGGGCGAAGAAATTCCCGTCCAGTTCATCAGCATCGTGCCTTACGTCCTGACGATTGTCGTCCTCGCGGGATTCATCGGCCTCTCACGCGCCCCACGCGCCCTCGGCATCCCGTACCAGAAGGAGAAGTGAGCAGTAAGCAGTAAGCAGTAAGCAGTGAGCAGTAAGCAGTAAGCAGTAAGAAAACAGTTTTTACTGCTCACTGCTCACTGCTCACTAAAAAAGATATGGAAACTTTGAACATGGACACATTGTATGAACGCGCGGAGCACGCGGCGCGGACGATTCGCGCGCGGCTCGGGGATGAGGCGCGCGTCGGGTTGGTGCTCGGCAGCGGCCTCGGCGCGTTTGCCGACGACCTCGAAGATGCGGTCGCCATACCTTACGAAGAGATTCCGGGGTTCGCCCGCTCGACCGTGGAAGGGCACGCGGGGCGGCTCGTGTCGGGGCGCGTCGCGGGTGTGCCCGTCATCGTGCAGCAGGGGCGTTTTCATTTCTATGAAGGCTACGCGCTCGACGAGGTGACGTTTCCCGTCCGCGTGCTCGGGCTGCTCGGCATCAAGTCGCTCGTCTTGACGAACGCGGCGGGCGGGTTGAACAACTCCTTCACGCAGGGCGCGCTGATGTTGATTAGCGACCACCTGAATCTGATGGGCACGAACCCTCTGCTCGGCCCCAACGACTCGCGCTTCGGCACGCGCTTCCCTGACATGTCCGAAGTTTATGATCGTGAATTTCAGGAGGCCACCAGCGCCGAGGCGCACGCGATGAAGATCGAACTCAAACGCGGCATCTACGCCGCCCTGACCGGCCCCAGTTACGAGACGCCCGCCGAAATACGGATGCTGCGCGCGCTCGGCGCGGACGCCGTCGGCATGAGCACCGTCCCCGAAGCGATAGCGGCGCGGCACATGGGCATCAAAGTGCTCGGCATCTCGTGCATCACGAACATGGCCGCGGGCGTCCTCGATCGCCCAATCGACCACGCCGAAGTCATGGAGACGGGCGAACAGGTGCGCACCACTTTTACGGAATTGCTGCGCCGGACGATACCGAAACTATAGTTGTCAGTTGTCAGTTGTCAGTTGTTCTGTAACTAATCATGATCAGTGATAGAAATGGCTAAGACGAATTTCGAGAATTTGCGTGTTTACCAGTTAGCTGAGAGATTGGCGGACGAGGTCTGGCAAATTGTTAAGGGATGGAATCAATTTGAAAGGAACACTGTCGGGCAACAAATTGTACGTGCGGCTGATAGTATTGGCGCGAACATAGCTGAAGGCAGCGGTAGAGGTAGTTTTCAGGATAATCGCCGCTTTATAAGAATTGCGAGAGGATCACTTAACGAAACTCAACACTAGCTGCGTTGCGCATACAAAAGGACTCTTCTGACCACAGAACAGGTTGAAAAACTGAAGCCAATCATTAGCGAGTTAGCGCCTAAATTAAATGCATACCTTCATTCTGTCGGCACAACTGCAAAAAAACAAACAGCGGACAACTGACCACTGACAACTGACAGTTTTATGATTATCGGAATTTGCGGCGGCACCGGGTCGGGGAAGACGACCGTGGCGAACAAGATTCTGCAAACGGTGAGCGCCAACGAGGTGGCGTTCATCCAGCAGGACTCTTATTATCGCGACCTCGATCAGATGCCGCTCGATTACAGGCAGCAGGTGAACTTCGACCACCCGGACGCGCTCGATAACGACCTGATGGTGGAGCACGTCCGCACGCTCCGGTCGGGGCGGGCGGTCGAACTCCCGATCTACGATTTCAAGAATCACGCGCGGCGCAAAGAGACGCTCAGCATGGAGCCGAAGCTGATCACGATCATCGAAGGCATCCTCATCTTCAACGAGAAGCGGCTGCTCGAAGAGATGGATATCAAAGTCTTCGTCGATACGCCCGACGACATTCGCTTCATCCGTCGCCTGCGACGCGACATCGCCGAGCGCGGTCGCACGGTCGATTCCGTCATCGAACAATACCTCGCCACCGTGCGCCCGATGCACATGCAGTTCGTCGAGCCGTCGAAACGCTGCGCGGACGTGATCATCCCCGAAGGCGGGCACAACATGGTAAGCATCGGCCTGCTCAGCGGGAAGATTCGCGAGCGGCTGGCCGACGAGCAGCAGCGGCGTCGCGGCGGCGGCGGCGGTAAAGCCCCGGCCGGTAATTGAATGAGAAGAGGAGCACAAAAGGGTTTGACTACAACAGAAGTCGATGAAGCGATTATAGAGGCGGCGACGGGCGCGCGCGATTGCGCGCTGGCGCAGTTCTCGAAGTTCTGCGTGGGCGCGGCGCTCGAAGCCGAAGACGGGACGATTTATACGGGCTGCAATATCGAGAGCGCGGCCTACGAACTGACCATGTGCGCCGAGCGCGTAACGATCTGGAAGGCGCTCTCCGAGGGCGCGCGCAAGTTCAGACGCATCGCGGTCGTCGCCGACACGGAACGCCTCACGCCGCCGTGCGGCGCGTGCCGCCAGATCATCTGGGAGTTTTGCGGCGACATCCCGGTCGTGCTCGCCAACCTGCGCGGCGATACCGAGACGCTGCAAATGGCCTTCCTTTTGCCGCGCCCTTTTGAAGCGAATTTCCTCAACGAAATCGGCGACGAAAATTGATGTTTCTCCGTAGTGACTTACGTTTTAACCGCGCGCCTCGCGGCGAGAAATGCGGTTCACGCCGCTTGCGCGCGAAGGAAACGATGACGGGGAAGGGCACACAAGGAAAGAGGGTTTACTGACAAGTGACGACTAAACGGACGGGCGTGATGAAACTATCTCAAACTCTGCGGCGGCTGGCGAGTCTTCTACTGTGCGCTTTCATCTTCGCGCCCGTGGCGAGCGTGGGAGCCATCGCCCCGCGCGCGGTTGACCTCGTCCTGCGCGGCGGGACAATCGTCACGATGGACGCGGGCGGCAGCGTGATCGAAGACGGCGCGGTGGCCGTGCATCGCGGGCGCATCGTGGCCGTGGGGCGGCGCGCGGAGGTTGACAGGGATTTCGCCGGGCGCGAAACGATTGAAGCGCGCGGGCGCATCGTGATGCCCGGCCTCATCAACGCTCACACGCACATACCGATGACCCTGTTTCGCGGCCTCGCCGACGATCTCGACCTGAACGAGTGGCTTACCAAATACATCTTCCCGGCTGAAGCGAAGAACGTGACGGAGGATTTCGTGCGCGTCGGCACGCGCCTCGGCCTCGCCGAGATGATTCGTGGCGGCACGACCACCTATTGCGACATGTACTACTTCGAAGACGCCATCGCCGACGAGACGGCGAAGGCGGGCGTGCGCGGCGTGCTCGGCGAGACGGTGATAGATTTTCCGGTGGCCGATAACAAGACCTTTGCGGAGGCGATGACTTACACGGAGAAGTTTATCGAGAAGTGGCGCGGGCACGCGCTCATCACGCCCGCCATCGCGCCGCACGCGCCTTACACCGTTTCGGAAGAACACCTCAAGGCCGTGCGCGATCTCTCGAATCGCCTGCGTGCGACGATTGTGATTCACGTCGCGGAGACGCGCAAAGAGGTCGAAGACGTGACGCGCGACCACGGCGCTTCGCCCGTCGCTTATCTGGCGCGCATCGGGTTTTTATACGACCGCGTCATCGCCGCGCACACCGTTCACCTGACGACGGAAGAGATCGAGTTGTTGAAGCGTCTGGGCGTCGGCGCGGTGCACAACCCGCAGTCGAACATGAAACTGGCCTCGGGCGTGGCGCGCGTGCCTGAAATGCTTCGCGCCGATCTGAGTCTGGGGCTGGGGACGGACGGCGCGGCTTCAAACAACGATCTGAGCATGTGGGAGGAGATGGACACGGCGGCGAAGTTGCACAAGTTGACGACGAACGATCCGCGCGTGGTGTCGGCGCGCGAGGTGCTGGAGATGGCGACGATTCGCGGCGCGCGCGCTCTGCACCTCGAACGGGAGACGGGGTCGCTGGAACGGGGCAAGCGCGCCGATCTGATCGTCGTTGACATGGACGCGCTCCACCAGACGCCGATGTACAACGTCTATTCGCATCTCGTCTATGCCACGAAGGCCAGCGATGTGAGAACCGTCGTCATAGAAGGACGCGTGGTGATGCGCGACCGCCGCCTCCTGACGCTCGACGAAGAGGCCATCAAGCGCGACGCACGCGCCTACCGCGCCCGTATTTCCGAGAGCCTCGCCCCGGCCACCGTCAGCCCGCCCGCGCCGCGAGGGAAGCCGGACGGCGCGACACGGACGCCGAAGCGCGAACCGGCGACACGGGCGCGGAAAAAACCCGCGCGGCGGAGTTGATCGATTCGCGATGTCGGGTGATAATGCTCGCGCCGATCAAAGATCATCCTTCAAGCGAGCGCGGGCGCTCGCTTTCACATTTATGGAGTTGTCATAGTGAAGGAAAGCCGTCTCATAGTTTCTACGTCATACCTCGTTAAAATCAGTTTTGCCTTACTCACAATCGTCGCCTTCATGTCGGTCGCGCGCGCGCAGACTCCCGCTAGCGAGTTGGACGCCGACGGCATCCAGAGACGTGTCACGCGCGCACGAGCGCTCGCAGCGGCGGGCAATCTCCCGGCCGCGCGCAGCGAACTCGAAGCCTTGCAACGCACGGCGGGCGTCGATCCGTCCGTGCGCGAGATCACGCTCGTGCTGCTCGCCGGTATCTACATCGATCAGGCCGATTACACATACGCGGAGAATTTGTTGAACGCGGCGTTTGCCGCGCGCTCGACGGGCGGCGAGAGCGCGGCGCGCGCTTACTTCGTGCTGGCGGGGCAGTTGCTTGGCGGCGTGCGCGCGCGACTCGAACGCTATCGCGTGTTCGGTTTGAACGTGGCCGACGAGGAGCTGCCGACGGAAGCCTCGGGCGATCTGGATCGGCTGCGAACGCTGCTTGAGCGCGTGTTCGCGCAAGGGCGGCAGTTGCGCGATGAGAACGCGCGGAACATGGACGCGTCGGCGTTGCTCGAAGAGGCCGCGGGCGTGCGCGTGCGGCTGGCGCGCAAGGAGGACGAGCGCGCGCGCTGGCAGGCGGAAGTGACGGATGCGCGCCAGCGTCTCATCGGCGCGGATCGGCGTGCGGCGAGCAACGGGGTGAACGCCCCCCTGACGCCGCGCACGCAGGCGAATACGACGCCCGTCGGCGCGAGCCAAATTGCCGCGCAACCCTCACAACCTTCTCCGACCACGTCGAACACCGCACCCGCAACCCCATCCAACGCCGCGACGGACGGCCGCCTTTCTTCACCCAGCGCGACGCAAAGCGAACGCGCGGCAACAACGCCCGCAGGCGTGCAAGCCGCCGCGACCGTGGCAGCAGCCGACGGAAAGCCGCTCGAAGTCGGGTCGCTCTTGCCGAAGGCGACGGATAAACCCTCGCCCACCTATCCGCCGACGGCACGCGCCGCGCGCGTCGCCGGCAAGGTTACGGTCTTCCTGATGTTGGACGAAAAGGGGGCGGTGACGAAGATCGAGCGCACGGACGGGCCGCAACTCTTACGCGGCGCGGCGGCCGACGCGGCACGCCGTTGGAAGTTTCGCCCGACGGTCGTCAACGGCCAGCCCGTGCGCGTCTCCGGTTTCATCAACTTCGTCTTCGCTCTTTAGCCTTTGCGTGGCAACCGTCGATGACGGTCGCAGGCTGCGAGCGGCGCGCGCACACAGTCGCGTGCTTCTCCGAAGGTAAAAGCGTGATCGCGCAAGCGTTAATTCGCCACAAAGGCTAAAGGCCGTTGGGAGCTTCTATCTCCCACCGGCCTTCTTCTTTCCAGCTTCTTCTTCGCGCGTTGAACGAACGACACCGCTTATTTAGGCCGCCGCGTCGCGCTGCCCGCGCCGTTGATCTGGACGAGCACATTCTGTGGCCTCGTCGCGGTCGCCTTTGGTGGTTCGTCGCCGCCGCAACTCCCGCAGCCGCTCGCGCACGAAGAGGGGGACGCCTGTCCCTCGTCGCCCGCGCGGAATGAACGCAGGCGCGCGAGGCCGCCCCGCCCCAGATAAATGAGCGCGGCCAGAATGATCAACCACACGGCTATCGTCTGCCAGTCCTGAAACATCAGCTTAACTAAACCCCAGCAGCCGCCCGCCCTGATACGTGATGAACGACCCGGCATAAGCCAGCACGAGCATGTAGCTCACCATGAAGATCGGCCACCGCCACGAATTCGTCTCGCGTCGCACGATGGCGATGGTTGACATGCACTGGCAGGCCAGCACGAAAAAGACCATCATCGAAACCGCCACGAGCGGCGTCCACGCCGGGCTGCCGTCCGCGCGCCGCGCGCCGCGCACCGCCTCGATCAGGGAGGCCGATTCCTCCGTCGCGTCCTCGCCGATGTTATAGACGATGCTCAGGGTCGAAACGAGCGTCTCGCGCGCGGCGAACGAGGCGATGAGTCCGATGCCCATCTTCCAATCGAAGCCGAGCGGCGCGATGGCCGGTTCGATCAGGCGACCGAGCCGTCCCGCGTAGCTCTGCCGTATCTGCTCGCCCGCGTCGCCGTCCACCGCCTCCGCCACGTTCGACGCACCGGCGGCGGGTTGCACCGTCTCCACCCGTTCGGCGGTCGGCTCGCTCGCGCCGGGTGCGTTCGCCGTTCCGGCGGCGGCGTCCGTCGCCGTCACTGCGGCGCCGTCGCCCCCGGCGCGACCCGCCGTGGTATTCGTGCGCGGGAAAGTGACGAGCGCCCAGAGCAATATCGAGATGGCGAGGATAACCGTGCCCGCGCGACGAATGAACATCCACGAGCGAGCGCGGATCGTCTGGAGCACATTGAAAGGATTCGGCATCCGGTAAGGCGGTAACTCCAGAACGAGCGGCGGCGGCGGCGACTTCAAGATCGTGTGCTTCAACACCCACGCGACGGCCACCGCCACCGCGATCCCCAGCAGGTACATCGCCATGATGATGACGACGCCCACCGACAGGACTCCGAGCAGTTTCTCCTCGCCCGAGAAGAAAGCCGCGATCATCAGCGTGTAGACCGGCAGGCGCGCCGAGCAACTCATAAACGGCGCGATCAAAATCGTCGCCAGGCGATCCTTCGGGTTCTCGATTGTCCGCGTCGCCATGACGCCCGGAATGGCGCACGCGAAACTGCTCAGGAGCGGCATGAACGCCTTGCCGTGCAGCCCGACGCCGCGCATCAATCTGTCCATCAGGAACGCGGCGCGCGCCATGTAGCCGCTATCTTCCAGGAGCGAGATGAAGAAAAAGAGCAGTAGAATTTGCGGCAGGAAGACTAGCACGCCGCCGACGCCCGCGACGACGCCGTCAACGAGCAAGTCGGTCAACAGGCCGGGTTGCAACGCGCCGCGCACGAGCGCACCGAGACGGCCGAAACCGCCGTCGATCAGATCCATCGGCAATTGCGCCCAGGAGAAGATCGTCTGGAGAATGAGGAGCATCACCGCGAGCAGGATGAGGGGGCCGAAAAACTTGTGCGTGACGAAATGATCGATTCGATCCGTGCGTCGCGTGCGTCCCGGCCTATGGTCGCGCACCGTGCGGCGCGCGACGCCCTCGATCCAGTTGTAACGCGCGAGCAGCGGCTCCTGCCACCAGCGCGAATTTCCCTCCGCGAGCCGCGCGCGGGCGGACGTGACGGCCGCCTGACGCTCCGACGCTTCCGGCAACTCTTCCGCGTAGAGTTCGACGAGCGCGCCGTAACGTCGCGCTCTCGCATCCGTCGCGGCATCCGTCGTCGTGTTCGCCTGCGCGCCGTCGTCGTCGCCGCCGTCTGCGGGCACGTCGAGCGCGGCGAGGGCATCGAGTTCGCGTTCGGCTTCCGCGGAGAGATGCCAACCCGCGACGGGCGGCGCGGCCTGCGCGGCGCTGAGCACCGCCTCGGCCAGCGCGTCGAGTCCTTCATGTTGCGTCGCGATGACGGGGACGACCGGCACGCCGAGCGCATCGGACAAGCGCGCCGCGTCTATCTCCAGCTTGTGCCGCTTGGCGAGGTCGATCATGGTTAGGGCGACGACGAGCGGGCGGCCGGTTTCGAGCAGTTGCGTGGCGAGGTAGAGATTGCGTTCGAGGTTAGTGGCGTCAACGACGGCGATGATGCAATCGGGCATGGGGACGCTCGCCAGTCGTCCCGTGATCACGTCGCGCGCGATCTGTTCGTCAATCGAGTTGGCGTCGAGGCTGTAGAGGCCGGGCAGGTCGATGAGTTGCGAGGGCGGCAGGCTGGGCGCGATTTGCCACTGCCCCTCTTTGCGCTCCACGGTCACGCCGGGGTAGTTGGCTACCTTTTGCCGCAAGCCCGTAAGCGCGTTGAAGAGGCTCGTCTTGCCCGCGTTCGGGTTGCCCGCCAGCGCGACCGTAAGCGGCCTCGCCGGAGCATCGTCCGCCTGCGTTGCGACTGTCTCCACGGCCGTGGAGGAGGATTTCAGGGTCGTGCTCATAAAAAAGTGAATCGTGAATCGTAAATCGTGAACGGAAAAAGGAGTTCTTCCGATTCACGATTTACGATTCACGATTTACGGCTTTCCCTTGTCACTTGTGACTACTTTGATCGTTTGAGCTTCGGCGCGGCGCAGGGCAAGGTGGTAGCCGCGCACGCGCACCTCTATGGGATCGCCGAGCGGGGCAGCCTTGATAACGCACACGGGCGCGCCGGGCACGACGCCCATCTCCATCAGGCGACGCGCCACCGCGCTCTCGCCGTCAACCGACAGGACGCGCGCCTCCGTGCCGTATGGCAGAGCGTCGAGCGTCGTCGCGGCACGGCGTCCGGGCGGCGTTTCGCCGGGTGACGGCGCGTCTATGTCTGTAAAATTGTTGCCCTGTGAAACCATCTCTGATTGCTTAACGCCCGGCGCGCGGTTCGGTTTGAGGAGACGCGCCGGTATGAGTTTGAAACCGTATCATCCGCTTGATCTCTCGCGACGCCGATCGCGCAGGAGTATAGCCTAGTTGAAATCAATTTTCAATTTCATTTAGGGGCGACATGTTTTGTGCCGGTGAAGTGAGGGTGAAGAAGAACGCTACTGGGCGTTGAGCGGAATGATCGAGAGGTCCGCGCGGACGGGGCCGAGCGGCGTGGTGGCCGTGAGGCGCAAGGGTAAGCGGCGGCGATCCGCGCCGACCCAGAGTCGCAGTTGGAAGCGGTCGCCCTGCGCGTCGTCGGTGGCGAGCGCGAGTTGGTAGGTGGGAATGCGTTTTCCCCCGATTTCAATCGTCTCGCGTTTGAGCGAACTGATGAAGAGGGTGCGCGGGCGTTTGTTGATGAGCAGGGAGACGGCGTTGCGTTTTGGCGGCGTCAGGTCGAACGAGCGCAGGGCGTAGATGACCGAGACGAGATCGTAAGTGCCTACGGGAATCTCTATTGTGCTGCCGTCCGTGACGGTGGCCGAGCCGCGTTCCTGATCGAGCGAGACGACGCCCTGCAAGCGATGATTGCCCTCGCGAATTTGCAACTGCGTGCGGAAGGGCAGCAGGGTTTTGGCGTCAACGTAAGTCTCGATCTTGTCTGCGACGGGGAAGACTTGTTGGAGGGCGTTGGCCGTCGCCATCGTGGCCGATAGCCAGAGGCCGTCGCGCCCGGCGTACCTGCCGCGCGCGCGGACGTGATAGTTGGCGACGCCGACGGGCTGCGGCGACGTGCCGAGGAAGAAATTAAAGTTTAACTGCTCGCCTACTTTGAAGGGCAGATCATTAGACGTATCCGTGTTTGCTCCCGCCGTCTCCGCAGGGACATCACTCCCGGCTGGAGGGGGCACGACCACACGCGCCGGGGTCGGGGTGACTTCGGGCGGTTGCGCGTTTTCGGCCACGTTACCCGGCGGAAGCGTCGTCGTTACGTTAATCAATTCCGAACTCGCGAGTTCGGCGCGTATCTCGCCGCTCTTGAGTCTAAGGGTGAGGAGCACCGGCACGCGTCGCTCGTCGTCGCTGAAATAGAGGCGCGGGCGGTAGTCGTTGATGGTCGAATTGTTGCGCCCGCGCAGTTGCGTCACGATGGCATTGAACGTGCCGGCAGCGGTCTTCACCGGCTCTCGCCCGACGACGCGCAATTCAGCATCGTACGACACGCCGTCGGCCTCGGCTCTGATGGGATAAGACGCGCCCGCCGCGAGGGGCAGGGCGCGCAGGCGATAGAGCGAGGAGAGAAAATCGTAAGTCGCGGGCGTGGCCTGAATGGCGGGAGCGGGTTGCCCTGAGCCGTTCGACGCCGCCGACGCCCCTCCGCCTTCGTATCTCTGGAATCGCGTGCGAAAGGGAAGCCCGGTTTGCGGGTCAACGTAGGATGTGTACTCGTTATTAATGGCGTAGAGCGCGGCGCGCACGACGCCTGTGGTCTGGACGCGCGCGCGCAGTTCAAAGCCGTCGCGGTCGAAGAAACGTCCGCGCCCGGCGTTGAACAATTCGATATGACCCGCGTCGGAGAAGTTGGAGAAGGAGACGTTGTAGGTCAGTTTCTCGCCCGCCTGATAGGGCGCGGGGGAAAACCCACCCGCCGCGCCGCCGCCGTCCGGAGTTTGCTGCGCGAAGGCGAAAGCGGAGAATACCAGTGAGACGAACAGGAATGTGAACGCCGCTTGAAGCAGACTGTGTCTTCGATACAAAAGTAACTTCCTCGTTTCCGCAGGTTCGCTCGAACTTCTCTCTCAAGGCACGCGCCGCGCACCGCGGCGCATACGCATTACACGCCGCACACATGCACACCGTTCCTAAACCTTCGCCGGGAGAATTAGTGTCCGATAGCTTACACCACACGACCTCGGGCGCGCACCTGTCGAAGGCTCGCCGCGAGCGGGATTTATCCGCGCCCCCGCGCATGTCGCGGCGGTGAGGGCTTTAAGAAACCGCCGCCCCAAACTATATATCAAGACCGGGCGCGCTCCATCTCGGCGACGAGCTCCTGCGCCGCGCGCAGAGGATCAACTGCGTTCAGGATCGCGCGACCGACGACGATGTAATCAGCCCCGGCGCGCACCGCTTCGGCGGGCGTCATCACGCGTCTCTGATCGTCGTGCGCCGAGGCGGACGGCCTCACGCCGGGTGTGACGAGCAGGAAATTTTCGCGCGCGACGACGGAGCGCACGGGCGCGATCTCGTGCGCGGAGGCAACCACGCCGTCAAGCCCGCTCGAATCGGCCAGCGCGGCCAGCGTCTTCACCTGTTCCTCCAACGCGCGCGAAACGCCTGTCTCCGCGAGCACGCCCGCGTCCGCGCTCGTGAGCACTGTGACGGCGACGAGCGCGGGGCGGGTCAAGCCTTCGCGCTCGGCCGTCTCGCCGGTGGCCTCCGCAGCGCGCCGCATCATCTCGCCGCCGCCCGCCGCGTGAACGTTGAAGAGCGAGACGCCGAGCCTGACGGCTTCGCGACACGCGGCGGCGACCGTGTTCGGGATGTCGTGGAACTTGAGGTCGAGGAAGACGCGCCCGCCCTGCGCCACGATCTCGCGCACCAACCCCGGCCCGGCGGCGGTGAACAGTTGCGAGCCGATCTTGAACATGCCCGCCTCTGCGCCGAGCAGCGTAAATAGCCTGCGCGCCTCGTTCGCAGTATCCACGTCAAGCGCGATAATCAGTTTGTTGTTCATGGTGATAGAGCCGTCAGCTATCAGCGGTCAGCCGTCAGCTTCAAGACAGAGTTGCCGGCGTTCGGTCGTCAGCTACCGGGAAACGAGTAAGGCTTAAAGCTGACGGCTGACCGCTGACGGCTGAGAGCTATTCGGCGCGACAGCCGACAGCCTCGTCGAGTGTGTGAAAGCCCTCGCGCCGGAGAATCTCCGCCAGCCCTTCGTTGATGTCGCGCGCGGCGGTAACGCCTTCGTAGATGAAACCCGTATAGAGTTGCACGAGGCTCGCCCCGGCGCAAATCTTTTCCCAGGCGTCCGTCGCATTGAAGATGCCGCCGACTCCGATGATCCTGATCGCGCCGCGCGAGAGACGGTACAGGGCGCGAATCACCTCCGTCGAACGCGCGCCGAGGGGCGCGCCGCTCAAGCCCCCCGCGCCTATCCTCGTGACGACGCTCGCCGGTGTGTTCGATAAATTCTCACGCGCAATCGTCGTGTTGGTGGCGATGATGCCGTCAATCCCCGTGCGGCGCACGACATCCACGATCATTTCGAGGTCGCCCTCTCCGAGGTCGGGCGCGACTTTCACCAGCAGCGGCACGCGCCGCGCCGTAGTTACAATTTGCCCGGCGCGGAGCGACAATTCCTGTCTGCGCTTTTGCAGCGCGGCGAGCAATTCCGTGAGCGCGTCGGCGCGTTGCAATTCACGCAGGTTGGGCGTATTCGGCGAACTCACGTTGATCGTTATGTAGTCCGCGTGCGGGTACACGATCTCGAAACTGGCGAGGTAATCGGCGGTCGCCTCCGCCACTTCGACCACACGGCTCTTGCCGATGTTGATGCCGAGCACGCAATTGGGGCGTCCGTGCTGTTCAAGCCGCGCGGCGAGCGCAGCCGCGCCGTCGTTGTTGAAGCCCTGCCGGTTGATGAGCGCGCGATCCGCCGGCAGACGGAACAGGCGCGGTTGCGGATTGCCCGGCTGCGCAAGGTGCGTCACCGTTCCCACTTCCAGAAAGCCGAATCCGAGTGCGGCCAACGCGCGCGACGCCGTCCCGTTCTTATCGAAACCCGCCGCCAAGCCCACCGGATTGCTGAAACTCAACCCGAAGCGTTCGAGTTTCCCGAACGGCTCGCGCGCCAGACGGCTCGCGGCCAGACGCTTCACTCCCTCCGGCTTCAAGGCGACGGCGAGCGCGTGCAGAGCGAACTCGTGCGCCGTCTCCGGCGCGAGACGAAACAGGGCGGGGCGCACGAGCGAACGATAGAGCATTGAAGAATTGACGAGCGGCGAATGACGGGTAAACGGGTAATAAGAGCGATTCGCAGTTTATCTCCTCATCCGTCGCTTGTCACTCGCTTGCCACTCTTCCCGGCCGCGGCGCAAGTTCCCGACTCGTACCCGCGTCTGCGAGGCTCAGCGAAGCACCTCGGAGGGCGGTTTGATCCCGACCCCGGCGCATGTGATTGTTATCATAATGTACCGGATGCCGGAATTATAAGATTTCCGCAGGTCTACTCGTGGAGAGCTGTCTGTACCTAAACGTAATCAGGATGGAAGCCTAAAGGTTCCGCTTCGGAAGCATAACAGTTCCGTTGGTGCAACTCCGCTGATCAGGAATCAAGGCGGCGCGGGGTGGTGGTCATCTGCCACGACAGGCATGAGAGAAGTTTACGATTGACAAAAAAATTGGCTGAGGCTAATGTGTGCGCCACCATATGGCATCCCGCAGTCGTCAGATGCCGACTCATCCGTAAGTCTTACCGTTTTCAGCGCCTTAAGCATTGTCTCTCGCTAAACATTTCAAGGAGCAAAACCCCCATGTATTATCACGCTAGAAAGGCTCGTGCGCCTAAGTCGCGCGCCACAGCCTGCGCAGTTGTCTGTCTCCTACTGCTCGCCCCGCTGGCCTCGATGGCCGCGCCCGCACGACGAGTTTATCAGAGGCCGAGGAAAGCAACCCCCACGAGAATCGAGGTCACGCAGAAGAACCCTGCGGCCGTGTTGCGGCCTAATGCCGGCGTAACTCTCGTCGCTCAGGTGTTCAGGAACAGCGACCCGCTGGAAGGCGTGGTCGAGTGGGACGCGACTGGAAGCGATGCCGTCGGCATCGTCCAGATCGTCAACGTTGGCACGAAGCACGAGGCCACGCTCGTCGCGTTCGACCGCGATGGCGCGCGCGCGAGTTCAGCCCTCATCAGGGTGACGGCCAGGATCGGCAATTTGTCGCACGCCATCACTGTGCCCTACCGTGCGGACTTAACCCTCACCGTCGAGAGGGCGGCGGACGCTCCGGACAGGCTCACCCCCGGGGAGACGTACACGCTCCGTGCCTCGGTCAAGGACGGGCCGGAGGAGATTCCCGATGCGGAAGTTACCTGGGGCACGGTTGACTCGGCAGACCAGGCTTTTATCCTGCCGGTGCGTGACTCCCGGAATCGGAACACGGGTATCTTCATCGGTCGCAAGCCACCGAAGGGGAGCACCGTGCCCGAGAAGATTGTCGTCAAGGCCACCTACAGTGGGAAGGTCGAGTTATTCACCATCCCTTACGGTGACGGCACTAAGACTGACGACCCCGAGAAGCCGAACGTCGAAACGGCCAAGGTGGAAGACATCATCGTGAAGAGGACAGTGGCTCCCGTTACCACCCCTACCCCTGAAGGCGGTGCAGACGCGCCTTCTCCTTTCGACCAGGAACTCGATTACAACATCGAGTCAGGGCAGCGGCTCGCACTCACGGCGACGCCCGTCAAGGTCGACGAGACGGACAAGCGGAAGTTGCCGGAAGTCGTCTGGAGCATCCCCAAGGATATGGAAAAGTACATTGCCATGCTGCCGCAGAGCGATGCCGATAAGAAGGACGGTAAGGCCGTCTTCTTCGGTCTGACGCCTGAATCAGGCGAGCCGGGGCCGGCGCGGGAGTCACTCTATGTGCTCGTCAAGGCCAAAGACATCGTGAAGGCGGTGCCCATCAGCAACGGAGAGCAGTCAGTGGACGTTTCGTGGAGCATTCTGCCGCGCGATATTGTTGCCAAAATTTACGGGCGTAATATCAGTGATAAGTACTACGCCATTGAGGTTGTGATCGGGAACAACTCGGGCAATGACCTTCAACTCTCGGGGATGAGCTTCAGGCTCAACTCCTCCCTGCTGAGGGACGGGTCGGGCGATAACATGCCGTCTTGGGCACCCGTGGTCAGCTATGAAGCTGTCCGCGGCATCAACGAAGAGAAGAGGCTTGCCTTTAACCGCAGCACGATCATCAGCGGCCTCGACGCCGCCGCCCAAGTCCTGACCGGGTTTACCCCCTTCTTCCACGTCGCCACTCGCGCCCGCAACTTCTCGCAGGGCATCAATATCCTTAGTAATCCTGTCACCAAGGGGATCGAGCGGGTCTGGCCCGACCCGCAGCAGGACGAACTCAATAGACTGGAACGACAAGCTATGCATGGCGATAAAATCGTCCGCAACAACGCCGTTGAGCGGACGATGGTCTTTGTAGCTAAAGAGACGCTCATCAACTGCGTTGGCGGTACGTCGAACGAGCAACAGAACGGGGCGAACGGGAAAAAGGCGGAATGTCTGGATGCGGACAACCTGTTAAAGATCAGGCAGCGACTTGGTCACCTCCTCCTCTCCGGCAGGAAGCTCAACCGAGACGACTTCCAACTCAGAGTCAGGCCGAGCGGCTTCAGGGCGCCCGGCAGCAACAGACTTAATTAATTCGGTTCGTCCCCCCGCAGTAAGTGAGGCGGAGAGACATTAGGTAACGCAGCGAAAGCGCGCAACGGGAAATCTGCCCGGCGCGCTTTCGCTTTTTACGGGCGCAGGGATAAAAAGCCGCACCGGATTTGTGACTGTTTCCATAACATAGCCGCCTCTGAAACCATCAGATTCTCCGCAGAAATAATGGTAACGATCAATAATGGAAGCATAAGCGTTTCGCGTACAATTTGAAGCATGAGGATTCCGAACCGGAAAACTCATGGTAATAATCACAGCGCAGTTATCTTGTCATCCGTCACACGCTTTGTTAGTATCCGCGCCGATGGAATTCACCGAGAAAGTACGAATCATGGACGGCGCGCGCATCAATCGCGCGCTGGCGCGGCTGGCGTCGGAGATCGTGGAAGAGAATCAGGGTTCGAGCGATCTTTACCTCGTGGGCATTCAGCGGCGGGGCGTGCCGCTGGCGCACCGGCTCGCCGATAAGATCGCCGATCTCGAAGGCGACCGCCCGCCGGTCGGCGTCGTTGACATCACGCTCTACCGCGACGATCTCTCCACCGTCGGCGCGAACCCCATCGTCAATCGCACGGACTTGCCCGGCGGCGTGGACAACCGCAACATCGTCCTCATCGACGACGTGCTCTACACCGGGCGCACCATCCGCGCCGCGCTCGACCAGTTGATAGACTTCGGGCGACCGCGCCGCGTGCAACTCGCCGTCCTCGTGGATCGCGGCAAGGAGCATCGAGAGTTGCCGATTCAGGCGGACTTCGTAGGGAAGTTCGCGCCGACGAAAAGGAGCGAGATCATCAAGGTCATGCTCAACGAGTTTGACGGCGAAGAAGGCGTCGCCATCGTGGAGCGACCGGCGGCGGAGAACGGTTAGGGACGGGCGGCCTCAGTGGCCGCCTTTTTCGTATGCCGCGCGGGCGCGCCGTGCGCGCGACCGCAAGGGCGAGGCAGGAGAGCGTATTTGAGGGGCGCAAACACAGGATGGGTCTAGCCAGCAAACATCTGCTCGGAATCAGCGAACTCTCACCTGCTGAGATCGTGCATGTGCTCGACACGGCGGAGACTTTTCGCGCCATCTCGCAGCGCGAGATCAAGAAAGTGCCCACGCTGCGCGGCCGCACCGTCATCAACCTCTTCTTCGAGCCTTCGACGCGCACGCGCACGTCTTTTGAACTCGCGGGCAAGCGTCTGTCCGCCGACACCATCAACATCAGCGCGTCAACTTCGAGCGTGACCAAGGGCGAGACTTTGCTCGACACGGCGCGTAACCTCGAAGCGATGTCGCCCGATTTCATAGTCATACGGCATCCTTCGGCGGGCGCGCCGCACGCCCTCGCGCGCATCTGCCGCGCCGCAGTCATCAACGCGGGCGACGGCTCGCACGAACACCCGACGCAAGCCCTGCTCGACGCCCTGACGATTCGCCAGCACAAAGGGCGCATCGAGAACTTACGCGTTGCCATCATCGGCGACATACTTCATTCGCGCGTGGCGCGCTCGAACATGCACCTCCTGACGAAACTCGGCGCAACGGTCAGGCTCGCAGGGCCGGGCACGCTCGTCCCCGCGGAGTTTGAAGACCTCGTCACGAGCGGCGATCTGCGCGTGGCGAGTCGCATCGAAGAGGCGATTGAAGGCGCGGACGCGGTGATGGTCTTGCGCATTCAGCGCGAGCGTCAGGACGCGGCCTTCTTTCCCTCCCTGCGCGAGTATGCGGTGCATTACGGCCTCAATTTGAAACGCCTCGGCGGGGCGCAACCGGACGCCATCGTCATGCACCCCGGCCCGATGAATCGCGGCATCGAAATCGCCTCCGACGTGGCCGACGGTACGCGCTCGCTGATACTCGATCAGGTTTCCAACGGCCTCGCCGTCCGCATGGCAGTGCTCTACCTGCTCGCGGGCGGCTCGGTGCTCAACCAGAACATGCTTTCACAAACGAAACCCGAAACCGCGACGACCGCCGCCGCCACCGCCGACACGCACGCGCCGACGCCCGCCGCCGCAGCGTCGAATCAGGCCGCGCGACTCGAACCCATCCCCGCCGGGCAAACCCGCCCGGAAGAAAAGCCACGGGTCAAATCAGCGGATAACAATTGACCGCGCTCGGGCAAGCAGCTAACAACAGAAAACTGAAAACTGAAAACTGAAAACAGAAAACTGAAAACTGTTCACACACTACCGGCGGCCTCTCATGAAACTGCTCATCGCGAACGGCTATCTGATAGACCCCACGCAGGGGTTAAACGGCGGGAAGAATTTACTGATCGAGCATGGGCGCGTCGTTGCGCTCCTTGCGCACGGCGACGGCGTGCCAGAAGGCGCGGAGGTGTTCGATGCGACGGGTCTCGTCGTCGCGCCCGGCTTCATAGACCTGCACACGCACCTGCGCGAGCCGGGTCAGGAATACAAGGAGACGATTGAGACGGGCGCACGGGCTGCCGTCGCGGGCGGTTGGACGAGCGTGTGCGCGATGCCGAACACCGACCCCGTCAACGACAACCCGGCCGTCACGCGTTTCATCATCGAGCAGGCCGAGCGCGCTCGCGCGGCGAACGTCTTTCCCATCGGCGCGATCACGAAAAACTCCGAGGGCGCGGAACTCGCCGAGATGGGCGAGATGCGGCGCGCAGGCGTCGTCGCTGTCTCGGACGACGGCCGCCCAGTGCCTTCGGCGGGCGTCATGCGTCGTGCGATGGAGTACGCGCGCGGCTTCGATCTTCCCGTCGTTGACCACTGCGAGGATCGCAGCCTGACGGCGGGCGGCGTGATGCACGAAGGGAACTGGTCTCTGCGCCTCGGCCTGCGCGGCCACCCCGCGCTCGCCGAAGAGATGGACGCCCTGCGCGATGTCGCTCTCGCCGAGTTGACCGGCGCACGCGTCCACCTCGCGCACGTCTCCACGCGCGGCGCGCTCGCCGCCGTCCGTCGCGCGAAGGAGCGCGGCCTGCGCGTGACGTGCGAGGTGACGCCGCACCACTTCACGCTCGAAGACGAAGCCGTGCGCGACTACGACACGAATACGAAGATGTGCCCCCCCCTGCGCAGCCGCGAACACCTCGAAGCCATCATCGAAGCCCTCTCCGACGGCACGATTGACGCCATCGCCACCGACCACGCCCCGCACCACGCGGACGAAAAAGCCCTCGAATACGACCAGGCCCCCTTCGGCATCACCGGGCTTGAGACGGCCGTCGGCCTCGCCTTCGAGCAACTCGTACATCGCGGCATCATCGGCCTCGAACGCCTCGTCGAACTCTGCTCAATCAACCCCGCGAAGATTTTCTCGCTCGCCGACCGCGGCACGCTCCGCCCCGGCGCGCACGCCGACATAACCATCCTCGACCCCGAACACGTCTGGACATTCAAAGCCGCCCACTCAAAATCCAAAAGCCGCAACACGCCCTTTGACAACCGGACGATGCGCGGCGCACCCGTCGCCACCATCGTCTCCGGCCGCATCGTCCATCGCCGCAACGAAGCGGCCGCATCCGCTACCAAACCGTCACTAGCGAGGTCATAATGCCGGCTCGTGCGTTTTTTTTGAGCAACTGCGGAGTGACGCCGGATGGTTCGAGACAATATGAGTTAGACAATCTCTCGCAGGAGAAAATATGAAAACGATAATGATCTTTCTTCTCACACTTCCGCTCCTCACGGTTAGCTCTCTCGCCCAGACCCGGCTGCCCACTTTCGATACCTACGTGGACGGGGGGGATACCTGGCAGGAGTACGAGGATGCCACCGAATGCAGCTTTTACTGTGCCAACTTCTCCGTGACGGAGAGGGCGTCTTCCTCTCTGCCCTCCCGCGCCAGGCTCAAGTACGGCGGGGCACAGGCACATGACAATGAAGTAGGCACGGCGTGGGTAGAGGGGAGTAAGGGCTATGGGGTGGGGGAGTTCCTCGAATACGTCATCACCACGGCGCAGCCTGATCTCAGGGTCACCGGACTGAGCATCTTAAACGGCTACAGGAAAAGCAAAGAATCGTGGCGTGACAATTCGCGCGTGAAGCGTTTGAAGTTGTACGTCAACGGGAAGCCCCACGGGGTGATTGAGCTAAAAGATTCGTACAACTACCAGGAGGTCAAAATAGGCAATGTCAAGTTAACTCCGAACGGTAAAACGATTCTCAGGTTCGAGATCATGGAAGTGTACAAGGGGAGGAAATATTCCGACACGGCGATCACGGCAATCAACTTGGATGGGTGTTGCACGCATTAGCTTCACGGCGGGCGGGGGAAATAAAAAGAGACCCGTTTGCGCTCTCCCCTTCGCAAACGGGTCTCTTGTGCGGTCGCTCGCTTACGTAATAACAGGGGCGACCGAACTCGTGGAAATTTTCAAACTCGCGGGGAGTGAAGCGGAAACCGTTGTTTGAGGTTCATCGGAAGCCCGCCCGCGCTCTCCCCTTCGCTGGCGGGCTTCCTCCGCACCGACAACCCTGTTGGGGGTTTGTCAGTCTCGTTAGAACTTATTGGCGCGTGCGGTATTCGGGCAAACTCACGCTGCGGTTCAAACTGACGCCGAACTCCGTGCCCGCCTTCACGACCGCCTGCTGTTCTTTCTCGAAAACCCTGCCGCCCGTGCCGAGCGCGCCGCCGATGAGCGCACCGAGCCCCGCGCCTTTGCCGCCGCCGGCAATCGCGCCGATGATCGCGCCCGTCGCCGCGCCGCCGCCAATGAAGACGATGTCGCGTTTCTCGTTCGACCTGCCCTCGACGGTGCTCTCGTTGTCGGCGTTCACGTTGTCGTTATCACCCGACAAGCTCGACAGCGAGCCGTTGATGGTGTGCTTCGCGCCGTTCGGCATCTCCACCGTGTTGAAGCTGACGGAGATCGTGCCGGGCGAACGTCGTTCGGCTCGCTTCACCGTCGTCACGCGACCCCAGACTTTGCTGCCCGCCGGAATCACTTCGACGCCGTCGGCGTAGACCGGATCAACCGTCGTGGTCGAGAAGCGGTCGCCGACGCGCGCCGCCCTTGAGTTGAGTTCGCTGTCCATGCGCACGCGGATCGCTTGGTCTGCGCCGAGCGTGTAATACCTGACCGGGGGCGTGACCGTGCGCGTCACTGCCGGACGCCTGATGCGCGGGCGCGGACGACGCCGCGTCTGCGCCGACGCCGGGATCACCGTCGCGGCGACGATGGCGAAAAGTGCGATTAAGCTCAGGGCGCGTTGCGCCAAAATTTTATTTGTTTTCATGTTCAATCTCTCCGGGCAAAGACCGTTCGCGCGTGCCTGGAAAATCTTCCCGCACCGGCGCGTCGGCTCGTCGCGGGATAACTTAGCAATGAGCGTGCCACTGCCGGTGCGATCTCTTTCGGGCGAAAAAATCACAAAAACAGCGGTGTTTTCGTGTCGTGTGCAAACTCCCGCCTCGGCCGAGGCGATCTGCTTCGACGAAGTGCGCGAGGGCGCGTGCATTTTGCACCATATAGTATGAGGCGGATTTTAGAATGCGGCGGGGCATGGTTTTTATGATATACAAGGCTGCACTTATTTAAGATTTTCGCCTCGCCGCAATCAACTACAACGAATTGAAAGGAAAGAAATATTTATGAACACAACAGAGATGGCCGCTCAAGCGCCGGTCGTGTCGCTGCCGCGCATCAACGAACCCGCCCCGGACTTTGAAGCGAAGTCCACGCAGGGCGCGTTGAAGTTCGCGGACTTCAAAGGCAGTTGGGTCGTGCTGTTTTCGCACCCGGCCGATTTCACGCCGGTCTGTTCCACGGAGTTCGTCGAGTTCGCGCGTCGCTCCGACGAGTTCAAAAAACGCGGCGTCAAACTCGTCGGCCTGTCCGTGGATTCAGTGACGGCGCACATCGCCTGGATCAGGAGCATCGAGTCGCACTTCCCGGACGTGAAGATAGACTTCCCCGTCATCGCCGACCTCGACACGAAGGTCGCGCAGAAGTACGGGCTGATTCACCCGGCCGCGTCCGAGACGGCCACCGTGCGCGCCGTCTTCGTGATAGACGACAAGGGCATCATCCGCGCGCTCATCTATTACCCGATGTCGCTGGGGCGCAATATAGACGAAATCCTGCGCGCCATCGACGGCCTGCAAACCGCGGACGCCAATGCCTGCGCCACGCCCGCCAACTGGAAGCCGGGCGAACAGGTGATCGTGCCGCCGCCGCAAACCATCGCCGATGCCGAGAAGCGTCTGCAATCAGAATATGACGTGACGGACTGGTACTTCGCCAAGCGCACGCTGGACAAGTCGTAGTTTGAACGGGATTAGAGTTGACACAGTTTGAGAGGAGAGTGGCGAATGGAAGAAATCTCCGCGAAAGAACTCAAGGAGCGTCTGGATAGAGGCGACGATCTACAGATCATAGACGTGCGCGAACCGAACGAGTACGAGGCGGCGCGACTCGAAGGAGCGAAACTGATTCCGCTCGGGCAAGTCGTGAACCGCATGAGCGAGATAGACGCGACGCGCGAGACCGTCGTGCATTGCAAACTCGGAGGACGCAGCGCGAAGGCCATAGAGGTCTTAACCGGCGCGGGTTACACGGGGCGATTGATGAACCTCAAAGGCGGCATCACGGCGTGGTCGAACGATGTCGATCCGTCCGTGCCGAAGTATTGAGCGGTTGACGCGGGCTGAGGAGCGTGAAAAGACTCGAAGGCCGCGTGCGAACGAAGCGAAACTCTCCGGCCAGAGTATTTCGCTTCGCCCGCACGCGGCCTTCGATGTGTTTGAAAGAACGTCTATGCGTGGTCGTCAGATTGGCCGTAAACGCTTAAGCGGATTGTCCCTGCGCCTGATCTGCGCCGAGGCGCGTGGCGAGCAACTGCTTGCCGCGTTCGGCGCGCTTTGTGTTTTCGTCGCGCACGTCGCGGAAGAACTGCGCAAGTTCCGTGTCGCCGCTCTGTTCGGCGTCAGTGATGTATTTCTCGTATGTCTCCGCGCCTTGCAGCGCATGGTAAAGAATGCTGAACAAGTTATAGAGCGTGTCTTGAGTGCCCGTGTTTGCTTTGACCGTCATAATACTCTCCTGCTTTTAATTCTTCGAGGCGTTTTCAATTGTTGGGGGCGTTTGGGAACGCGTGGATTGTAGGGAGGTGGCGCGCCAAAGGTCAAGTAGCGTGAAACCGGCCGCCAAACAGGTCAGGCTCAGATGAATACTTCCGTGCGCCCGCGCGAGAAATCGTGTTCGGTGAGGACGCGTCTGATGGCGGCGGCGATCTTCGCGCCGCCGCGCGCGGACGGTTCGATGGGATTGGCGTAGTCCCTCTCGTCGTTGCAGATGAGGCGGAGGTCTATGAGAGGGAGACCACGCGCGACGGCCGCGCGGATGATCGCGTCGTTAAAGACGCAGAGGGCTGTGACGGCCAACTTTTGCATCCCTTCATCAGGGAAGCGCGGGTTGTAGATGGAGCAGACGGCGAGGGGCAGGCGACGTGCGAGAAGGGCGTCGAGCATGAGTTGATATTCGCGCTCGAAGTCGTCGGCGGCGCGTGCGAGCATGTTGAGGGCTTCGGCCATCGAGCGCGCGGGGTCGCCGAGCAGGTGCGCGTGGCGGAGCGTATCGTTGCCGCCGACGCTCAGGACGAGGTGGCTTGCGTCGGCGGGTATGCTCCGCGCCTGCGCGCCGACGTTGCCGATCACGCTGCCGTCAACCGCGAGCAGAGTGGCCTGCCAGCCGGGCGGCAGTTCCGCCTGAACTTGACGCACCACGTCGGGGTCGCCCGCGCCGACGTATGCCGCGTTATCGAAAATCGAGTCGCCGAGAAGTATTGCGTGTCCCACTTGATTACCCCTTATGCCGTTAAAAAGAGTCTGAAAAAGATAAGTTCTCCGCTCAAACACCTTAGAGCGTCGTGTAGAATATCGTACATTCAAAAGCGCCCTGACGACATTAGAATCTAACGGAGCCGCATTGCAACCCGCGCGTGCGGCCGCGAGTCCGGAAAGTTGGGGGGATGAAAACATGGAGCTTGAAACTTATCAACGCATGCGCGACTTCCGACGAACGCCGGAGCCGAAGGGGAAACTGTCAAAGCGAAATTTGCGCCGGTTCGTCGTGCAGGAGCACCACGCGGAGAAGTTGCATTTCGACTTTCGACTGGAGATGGGCGGCGTGCTCAAGTCCTGGTCGATACCGCGCGGCCCTTCGCTCGACCCGGCCGAGAAGCGGCTGGCCGTGCCGACCGAAGACCACCCCGTAGAGTATCTGAAATTTGAAGGGCACATTCCCGAAGGCAATTACGGCGCGGGCGAACACATGAAATGGGACGGGGGCACTTACGAACTCGTCGGCGAACGCGGCGCGCTCGAACAATTTGCGGCGGGTCGTTTGAAGTTTCGCTTACAGGGCGAAAAGCTGCGGGGAGAATTCAGTCTCGTGCGGATGGGGCATTGGAAGGGGCAGTGGTTGCTCATCAAGAGCGGCGACGAATTTGCCGAGCCGGGTTGGGAACTGCAACTGCGCCGCCCGGACGACGAGCGCGGCGCAAACTGGTTGAGGGAACAGGGCGGCAAGCGGCAGAAGCGCGTGGCGGCGGCAGCCGCGCACAAGGCCGTCAGGCGCACCGCGCCGCCGGAAAATGTCGAGACCCTCCCGGCGCGTAAAGTTTTCGCGCGGAGGAAACTGAGCGGCAGCGTCAACGCCGGGATCGACGGCGCGGTCGTCGCGCTCACCAACCTCGACAAAGTTTACTGGCCTGACGAAGGCTACACGAAGGGCGATCTCGTCAGGTACTACTACGAAATCGCCCCGCATCTTGCGCCCTATCTGGAGAAACGCCCGCTGATCATGAAGCGTTACCCGGCAGGGATAGGGGGCAAATCATTCCACCAGCACGACGTGAACGAAGCGCCCGAGTTCGTCGAGACCGCCGCGATTGACGTAGAGGAGGGGCGCGAGGTTGACTACATCGTCGGCGGCGACCGTGCGACGCTCGTCTACATGGCGAACCTCGGCGCGATAGAGCGTCACCCGTGGCATTCGCGCGCCGGGCAACTCGATAGCCCCGACTGGATAGTCTTCGATCTCGATCCTGAAAACGTGGACTTCACGATTGTCTGCGACGTGGCTTTGAGCACGCGTGGGATTCTGAAAGGCCTGGGGCTTGAGTCATACGTTAAGACTTCCGGTTCGCGCGGGCTGCATCTCTACGTCCCCGTCTCGCCGGGACACAATTACGAACAGGCCGCGCGCTTCGCGGAACTCGTGGCCGCGAGGGTCGTCGGCGACAACCCGGAGGTCGCTACCGTCGAGCGCTCTCTGAAGAAACGCAAACGCGCGCGCATCTACATAGACCACATGCAAAACGCGCGCGGGAAGTCCGTCGTCGCGCCCTACTCGGTGCGCCCGCGGCCGGGCGCGCCCGTCTCCGCGCCGCTCACCTGGGAAGAGGTCGCGCGCCGGAAGATTCGGCCGCAGGATTTCAACATCAGGAACATCAGGGAGCGTCTGGCGCGCAAGGGCGATCTCTTCAAGCCGGTGCTCGACGGCGGGCAAATTTTGACCGAAGCCCTGCGCGAACTCGAAAGCCGGTAGCGGCTTCGTTTGAAAGCGAACCGGATTCAATTAAGATGGGACGGAATCGACGCGGCAAGTATTCGTTGACGACGGGTTTGCGAAGGGGCTAAGGGAACGATGACCGAAGGTAAAGACGACGAGCAGCCAAACGGCGACGCCGGGACGCCCGGCGGGGCGAAGAAAGCGGGCAGCAAAAAAAGCGCGAGTCGCAAAGCGAGCGCAAGCCGCAAAAGCGCAAGCCGCAAAAGCGCGGGAAGTAAAAGCGCGGGCGGTGAAAACGCGGACGGTAAAACTGCGCTCAGTAAAACTTCAGGCACGACGCGCGCCGTCGGTCGCAAGAAGGTGATCGACGACGGCATTGACCGCGAGACTATTCGGCAGCGTCCCGCGGAGTTGCCGCTGATGGAGCACCACTGGGGCAAGCTGCTCTTCATGCACTGGCCGATCCCGGCCGAGCGCCTGCGCTCTCTCGTCCCGCCGCAACTCGAAATCGACACCTTCGACGGAGAGGCGTGGGTCGGCATCACGCCGTTCACGTTGTGGAATGTCCGACTCAGTTTCACGCCGCCCGTTCCTTACCTCAGCGACTTTCACGAGTTGAACGTGCGCACCTACGTGCTCTATCGCGGCGTGCCCGGCGTCTGGTTCTTCTCGCTCAACACCAACAGTTCCATGACCGTCTTCGGCGCGCGCACCTTTTACTTTCTACCCTACTTCAACGCTAACATCGACCTCCGCCGGGAAGGCGACATCGTTCACTATCACCTGCGGCGCACCGAAGCCGAGCGTCCCGCCCGTTTCGACGCGTCGTGGGAGATCGGCAAAGAACTGCCCGAAGCCGAGACGGGCACGCTGGAATTTTTCCTCACCGAGCGTTACTGCCTCTACTCGGCCTCGGGCGAGAGCATCTACCGCGCGCGCATCAATCACCGGCCGTGGCCGCTCAGACAGGCCGCGCTCCTCTCGTATGATTCGGACATCGCGGAGTCCGACTACCTGCCCAAACTGAAGGGCAAGCCGCTCGTCCATTACGCGGAATCTCTCGCCGTTGACGTGTGGCCGCCGGAAAAAGCCTGAGACATAATCCCCAAAGAAATGAGACGCGGGCGCGTGAAAATCTGTTCGGCATCGTACAGACTCACGCGCCCCTGCTGCATATAATCCTCCACGTTCCCCTGTTGAATAATCTGTATCGATGTTTCCGGCCGAGAGGTCTCCCCCTCCGTTAACCGGGTTGGCGTCGAGCCTGTCCCAAATTTCATGCGCGGTCGGCAACGTCAGCGCGTCTGAAATTATTCATTCGGGGAAATTCTCTCTGCCGGTGCTATTCGCGCCTGTCGAGTGACTAGCGGCGCGTCGAGCCTTCCGGCATCCGGTGCGACCGTGGAACGAGCAAGGGGTGGGTTGAAGGGTGATGCTCCGCTTATTGCGGGGCACACCCTTCTTTTTGACGAAATTGACACTATTTGTGATTGAGGTTCCTGATGAGATTAGCGCATCCGAAAGGGCTGCTGTTCGTCATCGGCGGCGGTGAGGATAAAGAGGGCGACTGCACCATTCTCGCTGAGTTCGTCAGGCTCGCGGGTGGAAGCCGTGCGCGCCTCGTCGTGATGACGGTCGCGACGGACGAACCGGAAGAAGTCGGCCGGGAATACCGGAAAGTCTTCCGGCGACTCGGTGTAAAGAGCGTGCGCGTGGTGGACGTATCGGCGCGCAGCGACGCCTCCGACAAGAAACTGCTCGGTGCGCTGAAACAGGCCACGGGCGTCTTTTTCACGGGCGGCGACCAACTCCACGTCACGTCGCTGATCGGCGGGAGCGAGATGGATTTGCTGCTCCACGAGTTATACGAGCGTGGCGTCATCATCGGCGGCACGAGCGCGGGCGCGGCGATGATGTCAAGTTCGATGTTCGTGCGCGGGAGCGGGGAAGAGAATCCGCGCCTCGAAAATTTGCAACTCGGACCGGGCGTGGAGTTTGTGCTCGGCGGCATGATCGACACGCATTTCTCACAGCGCGGGCGTCATGGCCGTCTCATCTCGGCCGTCGCGCAGTATCCGCACGATCTGGGCATCGGCATTGACGAGAACACCGCCCTCGTCGTGAAAGACGACATCTTTGAAGTGATCGGCGAAGGCGCGGTGACCGTGATCGACGCCGGCGCGCTGACCTACACGAACGTTCCCGCGCTCGAACCGAACGAGGGGCTGGCGCTCTACAACGTCAAACTTCATATCCTGCCCGCCGGTCATCGTTTCAGCCTGAGCGAGCGGCAGCCCATCATCGAGAAGCACTCGCGCGCCGAGAACGCGACGACCCGCGTGCGCCGCGTGGCGAAGCCCAAAACTCCCTCGACCGCGAGCAACGGCGCAAAGAAAAGCGGCGGCAAGAGTTCAAAGAAAAGCGCGAAGAGAAGTTCAAAGAAAAGTTATTACGCGGCGGCGAACAACGATTGAGACAAGGGGGGCGCGCCGAACGCGCCTCCTTGAGAACCTACAAGGGGTGACGAGCATGAGAATCGGCAAAATCAGGACGCTGGCCGGGCCTAACATCTATAACTACAAGCCCGTGCTGGTGATGACGCTCTATCTGGAGGACTTGGCCGAGACCGAAAGCTGCGACGTGCCCGGCTTCAACGGGCGCCTCCTTGCGCTTCTGCCCGGACTCGCGGAGCATCATTGTTCCAAAGGCCGCCCCGGCGGCTTCGTCGAGCGATTGGAGACTGGCACGTACTTCGGCCACATCGTCGAACACGTCGCGCTTGAACTCTCCGGCGCGGCGGGCGTGCCGGTCTACTACGGCAAGACGCTCTATGCGGACGAACCGGGTTGCTACAACGTCGTCGTCGCCTACAAGGCCGAGCGCGGGATGCGCTACCTGTTGGAAACGGCGGTCGAACTCGTCGGCGCGCTCGTCCGAAACGTTCCTTACCCGCTCGAAGAGAAAATTCAGGAGGCGCGCCGCATCATCGCGCGCACCGAACTGGGGCCGAGCACGCGCGCCATCGTGGACGCCGCGCGTCGCCGCGACATTCCGTGGGTTCGGGTCAACAACGACAGCCTCGTCCAACTCGGTTACGGCAAGAACAGCCGTCTGATACAGGCCGCGATGACGAGCCGGACGGGCGGCATCGCCGTCGAGATCGCGGGCGACAAGGAACTGACCAAGTTCATGCTCGAACGCGCCGATCTTCCCGTGCCGCGCGGGGTGGTGGCCGAGTCGGCCGACGAAGCCATTGACGCCCTGTCGGAAATAGGCGGCGCGGTCGTCGTCAAACCTTTGGACGGCCATCAGGGCAAAGGCGTCTCGCTTAATCTCACCACCGAAATCGAAGTGCTGGAAGCCTTCCGGATCGCGCGGCAACATGGGCATGATGTGCTCGTCGAAGAGATGTACGAGGGGCGTGATTACCGCGTGCTCGTCGTCGGCGGGAAACTCGTCGCCGCCAGCGAACGCGTACCCTGCCACGTCGTCGGCGACGGCGCGCACACGCTCGGCGAGTTGATCGAGATCGCCAACCTCGACCCGCGACGCGGCGATGGGCACGACAACGTGCTGACGAAGATTAAAGTCGATGACGTGATGCTCGCCTACCTGCGCAAACGCAACCTGAACTTCGAGCATGTGCCGGCGGCGGGCGCACGCGTCTTTCTGCGCGAGACGGGAAATCTCTCGACGGGCGGCACGGCCATCGACGTAACGGACGACGTTCACCCGGAAGTGCGTCGGCTCTGCGAACGCGCCGCACGCGTCGTCGGCCTCGACATCTGCGGCCTCGACCTCGTCGCCTCGGACATCGCCCAACCGTTGCAGGCGGGGAACGGATTCATCGAAGCCAACGCCGCGCCGGGCTTGCGCATGCATACGGCGCCAACTCAGGGTCGGCCGCGCGACGTGGGCGGCGCGATCATCGACATGCTCTACCCGCACGATGCGCAGGCGCGCATCCCCGTCATTTCCATCACCGGCACGAACGGCAAGACGACCGTCACGCGCATGATCGGCCACGTCCTACAGGAAATGAACTGGTGCGTCGGCATGACGACCACCGACGGCATCCACATCGGCGGCGAACTCGCCTCGCGCGGCGACACGACGGGGCCGCACTCGGCGCGCGTCGTGCTCTCCGACCCGACCGTGGAAGTCGCCGTGCTGGAGACGGCGCGCGGCGGCATCACGCGCCGCGGACTCGGCTACGACTGGTCGGACATCTCCGTGATCACCAACATCCGCGAAGACCACATCGGGCAGGACGGCATCCGCGACATAGAGGATTTGGTTCACATCAAATCGCTCGTCGCCGAGCGCGTCCGCGAGGGCGGCACGCTCATCCTCAACGCGGACGACGAGCAATGCGTGCGGCTCATCGAGAACAATCGCGTCCGGCGCACGAATAAACAGTTCATCTATTTTTCGCTCGATTACACAAACGTGCTGATCCGTAAATATCTGGAGATCGGCGGCGCGGCGTTTTTCGTGCGCGGCGGCCGGATCGTGGAAGCCGTCGGGGGCGACGAGCACGATGTTGTCGCTGTCGCGGATGTCCCCGTGACGATGGGCGGGACAGCGCAATTTCAGGTGTCGAACGTGCTGGCGGCCGTCGCCGCCTGCCGCGCGCACGGGGTCTCGCGCGATAACGTCGCCGCCGCGCTCAAGTCGTTTCGCAACGACGAGCACAACCCTGGGCGCGCGAACCTCTACGCGGTCGGCGCGGGCTACGTGATAGTTGACTACGGGCACAACCCCGACGCCTTCAAAGCCGTCGCTCACATGGCCGCGCTCTGGCACGGGCGACGCGTGACGGCCATCCTCGGCGTTCCCGGCGACAGGGACGATCAACTGATCAAAGAGTCGGGGCGCGTCGCCGCGCGCGGTTTCCAACGCATCATCATCAAGGAAGACAAAGACCTGCGCGGGAGGCGGAAGGGCGAGGTGGCCGGCCTGCTCTGTCGTACCATCAATGCAGAATCGCCGGAGCGCGAATGCCTGACGGTGCTCGACGAAGTCGAAGCCTTCTCCGCCGAAATCGGCGAGTTGAAACAGGGCGACGTGATCGTTGTCTTCTACGATAAACTCGAACCCATCCTCGAAGTGCTCGCACGGCACGGAGCCGTCCCAGCCGCGAGCATCGGCGAGATCGAGCCGCAATTAAGCCGCGCTACGATCTGAGGAGGGGCGCATTATGTTAACGCTTGTCGAGAACGGCGAAATCTACGCGCCCGCCGCACTCGGCAGGCGCGACGTGCTGATTCTCGACCGGCGCATCGCGCGCATCGGCGACGTTGACGCCGCCGCGCTCGCCGCGCTCGGACTGGAACTCGAAACAATCGACGCGCGCGGCTGCCTCGTCACGCCCGGCCTCATCGACCCGCACCAGCACCTGCTCGGCGGAAGCGGCGAGAAAGGTTTCAGCACGCAGACGCCCGAAGTTTACGCGAGCGAACTCGCCCGCGCGGGCATCACCACGGTCGTCGGCTGCCTCGGCGTCGACACGACGACGAAGACGATGACCGGCCTGCTGGCGAAAGCCAAGGGCTTGAACGAAGAAGGACTCACGGCCTACATCCTCTCCGGCGGCTACGGCATCCCTCCCGTCACGCTCACGGGAAGCGTCCGCGACGACATCATCCTGATCGCGGAAGTGATCGGCGCGGGCGAGGTCGCCATCTCCGACGAACGCGCGACGGCGCACGACGCGCCCGAACTCGCCAAAGTCGTCAAAGACGCATACGTCGGCGGTTTGCTCGCGCGCAAGTGCGGCGTCACGCACGTCCACGTGGGCGAAGGAACGGCGCGGCTCAAACTGCTCCGCGCCCTGATCGACGACTACGAGATCGCGCCGTCGCTCATCTACCCGACACACGTCGAACGCAACGAGCGTCTGATGCGCGAGGCGGTCGAACTCGCCGCGCGCGGCTCCTACGTCGACCTCGACACGGTGGCCGAAGACCTGCCCGAGTGGCTCGGCTTCTACCTCGACCACGGCGGCGACCCCGCGCGCCTCACCGTCTCTTCCGACGCCTCAATCAACAGCCCGCACACACTCTTCGCGCAAATTCGCGGTTGCATTCTCGAACACGGCTTCCCGCTCGCGCAGACGCTTTCGCACGTCACCGCGAACACGGCCGCCGTCCTCAAACTCGAACACAAAGGCCGCATAGAAGTAGGCCGCGACGCCGACCTGCTCGTCCTGCGCAAAGACACACTGGAGATCAAGGACGTGGTCGCAGGCGGCCGCCGCCTCGTCCGCGACGGCGAACTCGTCTTCAGTGAAAATTTCCTCTCGGAGAGCAATCGCCTGATCAGGCTGGAAGGTAAGAATCGGGATTAGTGGTGCCGAGGGAGGGACTCGAACCCTCACGGCCTTACGGCCAACGGATTTTCTTACCACTACGGCTTTCGCCGCCCGCCTCGAAAGACGGTTTGTGGTCTGGACGATGCCTTCTCCATGCACTCACCTGAGATGTTTAGGAGGGAGCCGTCTCGTCTCTACACTTTGCTGACTCGTAACACGAGAGAGCCAGCCTTAGCTCGGCGTTGCCAGCAGCATTTGATTGCTGTTGAGGGTTCACCGACTTTGACTCCATTCACGTCGGGGTTTCCCGGCCGACGTGCTCAAATTAAATTAAGTCCGTCGCGTCTGCCATTCCGCCACCCCGGCACCATGCGCGGAAAGATAGCACGGCGGCGGCGGCACGGCCAACTTCTTCACACATCTCGCTCGCTAATGCTAAAATGCCCGCGTGTCATCAATCACGGAGCCGGTTTCAGCCGAACCACGGTCAAAGGTAATGACTGAAGAGCAAGAAGTTTTTCATCGCCACATCCAGCGCGCGGGACTTAAACGCACGGCGCAACGTGATCTCATCCTCGAAGTTTTTCTGCGCACCGAGGAACACCTGTCGAGCGAAGACCTCTACCGGCTCGTGCAAAAGGAAGACCCGGAGATCGGGCAGACCACCGTCTATCGCACGCTCAAACTCTTAACCGACGCCGGGCTGGCGCGCGAGGTGCGTTTCGGCGACGGCCGCACGCGCTACGAACACAATTACAAACACCCGCACCACGACCACCTGATCTGCACCGACTGCGGAAAGACCATAGAATTCTACTCCGAAGAACTCGAAGCCCTTCAGGACGCCATCGCCGCCAAGCACGGTTTCGAGTCCACGCACCACACGCTGCGCATGTTCGGCACCTGCTCCGACTGCCGCGACAGCAGCGGCAAGCTGAAAAAAGATGAATCCGCCGCCGAGCCGCGTGTGAGATTCGCCACCGCGCCGAGCACGCACTGAATCAAAGGGAAAAGGTGAAAGGGTAAGGGGTAAGGGCAACCGGAAACCGTTCCGTCCGCCGTCTCCCCTTTTACCTTTCCCCTTTCCCCTTTCCCTTTCCCCTTTCCCCTTTCTCCTTTTTACATTTGCCTCCCGTTGTTGTAAGTTCCGATCCGTCTCCCGCGGAAATTTAGTCTTTCAGTTTGAGAACAGTGTGGGGGTGTGCGATGAGTGTGAACGTGGAGTTTGTGCCGGACGGTCATCACGGCGTGGTGTCCGAGGGAACGTATCTATGGGACGCTGCGAAGCGGTTGGGCTTGCGCCTGCCCGCCGAGTGCGAGGGGCGCGGCGAATGCGACACGTGCGCCGTGGTCGTCAGAGAGGGCGCGACGTTATTATCCGGTCTGACCGGGGCTGAACGCGAGCATCTCAGTCCCGAACGGCTCGCGGCGGGTGAGCGACTCGCTTGCCAGACGAAGGTCGAGCGGGCGGGCGACCTCGTGCTCGAACCCGTGCCGGTGACGGTGCGGCAGGAGACGACGGAGGAAGTGAAACAGGATTTGCGCGCCGAATTTCGCGAGATGCCTTTGCAGCAAAAACTCGCTACGCTCATCGAACTCGAAGCCATCGCCGCCACGCAGACGTTCAAGGCCATCGCCGACGTGCCCGCCTCATATTTCGAGAAGGGACTGGATTACGTCGCCAGCTTCGGCCGCGCGCGCGCCCGTCGTGAGCGACAGGCTCGCCGCCCCGCCGAACATGTCTCGGGCGCGAAGAAAAGTCCCGGAGCCGACAAGTCTCCTTCGTAAAACTTTTCCAGCCTCGTCTTACACGCGCGACGGGCGCGACGCACGCGTCCACGCCCGTCGCGCGATTCACACATGAAAAAGATGTCGCCATCTTCCGCCACGCCGCCCCGTCGCGTCCGCACATCCGCGCGTTTAAATTACAGGCTCGTGCTTCTCCTGCTTCTCTCGTCCGTCTTTACGGCCTGCAACGCCGATCCGGCGATCAACAAGACGGGGGGCAACGCTTCGCCCGCCGCCGCTCCCGCCACGACGACCGAGACGCGCCCCAGGTTCGACGGCGAGCGCGCCTTCTCGCACGTGCGCAGGATGGTCGAGTTGGGGCCGCGCCCCTCAGGCTCGGCGGAACTCGCGCGCACGCGCGAGTACATCACAAGCGAACTGCAAGCGGCGGGTCTTAAAGTGACGACGGACGAGTTCACGGCGCAAACTCCGGGCGGCGCGCGGCGGATGGCGAACCTGACGGCCGAACTCGCGGGCGAATCGACGGACATCATCATCGTCGCCAGCCATTACGACACGAAGGCTTACAAAGAGTTTCGCTTCGTCGGCGCGAACGACGGCGGTTCTTCGACGGGCGCGCTCATCGAGATCGCGCGCTCGCTCGCCGCAAACGGAGGCGGCAAGCCGCGCTTCACATATCGTTTCGTCTTCTTCGACGGCGAAGAAGCCGTCTGCGGTGACTGGAGCGAATGCACGAACGCGGGCGCACCCGACAACACCTACGGGAGCCGCCGCTACGTCGCGGGGCTCGCCGAGCGCGGCGAGACAAAACGAGTGCGCGCCTTGATCCTGCTCGACATGATCGGTTACACCGATCTGTCGATCCCGCGCGAGACGTTGAGCACGCCGTGGCTCGTGGACATCATCTGGCAGACGGCGCGCGAACTCGGCCACGCCGCGCACTTTCCCAACACGGAGCATACCGTGGAAGACGATCACGTTCCGTTCCTGCGCGCAGAGATTCCGGTCGTCGATCTCATCCAACTCGGCGATTACCCTTACTGGCATCAGGCCGGTGATACGCTCGATAAAATCTCGCCGCGCAGTTTGCAGATCGTCGGCGAGACGGTCATCGCCAGCCTGCCGCGCATCGAACAACGCCTCGCCCGCTAATATCAGGTCTATGAGTCGTGGCGGGCGCGCAGTATCAGGCGACGCTCATCACGACGGCCGAGTCGGATTCGCGCGTCGATCCGCTGCACGCGCGCAAGTTCGCCGCCGCGTTGCAAGCGGCGAACAAATCGGCGCACCCCGTCTTGCTTCGCGTCGAGACGAAAGCGGGGCACGGCGCGGGCAAGCCTCTGACGAAGCAGATCGCGAAGGCGACCGACGTGTGGAGTTTTCTGTTCTGGCAACTCGGCATGAGCGCTTGAGAGAGAGCGCGCGCGGACGACGGAGAAAACGATGACGAGAAATGTTAAGAGAATCGCGGTCGTGCCCGGCGACGGCATCGGAACCGAAGTGATCAACGAAGCGCTCGGCGTGCTGGAACAGTTGCGCGAGACGCACGGCGTCCAAGTCGAGCTACAGCATTTCGACTGGGGCGCGGACAAATTCCTGCGCGAAGGCGTGACGCTGCCGGAAGGCGCGCTGGAGATGCTCACGAGCGAGTTCGACGCCATCCTCGCGGGCGCGTTCGGCGACCCGCGCGTCGCGTCGAACAAGCACGCGGAGGATATTTTGCTCGGCATGAGGCGCGGCCTGGACCTCTACGTCAACCTGCGCCCCGTGCGCCTGCTAGACGCCCGCCTGACGCCACTTAAGAATCGTCAAGTCAAAGACATCAACTTCGTCGTCTTCCGCGAAAATACGGAGGGTTCCTATATCGGCGCGGGCGGGTTTCTCAAAAAGGGGACGGCGCACGAGATCGCGACGCAGGAGGAGTTGAACACGCGGCACGGCGTCGAGCGGATCATCGTCGCGGCCTTCGAGTATGCGCGCGCGCACGGCCGGACTAAGGTGACGATGGCCGACAAGTCGAACGTGCAGCGATACGGTGGCGATTTGTGGCAGCGCGTCTTCCGCGAGGTGGCCGCCGGGTACACGGAGATCGCTGCGAACCACCAGTACGTGGATGCGATGGCGATGTTCATGGTGCTCGACCCGGCGCAGTACGAGGTGATCGTGACGAACAACTTGTTCGGCGACATTCTGACGGACATCGGCGCGGCGTTGCAGGGCGGGTTGGGGATGGCCGCATCGGGCAACATGCACCCCGGTCGCGTCTCCCTGTTCGAGCCGGTGCATGGCAGCGCGCCGCCGCTGGCGGGCAGGAACGTGGCGAATCCGGTAGGCTCTATTCTGACCGCGGCGATGATGCTAGAATACCTGGGATTCGCCGCGGCGGGCGATGCGGTCGAGGCGGCCGTCGGCGCATGCGTTACGGCGGGCGAAACGACGCGCGATCTCGGCGGCACGCTCTCCACGACCGAGACCGGGGAAGCGATTCGCCGCCGCATCAAAGCGGGTAGTGAGTAGAAACATCGGGTGAGCAGGTTTTACCGGGCGCTGAGAGCGCGACCGCGCGGGAAAGGTTTTATGGGCAGCAGGGGCAGAGACATGGGGCAGAAGTTAGTGGCGATCCTCGTGATCCTGGCGATGCTCGCCCTGATGGGTATCCCGCCGACGGTCATCATCTTTTTCGTCGCCGTGGTGTATTTCGTCTGGCACGCCGTGGAACGCTCCGAGCAGCACGAGACGCGCCGCATCTTCGATTTCTACCTCGCCGCCAGTGATGTCCTGCGCGAAGATGAACGCCGCTGGTTCGGCTTTGAGATCACGGAAGTGATCGGGCAGGGCGAATCGGTCGTCCACTCGATGACCGACCCGCCGCCGCTCGTCCACTTCGCGCTCGGCGCGCTCTACAACCGCATCGGCGATCACGAGGCGGCGGCCGAGCAACTCGCCTACGTCCTCGAATCCGAGGGAGGCGACGAGCGGCAGCGCACCGCGCCTTCGCCCGAACTGCGCCGTTACGTGAGCGTGCTGCGGCGGCTCGAACACGACGCCGCCGAGGGGCCGCAGACCGTTGCCGCCATACGCAATCTCGAACGCGCGCGCCGCGCCCGCGCCGCCTCGTTGCTCGAAGAGAGCCGCCGCCACCTCGGCGCTGCCGCAATGAGGACGACCGCCGACCTGACGGCGCCGCGAGACCTCTACACGGACAGGGCGCATGCGACCACGTCGCAAGAGTCCCCACACCGGCTGCACCTCGGTTCCACTAACGCAGCCGCGCCGCCGCCGCTCTCGCCGCCCACGAAGCCCGCGCCCATCTCCGAAGTCCTGCGTGATTTGTACGAGGAAGAGAAGAAGACGGCGTGAACAGTTTTCAGTTTTCAGTTTTCAGTTTTCAGTGGTTCTCTGTCCGTTGTTCGATTGCTCGTCTCCGGTAACTCACGTGATATTCGCGCGCAACTATAAAAACCGAAAACTGAAAACTGAAAACTGAAAACTGAAAACTGTTTAAATGGCGACTGAGACGATCATCGGCAGCTATCGCATCGAGGAACTCATCGGGCGCGGCGGGATGGGCGTCGTCTATCGCGGCCAGCACACGAAACTGCCGCGCGAGGTGGCGATCAAGTCCATCAATCCGCGCGCAGGGGATCACGACCTGCGCGCCCTGCGCCACCGCTTCGAGCGAGAAGCCTACATCCAGTCGCAACTCGATCACCCCGGCATCGTCAAAATTTACGACTACATCGTCGCCGAGCAGACTTATTACATCGTGATGGAGTACGTCGAGGGGCGTTCGCTCGCGCAGTTGCTCAAGCAGGAGGGCGGCCCGCTCAAGTGCGAACGCGCGCTCTCGCTCTTCGATCAAATCCTCACGGCCGTCGTTTACGCGCACACCTTCACTTATCAGGATCAGGACGGCGCGGCGCACCGCGGCATCATCCACCGCGACCTGAAACCGCCGAACATCCTCGTCACGCCCGACGACATCGTCAAGATCACGGATTTCGGCATCGTCAAGGTCGTCGGATCGGAGACGACGGATACACACGGCGCGGGTTACGGCTCTCCGCGCTACGTCTCGCCCGAACAGGCCGAGGGGCTGGAAGTTGACCAGCGCTCCGACATCTACAGTCTCGGCATCATCCTCTATGAAATACTGACCGGCGCGCCGCCCTTCGGCAACGAACGCCACCCGCTGACGCGCACGGAGATTTTGCGCGCGCACCTCGAAGAGCCGCCGCCGCTCCCGACCGAGATCAACCCGCACATCCCTCTCGAAGTTGAAGACATCATCCTGCGCGCGCTCGAAAAAGACCCCGCCGGGCGTTACGCGACGACGGCCGACTTCCTGCGCGCCATCAGGACGGCGCGCGAGCGCGACGCGGGCGATGTCGCCGAAGCGGTCGAAGCGCAGACGAAAACTCATCGCCCCGTCGGCACGCACGAACTGCACGAGGCGGCGGACAGCACGGTGCGCCACGATTACATCACGCAGCCCATCCGCAGCGACGCCTGCCCGGCGTGCGGCACTGAGTCGGAGGAGGACGAGGAACTTTGCCGCACGTGCGGCGCGGAACTCGGCGCGTCGCCAGCAACCACCAAGCTCGCGCACGGGCACGCGAAGACCGTCAATCAACATCGCGGCGACACGCGGGCGAGCGCGCGCGGCAAATGGGTGGTTGCCGGTCTCGTCGCGCTCGCGCTTGTAACCGGCGTCGTCATCTACCTGCGCTTCACGCGCGAAGGCGAGCGGCGGCGGGCGCAGGCTTCGCGCGCCGCGCAAACGGCCGCCGCCAACATCGCCGCGCAAACGGCCGCGCCGCAAGTTTCGCCCACGGCAGCGACGACGGAAACTACGTCGCCTCTAGTCGAATTGAGCGCGGAGCGCGTCGCCGTCGATTCGAGCTACGACGGCTATTCGTCGAAGCCTCTGCACGACGGCGTGTTCGACGTGAAGCGCATCGCCTCCATGCGTTACAACGAAGGCAACTGGGCTTCGGCCGAAACGCACGACCCGCACTGGATCGAACTCCACCTGCGCGAACCGACGCGCGTCTCCGCCGTCTACATTTACTGGGGTTTCGACCGCGATCATTTTGTCGCCTCGCGCCGCGTCGAACTGCAAACGCCGGACGCGCGCGGCGAGTGGCAAACGATCTCGAAGATCGAACCCGGCAACAATTACGACCGCACGGCCTTCGAGTTTGCGCCCGTCAAGACGAATCGCGTCCGCCTCCTACAGCCCGCGCAACAGGGGCCGCGAGCGCGCCCGTTCGTGATGTGGGTGCGCGAGGTGAAACTATTCGGCGCGGCTGAAAACTAGAGCCGCGCGAATACATTTCATGCCGGGAGCGCAAAGAAAAGTTTGAAGGAAGACATGCATGAAACCTGCCCCGCTCCATGCCTGCTCTTTGCGCCTTCGCGCCTTTGCATGAGATATTCTTCGCTGAAGCGCATCGCACACAATTTTATAAACTCATGCTCACTGCTGAAATCATCGCCATCGGTTCGGAGTTGTTGACGCCGGATCGCACGGACACCAATAGCCTGTGGCTGACCGGGAAACTCAACGCCATCGGCATCGAAGTCAAACTCAAGACTATCGTCGGCGACGACGACGCGCGCCTCGAAGAGACGATCAAGGACGCGTTGCGCCGCTCGCGGGTCGTCATCACGACGGGCGGTCTGGGACCGACCGAAGACGACATCACGCGCAAGATCGCCGCGCGCGCAATGGGGCGGCGTCTCGTCCTGAACGAAGCGGTGCTCGAAGCGATTCGAGAGAAGTTCATGCGCTGGGGGCGCAAGATGCCGGAGATCAACGCGCGGCAGGCGATGATCATCGAAGGCGCGGAGGTGCTGGATAACCCGCACGGCTCGGCTCCCGGCATGTACCTCGAACACGAAGGACGAGCCGTCATCCTCTTGCCCGGCCCGCCGCGCGAGATGCGCCCGATGTACGAGACGCATATCGGCGAAAGGCTCACGGCGAAAGCGGGCAACGTGCGCGTTGCGCGGCGCGTCCTGCGCGTGTCGGGTTTGGGCGAGTCGGCGGTTGACGAGCGCATCGCGCCGGTCTACACGCAGTACAAAAATCCGCAGACGACCATCCTCTTCAACCGCAGCGAGATCGAGATTCACCTGACCGCGCAGGGGCGCACCGAGCAGGAAGCCGAACTGCTGCTCGACGGGCTGGCCGGGCAGATCGAGGAGCGACTCGGCGACGCGATCTTCGCCTTTCGCGGCGAGCAGATGGAAGAGATCATCGGCTTGCGGCTCGCCGTCGGCGGCTTCACCGTCGCGGTCGCCGAAAGCTGCACCGGGGGTCTCATCGCGCAACGGCTAACGGAAGTGCCTGGGTCGTCCACCTATTTCATGGAAGGCGTCGTTAGTTACTCGAACGACGCGAAAGTGCGCCTGCTCGGCGTGCCGTCGGACTTGATCGCCGAATACGGCGCGGTGAGCGCGCCCGTCGCCGAAGCGATGGCCGAGGGCGTGCGCGAGCGCGCCGGCACCGACTTCGGCCTCAGCGTCACAGGCATAGCCGGGCCGGGCGGCGGCAGCGAAGACAAGCCCGTCGGCCTCGTCTACATAGCCCTCTCCGACGACGCGCACACCGAGCACCGCAAACTGCATCTCCCCGGCGACCGCCAACTCATCCGCTGGCGCGCCTCGCAGGCCGCGCTCGACCTCCTGCGCCGCCGCCTCATTTGAAATCAACTTTTTAGCCCCCGTCCCCACGCGCTCCGCACTTGCCGCGCATTCCGGCAGGTTGCTATAGTCGCCGTTCACTCTTTGTCCGATATTTTGCGCTGTCGCGGAGTAATGACCACGTTGCTGCCTGCGCTGTCCATCATCGCCGCCTACTTTGTGGGTTCGATCCCTTTCGGATATTTGATCGTGTACGCGAGGGGCGGCGGCGACGTGCGTGAGACGGGGTCGGGCGGGACGGGCGCGACGAACGTAACGCGCCGCGCGGGCAAGGGCGCGGGCGTTTTGACGCTCTTGCTGGACGCTGCAAAGGGCGCACTCGTCGCTCTGCTCGCGCGCTGGCTGCTCGCTCCGGGCTTCGGCGTTAACTGGTGGGTGGCAATCGCCTCGATAGCGGTCGTCGCCGGGCACGTCTTTCCGGTGTGGTTGAAATTTCGCGGCGGCAAAGGCGTGGCGACGGGGCTTGGCGTGTTCCTGATTTTGACGCCCGCCGCGCTCGCGCCGGCCGCGCTGGTCTTTCTCCTCGTCGTGTGGGCGACGCGCTACGTCTCGCTCGCTTCGATCACGGCCACGGCGACGCTTCCCCTGTTCATCTGGCTCATTGGCGACAGAGGGACTTCCGGCGCGTCGGCCGCCCCCGTCATGTCGGTTGCCGTGGCGGGCGGCGCGCTCATTATCTTCATGCACCGCGCCAATATCGGCAGGCTGCTGAACGGCACGGAGAGCAAGCTGAAAGGATGAAGTCGGAACGATGAACGATGAACTGAAAGACAACTGCTTTAACTTCATCGTTCCGCGTTCCGACTTCATCGTTTGAATGATGTCTCACATCGCGATCATCGGTGCGGGCGGTTGGGGCACGGCGCTCGGGTTGGTGGCGGGGCGCGCGGGGCATGCGGTGAAGTTGTGGTCGCGTAACGCCGAGGTCGTTGCCGGGATCAACGAGCGGCGCGTGAACTGTGTCTATCTGGCCGCGCACGAGTTTGTGGGCGATGCGCGGGCGACATGCGAGTTGGGCGAGGCGGTGCGGGGCGCGCAGGTCGTGATACTGGCCGCGCCGTCGCACGCGACGCGCGATCTGTTAGAGCGGATGGCGAGCGAGTTGCGCGCCGAAGTCGTGCTGGTGAGCGCGACGAAGGGCATCGAGATCGAGACGGGACAGCGCATGTCGGAAGTGGCCGGGGAGGTTTTGGGGAGAGAGGTTGCCGCCCGCTTCGTGTGCCTGTCGGGGCCTTCGTTCGCGCAGGAGGTTGCGGCGGGACATCCGACAGCCGTCGTCGCCGCCGGTTACGACGCGCGCGCGACGCTCGTCGTGCAGGCGGCGCTCAGTTTTGAAAATTTTCGTGTCTATACGAACGGCGATCTGGCCGGGACGGAACTCGGCGGCGCGGTCAAAAACGTTATCGCGCTGGCGGCGGGCATGGTCTACGGTTTCGGTCTGGGGTCAAACAGCATCGCGGCATTGATCACGCGCGGGCTGGCCGAGATCACGCGGCTGGCGTTGGTTGAGGGCGGCCGTGCCGAGACGCTGGCGGGGCTGGCGGGCCTGGGCGATCTGGTGTTGACCTGTACGGGCGCGTTGTCGCGCAATCGTTACGTCGGGCAGGAGTTGGGGCGCGGTCGCACGCTCGAAGAGATTTTGGGCGGCATGCACGAAGTCGCCGAAGGCGTGCGCACGACGCGCGCGGTTAAATTGCTGGCCGAGAGTCGCGGCATCGAGATGCCGATCACGGAGCAGGTTCATGCCGTGCTTTACGAAGGCAAAAGCGTGCGCGCGGCGGCCGAAGATTTAATGGCGCGGCCTCTGCGCGGCGAATTCTCAGGGATGAATTCGTGATCGCGAACTTGAGCCGGACGCTTAAGAAAGTTTTGAAAATGGCAGAAGCAGATGAAGTAAAAATATTGTTGACGAACCGCGCGGCGTTTCATGAATACCATATTCTGAGCACTTACGAGGCGGGCGTCGCATTCAAAGGCACGGAAGTGAAAAGCGTCCGCGCCGGGCAGATTCAGTTGAAGGAGTCTTACGTCTCCGTGCGCGACGGCGAGGCGTGGTTGTTTAATGCGCACATTTCGCCGTATGCTTACGGCAATCGCGATAATCACGAAGCTACGCGCACGCGGAAACTTTTGTTACACCGACGTGAGATAGATAAACTGGAGCAAGAGGCTACCGTTAAAGGCATGACGCTCGTCGTCACGCGGGTTTATGTGAAAAAGGGGCGCGTCAAGTTTGAAATCGGCGTGGCGCGCGGCAAAAAACTTTATGATAAACGCGAGACCGAGATGCGTCGGACGGTTGATCGCGAGACGCAGGCGCAATTAAAAGAGCGCAATCGTTAATCAGGAGATGAAAATTCAAATGGATATTCAAGTGAGCACCGGTCGTGTGGGCGATGCTGACGTACAAGCCCTCGCCGTGGCGGTTTTCAAAGATGAACCCGCGCACGAGGGCTTCCTGCAAGAACTGGACGGGGCGACGGGCGGCCTCATCAAGTCGATCATCGAATCTGAAGAACTCAAGGGCAAAGAGGGCGAAACCGCCTATGTGCATCTCGGCGACGCGCATGGCGAGTTGAAGGCGAAACGTCTGCTGCTCGTCGGCGTCGGCGAGCGCGACGGTTACGGGGCGGCGCAGGTGTCGCAGATGGCCGGGACGGCTGCTCGCGCCTTGCGCGCACGCAGCGTTAAGACAATCGGGTTGATCACGCGCGCGGCGGAGTCCGACGCGGAGCGTTCGGCGGCGGTCGCCGTCGAAGGCGTCCTGATGGCGCTGTATGAGACGGACAAATATCGCACTTCGGAGAAAGAGGAGCGCACCATCGAGCGCCTCGTCATCGTCGCGCAAGGCGCGAGCGAGGACGCGCTGAAGCGTGGCGCGGAGCGCGGACGCATTATCGGCGAATCAGTCAATTTCACGCGCGACCTTGCCAACGAACCGGGCGCTTACATGACGCCGACGATCATGGCCGAACGCGCGCGCGCCATTGCGAGCGAGTTCGGTTTGGAAGTTGACGTGCTGGATCGCGAGCGCATGGAAGGCGAGGGAATGGGATCGCTCCTCAGCGTGGCTCGCGGATCGGAAGAGCCACCGGCTCTGATCATCTTGAAGTACACGCCCGAAGGATTTAATGACGGCGCACAGGGCGGCGGTAAAGTAGTCGGCGGCGGCGACGGGTTGCTCGCGTTCGTCGGCAAGGGCGTGACGTTCGATTCGGGTGGCATCTCGATCAAACCCGGCGAGAACATGGAGTTGATGAAGTATGACATGACGGGCGGCGCGACTGTGCTCGGGGTGATGCGTGCCGTGGCGCAGTTGAAGCCGCCGATGCCGCTTTTGGGCGTCGTGCCTGCGACGGAGAATTTGCCTTCGGGGAAGGCCACCAAGCCGGGCGACGTGGTGCGCGCCATGTCGGGCAAGACTATCGAAGTCATCAACACGGACGCCGAAGGTCGCCTGATACTGGCCGACGCCATGTCCTATGCACGAAAACTCGGCGCGACACAGATCGTCGATCTCGCCACGCTGACGGGCGCGGTATCAATCGCCCTCGGCGATGTCAACACGGGAATTCTCGGTACGGATCAGGAGTTGATTGATGAAGTTATAGCGGCGGGCAGGGAAGTCGGGGAGAAGCTCTGGCAGTTGCCGTTGGACAAAGAGTATACGCGTCAGATCAAGTCCGACATCGCCGACATCAAGAACGTCGGCGGACGAAAGGCTGGGACGATCACTGCGGCGGCCTTCCTCAAAGAGTTTGCCGACGGTATTTCGTGGGCGCACCTGGACATTGCGGGAACGGCGTGGGGCGATGACGCCAAGCCATACCGCTCGAAAGGACCGACGGGCGTCGCCGTGCGCACCCTGCTCAATTTGATCGAGCGCGCCACACGCGCTTCGTCCGCCGACAAAAGCGAAAAGTCTTAGAACGCGGCCGACGAGAACCCACAATTTAATACTCACACACGGAGGCCGCGCGGAGTGTAACCGCGCGGCCTCTTTTACCGTCGGGTGTCTACTAAAGTTTACAGCCTGTCTACCAAAGTGGACATTATAGTTACGGAAGATTGCAAAGAAACTTGCATTTTCCTGTAAATCTGATATTGTCTGGGCGCGGCACAGCCATTGCAACACCTGATGGTACCCAGTCAAAGGGGACGGATCACAAATAACTGTCCTTGCCCACTCGGTGACCGCCCGAGGTAAAGCACCCGCCCCTTTGACTTCCTCCTTTCATTTCACCGCTCACCCAAACAAGCTCATTCCCGCTTCAACCCGGTATTTTACCGCAGGACGTTTTTTTCGGAAAATGGTATAGTGTCGTTACGGGTTTAACCTTCCTGCCCGGAACGCGCCTAAGTTGTGTGCGTTCCCACGCTGGCTTTTACGGAGTACGGGATAAAGCGCAGTGGTTGATTATTACAAAATTTTAGGCGTCCAGCGGACGGCCTCGGCCTCGGAAGTCAAGTCAGCATATAGGCGTTTAGCACGGCAGCGACACCCCGATCTCAACGGCGGTTCGGAGAAAGCTGCGCGCGAGTTCGCCCTGATCGCGATGGCCTATCGCACGCTGAGCGACCCGCAGGAGCGCACTTACTACGATAATCAATTTCGCAAGCGTGCGGGCGAGGCGAGCGAATCATTCCTGCATTCCGATAATCCGCACGCGCGCCGGATGCGTCGCGTGGCCGCGCAGGCGCGCATGGATCGTGTGGTAGACAATTTGATCGAGGCCGAGCGGCGCGAAAACTTCGCCATGCAGCGCGCCGTTTTCACCACCGTCTCATTATTCCTCTCGACCTTTTTCGTAGCCTTGTTCAAACCGCGCTTCTGGCAACTCTTCGGCGGCGTAGGGCGCGCGTTGATGCTCATCCTGTTTTTGATCGGGCTGTGGCATCTCGTCTCGCGACTGCGCGAATACTTCAGCCGCTACACTTATCAGCCCAGTTCGCTTCACGACTCGGTGACGCACGAAGTTAACAGGTCTGACAAACCGTTCACGCGCTTCGCCGCTTCAAGTTTTCTCGTCATCGGCTACATGGCCTGTCTCGGCGCGGGTCTCCTCCTCGGCGAGCAGATGTACAGCACGATCCTGACCGAAGTCCCGTTTCTCTACGACACACAAATCCGCCCCGAATTACTTTTCTATCCTCCCATCGCAGTCCTCGTCATCGACACGATGCACATGATTGCGGCCAAAATTGATTGAGCGCGCGAAGGGGCGCGAAAAGATGAAATTGCCCTCTTTCCCACGCGACTTATGCGGAAGACGGTCTTGCGTCTTGACGTGAGTCTCGTGTATATTGCGCCTCAAGCGGCCTATACGGCGGTCGTTAAATAAGCAAACTTCTTTCAATCGTATTTAGTTCGCGCGAGACGGCGGCACGAGCCAAAAACTCGTCTGTCTTTACTTGGCGGCTTCGTCGTTCGGTTGCGCTTCCTAACTTGATTACGTGAGCCGAGCGGCTCGCCGGCGGAACAACACACGACTTGCAGGTGAGAATAAAAGCAGCCTTCGCAAACCACAACCTCGTGCCGACCACAATCAGCCGACGGCCTCCCGAACGTCGCTGCCCGACTCGTCTTTCGAGTTGACAAGCGCTTCCGGCCGTCCGGCTTCTCAAGTATGGAGGAGCTAGAGATGGCTAAGCGAATCACCGAACGCCAGCGCCTCGCTTTCAAACTCGAATCCCTTACCGACACGGAAGTCAAAGAGGTGCTCGACTACATTTCCATCATGGAATCAATGCGACGTGCGAGCAGCCCTTCCGGCTTGTGGGATGACGAGTTGGTGACGCTTCTCGCCGGTGCGCGCGAGAACTTGCGCGCGCGTCAGGCCTTCGAGTGGGAGTCGGTGCGCCGCCGCGCCGACCGCCGCGCCGACGCGTCAACCCCTACCCGCGTATGACACGAATGGAAGAGGCTGCGCCCTTCAAGTTCAATCTGCCCATCGCCGCCCGAGGGCACGCTCGCCCGTGCGCGCTCGCGCTCGTGCTGTTTTTCGTCGCTGTGAGCGGTGCGGCGCGTCTCCACGCTCGAACAACTTATCTCCCGCAAAACTCCCAAACGTCCCTCACACCGCTCCAACGGGAAATAGAAAAATTACGCGCACTCCTGTCTTCACCCGATGCGGAGGAGCGACGCGAGGCCGTTTCGCGCCTCGGCGCGATGGCGCGACCCGATAGCTCGCGCGCCGTTCTGCCCGCGCTCAAAGACAGCGCAGTGATCGTGCGTGCCACGGCCGCACGCGCGATTCTGTCTTTGCCCGCGACGGAGGCGGCCGCAGCGTTGTTGCCCCTGCTCGCGGACAAGGACGAGTTTGTGCGACGCGAAACCGCTTATGCGCTGGGGCAGACGCGCAGCCCCACGGCGTTAGTAGCCCTGGCGACGGCGCTCGCACGCGACAGGGAGGCGGGCGTGCGCGGAGCGGCGGCGGTCGCACTCGGCCAGATCGGCGACGAGGCCGCAACGCCCTTCCTGACCGAAGCTCTCGGTCGCCGCATGGCGCGTTCCGGTTTCCTGAATCGCATCACGTTTCGGCGGACGGAAGAAAACGAGTTTGTGCGACGTTCGTCGGCCGTCGCGCTCGGGCAGATGAAAAGCCGCGCCGCCGTGCCCGCGCTCATCGCTGCGCTTGCCAACGAACGCGCCGGAGACGACGTGCGCCGGGAAGCCGCCCGCGCGCTCGGTTTGATCGGCGATCCATCGGCCATCCCGTCGCTCCGCGCCGCGCTTGCAACGCGCGACCCGTATCTCTCGGAAATCGCCTCGGAAGCAATACGCAAACTCGAATCCGGCAAAGCCACTTAACTTGAAGAGGGTTTCCGCCGGGTCTCACAAAGAGGCGAAGGATTCCGGCTATTACTGAATAACTCACAACGCAAAAGCCGGAGGCGATGAACTCGCGCTCCGGCTTTTGTGTTGTTTGGACTGAGTTAGTCGGGCGTTAGCTTTTAACTTTCCGATTTCTCGCCGCGTCCCTGACTTTTTCGCGCCGCTTTGGTTTGCGGAATCGGCAGCCCGACGCCGCCCGACTTGGCCTCTAATTCCTCCGTCTCTTCTTCCACGGGACCGACATCGCTGATCAGCGCGCCGCCCGAACGTTTCGAGAAGACGAGTTTGTTCTGGCCGTCGGGCAGATCGACGTGAACAAGGTCGCCGAGTCCCACCTGATCCGTCGCCACGAGATTAGAGAGCGGATAGACGAGGAAGCGTTCTATCGAACGTTTCAGATGCCGCGCTCCGTACTTGTAATCAATGCCCTCTTTGAGCAGCATGTCTTTGGCCGCGTCGGAACACTGGAAGACGAACTTCGTCCCGGCCGAGCGCATGATGCGATCCTGCACGGAGGCCAGTTCGAGTTCGAGAATCTGGCGCAGGTGATGCTCCTTGAGACTGCGGAACACGACCACCTTGTCGATGCGGTTCATGAACTCCGGCGAGAATTTGCGCCGCGCCGCCTCGACCGCCGTCCGGTAAATCTTCTGGTCAACTTCCGTATCGTTCGGGTTTTTGTCGCCTTTCGGCGTGACGAAGCCCATGCCGCCGGAAATCAACTCGGACATCTCGCGCGCGCCGAGGTTCGAGGTCATAATGACCATCGTGTGCGAGAAATCTACGCGGCGGTTGTCGCCGAGCGTCAGGGTCGCCTTGTCGAGAATGCCGAGCAGGAGTTGCCACAGGGAGTCGGACGCCTTTTCGATCTCGTCGAAGAGGACGAGCGACAGCTTCGTCTCTTCCGTGTGATAGCGGTCGAGATTCTCCTGCGTCAGCATCGGGCTGGTTTCGCGGTGGCCGAGATAGCCGGGAGGCGATCCGATCAGTTTCGCGATCTCGTGCGAGTGCTGAAACTCCGCGCAGTCGATTTTGATGACCGCGCCGGGGTCGCCGAAGAGGACTTCGGCCGCCGCCTCGACGACGCGCGTTTTGCCCGACCCCGTAGGGCCGAGGAAAAGCATCGTGCCGACGGGGCGGTTGAGCGGGTTCATGCCCGCGAGAAAAATTTGATAGAGGCCGCTCATGCGGCGCACCGCGCGCTCCTGACCGACGATGCGCGTCGAGAGTTTCTCTTCAAACTCCTGCGCCCGCGGACTCTTCTGATCCGGGTCAAGAAAGACCTTCTCGGTTATTTTTTTCTGTGTTTCCATTGCTGCAATCATCGCGGCCGTCCTCCTTGCCTGAGCGCTGTGGGTGTACCTGAAAGCTGTCTGCCTGACGGCCTCGTGACCGTCGTACCCATGGCCTCATGCAAAGAACGATCCGTAAGTGTTATTGATGCGCCGGGCGCGGTGTCGGTTGGCTAAATTGCGCCGCGTTCCCTCCGGCGTTCGAGAGTGAGAACACTATATAAACGACTGCGCGTGATTTGTCACCACAAAATATGCTCCGCCCCGAAACTTTTTGCGCCGCCCGCCTTTTTCGCAAACTGACAAATAGCGGCATCACCCGACTGACAAATTACCGTCATGGTGCAAAATTTCGGATGGGCGCACCAACAGGTGTAGAGGGGAAAGAGAGAGGGCGCGGCGAAATTTCGCCGCGCCCTCCGGGTCTCTATTCGCGTCGTCTGCCGCGCCTCGGTCAGTCGTAATACTCCAGACCGAGGTGCGTGATGAGGTCTTCGCCGCGCAGGTGGCGCAAGGTGTTTTTGAGCTTCATCAACTGTATGAAGATGTCGTGCTCAGGGTAGAGATCGGGTGCGGTCATCGGCGATTTGAAGTAGAAAGAGAGCCATTCCTGCACGCCCTTCATGCCCACGCGTTGCGCGAGATCGAGGAACAGGGCGAGGTCGAGCACGAGCGGCGCGGCCAGGATGGAATCGCGGCAGAGGAAATCGACTTTGATCTGCATCTTGTAGCCGAGCCAGCCGAAGATGTCTATGTTGTCCCAACCCTCTTTGTTGTCGCCGCGCGGCGGGTAGTAGTTGATGCGCACGACATGTGAAAAGTCTTTGTAAAGTGCGGGGTAAACGTCCGGCTGGAGGATGTGTTCGAGCACGGAGAGCTTCGATTCCTCCTTGGTTTTGAACGATTCGGGATCGTCGAGCACCTCGCCGTCGCGGTTGCCGAGGATGTTGGTCGAGTACCAGCCGTGCAGGCCGAGCATGCGCGATTTCAAACCGGGCGCAAGGATGGTTTTCATCAAGGTCTGGCCGGTCTTGAAATCCTTGCCGCAGACGGGCGCGTTGTTTTGCTCGGCGAGTTCGCGCAGGGCTGGGATGTCAACGGTCAGGTTCGGCGCGCCGTTAGCGAAGGGGATGCCGAGTTTGAGCGCGGCGTAGGCGTAGATCATCGAAGGGGCGATGGCCTTGTGATCGTCGCGCATGGCCTGCTCGAAGGATTTGAGCGTTTTGTAGACGGCGTGCTGCTTGAGGAAGATTTCGGTCGAAGCAGCCCAGACCATGACGAGCCGCGCGCACTTGTTCTTGCGCTTGAACTCCTCGATCTCGGCCATCAACTGCTCCGCGAGGTCGAACTTGTCCTTGCCCTGTTTGACGTTCTCGCCGTTCAGCCGCTTCACGTAATTCTGGTCGAAGACGGCGCGCATGGGCTTGATCTTCTGCAACGGAGTTTTGAGTTTGGCGAGGAGGTCTTTTTCGAGCACGCCGGCGTGCATCGCGGCGTCGTAGGCCGACTCCGGGAAGATGTCCCATGCGCCGAAGACGAGATCGTTTAACCCCGCGAGCGGCACGAAATCCTTGATCGCGGGCGAACGATTCTCCGTGCGCTTGCCGAGCCGGATCGTGCCCATCTGCGTCAGGCTTCCGACCGGTTCGGCCAGCCCCGCCTTGATCGCTTCCACGCCCGCGATAAACGTCGTGCTCACCGCGCCCAGCCCCACGAGCAACACGCCGAGCTTGCCTTTCGCAGGGGCGATCTCCACGCCCTTCTCAATAGCCATTTGAATATCCTCCGGAAACTTGCGACGGTCGCATAAGTAATGAATTTTGTGACCCGTGGATGATAACCCGACGGCGGCGCAACGTCTTGTTGTCCCTTGCTGAAAACGGACGGCGGATTGCGCTTTCCCGCCGCCGGTTCGCCTCTCTCCCCACAATTCTCCGGTAGAACTTGACACGTGAGTTACAATCTTCCGCGTTTTTAGTGTTTCGTCGTTACGACCTCGCCCCAACAGCCTCGCCCTTACACCGCCTTTCCCACTTGCGAGACCAGAGACCCTCGCCCGGGTTTAGCTCACGCGCCTTACAAGTGGCTTCCCGACTTTAAACGCAACGGGCACTGCGAAGCGCCCTCACCTCATTCAGGCCGCTCACAAAGGAGTATAAAATTCATGGGTGATCCCTTAACCTACCATTTCAAATTACCCAGCCCTTTCCCCGGACCGGAACTGCCGGAGCCGCCCAATTCACGCTTCCCCGGCGTGCTCGCGCACATGAGCCGTGTGACCGCAGACCGCACGCTGCGCAGCGACGGCAACATACGCGCCTTCGTCATCCACGCCACCGCGGGAGCGAGTTCGTCGGGCGCGATGAGCGTGATGTTCGCGCATAAAGCCAGTTGGCACTGGTTAGTCCCGGACGAGAACGAGGGCGAACATGGCCGTCACGTCTGGTCGTGCGCGAACGAATCACGCGCAGCCTTTCACGTTCGCCCCGACCGCTCTCACCCGGATGTGAATAGCGGCAGCCGCAACGTCAACTTCTGGTCGCTCGGCGTCGAGGTGGTCAACACACAGGAGAACGACCCCTTCTCGGATTGGCAGATCGAACAGACGGCTGCGCTCGTCAGGTATGCGTGGAGCAAGTACCCGACGATGCGCGACGTGGTGAGCCACGCTAAACTCGATCCGGCGAGGCGCAGAGACCCGGGCGCGAACTTCGATTGGGAACGGTTCAAGAGCCTCGTGCTCGCACCCCCGACCCCGCCCTCTCACACGCCGACCACAACCGAATTGAGTTCTGTCGCAGAGGAGCCGATTCGCATCCTCTCTCCGCGTAATGAACTCATCGAGTGCAATCCGCGTCTCATCGAGGGCGTTACGATGGTGGAAGCCCGGCCGCTCCTCGAAGCCCTCGGCTACGGCGTCGTTCACGAAGAACCGATGACGCTGCGAATTACGGAGGAGGGCAGCGCGGCCGCTTCCACGGCAGGGAGCGCGAAAAAAGCGCCGAGTAAAACTGCCACGAAGACGACGAAGAAAGCCGGGCGGGGTAGGCACAGTTAAGTGACGGCGGGATACGCCGCCTGACCACGCGATTGATTGCCGGAGAGGGGCGGCCGTTGGCGCATCAGCGTCAGCAGCCGCCCCTCTCCTATCCGGTCGCCCCTCTCAACTGCGCACGACGGCGGCGCGGAAGGCGCGCGGCGAGAGGGCGGTGGCCTGCCGGAAGGCTTTGGCGAAGTGGCTGGAACTCGAATAACCGACGCGCGCGGCGATCTCCGTGATGGACTCGTCTGTAGTGGCGAGCAGCGTGCGCGCGCGTTCGATGCGCAGGGCGGCGAGGTAAGCGTGGGGGGGGAGGCCGGTCAGTTTCTTGAAGAGGCGCGCGAAGTGAAAGGGCGAGAGGTATGCGGCGGCGGCCAACTCTTCGAGGGGCAGTTCCTCCGCCAGGTGCGAGTTCATCAATTCGACGGCGCGACGGATGCGACGATCAATTAACCCGGCGCGGGAGAGTTCGAGTTCGTCCGTGCGGCGGATGCTGGCGTAGCGGCGCAGCAATTGAATCAAAATTTGTTCGATGAGTGCGGCGACGATAAGCTCGTGGCCTGTCTCGGCCGAGCGCAGTTCGTCCGCGAGGTCGCGTGCAAGGCGCGCGAGGCGCGGGTCGTGTTCGATGGCCTGCGCGGGAAAGGTGATGCGCGCGTCGTCGCGCGTGAGGCGGGCGCGCACGGCACAGTCGAGCACGAAGGCGGGCGTGACGGAGAGCGCGAGCGTCTCAACTTTGCTGCCGCGCGCCCTGACCGATTCGCCCGGCGCGGAGACTAACACGCCCGACTCGCCCAACTCGCCGCCGCGCGCCTCGGAAGGCTCGCCCGCCCCCCAGCGCACACGCCCGCCGAGCACGAACAGAGCCGCGTAAGCCGGGCGCGCCTCGCCCGCCCACTGCGCGCGCGCCGCCTGCCGGTAATGGATCGCGTAGTGTTCGTGAACGAAAATCTTATCTTTCGTCGGGGCGGAGTTCGTCATGCCGGAGGCGCAGTCAAGTTGATTGCCGTTTCAAATCTTCTCGTGTCGCCGCTGTTCGAGAAAGTTATCCCGCGCGGCGCACAGCGTCGCCGGATCGTTCGTGATGACGGCGCGCAGGCCGAGCGCGGACGCGCGCCTGAACCAAGACGGATGATCAACCGTCCGGACGACTGTTGGCAACCCGGGGGAGCGCGCGGCTTCGACGGCGCGCGCCGTCAATCATCGGGAGTTTCATCTTGAACGGTAAGCGCGATAGTCGAGTTCGGAAAAAATGTTGTCGCGGGCTTCGATTTCGGCGAGGCGCGTGGTGTCGATTTCGCCGCGTTCGATGTCGTCGGCCAACGCGTGGAAACGCGCGATGTGCGAGCGGAAGCGGCGCGCGGCGTATTCGACCGTCGTGGCGTGTGCGATCTGAAACGCCCAGTCGCTCGACTGTGCGAGAAGCAGTTCGCGCGCGGCTTGCTTGAGCGCGCGCAGGGCGAGCGCATCTTCCGGCGGAACCGGGTGTTGATTCGCCAGAGCGGTCATGCGCGCTTCGGCGAAGTGCTGCTCCGGGTAGAGCCAGGCGTTGGTGTCGTTCAACCAGACTTTGTAGTAGCCCTCCGCGCCCCATGAAGAAGGGGAGAGGCGTTGCGTCTGGAGGCGCAGGCCGGGCGCGGCGAGATAGTCCGCGGGGGAGAGCGTTTCGATCTCGTCGCGGCGGCGCGCGAGTTCGCGGAAGACGTGCGCGAGAAAGTGGACGCCCTCGAACCACCAGTGGCCGAAGAGTTCGGCATCGTAGGGTGAAGTGATAAGGGGAGCATGGCCGCCGAGCGCGTCGCGCTGGCGCGCGCATTGTTTGATGCGCTCATCGACGAAGTGCGCGGCGTGGATCGCGGCGCGACGAAGCGCGCGGCGCGGGCGATAAGGTTGCTTGTCGGAGAGCGGCACGTCGCGGCCTGTGACGCGGTGATACTTGAGTCCGAGGTAACGACGCGCGCCGTCGGCGTGGAGATGCGGCAGGAGATATTCGAGCGGCGCGTCCCAGCCGATGTCACGGTAGAACTCACGGTAGCTTTCATCGCCCGGATAGCCGACGAGCGAACTCCACACCTGCCGGCTCGTTTCCATGTCGCGCGCGAACGCGGCGACGCCGTTCGCTAATTTGACGGGCGCATAGACGCCCGAGCGCGGGCGCGGCTCGCCGTAAAGGATGGCGTGCGTGTCGGCGATGAAGTATTCGAGGCGCGCATCGGCGAGCAGCGTTTCGATGCCTTCGGCGTAGGCGCACTCGGGCAGCCAGATGCCGCGCGGACGACGCCCGAAATGTTTTTGATAATTGGCGACGGCAATGTCGATTTGAGCGCGGCGCGCTTCCGTCGTGGAGATGAGCGGCAGGAAACCGTGGGTCGCGGCGCAGGTCATGATCTCGCAGACGCCCGCGTCCTGAAGTCGGCGAAAGCCGCGTATGAGATCGCGTTCGTAAACTTCATGCCAGAGCCGTCTGGTTGCGCGCAGGGAACGGTCGTACATGCGCGCGACGGGGAGAAATCGGCGGGCGTCGCCGCCGCTGCGCGTCGTGCGCGTGATCTCTTTTTCGGCGAGCGCGGAGAGGTTTTCGAGGTGGCGCGTGTAGCGTGTTTGCAGGAGCGGGTCGGCGAGCATCTCGCAAAGCGTGGGCGAGAGGTTCAGCGCGAGACGCGGCCGCGCGCCCTCGGCGTCGAGTGCGTCGAAGGTTTGGAGCAGCGGCAGATAGACTTCGGTGATGGCTTCGTAAAGCCAGTCTTCTTCTAAAAATTCGGGGTGTTCGGGGTGGCGCACGAAGGGCAGGTGCGCGTGTAGGATGAGACTGAAAAATCCGTGCGGCACGAGGTTTCAACGATGCGGGTATTCGTCCGCCGCTTCGCGCGGGGCGTGCCCGCTCGCAAACGAACATTCGGCCGTAACGGCTGCGGCGCCGCCGGTTTGAGCGTCCGAATGGACGCCGCCCGCGTTGTGCGCGAAAGCGCGCGCGTAACGTTCGTAACCCGCGCCGCCGAGGAGGCGGGCAAAGGCGTCCGCCTCAAGTTGAAACTCCTGCGCTTCGTCCGACAGGTGCGACGCGCTATCGGGCGGCGTCGTCACCTCATTTGAAGCGAGCAGCCGGACGAACGGTCGACCCGCCGCGCGGAAACCCACCTCGGCACGATAGACATGGCGCGGGTAAACCTCGAACCACTGCGCTCGCTCGCGCGTCGCGTCCAGCAAAAATTCCTCGCCGCTTTCAACTTTAATGAGACGCACCGCCAGCCGGTACTCGGCGGCCAACTCGCCGAACGCCTCGCGCAGAGTGGTGTGCGGGTCGCGCGCGAACGTCCAGTAGAGATACAGCCTATGCGGCGATTGCAAGAGCAGTTGGATGAAGTCACGTTTGATGACGGGGGGCAGACGGTCGTCGAGCGCATCCGGCCGCCGTGCGTCCGAGGCAAAGGGGGCGGGTGCAGGAGTTTCTTCGGCCAGGTCGTCGTCGCTTAAATTCATCTTTTCTCGCTGCAACGCGCGGCGTGCGGAAGCGCTTTCCCGGCGTGATGGCAGAGCGCGTTAGTTGTAAGTGATTGCCTGTGCGGTGTCAACAAAAGTGGGCGGCCGGTAGTGTCGTAGTTTCATCTTTTCTCTGTGCCCCCCGCGGTGTCCTCTGTGTCTGCGGTGGTGAGTGCTTATAAAAGTCATTCACCACCGCAGACACAGAGAACACCGCAGGGGGCACCGAGTGCAAATCAAATTAGGTCGCTGACGGGCGGCGGGTGTTGACACAGGGACGCTGCTTCAATACCGGCTCTCGGCCGAATGCCTCAAACTAAGCGCCAGAGCCAGCAATGACAGAGCCAGCCCGACGCCTTTGATCACCGCCACCCAGACGGAGGGGATCGGCGCGGGATCGATCTCGTTCAAACTCAAACTTTGTAACTGCCCGAAGAAACTGCTATAGCCCATGCCGCATGTGAAAGCCCATGCCGCCGCGAGGTAACGCTGACCGCCGCGAACGTCCCGACCCACGCGCCACGCACCGTAGAGCAGGAACGCGCCTATGATGTAATCGTCGAAGAAGTTGGGCGGATAATCGCGCCACGTGTTCCAACGGCGAATGGTCTCGCCGAGCGGCACGAGGATGCCGAAGGCGATGGCGAGTCGGCGGCTGAACCGGATCGTCAAAGGCGTATTCTCCCCGAACGTGTCGTGTGAAAGAGATGTTGACCGAGGGAACTCAAGATGGTCGCGCGCGTTTAAGTCGCCCCTACCGTTTGGCTGCGCCGCTCCAGCAGCAGAGTGTCGCGCCACGAACCGTTCAACTGCCCGATGCGCTCGCGCCTGCCGACTTCGCGGAAGCCGCAACGCAGGTGCAAACCGATGCTCGCTGTGTTCTCAGGAAACACGCCCGCCTGTAGCGTCCAAATCCCCTCGCGCTCGGACGCCTCGACGAGCGCGCCCAGCAACGCGCGACCCACGCCCCGGCCACGGCCGCCTTCCCCGACATAAACGCTCACCTCCGCAACTCCGCCGTACACGCACCTGTCGGACACCGAACTCAATGCCGCCCAACCCAGAATCGCCCCCGTCCCGTCGCGCGCCACCAGACGCGGCTTCCGCAAGTGTCCCGCGTCCCATTTCTCCCACGACGGCGCGCTCGTCTCGAAAGTCGCAACGCCCGTCGCGATGCCTTCAAGGTAAATCGCGCGCACCTGCCCCCAGTCTACGGCTTTCATTTCATCGACGGCGTAGTTCATGGATTGATGCCTGACGGAAAAACCGGCCACGCTTACTGTGCCGTTCTGTTTCTTAATAGCCTGAGGCCGTCCGCCGCCGGATGCGAATTAACTCTTACCGGCCGGGGCGTTGCCGCCGGAGACTTTTTTGAGGTTGATGTCGAGCGCGCCGATGTCCGTGTTGACGCGTGCGCGCACGGGCAGGCGGCGTACGTCGTCGGTGATCCAGAGCGTCATCTCGCCTTTGCGGTCAACGAGCCGTTCCGCGCCGAAGATTCCGATATCCACGCGGACGGTCTGCACGCGGCCGACGACGGTTTTCAGACGCTTGCGCGCGCCGACCTTGACGGGGATGCGGTAGACCGCGCCGGAATCGCTGATGACGAGTTCGAGATTGCGACCGGGTTCGAGCGTCTGCGTACGTAGGTAGTAGATGGCCGAGATGAGATCGTGAGAGGCGTTCTGGAGCGGCGCGGTGACGACGCGCGGCTGGCTCTGCGGGTCGTTCGGGTTGCGTAGCGTCCACGTCAGGGTGTTGTGCGTGCGGTCGAAGACGGACTCGCTCGTGCGCAGGCGTTTGCCCTGCTCGTCGCGCGTGCTGTTGCTCAGGATGAGGAACGAACCCGGCTCGACGACGGACTCTGTGTTGTAGTGAAAGTCTACGCCGAAGAGTTTGCGAAACCAGCCGCGCGCGAGCACGTCGCCTTTGAAGATGAGGTTCGCGGGAGAGATCGTCGCGCCCGCGCGTTCGGTCGCCGCCGTCGCCTGCGGCGCACGCTCGACCGTGAATTTGAACTCGGCGATGTTGATGCCTCGCAGCAGCAACTTGGAGAACTCGCCTTCGTAGGTGAGTTGTTCGTCATATGCGAAGGGAAACGTTTTCGGCATGCTTGCGCGATCCGCGTCTCTCGCCGCCGTCGCGGGTTGGTGCGCCGAAGCCGCGACGCACGAGAGGGCGAACAGGACGATTAATCTTGTGAGCGTGCGAGCGTGGAGCATCCGTATTTTCACCTCACCAGAAAAGCCTTGAGCGCGAGCACGCTCCACCCGACGAGCAACCCGAGCGCGGCGCGATACTCGCGATAGCGCAGGTACAAATCCATATCGAATTTCAAGTCGCGCGCGCCGCGCCCGTCGTATGGCGTGAGGCGCGGGAAGAGCAGCGGCACGGCCGCCGCGTAACGTTCGTAGTCCTCGCCGAAAAGCTGCGCGAGGGTCGAGGCTTCGACGCGCATCACCGGCAAATAGATGCCCAAAAACAATGCCGCGAAGATACAGCCGAGCAGGCAGAACAGCAGCCAGCCACCCGCCGCCGCAATCGAGAAGCCCAGACCCAGTATGAACGTGCCGAAGTAGAGCGGATTGCGCGTGTGCGCGTAGGGGCCGGACGTGGCGAGCGCGTCGTTTTTGCGTATGTGACCGGAAGCCCACGCGCGCACGAGCAGCCCGCAGACGGCCACCGCCCCGCCGAGGACGAGCGTCAGAGGACGCGGCCGGGCGAGCACGATAAAAATCGCGGCCACCAGAAATCCGAGCGGCACGCGCCAGCGTTGCACCCATGTCCCGCCTCTACGCAATCGTCAACGCCTCCGCACGCTTCAATTCGGTCGCGCGCGCCAGCCGTTCGCCCGCCGCCTCGACGACGAGCGCCACGTCTATATCCATGCAAATCCACGCGGAGCACGCGCGGCGATGACAGTCGGTGCGACAAACGATGTCCGTGCGTTCCACGCACACGTCCTGCGAGCGCGGGCTGCCGTTGCGCCACCACTCGGTCGGGCCGAACATGCCGACGACGGGCGCGCCCGCCGCGACGGCCAGGTGCGTCGGCCCCGTGTCGCCGCCGATGTAGAGAGAAGCGCGCCGCGCCAGCCCGTAAAAACCTTTCAGCGACAAGTTCACCGGCTGCGCCGCGCCCATGCGGCTTGCGCGCACCACGCTCTCCGCCAACTCGCGCTCGCCCGGCCCGTAGGTGACGAGCGAACGCAGATCGTGCCGGGCGAGCAGGGCATCGGCGACCGCGCCGAAGCGTTCCGCGCTCCACAACTTCGTCGGCCACCCGCCGCCCGCGTTCAAAATCGCGAACCTGCCGCCCGCGAGCGACGCCGCATCGCGCGCCTCGCGTTCCTGTTCCGGCGAGACGGCGATGGGAAACTCGAAATGGTCTCCGTCCTCCGGCACGTCGATGTTGAGAGCAACCGAGGCGAGCGCGAGATTTTTACGTATGACGTTGATGTCGATTGGAACGTTAACGGTGCGCGTCAACAAAAAGCGGCTGGCCGGTTCGCGCAAAGCTGGGCGCGCGAAGCCGTAAACGCGAGAAGCGCGTGCGAGGCGTGCGATGGTTGCGGATTTGAGTAAGCCCTGAAAATCGAGCGCGACATCGAAGGCCGAGGCGCGGAGCCGGTGTAACTGCCGGCGCGTCGCCAACAGCGTCTCCCCAGACAACGGACTCCAGCGCCTCAAGGCCTTCGTGTCGATTTCGATGAGTTGATCCAGCAGAGGGTTGTCCCTCAGGATTTCCGCAGCGCGTCGCTCCACCACCCACGACACTTCCGCGCGCGGCACGGCGCGCCGGATGGCCGCAAGCGTCGGCAACGTGTGCACGATGTCGCCGATGCTTCCCAATTTGACGATGAGAATCTTCATAAGACAGGGACAAGATAGAACAGTAAATCGTGAATCGTAAATCGTGAATAGAAAGAAACCTGCTTTTATCTATTCACGATTCACGATTTACTGCTCTCTATCGCTTAACTCGTCGTTCGTCACGGCATTCGGCCGGTTGAGCCGCAGGAGCATGTCCGAGGATGAGTGGTCTTTGGGGTCGCCGACGATGGCGACGCGGCCGCCGTAGGAGCGCACCACTTCGCGTTCGGGTACGGTGTCGGCCGTGTAGTCCGTGCCTTTGGCGTGGATGTCGGGGCGGATGGCGAGCAGGAGAGCCTCGACGGTCGGTTCGGGGAAGATTGTGACGAGGTCAACCGAGCGCAGCGACGCGATGATCTCCGCGCGCTCGCGCTCCGTGACGAACGGGCGACCCGCGCCTTTCAAGGCGCGCACCTGCGCGTCCGTGTTGATGCCGACGACGAGCAGGCCGCCGAGCGCGCGCGCCGCTTCGAGATAGCGGACGTGCCCGACGTGCAGGATGTCGAAGCAACCGTTGGCGAACACGATGCGCGCGCCGTTCCTTCGCGCAATCGCCACGCGCGCCACGAGGCGGTTGCGCTCCAGTATCCGCGCCGCCGCCCCGGCCTTTTGTTGTTCTTCCGAGGGGTACATAAGACGAAGTAAGTCCCTGCTCATTCTACAACGCGGGGCGCGCACGCGTCCCCGTGCAGTGCCTTTTATCTTTCGCGCGACCCGCTTCGCGTTCTTTCGCGCGATCCGCTTTGCGGCTCGTGTACGGATTTAGCGGGCAAGCAAGCCCCCGCCCCTAGGAAATCTCCGCGATGGACGAAAGAAGTTCCCGCGCTTCGACCGAAGCCGTGCCGCGTTTCATGACGACGATGCCCCCGGCGCGATTGGCGAGGGCGGCGGCGTCGGAGAAAGTTGCCCCGCAAGCGAGCGCGAGCGCGTAGGTGGCGATGACCGTATCGCCCGCACCCGTCACGTCCACGGCCTCGAGAGAGCCGACCGGGGCGAGGTGCTGCGGCGGCGCGCCTTCTTCGACGAGCAGCATTCCACGGCTGCCGCGCGTGACGAGCAATGCCCTGTGGCCGAGGCGTTCGCGCAATTCGACGGCCGCCGCTTCCAGCGTCGCCGTATCCGAGAGCCTGCGCCCGAGCACCTGTTCCACTTCATCCTCGTTCGGCGTGGCCGAAGTGAACTCCGTAAAATCCGGCAGACGAAAACGCGAATCGACCAGCACGGGCAAACCGCGACGCCGCGCCGCGACGCGCAAGGCGTCGATTGTCTCTGCGTCCGCGACGCCGTAATTGTAATCCGAGATGATGATGGCGTCGGCGTTATCCGCCGCTTCGCTCACGCGCGCGGCGAGTTCCGTTTTGTGCCGCGCTGCCGAAGGCGACGGCTCGCTTTCGTAGTCCACGCGAATCACTTGCTGTCGCATGGAGTGTGCCTGCCCGGCGAGAATGCGCACCTTAGTCGTCGTGCGGACTTCGGGCGTGCGCGCGACCCCGCCGCAATCGACGCCCGCCGCGCGAAGTTTGTCGAGCAGCGCGTCGCCCGCCGCGTCCGTGCCTGCGACGCCGACGAGCGTCGCACGCGCCCCGAGCGAGGCCAGATTCACGGCGCAGTTGGCCGCGCCGCCCGGCACGGTTTCCGTCCGCTCGTGACGCAAAATCAGGACGGGCGCTTCCCGCGACACGCGGCTGATCTCGCCGTATAAAAACTGATCGGCCACCAGATCGCCCACGACCAGCACGCGCCGCTCGCCAAACTCACGAACCAGATTCGTCAAACGTTCTCTCATCTTTTAGTGATGAGTAATGAGTGATGAGTGATGAGTGAGAAGAGGGGTTAACTCATCACTCATCACTCATCACTCATCACTCTTTTGTTATCGTCCGCACGGCTTCCAGCAGATTCTCCGCGATGAGATCGGGCTGGTGTCGCCACGTGCCGCGCTGGTATTCCCACTCGCCGCGCCCGTAGCCGCTGAGAACCAGTGCGGCGCGCGCGCCTGCGTTGCGCGCGAGTTCGGTGTCGCTGTAGCGGTCGCCGACCATCCAACTCGCGGCAATGTCAATATCGAGATCGACGGCCGCGCGCAGGATCAGACCGGGGCGGGGCTTGCGACAGTCGCAGTCGAAACGGTAGGGCGGATCGCCGACCGTAGGATGATGCGGGCAATAGTAGATCGCGTCGAGCCGTGCGCCGCCGCCTTCGAGTTCCCGCGCGAGCAGTGCGTGAACCGCGCCGATCACATCTTCGGTGAAATAACCGCGCGCGACGCCCGCCTGATTCGTGACTAGAACGGCGAGCCACCCGGCGTCGTTGAGTTGCTTGATCGCCTCAGCGGCGTAGGGAAAGACGCGATAGCGCGAGGGATGATTGACGTAGCCGACCTCTTCGGAGATCGTGCCGTCGCGATCTATGAAGACGGCGCGACGCTTCGCGGACGCCTCACCCATCAAGCCACCTCCGCGCCGACTTCGCGAGTTGATTCGTCGCCCGCCGCGTGGTCGTGCCCGGCGCGCGCTTCATTCGTCGTCGCGTCGAGCGCCGCGCGCGCGGTCGTGTCCCCCATCGCGCCGCCGGGGCGCGTGTCGCATTGCCCGTGCGCCAGCAACTCGACGGCGCGGAGAAAAACTTCTTCGGGCGTGATGGCCGTCATGCAGCGATGATCGATGGGGCAATCGCGCAGCATACAGGGCGCGCATTCCGGCGGGCGGCGGATGATGTCCGCCGTCGGCGAGAAGGGGCGCGTCGTGACCGGGTTCGTCGGGCCGAAGATGACGAGCGTGGGGCGTTCGAGCGCGGCGGAGATGTGCGCCGGGCCTGTGTCGTTGGTGACGAGCAAGTCCGCGATGCTTAGGACGGCGACCGTGCCCGCCAGATCGGTTTCGCCCGTGAGCACGATGGGGCGACGACGCATCTTCGCCAGCACCTCCCGAGTCACGTCGAACTCCTCGCGCGCGCCGATGATCGCGACGTTGACTTTGGCCTTGCCCATCAGGTGATCGGCCAGCGCGGCGTAATTGGCGGGCGGCCAACGCTTGGCGCGGCTGTTGGTCGAACCCGGACAAAGGGCGACGAGTGGCCGGTCGTTGAGCGCGCCGTGGCGGCTCAGTAGATTGCGCGCCGCCGCTTGTCGTTCGCCCGACACTTGTAATCCATACTGTGGCTCTCGATCCGCAAACTGCGCCGCGCCATGAAACGCGCGTTCGAGTTCAAAGACGAGATTGAGATAGTAAAAAACTTCGTGCTGTTCGCCGCGCCACGCGGGGACGGCGAGCGGGTGCGTCAGCAGGAATCCACGCCCGTCCGTCGCATAACCGATGCGCGTGGGTATGCGAGCGGCGGCCGCGATAACGGCGGGCTGAAAGGAGTTCGGGAAGAAGAGTGCGAGGTCGAAACGGCGCTCGCGCCAGTCGGAAATTTCGCCGAGCGTCGCGCGCAGGCCGCGCCGCGTGTCGTCGACGGGTAAGAGTTCGTCAACGATGTCCGTGCCCGCGAAGATGCCCTTCGCCCACGGGCGCGTGGCGAGCGTGATGTGTGCGGAGGGCAGCACGCGACGCAGTTCGCGCAGCGCGGCTACGGTCATCACCGCGTCGCCCACCCAATTTGCGCCCCGCACCACCACGCGCTTGATCTGTTCCGTTTGAAGTGTTCGCGTCATTTACTGTCCGGCATATCAGATGCTTTATCCGATATACTAAATGTCTCACGCGGAGGCACAAAGACGCAAAGGAAGACCACGTGGAGACGGCCTTCGCGCTTGTCTCGTCAACGCGCGTTCTCCCGAAATCGGCGTGCCGGAATTTACAACAAACTTCTCAACCCATCTTCGACGCCGATGAGCGGCTGCCAGCCGAGTTCGGCGCGGACGAGCGAAAGATCGGAGACGTAGTTGAAGGGAACCGGGGGGCGCGCGTCAACGTCGATGACGGGTTCGAGTTGAATCAAACGCCCGACCGTTTCGACGATGCCGCGCAGGGTAGTGGCCTGCGTGCGCCCGCCGCCGAGATTGTACGTGCCCCACGCTCGCCCGGAATCCATGAAGGCGCGGCAGGCGCGCGAGAAATCTTCGACGTGCAGGATGTCGCGCAGAGGTTGGCCGCCGCCCGGCAGATTGAGCGGCAGGCCGCGTTTGACCGCTTCGACGTAGTGCGTGACGAAATTCGACTCGTTGCCCTCGGACGGGCGCGCGTAGACGGCCGACAGGCGGAAGACGCAGGCGCGCACCCCGCGCGCCGCCGCATAATATTCGACGTAGCGCTCGCCGATTAACTTCGACCATTCGAGCGGCGACTGCCCGCAGTAATCCGTCGGGCAACTCTCGGGGACTTCCATGTAGCCGTCTGCGTGCGAGCCGTAAACGTCTTTGGTCGAGGCGTAGATGAAAACCGCGCCCTCGCGCATGTGTGCGAGCAGGTTGGCCGTGCCTTCGGCGTTCGTGCGAAAACATGCGGCCGCCGCTTCGGGCTGCTTGTCGAGATGCGCGGCGAGGTGAATGACGGCGTCATAATCGGCGACGCGCGAGGCGTCGTAGGGGTCTAGAACGTCGAGGCCGGAGCGGCGCGAAAAATCGTCGGCGTCGAAGAAACGGCGCACGTGGATGCCGAGATAACCGCTGCCGCCCGTGACGAGGATTTTCATAGAGTTTCAGGTTTCAGGTTTCAGGTTAAAAGCAAAGAACGAAAACCGGGAGTTTCAAATCGAAGAACCGGCGAGCCTCAGACCTGAAACCTGAAACCTGAAACCTGAAACTATGCGTTCCGTTGCGCCTGTTCTTTCAGCCGCGAGAGGGAATCGGCGCGGCCGATGGCGACCAGCATGTCGCCCGCTTCGATCCGCGAGTCGCCGGACGGATTGAAAATCATCTCGCTGTTGCTGCTGCGGCGCACGGCGACGACGACGACATCGAGTTCGGAGCGGATGTTGGTGGACTTCAACTCATGCCCGACGTAGGCGGAACCGGGGGCGACGACCACTTCCTCGAAATCGAGATCGAGGTCTTCGGCCGCGATCGATTCGATGAAGTCCGAGACGGCGGGCTTGGTTAAAGCCTGCACCATGCGCTGGCCGCCGATGATGACGGGTGCGATGACGCGGTTTGCCCCGGCGCGGATCAACTTCGGCTCGGCCTGTTCTTCGACGGCGCGCGCGACGATGTGCAGCTCGTCGTTCAGCCCGCGCGCCGTCAGGACGACGTAAACGTTGGCGGCGTCGTCGGACAGGCAGGCGGCGAGGGCGCGCGCGTGTTCGACGCCCGCGTCGCGCAGCGTCTCTTCGAGCGTCGCGTCGCGCACGAGCACGAGCACGTCCTCCTCGATCAAACCGGCCGCCTGTTTCTCTTCGCGCTCGATGACGATGAAAGGCTCGTCGCAGCGTTGCAGCTCGCGGATGATGCGCGCGCCGACGCGACCCGCGCCGCAGATGATGAAATGGTTTCTCAGTTTGCTTATCTCCCGGTAGCGTCGCCGCTGGCTATAGGCCATGACGATCTCGGATTGAACCAGGGCTTGAATCGCCGTGGAGAGCAGGAAGCCGACGGCGGCGACGCTCACGAGCATGAAGACGATGGCGAAGCCGCGCCCGCCGCGCGAGACCGGGTGCACGTCGCCGTAACCGACGGTCGCCATGGTCATCACCGTCAGATATAAACTATCGAGCAGCGTCAGCGGTTCGAGGAGGCTGAAGCCGAGCGTGCCGACAGCGGTCAGGGCGACCAGCGCGGCGAGCGCATAGAGCATGCGGCGGCGCGCGCTTTTTGAGAGATGGGGGAGGGCTGGCGTCGAACTCATAAATCAACCGGCGCATCAAACGGACGCGGCTGCCGCCGCCGCTACTGCCGCCGTCGTCCGGCGCGCGCCGCCGTCACGTTAGCGAAAACGCCCGGACAATGTCAACATTAGTGAATCGTGAATCGTGAATCGTAAATAGTGAGGGATGAGGCATTCACGATTAAAGATTTACTATTCACGCTTTACGCTTTACGATTCACCGATATGGCTGTTCGTCACCCACCGAATAATCACCTGCCGCCGCCCGCAGCCAAGCGGCGCACGGCGCGCATCGTCCGTTACGACGAACCGCCCGAAGGCTTCTTCCGGCGTTGGAGACGACGAATCTTTCGCCCGCCGGTCGTCGTCGCGCTCGTGCTTCTGACCACTTTCACCATCGGCGTTCTCGGCTATTACTACTACATTTTCTCGGAGCGCGTGGATCGCCTCATCAGCGGCGAAATCTTCACGCGCTCGGCGGGCGTCTACACCGCGCCGAAAGAGTTGCGCATCGGCGGCGGGTTGTCGGCCGACGATCTGGTGAAGCGTTTGCAGCGCGCCGGTTACGTAGACCGCGCGCAGCAGGCGGACGATGCGCGCGGCCGTTACGCTCTGAGCGGCACGAGCGTTGAAGTCGAGCCGGGGCAGAACGCCATCGTCGACGGCCGGCGTCTTTTCCCGCGCGTGCGCGTCACGTTCGCGAAGACCGGGAAGGGCATCGCGGCGCTCGCCGATCTGGACAGCAAGGCGAAACTCGAACGCGCGCTCATCGAACCCGAACAGATCAGTTTCGTCACGGGCAGCGACCGCCAGAAGCGGCGTATCATCGGTTTTCAGGACATCCCGCCCCATCTCGTCAAGGCCATCACGGTGACGGAGGATCGCACCTTCTTCGAGCATTACGGTATCAACATACGCGGCATCATCCGCGCCTTCGTCCGGCGCTACGACGCCGACCCCAACTCGCCCATCGCGCGGCAGGGCGGTTCGAGCATCACGCAGCAACTCGTCAAAAATCTGCTGCTCTCGCCCGAATACAGTTTGCGGCGCAAGTTCGCCGAAGCCTACATGTCGATCATTCTGGAGACGCGGCTCGGCAAGCAGGAAATCTTCGCGCTCTACTGTAATGAGGCGTACCTCGGCCAGCACGGCGGCTTCTCGATCAACGGGTTCGGTCAGGCGGCGCAGGTCTATTTCGGCAAAGACGTGACCGGACTGACGCTGGCGGAATCGGCCTTCCTCGCCGCCATCATCCGCAGCCCGAACCGCTACAATCCCTATCGCCACCCGCAGACGGCGACGGCGCGGCGCAATCAGGTGCTCGAGCAGATGGCCGCGGCCGGAGCGATCACCGGGGACGAGGCGGCGCGCGCTAAGGCGAGCGAGTTGAAGGTTGCGCCCGCGCGCGGGCGGCTCGACAATTCCGACGCGCCCTACTTCGTCGATTACGTGCAGACGCAGTTGGCCGACATACTCGCCGATTCGCGTACGGCCGAACACCTGCGCATCTACACGACGATTGACATGGAATTGCAGCGCGCCGCCTACGCGGCCGTCACGAAGCAACTCGCCGCGCTCGACAAGATTTATGCGAAGCGCGGGAAAAATTCGGTTGCGCCGGGAACGTTGCAGGCCTCGCTCGTCGCCATGAACGCGGAGACGGGCGAAGTTGTGGCGATGGTCGGCGGGCGCGATTACGAGCGCAGCCAACTCAACCGCGCGACCGACGCCATGCGCCAGCCCGGCTCGGTCTTCAAACCCTTCGTCTACGCCACCGCGCTCAACACGGCCTTCGATCCGATCCCGCGCGTCATCACCGCGGCCACGACCTACGTGGACGAGCCGAAAACCTTCACCTTCGACAATCAGGAATACTCGCCCGGCAATTTCGGCGAATCCTACGCGGGCGCGCCCGTCACCGTGCGCGACGCGCTCGTCCACAGCAAGAACGTCATCACGGTTGACATGGCGATGGAGGTCACCATCGGCCGCGTGATGAATCTCGCGACGCGCGCCGGACTGCCCAAGCCCGCGCGCGCTTACCCCGCGATGGCGCTCGGCACGAACGAGGCGACGCCGCTGCAAGTCGCTTCCGCCTACACGGCCTTCGCCGGTCTCGGCACGCGCGCCACGCCAATTGCGATCAATCGCGTCACCACGGGGCGCGGCGCGACCATTGCCGCGCCCGCCACGCAGAAAAGCGAGGTGATGCGTCCCGAAGTCGCCTACCTGATGACATCCATGATGAAAGATGTCGTTAATCGCGGCACGGCGGCGCGCGTGCGCTCGCAAGGCTTCAAGTACAACGTCGCGGGCAAGACCGGAACCTCGCGCGACGGCTGGTTCGCCGGTTACACGCCGCAACTCGTCTGCGTCGTCTATGTCGGCTTCGACGACGGTTCGCCGCTGAACCTGACCGGCGCGGATTCAGCCCTGCCAATCTGGGCTGATTTCATGTCCGCCGCGCTCGCCGCGCACCCTGAATGGACGGGCGATTGGCAGATGCCTCTCGGGCTGGAAGAGGCTTCGATTGATCCGCGCACCGGCCTGCTCGCCGCCGCCGACAGTCCGGCCAAACGCACCGAACTCTTCATCGCGGGAACCGCGCCCACCATCGAGAGCACCGCCCCTCTCGACGAAGAACTACCGCCGCTCGACGGCGCGGGCGAAGAAGGCGGCGACTTCGACTACGCGCCCGCCCCCGCCCTGCCTTCCGACGGAAGCGACCCGCCCCCGCCGCCCGCTTCCGCGCCGCAACGCCCGCGCACGACCGTGCCACGTCTCGAAGGGCGCGGCGCCATGCAGCCGGACGGCGCGTCGCGCCTCCTAGGCACCATCACGCTCGACATCGACCCGACCACCAACCTCATCGCCGCGACGACGTGTCCCGTGATCCGTTCAAAGACTTTTCCCATCGGTCAGGAGCCGCGCCGCTACTGCGGCCCCGAATACCACAACGGCCAAACGATCATGCCTACGGGCACACGCCCGCGCCTCGTCTCGCCCTGAGCGCAACCGGCCGCGCTCGCCATCACAGACCAAAGCGGAGCGCCGCAGAGAGGGCGCAGGATAAAGCAGGAAACGATCTCAAATTTGAGATTACAGATCACAGATTTGAGATAACAACTCACAGACTCGACTTGAGACTACAAACCACAGATTTGAGAGTTCAAGTCACAGACTTGATTTGAGATTACAAATCACAGTCTCGGATTTGTGATTTCAAATAGTCAACCTTTGTGTGATCTCTGCGTCCGCATGTGCCTGCGCCGGTTGAATCCACCGATTTGATCCTGTCCTGAAGTTGATCTGACGACCTAAAAAAATCAGGCTGTCGCTCATGCCCCGTCGCTTTGTGGAACTTTTCGTGCGGGTGGGGCGAATTACGTGTGTCGGGCAACAACCGAGTGTGAAGATGAAAGCCTCCCCCGAACACAGCGATGAAGAACTTTTGCGGCTGACGGCCGCCGGTGATGCGGACGCGTTTGCCGCGCTCTACCGCCGCCGGCAGGCGGGCGTCTACCGTTTTGCGCTACAGATGTGCGGCTCGCAAGGCATTGCGGAAGACGTGACGCAGGAAGTTTTTATGACGCTTGTGCGTGAGTCAGGGATGTTCGACCCGGAGCGCGGGACGCTCGCCTCGTATCTCTACGGCGTTGCGCGCAATCAGGTGTTGCGGCGTCTGGAGAAGGAGAGGCATTTCGTGGCGATCACGGACGAAACGGCGGAAGACTGCGGCGCGATGCTCTCGACTCGTCTCGTCGCCGCCGACGACCCGCTGGCTGAACTCGCGCGCAGCGAGTTGATCGAAACGGTCAGGCAGGCGGTGTTGGCTTTGCCCGCGCATTACCGGGAGGTCGTCGTATTGTGCGAGTTGCACGAGATGAGTTACGCGGAAGCAGCAGCGGTGCTCGGCTGCGCCGTCGGCACGGTGCGCTCGCGCCTGCACCGCGCACGCGCCCTGCTCGTCGAACGACTGCGCGAGGCGCGCAACCGCGACGCGGCGACGGACTTTGATCCTCTAAGGTGTTTCGCATGAATTGTGAGCAATACATATTCCTGATCGTTGAAGCGGCGCACGGGCAATTGATGGACGCCGCCGCGCGCGACGCCGCCGCTCGCCACGTCGAAACGTGCGCGGCATGCGCGGCGCGACAGGGGCAAGAGCAGGGTTTGTCGGGTGCGTTGCGCACGGTCGCCGCGGGCATGAGAGACCTGAGCGCGCCCGCGCGAGTCGAGGCGAACCTGCTCGCGGCCTTCCGGGAGAACCTCGCAGTCTCCCGCTCCGCGACGGCAGGCGCGTTGCGCGCGAAAGGCACGACGCCCCCGCCCGTCGCGCTCACGGCGATGGACGGGATGGCGGGGCGCGCGTCGGCCGGTCGCGGTCGTTGGCGCACGGCTGCCGTGTCGTCGGCCGTCGCCGCCTCGCTCACGCTCGTCGCCCTCGCCATGCTTTACAAGGGGTTCACGCAAACCGCGCCGCCCGCCGGGCAGGAGACGAACATCGCGTCACAGGGCAACAGGGAACCGGCGCACGTCGCGCGGACAATTGCCGCTCCGTCGCAGCCCGCGCCTCTTCTCGCTACGCCGACGGGACAGGCCGAACGCGATCTGCCGCAACCGGCGCAACGCACCGATTCCATGCAAGCGGCGCGGCATGCCGGCACGCAACGCCCCGCTCTCACGCTCGCGCGCGCCGCCACGCCGAAGATGATCGCCTCGCGGCAGGTGATAGACGGTGGGAGCGCGGTCTTTGCGGCGGGCGATGGCGAGCCGGAGGCGAATCACGCTGCGGGCGGCGCGGCGAAGTCCAGTGAAGCTGAAAGCGTGACGGAGTTTATATCGCTCGTCGCGGGTTCGCCGGGCGCATCGCCGCTTGAGAGCGGGCAGTTGGTACGCGTGCAATTGCCGCGCGCCGCGCTCGCCTCGCTCGGACTGCCGTCGAACGCCGAACGCGCCGACGAGCCGGTCAAGGCCGACGTGCTGCTCGGCAACGACGGGCTGGCGCGCGCCATCCGTTTCGTGCGCTGAAGCCGGGGCGAGCGGAGTTTCCGACGGAAGTTGAGAAGAGTGCGTTCAAGCAAACCGATGAGCGCACGTTTCGCAAAAGTTATAGACCGACCATGTTTATTGAAAGGATGATAAAGACGATGAAGAGACGTTTGATGACAGCCACTTTATGTGCGCTCGGCCTGCTGGCAAACGGCACGGGCGCGGTGTTCGCGCAAACGCAGCAAAAGACGCGGCAAGCCCCGCCGCCCCCACACGACGTGTTGATCGAGCGCCACGAGGCCATGCCGGGAATGCCTGTGGTGCCGCCGCCTCCGCACGAAGGTGAATTTTTCAGGATGCAGATCGCGCCGGGCGCGCCGGGCGCGCCGGGCGAGGCGTTCAATTTCAGGTTCATGTCGTCGGACATGCACTTCGACAGCAAGGTCGTGAAAGGCGCGCCCTACTCGGCCGAGTCCGTCACCGAATCCGTCCAACTTCTCGCGGACGGCAACCGCATCACGCACACCTCGAAGTCCAGCCTCCACCGCGACGGCGAAGGGCGCACGCGCCGCGACCAGACGCTTAACCACATCGGGCCGTGGGCGACCTCCGACGAGCCTGCGCAGTCCATCCTGATCAACGATCCGGTCGCAGGGGCGCGTTACGTCCTCAACCCGCGCACGCGCACGGCGCGGAAAATGCCGAGCGTCCAGACGTTCACACGCACGCACGCAGGAGGAGGCGATCAGCTCCCGGGCGACGCGCCCCGCACACGGGTCTTCATGCGAAGCGGGGACGGCGCCGTCGTGATGTCGCAAGAGGGCGCGCCGAAGGCCATCAACGGGGGCATGCTGTCGGGCAAGGCCACCAAGAAAGTTCCGCCGACTTACCCGGCCGTGGCGAAGGCCGCCGGGGCGGAAGGGCCTGTCATGGTTCAGATCGTCGTGAACGAATCGGGCGCGGTCGAATCGGCGAAAGCAACTTCGGGTCACCCGCTCTTGCAACCGGCGGCGGTGGCCGCTGCCAAGGAGTGGCAATTCAGCCCGACGAAACTGTCCGGCAACGCCGTGAAGGTGTCGGGCATGATCTCGTTCGTCTTCGCGCTGCCGAAGGAGGACGAAGCGCCCGGCGCAGTGACCTTCTCGCGCACGCCCGCGCCGGGCACCGCGCCCGAAGTTGAACGCGTGAAGCCGGTCAAGGAGTCGCTCGGCAAACAGACGATTGAGGGCGTTGAAGCCGAAGGCACGCGCACCACCGTCACGTTCCCCGCGGGCATGATGGGCAACGAACGCCCGATCAACATCGTCTCCGAGCGTTGGTATTCCAACGAACTGCAAACCGTTGTGCTCAGCAAACACAGCGACCCGCGCTTCGGCGAAACCACCTACCGTCTCACCAATATCAACCGCAGCGAACCGGCGCGCACGCTCTTTGAAGTGCCCTCCGACTACACCGTCAAGGAAAGGGAGCAGCCCTTACAGCGCATGATTCAGCGCATGCGCCAACCCGAGCAGAAGTAGAGAGCATACGCCCGACACGAAACAGGCGACGCGAGATGATCGCGTCGCCTGTTTCGCGTTCCCGGTGTCAGGCAGGTCAGGAGATAGATACTTTGTCGTGGATTTCTCCGAGCAGCAGGGAACAACTGAGCGAATCCAGTTTTACTACATCTTCCGTCGAGCGAAAGTCAGAGAGCAGCCAGCGGCCATCAGGCTGCCTCGTGTAGTGCTCGACGTGCAGGGCTTCCTGCGACACGAGTATGTAATCGGTCAGGGATTCGATTGTGCGGTAGAAGGCAAACTTCTGCCTCCGATCATAAGACGCGGTTGATTTGGAAAGCACTTCCACGATCAGATCAGGATTCAGCAGGGTGTCCAGTTCGGCGTCCTCGAATTTTGGCTCGCCGCAGGCAACGCTTACATCAGCGTAAGTATAGATATTGGCGTTCGGAATCCTGACCCGCATATCGCTCGAATATACTTCGCAGGGCTTAGTCTTCAACTGCTGCGACAGTTCGCGCGTAATGTTCGTTGTGATCAGGTTGTGTTTCCTGCTCGCGCCTACCATCGCGAAGATTTCACCGTCGAAATACTCGTTCTTGTACTCGGCCTCGCGTTCGAGCGCCAGGTATTCTTCGGGCGTAATGTAGGTCTGAACTGGGCGTGACATGATTTGAACCTCTCGACATTCAAAGGCGCGGGCGGGCGTCAGTATATCATTCGCGGTAGTCTCACCGGAGAACAATCGAAGCCGCATCAACCGCCGTCATCCGCCGTCATCCGGTGGCGCGCAGCCGCGTTAGCGCCGCTTGCAGCGTTTCGATGGCGAGGGCGGCGGCGTGGCTTTTTCGTGCGGGCAGCCCGCCGAGAAATTTTGTTAGTTGCTGGCGGGTGATGCGCGCCGCTTCGGCCGTGGTGATGCCTTCGAGCATTTCGGTGAGGGCTGAGCCGCAGGCGAGCGTGGGCGGGCAGCCGTAGGCGAGGAAGCGCGCGCCGTCGATGCGGCCGTCTCTTATGCGCAGCGTGAGACGAAGGCGGTCGCCGCACGCGGGGTTCGTCAATTCGGCGGCCGCATCGGCATCCTTGAATTCACCGGCGTTACGCGGGTTGGTGAGATGATCTTTGAAAGCCTCGGAATAACTCATTGAAGTTTCAGGTTTCAAGTTTCAAGTTTCAAGTTAAAGACCGGAGAACTTCAGTCCTGAAACTTGAAACCTGAAACCTGAAACTTATGCGTTGGTGATTTCACAGGCGCGTTCGGCGAGCGACTTCTGGTAGAGGGGCGAGAGGCGGCGCAGGTTTTCGATGGCGCGCGGGAGCACTTCGAGCACGTAAGCGATGTCCTCCGCCGTCGTGTCTTTGCCGAGACTGAAACGAATCGAGCCGCGCGCGAGTTCGTCGTCGCGGCCGAGGGCGCGTATGACGGGCGACGGTTCGAGCGAGCCGGAGGAACAGGCCGACCCGGTAGAGACGGCGACGCCCTGCATGTCCAGATTGATGAGCAAGCCTTCGCCTTCGATGAAGCGGAAAGAGATGTTCGACAGGTGCGGCAGGCGCCTCTCCCGGTCGCCGTTGAAAACGATGTCGGCGACCCGCGCTTCGACGCCGCTTTCAAATTGATCGCGCAGCCGCGCGAGGTGTTCGATCCGCCCCTCCATCTCTTCGCGTGCGAGCGCGGCGGCTTTGCCGAAGGCGACGATGAGCGGGACTGATTCCGTGCCCGCGCGGCGTTCGCGTTCCTGATGGCCGCCAATCGACTGCGGCGTGAGCCGCACGCTGCGCCGCACGTAGAGCGCGCCCGCGCCTTTCGGGGCGTGGAGTTTGTGCGCCGAGAGCGAGAGCAGATCGCAGCCGAGCGTTTCGACATCGACCGGCATCCGGCCGGCCGCCTGCACCGCGTCCGTGTGCAGCCGTAGATATTTATGGCCGCGCTCGCGCTCTTCGCGCACGAACGCGCCGATTTCCGCGACGGGTTGAATCGTGCCGATCTCGTTGTTGGCGAGCATGACGGTGACGAGCACCGTGTCCGGCCTGAGCGCGGCGCGCACGTCTTCGACACGCACGATGCCTTCCGCGTAGACGGGCAGGCGCGTCACTTCCCAGCCCCGTTTCTCCAACGCGTCGCAGACGCCGCGCACCGCCGAGTGTTCGATCTGCGAAGTGATGATGTGACGCCCGTGTTCGATGCTGGATTCGGCGATGCCACGGATGGCGAGATTGTTGGCCTCCGTCCCGCCGGAGAGGAAGACCAACTCGTTCGGGCGCGCGTTGATTAAAGCGGCCACCTCGCGCCGCGCGCGGTCGAGCGCGACGCGCGCCTCCTGCCCGTAGAAGTGGACGCTCGAAGCGTTGCCGAACCTCTCCGTAAAATAAGGCAACATCGCCTCGACCACGCGCGGGTCAACGGGCGTCGTCGCACTGTTGTCTAAATAAACTCTCCGCATAATTTTGTTTGCCCGTCGCCCGTCGTTTCGCGGTCGTCACGTGGGTCGCTGAAAATCAGGTTGAACAGACGGGCAACCGGCCGCGGACAACGGACAGCCTGCCGTGGCACATCACAAGCAACTGATAACCTTCGTGCGCCGTCGGCGATTTTCTCTCTTCCTCGGTCGTTCGGCGCATTTTGTAAGCGGCACGTCTGGAGTCTAGCGGCGCAGTGAAGCGCGGTCAAGCGGCTTCAAAAGTCGATTCACGTCAACCGGGTCAAAGTGTTAGCATAGACCGACGTGAGAACTTCAGGACGCACAGGGGCGCAATCCGAGCGCGCCGATCCGACGCGCCGCGATCCTTTTGCCGGAACATTTTTAAGGAGAGAAAACATGCAGACCCGCACACGATTTTTGCCCTTTGTCCTATCCCTCGCGCTCGCCGTCGTCGTCGTCCCCACCACCTTTGTCTCACGCGCCGCCGCGAGTCCCGGTGAGGCGGACGCCCCGGCATCGACGGCCGCGCAGGGCGCGGGCGCGCTCGAACGCGGGTATCGCACGGGCTATTCCGACGGCTATCAGGCGGGCTACCGCGATTCCATCGAACGCGCCGCGCGCGACTATCGCAACAAGGAAGAGTATGAGCGCGCGGATCGCGCCTACATCGCCGCTTACGGCGCGCTCGAAGATTATCGCGACGGCTACCAGCAGGGCTTCGAGAGCGGTTACGAGACCGGCTTCGAGCGTCGCGGCTTCGACTCGATGGTTCCGCCCGGCCTGTCGCGGCGCGGCGCGTCGGCTCAAGGGTCGCAGAGCGGCGCGGGCGTACAAACGTCGGGCGACGACACGCGGGACGCTTCCGATTCGACTTCCGGCACGCGCGCGAGCGATTCGGATAATCGTAACGGCGGCAACAGCAGCAACGGCGCGGCGCGGCGGATCGGCACGCTCGACATCCCGATGGACACGACGATGCGCGTGGAACTCTTGACCAACCTCTCGACCGATGCGACGCAGCGCGGCGACCGCTTCGAGGCGCGCGTCATCGAACCGGCCGAGTATCAGGGCGCGCAAGTGACGGGGCGCGTCAAAGGCGTCAAGCGCGCGGGCAAGGTGCGCGGCACGGCCGAATTGCAACTCGACTTTGAACAGATCAGCCTGCCGGACGGTCGCTTCACGAACTTCAACGCGCAGGTCGTCGAAGTGGTCGGCCGCTCGACCGGCAACGTCGGCGACGTTGACGAAGAGGGTGGCGTGCGCGGCCAGAGCACGACGAAAGATGACGTGGCGAAGGTCGGCGCGGGCGCGGGTATCGGCGCGATCATCGGCGCGATTGCGGGCGGCGGCAAAGGCGCGGCTATCGGCGCGATCATCGGCGGCGGCATCGGCACGGGCGGCGTCATCACCTCGCGCGCCAAAGACGTGCGCCTCGAACGCGGTCAGGAACTCATGATCCGCACCTCGACCGAAACCAGAATCCAATAGGGGAAAGGGTAAGGGGAAAAGGGGAAGGGAAAGCTGGACAACGCGGAACTACGCGCCCTTCGTTTTTCTCTTCCTTTCCCCTTTCCCCTTTCCCCTTTCCCCTCTTCTTCCTCTCCCATGTCACTCGTAACGCTATTGACCGACTTCGGCACGGCCGATTATTTCGTCGGCGCGTTGAAGGGCGCGATCCTGTCGGTCAACGCGCGGGCACGGATCGTCGATCTCACGCACGAGATTCCCGCGCACGATATACGGGCGGGCGCGTTCACGCTGCTCGCCGCCTACGAGAGTTTCCCTCGGGGCACGATTCACGTCGCGGTGGTTGACCCCGGCGTCGGCTCGGCTCGCCGCCCGCTTCTCGTCACGACGCACAGATACTTCTTCGTCGGGCCTGACAACGGCCTTTTCAGCTACGTCTGCGAACGCGAACAGGGCGTGCGTGTCTATCAACTGACGGAAGAAAAGTTTTTTCGCGCGCCCGTGAGCGCGACCTTCCACGGGCGCGACATCTTCGCACCCGTCGCGGGCGCGCTCTCGAATAACGTGCCGCCCGAATCATTCGGCGAATTGATCGACACTCGCGCGCGTCTCGACCCGCTCGCGCCCGTGCGCGACGAGGTCGGCGCGGCGTTGTCGGCCGCGATCATACACATCGACCGCTTCGGCAATCTCGTCACGAACATCACGCGGCGCGAACTGGCCGGAGAAGAGTTTGAGCAAGGCGCGAAATTGGAAATCGGCGGCCGTGAGATCAATTCGTTTCGCCAATTTTATGCGGAAGGGTCGGGCGCGGGGTCGGGGGAATTGTTCGCCATCTGGGGCAGCGCGGGCTTTTTAGAGGTCTCCTGCAACGGCGCGTCCGCGGCGCAATTGCTCCGTGTCGAACGCGGCCAGCCCGTGCGCGTCGCGGGTCTCAAAATGCCCTGAAAATTCGCGCGCCGTCCGGCGTCCGCGTGAAATTGAACGGGCATTTTAGTCTCGCCCTCCGCTATCCAACGCTCTCCGTTTCACCGAGCCACTCGTCGCTTGTCACTTGCCACCCCATTTGTTATCTTCGATTCAACTTAGATAAATCAAGGATACCCATCATGGAAAACGCGAAGGAAGCTGCAACCGCGCCCGCGACGGATAAACAGAAGGAAGCGAGCGCGCCTGCTGCCGCGGGCGGCGCGGGACTGCGCGGCGTCGTGGCCGCGAGTTCGTCAATCGGCGACGTAAACGGCGAGCAGGGCATACTCATTTATCAGGGCTACGATATTCACGACCTGGCCGCGCATTCGACCTTTGAAGAGACCGTCTACCTGCTCTGGCACGGCCGGTTGCCGACTCAGACGGAATTCGACGCGTTCAAACGCGACATCGGCGAGCACTACGAGTTGCCGCCTCAGATCATCGAACTCATCCGCGCCTTTCCGCGCAGCGCCGAGCCGATGGACATGCTGCGCACCGCCGTCTCCGCGCTCGACTTCTACGACAAGGAGTGTTGCGACATCTCGCGCGAGGGCGCGCTGCGCACGGCGACCCGCCTGACGGCGCAGTTTCCCGTCCTCGTCGCCGCCATCGAACGCATCCGCAAAGGCCAAGACCCGATTTCGCCCAAACCCGAACTCGACATCGCCACCAACTTTCTCTACATGCTCAAGGGCGAGATGCCGACCGAACGCGAGGCGCGCATCTTCGACATCTGCTTGATCCTGCACGCCGATCACGAACTGAACGCTTCGACCTTCACGGCGCGCGTCGTTTCAGGCACGCTCGCCGACGTGTACGGCGCGGTCACGGCGGCCATCGCCGCGCTCTCCGGCCCCCTGCACGGCGGCGCGAACACGAACGTGATGAAGATGCTCCTGGAGATCGGCGAACTCGACCGTGCCGAGGAGTTCGTCAAAAATGCGCTCGCGCAAAAGAAGAAGATCATGGGCATCGGCCACGCCGTCTACAAGACGGAAGACCCGCGCGCCACGCACCTGCGCAAGTTCTCGAAAGAGGTCGGCGAATCGAAGGGCGAGACGAAGTGGTATGAGATTTCCCGCAAGATCGAGGAGTACATCCACAGCGAGAAGGGCATGTACCCGAACGTAGATTTCTACTCCGCTTCCACCTATTACATGATGGACATCCCGCTCGAACTCTACACGCCCATCTTCGCCGTCTCGCGTATCTCGGGCTGGACGGCTCACGTCCTCGAACAGTATGCCAACAACAAACTCATCCGCCCGCGCGCCGAATATATCGGCCCGCGCGATTTGAAGTACGTGCCGATTGGCGAAAGACAGTAGAAAGGTGACAAGTGACAGGTGACAGGTGACAAGTTAAATCAAATCCTTGTCTTTAACTTGTCACCTGTCACCCGTCACCTGTCACTGTTTTCGGTACTTCGCCGTCCGTAAATTTCTTCAACTCTTCGTCGGCTCGAAGCAGCCGCGTTTTCCAGATAAAGACCGTCGAGATAATCAAGGCGAGGGTGCATGCCGCGCCGCCTTCGATGCCGTATGCGCCGCCGGTGAGCCACGCGGGGCCTGCGTCGGTCGCGCGAAAGAGCGGCGCGCGCGTCAGGCTCGTGATGCCGCTGACGGGCAGGCCGAGCAGCGCGCCCATCGCCCAGTTCCAAGCCCAGTGGAGGCCGAGCGGAAACCAGAGGCTGCGGGTGCGCAGGTAGGCTACCGCGAGCCAGAAGCCCGCGAGCGTCGTGTTGACGAAGGTGAAGCCCCACGCGACGTTCGGATTGTCTAGATGCACGGCGGCGAATAGCACCGACGACGGGATGATTGCGGCGAGGAAGGGCAGCGCGCGCATCATCGTCTGCAACGGGTAGCCGCGAAACAGCATCTCTTCGGCCGCCGCCGCGATGACGAAAATTACCGCCGAGCCGAAGAACGTCTTGACGAACGCGACACTTGAAATCGACGCCCCGACGCCGAAGCTGAAGCCGCGAAACGCCGTCGCGACGAGCGCGGCGAGCATGAGCGACGCCGCTCCGAGAAGCGACCCGATGATTAAGTCGCGCAGCCAGCCGCGATGCCGCGCCCAGCCGAGGGCGCGCAGGGGCAGGTCTTCAAACCAACGCCCGCAGCCCCAGCCGACGACGAGCGCGGCCGTCAGGAGCACGAAGGCTTGCACGATATAACCGAGCGTACCGGCGAGCCGCGCGTTCGGGTCGGAAATCCCGAGCAGGTGAAATATTCCGTAGAGGGTGATGAAGATCGCGCCGAGCATCGCGTAGTAGGCGGCGCAAAAAATTGCGAGTCGCCAACCGCTGCGCAGTCGTCCGTGGCGGTTGAGAAAAATGTCGAGAGGGTTCATCAATTGAAAAAGCGTTCGCGGCTTGCGGATTGAAAAGTCGAAGGCGATTGTAACCGATAGCCCGTGCGCGAGGGCAGACGGGGGATGCCGCGAGCGAGCGCGCCGCGTGCTAAACTCTGCCGCGCTATCGAACTGTGATGACTGACGAACCCACCGAACAGGCGACGGACGAACCGGGCGGGCAGAAGCCGCGGCGACGCGGTGCGCCGTGGTTGCTCGGCGGCCTCGTGCTGTCGCTGTTGTTCGTGCTGATCGCGTTGCAGGTCTTCGGGCTGTGGGAAGTCTTCACGCCGGACACGGCGGCCGACACGCTGCTCCTTTACGCGCTCTCGTCGCTCAACTTCGTCGCCTTCATCATCTTCGCCTTCATCTTCGTCCGTAATCTCCTGAAACTCAGGCGCGAGCGGCGCGCGCATGAACTCGGCTCGAAGATCAAGACGCGTCTCGTCGTCTATTTCATCACGGTGAGCCTTCTGCCGATCACGGTGATGGCGCTGTTCTCTTATCTCTTTCTCAATCGTTCGCTCGAAAAATGGTTCGGGCGTTTGCCCGAAGACGTGCAGCGCGTGGCGCGCGAGGCGCGGCGCGAGGACACGGACGAACAGGTGCGCCACCTCCTCGAACAACTCGCGCTCGTGGCGAAGCAGGTTGAGAGGGACGCGATTCAAAATGGGGGGACGACGCAAACACCAGCGCCGGCTCCGAACGCCGCGACGATTCAGAATCCGGCGGTCGTGGAAAGCACCGGGCTGAGCCTTGCGGAATGGAGCGCATCCGAAGGCGGCCACTTCGCCGCGTTGCAGTTGATAGGGGCGGACGGCGCGGTGATAGCGCAAACAGTCGCGCCTCAGTTCGCGCAGCGCGCCGGGGAGTTGGAGGCGGAGTTGAGTCGCATCCGTCAGGCGCAGGGCGGGAACGGCGCGTTCAACAACAAATTCACGACGGCGAAAGTGACGCTCGCCGACGGCCGCCACCTTCTCGCGGCGCGCCCGAGCCGCGTCAAGATGAGTTTGGAGCGTATCGTCGCAGGCTCCGAAACGTTCGAGCAGTTGCGCCGTGAGCAGCGCAAAGTGCGTTCGCTCGGTCTGTCCACCATCGGCTTGATGACCTTGCTGTTGCTGTTCGCGGCGACGTGGAGCGCCATCCATCTCGCGCGCGGCATCGGCGCGCCCATCCGCGCGCTCGCCGAAGCGGCCGACGAGGTGGCGCGCGGCAATCTCGCGCACCGCGTCGCCACCATCGCCGACGACGAACTCGCCATCCTCGCCGCCTCCTTCAATCAGATGACCGCGCAACTGGCGGAGAACCGCCGCCGCATCGAGGCGGGCGCGGGCGAACTGCGCGATAAGAATCTCGCGCTCGACGAGCGGCGCAACTACATCGAAACCGTGCTCGAATCGCTCTCCACGGGCGTCATCTCGCTTGACGAAGAGAACCGCGTGACGACCATCAACGCCGCGGCCGTGCTCATGCTCCGGCTCGGCGAAGCGCCCGAGGCGGGCGCGCCTCTCAAAGACATGTTGAGCATGGAAGACCATCTGGTGCTCGAACGGGTGCTGGCGCGGGCGCGGCGGACGGGACGCGCGGCGTGGCAGATGGAACTGGCGCGCGGCGCGTCGGCCGATGGCGGAGTGCTGCCCGTCGCGCTCACGGCCACCGCGCTCGGCACTTACACGGAGGGCGGCGCGGGCGGACACTCCTCGCGCGGCATCGTGCTCGTCATCGAAGACCTGACGGAACTTCTCTCCGCGCAACGCGCCGCCGCCTGGAGCGAGGTCGCGCGTCGCATGGCGCATGAGATTAAAAATCCCCTGACACCCATACAGCTTTCGGCCGAACGCATCGCGCGCAACTTCCGTCGCCTGCACGGCGCGGGCGAAGGCACCGTCGAGACCGCCGTATCGAACGGCGGCGCGTGCAGCGCAACGGGAGGCGCGGTCAATGCGGGCGGCGAAGGCGGAGCCGAACCGGCGCGCGCGGAGCAGGCGCGGGTGGCGCGCGTGGTCGAGGAATGCACGACGACGATCACGCGCGAGGTGGCGGGGCTGAAGGCGATGGTTGACGAGTTTTCGCGTTTCGCGCGCCTGCCGCACGCGCGGCTCGAAGCGGCGGACTTGAACGAAGTGGTGCGGCAGGCCGTGACGCTCTACGAAGACCGCCTCGAAGACGTGCGCCTGAACGTTCACCTCGCGCGCACGCTGCCGCCCGGCCTGCTCGATACGGAACAGATGCGCCGCGCCATCGTCAACCTGATCGACAACGCGCTCGAAGCGATGACCGACACGGACGGCGAGCGGCGCATCACCGTCGCCACCGGCCACGACCCCTCGCGCGGCATGCTCCTTGTCGAAATCGCGGACACCGGCCACGGCATCGAGCGATCCGATTTCTCGCGTCTCTTTCAACCTTACTTCTCCACGCGCGGGCGCGGCACGGGTCTCGGCCTCGCCATCGTCCAGCGCATCGTCAACGAACACGGCGGGCGCATCCGCGCCGAACCCAACCGCCCGAGGGGCGCGAAGTTTCTCGTCGAAATACCCGTCACGGACGAACCACAAAAAACCAACGAGGAACGCGGAACGATGAACGATGAAAAGACTGTCAGTTCCGCGTTCCTCGTTCCTCCTTCATCGTTTAGCTGATGGCTGACTCGATTCTCATTGTTGACGACGAGCGCGGCATCCGCGAGACGTTGCGCGGCGTGCTCGAAGACGAAGGCTTCGCCGTGGAGGCGGTGGCTTCGGGCGAGGAGTGCCTGCAAGCCGTCGAACGGCGGGCTTACGGCTGCGTGCTGCTCGACGTGTGGCTGCCCGGCATCGACGGCCTCGACACGCTCGCGCGTCTAGCCTCTTCCGGCGCGGACTGCGCCGTCGTGATGATCTCCGGCCACGGCAACATCGAGACGGCCGTGCGCGCGACGAAACTCGGCGCGTTCGACTTTATCGAAAAGCCGCTCTCCATCGAGCGCACCGTCCTCACCGTGCGCAACGCCCTGCGCCAGCGCGCGCTCGAACGCCAGAACGCGACGCTGGCGGCCGAGATCAACGAGGAGAACGCGATGGTCGGCGAATCGGTGGCGATGCGCGCTCTGCGCAAGCAGATCGCGGCCGTCGCGCCGACGGACGGGCGCGTGCTCATCTACGGCGAATCGGGCACGGGCAAAGAGTTGGTCGCGCGCGCCATTCACGCGCAGTCGCGACGCGCCGGGGCGCTTCTAGTCGAGTTGAACTGCGCGGCCATCCCCGAAGAGTTGATCGAGTCCGAGTTGCTCGGCCACGTCAAAGGCGCGTTCACCGGGGCGACCTCGGCCAAGCGCGGGAAGTTCGAGTTGGCCGACGGCGCGACGCTTTTTCTGGACGAGGTGGGCGACATGAGCGCGCGCACACAGGCGAAAGTTTTGCGCGTGCTCGAAGAGCAACGCTTCGCGCCCGTCGGCGGCGGCACGCAGATACGCGTGGACGTGCGCGTGGTGGCGGCGACCAACAAGCGTCTCGAAGACGAGATCGAGCGCGGCAATTTTCGCGCCGACCTGTTCTATCGCCTCAACGTGATTCCTTTTGAAGTGCCGCCCCTGCGCGACCGTCTGGAAGACGTGCCGCTCCTTGTCGAACATTTCAACGGGAAGTTTTCCTCCGCTTACGGCAATCCGCCGAAGCGTTTTGAACTCGAAGCCATGGACGCGCTGCAAAGCTACACGTGGCCGGGCAACGTGCGCGAACTGAGAAATACCGTGGAGCGCGTGGTGATCATGAACCGGAAAGCACGGATCAACGTGAGCGACCTGCCCCCGCTCGGCGGCGATGCGCCGCCCGTCCCCGTCTACCGTTTCAACTCCTTCAGAGAGGCGAGCGAAGCGCACCAGCGCGAGTTCATCCGCCGCAAACTGGCCGAAGCCGACGGCAACGTCACGCGCGCGGCCGAACTGATGGGCATGGATCGCAGCCACCTCTACCGCCGCATGCGCTCGCTCGGCATCAAAGTGCGCGGCGAGCGCGAGAACGGGAGTTAGGTAAGTTCATATGCGGCCGACCTCTCTAAGCGCGCGGACGGGAAACTGACCGCTTATCACTTTTGGGGAGCAGTCAACCACTTGAATATTCTGAGTTGTGGCGGCGGCAGATGCTCACGCACAAAACTTGCTGTCAACTTAAGTTGCCGCGACATCCTTTGCCAGTAATAAGACCCGATGCGCGC
>DASQMC010000041.1:0-52526 GCA_035645695.1 Pyrinomonadaceae bacterium
GATCCTCGTCGCCCTGCTCTACGCCGTCGGGCGTGAATGGGTGCTCGCCGCGCGACGGGCTAAGGGATAGCAGATGAACGGGGAATGCGGGGTTTCGGAACGCGGATCGAGGCTGTGAGCGGCTCTCGATCCACACCCTGAAATCCGCATTCCCCGATTCGTTTCGGTTGCGGCAACGTTTCGCCCTGTTCTATCCTCTATCTGTGTGGCGCGCTCCCCGCGATTGTTCCGCCGCACTAACGCGCCGCACAAATTTCATCCGTCCGAAGGAAATACCAACATGCAACAGTTTACGCTTTGCCGCATGCGCGCGCGCCCCGCCCGGTCGCTCGCCCCGGTGTCGGCACTACTACTACTACTACTGCTCGCCCTGCCCGCGGGCGCGCACCGCGAGGCACGCGCCCAGACCGCCACGGGCGGCGCGCAAACCGCACGCACGGCGCAGGCGCGCACGCCGATTCAGACCGTGAGCGAGTTTTACAAGGCGTTGCGCGAGCGGCGTTTCCGCGAAGCCTTCGCGCTCTCGATCTACAAGCCCGCGCTCGAAGGTCTGAGCGCGGAAGAGTACACGGAGTTGCAGCCGGAGTTCGAGAAACTGGCCGGGGCTGTGCCGGAGAAGATCGAGTTCGGTGGCGAACAGATCAGCGGCGACAAGGCGACGGTCTTCGCGCGCGTCGGCGGCGAGAGCGCGCAACTCGAAGCCATCCCGCTGCTGCGCGGCGCTGACGGCACGTGGATATTCGGCGACGCAGAGGATCAGGCCATCGTCAAAGCCGACGGCAAAGAGTTCTTCCTCAAAGCCCGCATCAACACGCACCACAAAGAGGTGGAATCTCTGCTGTTGAAGATGGCGAACGCCGAGGCCGCCTACAGCGCGCTGAACGGCGGGCGGTTCGCGGACATGCCCGCGCTCATCGCAAGCAAGCCGGCGCTTCGCGAAGACCTCGAAAGCTCGCAGACGCTCGGCTACACTTTCCAGATCACCCTCGGCCGTGATGGAAAGAGCTACAGCGTCCGTGCCGAACCTACCCGCTACGGCCGCACCGGGCTGCTCTCCTATTACATGGATCAAAACGGCATTCAGCAGAAAGACACGGGAGGCAAGCCACTTAACCCGCAGGCGAAGAAGTAAGTCAAAGGGTAAAAAGGGAAGGGGAAAGGGCAAAGGGGAAAGGTTAAAGGGTAACGGCGAAAGCCCGTCAAGACGATCTTCTCCTTTCCCCTTTGCCCCTTTCCCCCTTCCCCTTCTTAAAACTTATGCCGGAACTGATGCGTTCCATGGTCGCGCGCATGCGCGTGTACTTCGGCAACCGCCGCCGCGCGCGGCGTTATCGCGGGAGCCTGGACTTCAGCGTCTCCATCTTCGACCCGAAACTGAGCCGCAAGCAACTCGAACACGCGCCCTACGTCGAAGGCACGACGAGCGACCTCAGCACGAGCGGCCTCGGCCTGACAGTTCCCGCCATCCGCATCAACGAACGCTACCTCACCGCAACGGATCAACTGCTCCACCTCATGCTCAAACTGCCCTCCGGCCAGGTCGAGATACGCGTCTCGCCCGTGCGCTACGAACAACTCGAACGCGAAGGCACGGCGACAGGCTATCTCATCGGCGTCCACATCGCCGGGATGAGCGACGAAGACCGCGCCCGGTTTGAAGACTACTTAAGCAAATTGTCTTAAGAGTCGGTAGGCGTGAAATGTATTTTTCGTTTCTTTGCGTTTCCACGAACGGCGAGTTGCGCCGTGGTCAATCTTTAAATGCCATGCGAGTTGCGTTAGACGGCGAAGCGTAGCGTGCCGAACTTTTCCGGCACATGAAAGTTCGGTTCGGGCGTGAGCGTCGGCCGCCATGCGATGTAACCGCGCGTCTCGCCCGCGCCCGCGCAGCGAAACAAATTCACGCGCCAAAACTCGCCCGCGCGCGGCGCGGCCGCGCGGCCGAACGCCGCCCACGGCACGCGCATCGCCACGACGACCGAATTGGCCGAAATGCGCGCCGCCGCCGTCATCCCGGAATAAAAGTCCCAATCCGTTGCACGCCCCTCAGCGGTCATACGCACGGCGAGGTCCAGCCATTCGCCCGTCGGCGCCACTTCAAATTCAAAATAACGCGAAGGGTCTTCCGGTTGCGGCGCGACGAACATCTCGCACACGTCGCGATCCCACAGCCCGATAGTTTTCCGCTCGCGTTGCGGGTTCGGGTTCAAGACGAACGCCTCGCCCTGCTCGTACACGAAGCGCGCGGACAACGCCCCGGCATCCCACAGCAGGCGCGCCTCCGCTCGTCGCAAAGGCGGCGCGGGTTCGCCCGACCAGTAATGCGCGAGCCTGACGAGGCGCGTGCGCGTCCAGTCTTCGTGGTCGAGTTCCGCGACGTTGACCCTCTTAGCCCGCGCTCGCCGCGCTTCGACGATGTTGTCCTCTTCCATGTTTACGTTAGAAGTTGAGTCTAAAACAGGCCGCGCACCCAGCCGCCGTCCACCTGCAACGTGACGCCCGTGATGTAAGACGCGCGCTCCGATGCGAGGAACGCGACCGCCGCCGCGATCTCTTCGGCCGACGCCAGCCGCCGCATCGGAACCTGCGCCGCCCACATCTCGATCATCTCTTCTTTCGACTTGCCGCTCGTTCCGGCGCGGGCGGCGGCGAGTTCGTCCTGCCGCTCCGTCAAGGTGTAGCCGGGCGCGACGTTGTTGACCGTCACGCCTTCGGCCGCGACTTCCGCCGAAAGCGTCTTCGCCCACCCGGTCAACCCGGCGCGCACCGTGTTCGATAGCAGCAGCCCTTCAATCGGCTGTTTGACCGAAATCGACGTGATGTTGACCACCCGCCCCCAGCGAGCCGCGCGCATCGCGGGCACGACCAACTGCGCCAGTCTCACGGCCGAGAGCGCGTTCAATTCAAATGCGCGGCGATACATTTCCATGTCCGCGCTCTCGAACGTCGCCGTGGGCGGGCCACCCGCGTTCGTAACGAGAATGTCCACGCGCCCCGCGCGCTCTCGCGCCAGTTCGACGAACGCCCGCACCTCCTCTTCGTTCGTCACGTCGGCGCGCACCCCGATGCACTCTGTCCCCGTCTCCGCCGCGATCCGCCGTGCGGCCTCGCGTGCGCGTTCCTCCTCGCGCGAACACAAAAACACACGCGCCCCTTCGCGCGCCAACTCGCGCGCCGCCGCAAAGCCGATGCCCTTGCTCGCCGCCGCCACCAGCGCGACGCGGTTAGTTAAACCGAAATCCATATGAGCGTTCTCCCTAATCCCGCAGGCCCTGCGTTCGCGCGGGGATTGCAATCCGCTATATTTGAAGCGGCGGTGATTTTTAATCGCTCGACAGGTGAATCTTCGCTGTCGAGTCGCGTAGCGCGGCATCATTCACGACGGGCGGCTCGAACGCGGCCGCGGGCGTTTCCTGCGGCGGCTCTGTGCCCTCCCTGTCCCACCAGCGCGCCGTCGCGAACCAGAGCAGGCCGGGCAGGAGGAAGAGGACGCCGATGCCGATGGTAACGGCGCGCGGCGAATAGTTGAAGCGGTCGAGCAGTTCGCCGGTGACGTAGTTGGAAGCGGCCATCGTCAGCGTGAGCAGGGCGAGTTCGGCCGCGAAGACGCGCCCGCGAAAGTTGTCTTCAACCGCCGTTTGCAGCAGCACCGTCGAGAAGACCCAGAGGATGCTGCCGCCCATGTGCGCGACGAGCAGCATGACGAGCGCGAGCGCGTAGTTGGTGGCGCCGCCGAAGGCCGCGTAGAAGACGCCGCCCACGAGGAACGAGAGGCCGATGATGACCTGCATGCGAACGCGCGATTCGCCCGCAAGACGGCGCGCGAAGACGGGACCGATGGCCGTGCCGATACCGCGCGCGGCGTAGAGCACGCCGATGCCGGTTGCGGCGTTTTGCCCGACGGGGAAAATCTTTTCGCCGAAGACGGCCAGAAGCGCAAGGATGCCGCCGCCCAGACCCCACGCGGGCTTCACCGCCATGAGCGCGAGCACGCGCGGCCGCGTGCGCACGTAGCGGATGCCTTCGAGCGTGTCGGCGATGCCGAGCGCCTTCGAGAGCGTGAGCCGCGTCTTCTCGCGCGGCGGGCGGCGCGGAAGGCGCACCGTCCAGATGAGCGCGGCGGAGACGAGGTAAGTTACAGAGTCCACGACGAAGGCGGCGTCCGTGCCGAACCAGCCCGTCACCAGTCCGCCCGCGACCGCGCCGAGCGTGAGCATGGCCGACCATGTGACCGAGGCGATGGCGTTGGCCGAGACGAGTTCGCGTTCCGAGACGATGGAAGGAATAACGGCCGACTTCGCCGGCTCGAAGAAGGTCGAGAAGGTGAGTTGCAACACGGTCAGCGCGTAGACGAGCCAGATTTGATCCGGGCGTCGCACGAACAGAAAACCGAGCACGACGACGGCGCGCAGCACATCCGACACGATCATGATCGTGCGCCGGTTGAACCTGTCCGCGACGACGCCGGAGAGCGGCCCGACAAAGACGCCCGGCAGAAAACGCGCCACCATGATTAAGCCGACATCGCGCCCCGAACCCGTCAAATTCAACACGAGCGTCATCACGGCGATAGTATTGAACCAATCGCCGAGTTGGCTCACCACCTGACCGAGCCACAATTGCCTGAAGCCGCGATTCTCACGCAGCAATTCGAGATAACCGACGGACATAAGATTAGTAAATCGTGAATCGTGAATAGATCAAAAGCCGTAAATCGTGAATCGTAAATCGTGAATAGTTAGAAACGGGTTTTATCTATTCACGATTTACGATTCACGATTTACGATTTACGGCCTTTGACGATTAACGGTTTTCTCAGAGTGCGACAGCCGGGCGAGGGTTGTCAACGCGCAGGAGAGGTGCCCGGTTGAAAAAAAACTGGAAGCCGTCGGCGTGCCTGTTTTGCCGGGGGGCGCTTCGGTCAGGGCGCGAATTGTGAAGTCAGCATGACGCGTCAGGTTGACGGGAAACGGCGCGAGACGGGCTTCCGTTTTTTAGACGTGTCGCCGCGCGGCCTGCTTTGGCGAGTTTTACGCCGTATCCTCTGCCGACAGCGCGCGGCACGCGGCTTGTTTAAGAGGCGGTGCGGCTTGAAGCGTTAACGCGCTTCCTCGGACTCACCGCACGGAGTCCGAAAAAGCCGCACCACTTTTGACAACCGGATGCGCGTGCGCCGTTGAGTTACGCCGGGATAAGTTTCGACGGCTCGCCGCGCGACGAAAGACGGACTCGATTCTCACCCCTGACACGGCGAGTGAGTGCCACGCACTCGCCGCTTGTCCGCACCGTCGCCGGAGACGAAAGACGATTTGCTCCCGTTAATCGTCTCGGGCGGCGGGTTTTCGAGCGTCCGCGGGAAACGGGATCGGGGCGTGTCTTTGACGCCTCGGGATAACAAAGCGGCCGCGTAAGTTTCGGGGCGGAGGACGGGTTTGAGCATGATCGACATGTCGGACTATAGCTCGATAGCCAAAGTTTACTGGATCGCGCTCGTCTCGGCGGGCGCGCTCATCGTCGCGTGGGCGCTCTCGCAGTGTCTCTCATTCACCCCTTCGCAGGGCTTGCAGTTCCTCGCGCTGGCGAGTTTCGTCGTCCTCTCAAGTTCTCTCCCGATCCGCATCCCGAACACCTCGGCCAGCATCACGGGCGGCGACGCCTTCATCTTCCTCGGCGCGATCCTGCTCGGCGTGCCCGCAGCCATCGTGCTCGGCGCGGCCGACGCGCTCATCAATTCATTGCGCACGTCGAATCGCGCGACGAGTTGGCTCGCCGCGCCCGCCACGATGTCTCTGACGGCGCTCGTCTCGGCCACCGCGTTTTACTTCCTGCTCGATGCCTACGCGGGCATCGCGCGCTACCCGGTCGGCATGTCGCACCTGACGTTTGAGCAACTGCTCGTGCCGCTCGTTGCGATGGCGCTCCTGCAATACATATACAACGGCATGCTCACCGCCACGCTGCACGCGCTCAGGGGCGGCGGTTCCATCTGGAAGTTCTGGCGCGACGGCTATCTCTGGACTTTGTGGACGTTCTTTGCCGCCGCCATCGTCGCCGGGTTGCTCTATCTGGCGATGCAAAGCGTCGGGCTGCTCTACGTGCTCATGAGCGTGCCCGTCTTCGGCGCGGCCTTCGCCACCTACAAAATCTACTTCGAGCGTATGAACGAGCAGTCGCGCGAGACGGCCGAACTCGCCCGGCTCCACCTCGCCACCGTCGAAGCGCTCGCCACGGCCATTGACGCCAAAGATCAAACGACTCATTGCCACATCCGTCGCGTGCAGCTTTACGCGGGACGGCTCGGTAAAATGCTCGACCTCAAGCACAGCGAGATCGAAGCCCTGCGCGCCGGGGCGATGCTGCACGACATCGGCAAACTCGCCGTGCCCGATCACATCCTGAATAAGCCGGGCAAACTGACGACCGCCGAGTTTGAGCGCATGAAGGTTCACACAATCGTCGGCGCGCAGATACTCGAACGCATCGATTACCCCTACCCGATCATCCCCATCGTGCGCTCTCATCACGAACGCTGGGACGGCCTCGGCTACCCGGACGGCCTGCGCGGCGAAGAGATACCGTGGACGGCGCGCATCTTCGCCGTGGTCGATTGCTTCGATTCCGTGCGCGAGGATCGCCCTTACCGTCGAGGGATGACGTGCGAGGAAGCGAGCGCGATGCTGCTGCGCGGCGCGGGCACGCACTTCGATCCGAAAATCGTCGAACTGTTTCTCAAACACCTGCCGGAGTTCGATGCCGAGATCGTCGAACTCGGCCTCGACCAGCACGGCTTCACGAGCCGCGAAGCCGAGCCGCGCGCCCTCGTACAGGCGAGCGACACGAGCGACCACGCCGCCGCTACCGTTCCGGCCGGGTCGTTCAATCCGAAACGCTTCACCGCGCCCGCCTATCTCGAACAGATCAAGAGCGCGCACCGCGAGGTTTACGCTCTCTACGAAATCGCGAGCACCTTCGGCGCGTCGCTGGAGATCGAAGACCTCAGCCAGATTCTCGTCGATAAGGTAGGCCACATGGTTCCGTTCGACACCTGCGCCGTCTACCTCTTCGACGAGTTGAAGAACTACGCGACCGTCGCGCACGTCAGCGGGTTGAACGCCGAACTTCTCAAAGGTCATTGCGTCGCGCCCGGCGAGGGCGTGATCGGCTTCGTCGTCGCCAACCGGCGCACGGCCGCCGGGTTCGACCCGATGCTCGATTTCACCGCCTTCGCGCTGCCGGAGGCGCAAAGCTACCGCTCCATGATCGCGCTGCCGCTCATCAAAGACGAACGCCTGCTCGGCGTGCTCGCCGTCTATTCGCTCCACCCGGAACATTACACGGACGACCACCTGCACCTGCTCGACACCGTCGCGCGCCTCGCCTCGGACGCCTTCTTCAATGCCCTGCAACACGCCGAGGCCGAATCGCACGCGCTGACCGACGCGCTGACGAATTTGCCCAACGCGCGCGCCCTGCAACTCCGCTTCGGCGAAGAGGAAGCCCGCGCGCGCCGCAACGGCACGTCCTTTCAGGTCGTCATGCTCGACCTCGACGAGTTCAAATCAGTCAACGACACTTACGGCCACAGCATCGGCGATCAAATGCTGCGCGAGGTGGCGCGCGTCCTGAACGCGCAACTTCGCGAGTATGATTTCCTCGCGCGCTACGCGGGCGACGAGTTTGTCGCCATCGTGCAAGACCTCCCGCGCGCGCAGGCCGACGACTTGTGCGCCCGCATCGAGAGGGCTATCGCCCAACTCTCCCTGCGTGTCCCGCCCGACAAGCGCGCCCGCGTCGGCATCAGCGTCGGCGCGGCGCGCTTCGGCGTGGACGGCGAGACGCTGAACCAATTGCTCATCGCCGCCGATCAGGCCATGTACTCCGCCAAATCCGATCACAAACAACGCCGCCGGCCCCGCGCCGCCGCGCCCCTCACAATCGTCGAAACTCCCACGGACGAACTCGCCACCACGGCGATCAATTAACGGCAGGTAAGCAGTAAGCAGTAAGCAGTGAGCAGTAAGCAGTGAGCAGTAAGCAGTAAGAATCTATTTGGAAAGTCCCGTCAGGGACGATTGATAATAGCCCGGCACTTGAGTGCCGGGAATGGGTTGAAGAATAATGAGTGAGTCCCGTAGGGACGATTGAATCGTGATGAACATTCAATCGTCCCTACGGGACTCAAGTATGAAAGACACATCAACTTTCCCCGGCCATCAATGGCCGGGCTATTATCAATTGTCCCTTCGGGACAACGGCAACGTTACCTTTCAAACAGCTTCTAAGCACTGAGCACAAGGATTCACACTTCCTCACTGCTTACTCTTCGCTGCTTACTGCTCACTGCTCACTGCTTACTCTTAACTGCTTACTCTTAACTGCTTACTGCTCACCTCTCTTGACATACCCGCCCGACATCGCTTTCAATCGTTAGAGAGGCTCAGGGCTGCGGCAAGCGTCGCCGGCTTGAATGCGCTTCGTTTAGAGGTTCTTCGAATTGCGCCCCGCCGCCGCGACTGTTTCTGTCCGGTCTTCGATTGTTCGCCGGGAGACGCCGGGGCTACGGCGCATCCCTTACGAAAGCATGCCGGTTTCTTCCATCCAAGCTGAGAAAAGTTTCACCCTGCTCATCGTCGACGATGACGAACAGGCGCGCGTCTCTTTGCAGAACACGTTCGAGAGCGCGCGACATCAGGTGAAAGTCGCCGCCGATGCGCCGACGGCTCTGCGCATGCTTCACCTCGAGCCGTGCGATCTGATCCTGCTCGACATCGAACTGCCCGGCGTCGATGGCCTCGCGCTGTGCCGTCTGTTGCGCGCGCAGGAGGCCACGCGGCGTCTGCCGATCATCGTCATCTCGGCGCACGACGACGAGGAACACAAGGTCGGCGCGTTCGCCGCCGGGGCGGACGACTTCATCGTCAAACCGGCGACGAGCCGCGAACTACTATCGCGCGTCGGCGCGCAGATCGAGGCGGCGCAGCGCGAGCGCGCGCTCCTCGGCAGCAATCGCGAACTCGGTTTTCTGGCCGATCTCGGGCGCGGCCTGCTCGTCGCGCTCGAACCCCTGCAAGTCGTTCGCCGCGTGGCGGGGGCAACCTACGAGGCCGCCAACGCGACGCTCTGCGCGGCCATTCTGGAGTTGCGAAAAATCGGCGATGGCGAACACGCGCAGAGCGCGAACGACCCGGCACCCGGCGACGCCGACGATGCGACGGACGGCGGCTTGGCGGTCTGCGTGTTTGACCGCGAGGGCAGCGCGGAGGGCGGCGCTCTAATCGACCAGATGAAACTGAGGAACTGGCTCGCCACCGACCCGGCGAGTTCCGTCAGGCTGGAAGACGAGGCGGAGTTTTTCCTGCGCGACGCGGCGCACCGCATCGAGTACGTCGCGCCCCTGCGCTTCGAGGGTCGCGCTCTCGGCGCGCTCGTCGCCGCGTTCGACCGCGCGGCGGACTGCGGCGAAACCGAGAGCCGTTTGATAGACGCCGCGGCGCAGCAGGCCGCGCTCGCGGCGCGCATCTCGTCGCTATACGAGGCGGCGCGCGCCTCGTCGGCCAGTTTGGCGAAGGAGGTCGAACGCCGCACGGCCGAAGCCGAAGCGCAGAGGCGTTTCACCGAAGCCATCATCGACACGCTGCCCGTCTCGCTCTACGCAGTGGATCGAGAGCACCGCATCGTCGCGTGGAATCGCAACCGCGAACTCGGCGGGCAGGGCATCCCGCGCGGCGAGGCGCTCGGGCGCAACATCTTCGATGTGCTGACGCGCCAGCGCCGCGACATTATGGAAGGCGAATTCGGCCGCGCCTTCGAGACCGGCCGGATCGAACGCATCGAACAGGAATCGGTCGCACAGGACGGCACGGCGAAACACTGGCTCGTCAGCAAAATCCCGATGCGCGTCGGCGGCGACGAGGTGTCGCACGTCATCACGGTGGGCGAAGACATCACGACGCGCGTCGAGGCGAACCGCGCCGTGGCGCGCACGGAAAAACTGGCGGCCGTCGGGCGGCTCGCCGCCGGGGTCGTCCACGAGATCAACAACCCGCTCGCCACCATCGCCGCGTGCGCAGAGGCTCTGGAGACGCGCGTCGCGGAAGGCACGTTCGGCGAGTCGGCGGAAGTCGAAGATTTGCGCGAATACCTGTCGCTGATTCGCAGCGAGGCTTTTCGTTGTAAGACGATCACGAACGGGTTGCTGGATTTCAGTCGCAACCGCGCGGGGCAGCACGCGCCCGTGGAGCTGGGCGAATTGCTGGAAGCGGCGGCGCGGCTGCTCGGTCACCAGAAGCGCCGCCGCAACGTAGAGATCGAGGTTGACGCGCCCGACGGGGTGGCTACGGTGTCGGGCGACGCGGGGCAGTTGCAGCAGGCCGTGATCATCCTCGCCGAAAACGCCATTGACGCGATGCCGCACGGCGGGACGCTTCTCCTGCGCGCGCGGAACGAAGGCGCGGGGGTGCGCGTCGAGGTCTGCGACACGGGCGTCGGGATTCCGCAGGAGAATCTCGCGCGCATCTTCGATCCCTTCTTCACGACGAAGGAGGTCGGTCAGGGAACGGGTCTTGGGCTGGCCGTCTGTTATGGTATTGTGACGGAGCACGGGGGGCGCGTCGCCGTGGATTCGGTGGTCGGGCGCGGGACGACTTTCACGCTTGTATTGCCCTCACTGAGCGAGGAGCGATTGGACGGAGGCCGAGCGAGTTGAGTAACGAGCAGCCGAGCAGAATTCTGGTGGCCGAGGACGAAGCGAACCTCCGGCTGGTGTTGCAAAAAGAACTTCAGAGGCAGGGGCATGACGTACGCGTCGCGCCCGACGGCGAGGCCGCGCTGCGCCTCCTGGAAGAGAGCAACGTCGACGTGCTGCTCTGCGACATCAACATGCCGCGCATGGATGGCCTCGAACTTTTGCGCCGCGTACACCAGCGTCCGAACCCGCCCGAGGTGATCATGCTGACCGGGCACGCCACCGTCGAGACGGCCATCGAGGCGATGAAACTCGGCGCTTACGATTACCTCTCCAAGCCCTATCACATCAACGAACTCGACACGCTCGTCAAACGCGCGGCGGAGAAGCGCAGGCTGCGTGTTGACAACCAGCGATTGCGCGCTCAACTGGCGCGGCAGTCGGGGATGCCCGAGATCGTCCACGTCTCGGACGCGATGCGCGAAGCTCTGCGTCTCGTCGAGCGCGTCGCGCCGTCCGATGCCTCCGTTCTAATCACGGGCGAGTCGGGCACGGGCAAAGAGTTGATCGCGCACGCCATCCACCGCCTGTCGCAGCGCAAGGACGCTTCCTTCATAGACCTCAACTGCGCCGCCTTTCAGGAATCGCTCCTCGAATCGGAACTCTTCGGCTACGAGGCGGGCGCGTTCTCCGGCGCGAAGGGGCGCAAACTCGGTCTCTTTGAACTCGCCGACAACGGCACGCTCTTTCTCGACGAAGTGACGGAACTGCCCGCGCCGTTGCAGTCGAAACTGCTGCGCGCCATCGAGACGCAGACCTTCTACCGCGTCGGCGCGGTGCGCAAAGTTCAGGTCAACGTGCGCATCATCGCGGCCACGAACCGCGACATGCCGCAGGCCGTCTCCGACGGCACCTTTCGCGCCGACCTGCTCTACCGCATCAACGGGTTCCAGATCAACCTCGCGCCTTTGCGCGAACGCCCCGAAGACATCGAGCCGCTCGCGCAACACCTCATTAAACAACTCGGCGGCCTGAATCCGCCCGAGGTGACGCCGGAAGCGTTCGCCGCGCTCGCCGCCTACCCGTGGCCGGGCAACGTGCGCCAGTTGCGCAACTGTCTGGAGCGCGCCGTGCTGCTCGCCAACGACGGGCGCATCACGACGAGCGAATTGCCGCCCGAAATCGCCAACCCCACGGCCGCGGCCTTCGCGCCGGTTTACACAGGCACACAGGGCGCGGGCGCGACGCCGGTCGAGAGCGGAAACGCCCTCGTGCAGCCGCCGCTCAGGGAGGTGGAGCGTCAACAGATCGTCTCCGCGCTCGAACAGACCAACTGGCATCGCGGCAAGACCGCCGAAATTCTCGGTATCTCGCCCTCCACCCTTTACCGTCGCCTGCGCGATTACAATTTGACGCGGCGCAACTAGACTCTCAAGACAACATTAAAACGCAGCCGCAAAGGGCGGGCTGGACGGGGAATCAAAAGTTCCGATCCTCGTCCGGCCTGCCTGCCGTTTGCGGCTGATAGTTTTATTCTATTCTGCTTTAGCTGCTGGCGGATGGGCTGTTCTTTGTCGGAGCTTGATCGAGCACGCGTTCGGCGGCCTCTGCTTTCTCGCGCTGGCCTGTGCGGACGTAGAGTGTGATGAGTTGGCGCAGCACGTCCGTAGATGCGGGGTTGAGTTTGTGCGCCGCTTCGTAGTGCTTGATCGCTTCCCGGTCGCGCCGCGCCGTGGCGAGGAGCGCGGCGGTGCTGGTGCGCGCGTAATACTCGCCGCCCGCGCGCTTGAACTGCTTGAAGGCGTCGTCGTACTTGCCGAGCCGCCCGTAGACGAGGGCGAGATTGCCCGCGACGCGCGTGTCTGCGGGTGCGAGGCGCGCGGCGTCTTTGAGGCGCGCGAGCGCATCGTTGTAGCGGTCGTCGAGGTAGAGCGAGTGGCCGAGGTTGTTCAACACGTGCGCGTTCCGCGGCGCGACCGAGAGGGCGCGTTCGTAAAACTCGCGCGCCCGCTTGTGCTGCCCGCGCCGGTCGTAGGCGAGGCCGAGCAGGTTGTTGGCCTCAACCAGATCGGGGCCGGTGACGGCGGCTATGGATAACATCGCGACGGCCTCGTTCGTGTAGCCGTTCGCGAGCAGCGCGCGCCCCTGCGAAAGCGGGTCGCCCGGCACACCTTCGATGAAGGGCGTGAACGGGCGCGGCACGTAGTCGAAAGCCTCTTCGACCGCATCGGCGGGCGGGGGCGGCGCGGCAATGACGGACGGAGTCGTGACGGGGGACGATGCGGCGGCGGTCGGCGGCACGCTCAACACACGCTCGCCCGCGCGCACGGATCGCGCAGCGGTTTCAGCCGACGCTTCGGGCTGAGAGGTTGCGGCGGCGGTGGTGGCGGGCGACGTTTCGCCGCGCTCGGCGTTCGCGCGTCCGACCGGCGTTCGATTCGCGGCGACGGTTTGCGTCTCCTTCTTTTGCGTCGCTTTCACGCGCGCGGTCTTTTCGCCTTTTTCGCCCCCGCCGCCGAAAAGTTTGGCGAGACCGCGAAAGGGCGCGGAGATGATGCGGACGAAAAGGTTCGGGCGTTTCTTAATCGTCTTAACATCGGATTTGGCCGCCGTCGAGCTGTTGTCCGTAATCGCTGTCAACTCAACTCGCACCTCTGTTTGCTTCCTCCGCAGAGGCTGGCGCGCGGGCGCAACGCCGGTGTCGTCGCTCAAGGCCGACGCGTGCAGCGGCGTGAGAGAAGAGAAGACCAATGCACAGGCACAGGCAAGACGTGTGACTTGAGAAAAACGCACGGCGGCAGAATCCTTTCGCGAAACATATCCGCCCGCAACTGACGGGCGCAGGCTGACGGGTACCAGACAAGCGCGAAGCCGGTCTTCGCTAGGAGTGAATCTTAGGGCAGTCGGAGTGTAAGGTCAAAAGCCGACACCGGGGCTTTTGAAGCGCGCGCACAAAAAGCGGCGGCGCGAACTGGACTTAACCAATCCGCGCCGCCGCATCCGGGGAGAGTAAGCGAGACTGAGGGTGCAAGAGAGACTAAAGGTGCAAGAGAACTAAGGGCGCAAGAGAGACTAAAGGTGCAAGAGAGAAGTTCGGTCAAGCCATCAAAACGTTATAGCTTTTGTTGCCGTTGCCGCTTTTTAATGACAGCTTGAAACTGACCCCGGCAACTTGTTGGTTTGAATCAGGCTGGTTTGGGACACGTCACGCAAATCGTAGAACATAGTTGCGGTTTGCGGTTTCGACAACCGGCCTGTTTCACTGTCGCATTTAAAGTAAACGCCGAGTCAGCCGCGCTTTCCACAAAATACACGCGCCGCAGAATGTGCGCGCGTATTAAATTTCGTGGCGCATCCGGGGCGACAAAGCGCATTTTTTTCAACCCGCGCTCGCGGCGAAGGCGAGGCGGTATGTTTCGGGGATGGGAACGGGGCGTCGTGTGTCGAGATTCATCGCCACGTGAACCTGTGTCGAACGCGCGCATAACGTCTGGTCTGCCGCGCGGCGTGCGGCGTATTCAAAGGTGGCCGAACTGTTGCCCGTGCGCGAGACGTAGACCTCCACATCCACTTCGTCGCCGTAGACGAGCGGGGCGAAGAACTCCGTCTCGGTCTTGACCGTAGGAAAGCCTATGCGCTCGTCGGCCATCAAACGCTCGTAGGCGATGCGGCAACGCGCGCCGAAGAACTCTTCGAGAGCGATGTGGAAATAATGAAAAATGTTCGGGTAATAAACCAGCCCGGCCGGGTCTGTGTCGCCGAAACGCACCGTGATTCGTGTGGAGAAGGGCATAGGAAGAAAGTGAATCGTGAATCGTAAATCGTGAATAGAAGGTAAGCAGGTTTTATCTATTCACGATTTACGATTGACGATTTACGATTCACGCATTCTTGAGTTTCTTGCGGTCAATCTTGCCGCGATCATTTTTCGGCAGCGAGGTGACGAACTCGATCCAGCGCGGGTACTTGTAGAGCGCGAGGTGCGATTTGACGAACTCCTTGATCGACGCGGCCAACTCCTCCGTCGGCGCGAAATTCTCGCGCGGCACGATGAAGGCTTTCGGCTTGACGAGGCGGTCGCCCGCGTCGTGGCCGACGACGGCGCATTCCATCACCGCCTCGTGTTGCAGCAGGCAATTCTCGATCTCGACGGGCGCGACGTAAACGCCGGACACTTTCAACATGTCGTCCGTGCGCCCGTGATACCAGTAGTAGCCTTCCGCATCGACGTGGAACTGATCGCCGGTCGTGCACGAGTCGCCCGCGAAAGTCTCTTTCGATTTCTCGTGCGCCTGCCAGTAGCACAAGGCCGCCGAGTCGCCGCGGATGCGCAACGTTCCCATCTCGCCCGTCGCCACCTCGCGCCCTTCCGCGTCGATCACCTGCGCCTCGTAGCCCTCGACGATGCGCCCCAAACTTCCCGGCCGCACGTCGCCGGGGCGGTTCGTGATGTAGATGTGGAACATCTCGGCCGAGCCGATGCCGTCGAGAATCTCCACGCCGAAAGTCTTCATCCAGCGCTCGTATAATTCTATCGGCAGAGCCTCGCCCGCCGAGAGGCAGAAGCGCAGGGACGACAGATCGCGCGAGGTGGCGGCGTCCTCGACGTTGAGCATGCCGTTGATCATCGTGGGCACGCTCGTCAGCACCGTGGGGCGAAAGCGCTCGATGACCTCGAACAACTTCTGCGGCGTCGAACGCTCGGCGAAAAGCGCGGTCGCGCCGCCCACGGCGAACGGGAACAAAAGGTTCGTCCCCGTCGCGTAGCCGAAGAACAGCTTCGGCACGGACACGGTGAGATCATCTTCGTTGATGCCGAGCACGCGCTTGGCGTAACACTCCGTGTTGAACGGCAGGTCGTGGTGCAAATGCACCGCGCCCTTCGGATGCCCCGTTGAACCGGAAGTGAACAGCCAGATCGCGATGTCGTCGCGGTGCGTGTCGGCGGGCGCGAGTTCGTCCGGCATAGCGGCCGTCGCCTCTGCGAACGACGCGAACTCGCCGCGCTCGCGGCCGACGACGAACACACTGCGCAAATGCTTCGCCCCGCGCGCGGCTTCGGCGAAAGTTTCCAGCAACGACTCGTGGATGACGGCTACGCGCGCGCGCGCGTATTCGAGGTAATACGTGTAATCGGCGGCGGGCAGGAGCGGGTTGACCATCGTGATGACCGCCCCGGCGCGGCTCGCCCCGAACCAAGTCCACGCGAACTCAGGGCAGTCCGGCAAGACGATGAGCACGCGGTCTTCCACGCGCACGCCGCCCTCGCGCACGAGCGCGTTGCCCGCGCGATTCGACAGCCGCACGGCGTCGCCGTAGGTGTATCGCTCGTCCTCGAAATACAGGCACACCTTGCCGTCGCGCCCTGCCGCCTCCACGTTGTGATAGAGGAAGTAGTCGGCCATGTTGAAGCGTTCAGGAAATTCGATGTTCATAAGCGGCTCGGCCAAATCTTCAATTTGAGATGACAAGTCACGGATTCAAAATATAACGGGCGTAACCACTCACACAAAACTTTCAACTATACGTCGTCGCGCCGCGCGCGCAGCGAGAACATGTGCGGGATTTCGACCGCCCAACCGCCGAGCCGCGTCCGTCCTTCCTCTAACTGTTCCGCGGCGTAAGGATTATCGTGCCAATAGGGAAACTCGTGGAGGAACTCAAGGCGCAGCCCGGCGCGCAGGAGGGCGTTAACCACGTCGGCCAGACTGTGCGACCAGTTGTACTCGGTGTGCGAGAAGGCGGTCGCATCGGGCACGGCATAAGAGCCTGTCGAGTGGCACTTGATTGGTTCGGGCTTATGGAAGTATGGATACTCGAAGGTGCGATTATCTTCGCCGAGCATGAAGACGAAAGGATGATACTCGGCGATGTAGAAGAAACCGCCGGGCTTGACGAAGTGTGCAATGACCGCAGCCCACGGGTCGAGTTCGGGCAGCCACGAGAGCACGCCGTAGGAGGTGTAGACGATGTCGAATTGGCCTTCGAGCGCAGCGGGCAGATCGTAGACGTTCGAGCGGACGAATTCGGCCGGGATGTCCAACTCGGACGCGAGCGAGCGAGCGAATGTGACAGCTTCATCGGAGAAATCCGCGCCCGTCACGCGCGCGCCGCGCCGCGCCCACGAGAGCGTGTCCATGCCGAAGTGGCATTGAAGATGAAGGAGCGACTTGCCCGCCACGTCGCCAACCTCCGCGAGTTCCAGCGGCTTCAAAGAAGACTTGCCAGCCTTGAAGGAGTCCACGTCATAGAAGCGCGAACGTTTGTGCAGGCGCGTCCAGCCGTTCCAGAGCGAGCGGTTGTTTTCCAGGTATTCGTTCATGCCTAATGTTGCCCGGCGAAGGGGCAACCCGACGAGCCGTGTTTCGTGTCGAGATGGGTGCGCGCTTCCCAGAGTTCGGGGAAGAAGCGTTGATTGAGCGTGGTGCGCAGGTAGCCGACGCCCTCGGAGCCGCCCGTGCCGCGTTTCGTCCCCACCATGCGCTCCACCATCTTGACGTGGTGCGAGCGCCACAGCGAGAAATATTCGTCGTGCGCGATGAGCATCTCGCTCAGTTCAAACTCTTCGGGTCGCCCCTCGAAATGCGTGATGACTTCGAGCACGGCGCGCGTGCGCGAACTGTAAAGACGCGCTCGCGCCGCTTCGTCGAGCGTGGGGTCGTCAGGCGGAGCGTCGAGGCCGCGGCGACGGAGGAAGGCGTAGAAGGCATCGGCGAGCGTCGGGGCGTGGTAGCGCGCGTCGAGGCGCGCGTGCGCGAATTCGTCTTCGCGGAAGTTATCGACCGCCGCGCGGTCTTTGATGCCCGAGGCGAGTTCGATCTCGCGAAACTGCATCGACTGGAAGCCGCTCGCGGGGTTGAGCTCGTCGCGGAAACCGAGAAAGCTGATCGGCGTCATCGTCTCAAGGATGTGAATCTGGTTGACGAGCACCTTCTCGATTTCGACGACCCGCCCGAGCGCGCGCGCCGCGGCGAACCCCCGATCCTCATTCATCAAGGCGACGGCGGCATCGATCTCGTGGAGTATCTGTTTGAACCAGAGTTCATATGTCTGGTGAATGGTGATGAACAGCAGTTCGTCGTGGTGCGCCGGGTCGGAGAGGCAATCCTGCAAGGCGATCAGATCGGCCACGCGCAAGTATTTGTTATATGAGAGCGACGGATTCTCGCCGTAAGGTTTTGACATAAGAAAACGATGAACGATGAAGTAGGAACGATGAACGATGAAGTAGGAACGATGAGTGAAAACTTCTAATTCATCGTTCATCGTTCATCGTTCATCATTTCTTAGTATGCTGCGCCGGTCGCTTCGTGCGCCTCGTAGGCGCGGGTGTCGATGATGCGGCGCATCTCGCGGACGACGATGTCGAGTTCTTCGTCCTTCGTGTAAAAGTGCGGCGAGATGCGGATGCCCGCGCCGGGGCGGAAGTCCACGATGATCTCGCGGCGTATGAGTTCGCGCGTGACGGCGGCGGCGTGTTCGACGTTGACGGCGACGGTGCCGCCCCGCTGCGCGGCGTCGCGCGGGCTGGTGACCTTGAAACCGGCGGCTTCGGCGATCTCGATCAGTTTCGTCGTCTGCCGCACGCTCTTGGCGCGAATATTTTCGACGCCGACGCGGTTGATAACTTCATAGCCGCCGCGCGCCGCATAGAGCGCGGGGATGGCGGGCGAGCCGTGCAGGAAGCGCGCGATCCCCGGCGCGTAGGTCAGGCCGCCCTCGAAGGCGAAGGGATGTTCGTGCGCCATCCAGCCCGTCACTTTGGGTTCGAGCGCGGCGTGCAGGCGCGGGTGGACGTAGAGATAGCCCGCGCCGGGGCCGCCGCAGAGCCACTTGACCGAGCCGCCCGTGCAGAAGTCAACGTCGAGGTCTGTGACGGAGAAGGGAATCGTGCCCGCGGATTGGTAAGTGTCGAGCACGACGAGCGCGCCCACCTCGTGCGCGCGCTCGGTGATGGCGCGCGCGTCTTGCAGGAACGCGCTCTTGAAGAGGACGTGCGAGATGGGAACGATGAGCGTCTCTTCGTCGATGGCGGCGAGCATGCGTTCGAGAGAGACAGTCATCCCGTCGTCGGTCGGCACGCGTTCGACGCGAAAACGCCCTTCGCGCGCGTGCGCTTCATAGACATACATGACCGAAGGGAATTCGAGATCGGAATAGACGATCTTGTTTCGCCGTGCGTCCGGGTTGAAGCAGGAGAGGATAAGCGACTGGCAGACGGAGACGTTCTGGTGCATGGCGACCGAAGAGGGCGGCGCACCGATGATGCGCGCCACCTCGTCGCCGACCGTGAGGGGCATTTCCCACCAGCCCTCTCCCCAGGCGCGCACGCCGCGCGTCGCCCACATCTCGGCGTAAGTTTGTAGGTTGTCGAAAGTCGCGCGGGGCATCGCGCCGAGGCTGTGCGAGATCAGATAAGTCGTCTTATCCAGAATCGGAAACTCGGCGCGCCATTCGAGTAGCTCGTCAGTCAAACGTTTGATTCCTCCTGCATGCTCATAATGATATGCGCCGGGGCGTTCCAACGTCTAGCGCGTCGGCGTGTTTCCGCCCGCTCGGCCGTAACTGCTACACTGCTCGCCTGAGACCTGACATGACGTGGCACCCCGCAAATCCTATCCGTCACGCGATCCCTGAGACGCGCTGGCCGACCCGCGCCGAGGCGGAGGGCGCGCTTCTGTTCCGGCCGCTGCGAATCAACTCGCTCACGCTCGAACAGCGGACGTGGGTTCCGGCGATGGTTCCGTGGCGCGCGACCGAAGACGGCTTCGTGACGCGCGAAAATCTGGACTGGTACGCGCGTTTCGCCAGAGGGCGACCGGGCGCAATCGTCGTCGAGGCGACGGCCGTGCGCGACATTCCCTCGGGGCCGCTCCTGCGCATCGGCCACGACCGCTTTCTGCCCGGCCTCTCCGAGCTCGTCGAAACCGTGCGCCGCGCGAGCGACGGCCACACGCGCCTGCTCATACAGATCATAGATTTCCTCTCCGTCAAGCGTCGCCCCGAACCGGCGAAATACTTCGCGCGCTTTTTACGCCTCGAAGCGCGCCACCGCCGCGCGCTCGCCGGGGCGACCGGAGACGACGCGTGGCTGGAACAGGACGAAGCGGCGTTGCGCGCGTTTCTCGCCGTCGCACCCGCCGAACTCGTCGAAAAAGTTTTGGACGAACGCGAACTGGAGACGCTTATGCGAGGCTATCGCGAGCGCGTCACGGACACGCACCTCGCGCACGTCGAAGAGTTACCGCGCGTGCTTCCCGGCATCTTCGCCGATGCCGCGAGGCGCGCGCGCGAGGCGGGTTTCGACGGCGTTGAACTGCACTACGCTCACGCCTACACGATGGCCTCTTTCCTCTCCGCCCTCAACACGCGCGCGGACGGCTATGGCGGTTCGCGCGCGTCGCGCGTGCGCCTGCCGCTGGAAGTTTACGGGGCTGTGCGCAAGCGCGTCGGGGCAGACTACACGGTCGGCGTGCGCTTCCTCGGCGACGAAGTTATCGCGGGCGGGAGTCGTCTCGCGGACGCGATCTATTTCGCGGGGGAATTTGCGCGGGCGGGCTTCGATTTTCTCTCTCTGTCGAAGGGCGGGAAGTTTGAGGATGCGGCGCAGCCGAAGGTCGGCCACGCAGTCTATCCCTACACGGGCGAGAGCGGCTACGAATGCATGCCGACGATTCGTTCGGACGAGCGCGGCCCGTTCGGTCGCAACGTCTCGCTCGCGTCGGCCGTCAAGCGTTCAATTAACGAGCAGGGGTTCAGCACGCCAATCGTCGTCGCCGGGGGCATCGCCACCTTCGAGCAGGCCGAAGAGATTCTGCGTCGCAACGATGCCGACATCATCGGCGCGGCGCGACAGACGCTCGCCGACCCCGACTGGTTTTTGAAAGCGAAGACCGGACGCGGCGAAGAGGTGCGACGCTGCACCTACACCAACTACTGCGAGGGCTTAGACCAGTCGCACAAACAGGTGACGTGCAAGCTCTGGGATCGCCTGCGACTCGACGAGCCGGACATCTCCCTCAGCCACGACGGCCGCCGCAGATTGTTGCCGCCCGATTGGAACGCGGAAGGGACAGAGGAAAAGGGTAAAGGGTAAAGGGAAAGGGGTAAAGGGGAAGGGGTAAAGGGGAAGGGGGAAGGGGTAAAGGTAAAAACCGTGTGACCGTGCCATGCGCTTTTACCCTTTCCCCTTTACCCCTTCCCCTTTACCCTTTCGTATTCGTCGTAGGCTGCGATGAACGCAGGGTCTCGTCGCTTGAGATTCTCGTAATCGATCTTCTTGCTGCGTGTCATCAGGCTGTAGGCGAACGGCAGGGGCGCGAGGTGCATGTAGTCGCGCGCGTGCTCGAACCAGACGAGACTTTCGTAGGCCGCCTGTTGATACTCTTCGATAACCGGCCTGCGCACGCGCTCAAACTCCGCGAGCGCATCCCCGACGCTCGCGCCCGCACTGAAACAACGATAGAGCGCGATTGCGTCTTCGAGGGCGAGTTTGGTACCGGAGCCGATGGAGAAATGCGCCGTGTGCAGCGCGTCGCCGAGCAGCACGACGTTTTCGTGATGCCAGTTCCCGTTCTTCACCAGCAGGAAATTGATCCACTTCGAGTTGTTGGACAAGAGCGCGTGCCCGCCCAAATCTCTCTCGAACACTTCGCCCAGATAGCGGCGGGTCGCCTCGTCGGTCATCGCCGCGAACCCGGCGCGCGCCCACGTCTCCGGGTCGCATTCGACGATGAAGGTGCTCGTCGCGGCGTCGAACTTGTAGGAGTGCGCGGCGAAGACGCCCGCTTCGGACTCGCGGAAGGTGAGCGTCAGGCCGTGAAAGAGTTGACGCGTGCCGTACCAGATATACTTGTTGTGCCGCACGCCGAGCGACGGCCGGAACGCCTCGCGGAAACGCTCGCGCACGGTGCTGTTGACGCCGTCCGCGCCGACGATCAAGTCGAAATTCGCGAACTCGTCGAGGTTCGCCGCCTCCGCGCGGAAGCGCAGGTTGACGCCGAGCGCGCGGCAACGCTCCTGTAGGATATTGAGCAGCTTGAGGCGCGCGATGCCGGAAAACTTGTTGCCGCGAATCGTGACGCGCTCGTCTCGATGCACCACGTCCACGTTGTCCCACGTCGCGAAGCTCCGCGTGATCTCGCTGTAGGTTTCCTCGTCCGTGTCGCGCAGGTAAGAGAGCGTCTTGTCCGAGAAGACCACGCCCCACCCGAACGTGTCGCCTGGCGCGTTGCGCTCAAGCACAGTCACCTCGTGCGAAGGGTCGTGCTTCTTCATCAGGAGCGCGAAGTACAACCCGGCGGGGCCGCCGCCGATGCAAACGATTTTCATAGGTTGTCCGTTGTCAGTCGTCCGTGGTCAGTTGTTCTTTGTCCGTTCTAAGTAGATCAATTCCATCTTTAGCGGCTTGCATCGCAATCACATGCAACGGACAACTGACCACGGGCAACTGACAGTTATTCCTTCAACAACTCACGCGCGATCACTAACTTCTGAATCTCCGACGTGCCTTCGTAGATACGCAGGGCGCGGATGTCGCGGTAGAGGCGTTCGACGATGTGGCCGTGAACCAGCCCCGCGCCGCCGTGAATCTGTAGAGCCTGGTCGATGATGCGCTGCGCCGCCTCGGTGGCGTAGAGTTTGGCGGCGCTTGAGGCGCGCGCGAGCGTGGGGGCGTAGGATTCGTCCGCGCCGTAGGTGTCGCGCAGGTAGGCGGCGCGGTAGACGAGCAGTCGTGCCGCGTCGAGTTCCGTTGACATGTCGGCGAGTTTTTCCTGAATCAACTGGTGCGCGGCGAGCGGTTGGCCGAATTGCTTGCGGCGTTGGGCGTAAGTCAGGGCTTCGTCGAGCGCGCGCCGCGCCATGCCGCAGGCGGCCGCGCCGACCGACGCGCGAAACGTGCCGAGCGTCTGCATCGCGAGGCCGAAGCCGTCGCCTTCAGCCCCGATGCGATCCTCCGCGGGCACGCGCAACCCTTCAAACTCGATCTCGCCAATCGGGTGCGGCGAGATCAGGCGCGTGCGTTCGCGCACGTTGAAACCGGGCATGCGCGCGCCGACGACGAAGGCGGAAATCTCGGCTCGCCCGTCCGCGCGGCTGCCGGTGCGAGCGAAAACCGTGTAGAAGTCGGCCAGCCCGGCATTAGAGATGAAACGCTTGCGGCCGTCGAGCAGGTAGCCGTCGCCGTCTCGACGCGCGGTGGTTTGAATGGCGGACACGTCCGAACCGACCTCGGGTTCGGTCAGGGCGAAAGCGGCGACGGCGCGTCCTTCGGCGGCGCGCGCCAGCCAGAAGTCGCGCACGTGCGCGGGCGCGGCGAGGCTGATGGCGTGCGTGCCTAATCCCTGCATCACGAAGGCCAGATCGGCCAGCGGAGACGAGTAAGACAATTCCTCGCGGATCAAACAGAGCGCGCGCACATCGAACCCGGCGGCGTTTGGCCTCGCCACCGAGTAGCGCAACAGCTCGGCCTGCGCCAGCAGCCCGACCAACTCGCGAAAGCGCGCGTCCGATTCGTCCTGCTCCGTCTCGTCGGCGGCGGCGCGCGGCTCTATCTCGCGCCACACGAAACTCGCCACGCTCGCCGCGAGCCGCAAATGCTCGGCGTTGAAAAAGGGCGTCTCTTCGATAAAACGATCCATAGAAAGTAAGCAGTGAGCAGTAAGCAGTAAGCAGTAAAAGCAGTGAGCCGTCACAGTAGTGAGCCGTCACAGTAGTGAGCAACAAGCGGCCAGTTGTCTTGACTGCTCACTGCTTACTGCTTACTGCTCACTTTTTGAACACCGGCTCGCGCTTCGCGTTGAAGGCCGTGTGGGCTTCGCGGAAGTCCGGGTGCTGCATGCAGACGGACTGCGCTTGCGCTTCCCATTCGAGCGCGGTGTCGAGGTCAACATGCATCTCACGGTTGAGCATCTCTTTGGTCATGCCGAGAGCGAACGAGGGGCCGCGCGCGAGTCGTTCGGCGAGGGCGCGCGTCTCCGTGTCGAGTTCCGCCCCGGCGACGACGCGGTTGTAGAGTCCGATCCGCTCGGCCTCGCGCGCGGACACGAAATCGCCCGTGTAGAGCAACTCGGTCGCCTTCGCCAGGCCGACGTAGCGGGGCAACAAATAGGCCGCGCCCATGTCCGCGCCCGACAGCCCGACGCGCACGAAGAGAAACGCGATGCGCGCCTCTTCCGCCGCGATCCGCAGGTCGGCCGCAAGCGCGATGACCGCCCCCGCGCCCGCCGCCGTGCCGTTCAAACTCGCGATTACGGGCTTGCGCAAATTCCGCATGCGGCGAATGAGTTCGCAGGTGAGCCGCGTGAATTCGAGGTGTCCCTGAACGTCCATCGCCTGTAGGTCGGCGATGATGTCGCGCACGTCGCCGCCCGAACAGAACGCGCGCCCCTCGCCCCTGATGACGACGGCGCGCACCTCGCGCTCGTCCTGCAACGCGGCGAACGCGTCGGTCAACTCGCGATAGACTTCAAACGTCAGCGCGTTCAGACGCTCCGGGCGATTGAGCGTGATCGTTGCGACCTGCGCATCGCTCACTTCGTAGAGAAAACTTTTTGGAGAAATCATAAAAACAGTGACAGGTAACAGGTGACAGGTGACAGGAACAAAGCGATTTTAACTTGTCACCTGTCACCTGTCACTTGTCACTGTTGTATTACGGCGATGCCTTCAATTTCCACTTTCGCGTCAGCTTCCAGCAACCCCTTGACTTCGACGAGCGCCATGGCGGGGAAGTGTCGCCCCATGAGTTTGCGCCACGCCGCGCCGACCTCGCTCTGGCGCGCGCGGTATTCCTCTCTGTCGGTGACGTAGACGACAAGGCGCGCGATCTGTTCGGGCGTGCCGCCAGCCTCGCCGACCACCGCGAGGACGTTTGCGAGCGCGCGCTCAAACTGCGCGACGAAATCCGCGCTGATGATCCTCTGTCCCTCGTCCCAAGCGATCTGCCCGGCAATGAACAACAACGCGCCGCCCTCCGGGGCGAGCACACCGTTCGCGTAGCCGCGCGGGCGTCCGAGCGATTCGGGATTGATGAAGGTAAGGGATTTACTCATCGGTTCATTGATTCATTGATTCATTGGTTCATTGGTTCATTGGTTCATTGAATCAATGAATCAATGAATCAATTAATACAAGACGCTCCCGCCGTCAACGTTGATGGCCTGTCCCGTGATGCCGCGCCCGTCTTCGGAGGCGAGCAGCAGCGCGAGCGCGGCCACCTCTTCCGGCGTGACGAGGCGATTCTGCGGACTCATGCCCTTGATCCGTTCGAGCGCATCGACGGCCGTGCGCCCGGTCTTCGCTTCGATCTGTTCGACGGCGCGCGTCGTCATGTCCGTGTCTACGTAGCCGGGGCAGATGGCGTTGACCGTCACGCCCTTCAATGCCACTTCGAGCGCGACGGAGCGCGTCAGGCCGAGGACGCCGTGCTTCGACGCCGAGTAGGCGGCGATGTATGGCGCGCCCGTCTTGCCCGCGATGGAGGCGACGTTGATGATGCGCCCCCATCCGCGCTCGATCATCGCGGGCAGCGCGGCGCGCATGCAGTAGAAAGTGCCGTCGAGGTTGACGGCGAGGTGTCGCCGCCAGAGCGCGTCGTCGGTGCGCGTTAGGGGCGCGCTCTCGGCGATGCCTGCGTTGTTGACGAGGATGTCGGCGTCGCGCCCGAAGGCATTGTAGGTGGAGAGGAAAAACTCTCTTACGTCCTCCGGATCGGACACGTCGCACAGGTCGTGATGCACGTTCACACGGCATTCACGACGAATCTCATCCGCCACTGTTTCGAGTTCGACGCCGGTGCGTGAACACAGTGCGACGCTCGCGCCCTCGCGCGCGAACGCGAAAGCAACGGCGCGGCCGATGCCGCGACCACCGCCCGTGACGAGTGCGATTTTACCTTTGAGTTTCAAGTCTCAGATTTCAGATTTGAGATTTCAGATTTCAAGTTTCAAGTCCGAGGTTTCCGGCTCTTTAACTTGAAACCTGAAACCTGAAACTTACTTAAGGCGCGGGGTGCGCTTCTCTACGAAGGCGCGCACGCGTTCGCGCGCCTCCGTCGTTTGAAAGCAGCGGAGTTGCGCTTCCGTTTCATACTGCAACATCTCGTCGAGTTCGGCGTGGTGGCTGAGATAGACGGCGTGCTTGGCGGCGGCGATTGATTCGCGGGGCGCGTCGCGCAGGCGTTCGGCGAGGCGCGCGGTTTCGGCCGCGAGTTCGTCGTCGGCGACGACGCGGTTGACGAGTCCGAGCGCGAGAGCGCGCGCCGAGTCTATTGCGTCGCCGAGGAAGAACATCTCGCAGGCGATATTCGACGGCACGATGCGCGGCAGGAAATAGGTTCCGCCCCAGTCCGGGTGCAGCCCCATTTTCACGAACGACTGGCTGAACTTCGCTGACTCGGCCGCGATGCGCAAATCGCACGCGAGCGCGAGATTGAAGCCCGCGCCCGCCGCCACGCCGTTGATCGAAGCGATCACGGGTTTGACCATCTCGCGGATCGTCGTCACCACGCGCCGCCCCGCGCCGAGCATCCGCGCGAACTCGTCCGTTTTCCCGCGCGCCATCAACTCGTCCATCACCGCCACGTCGCCGCCCGCGCAGAAGGCGCGCCCCGCGCCCGTGATGACTACTACCCGCACATCGTCGTCGCTCCCCGCGCGCTCCAGCGCCGCGCCCAGGTCGCGCCGCATGTGTCCCGCGAAGGCGTTCAACTTGTCGGCGCGGTCGAGCGTGATCGTCATGATCCGTTCGCGCGTGTGGACTTTGATGAATTGCTCAGACATAGCAGTAAGCAGCAAGCAGTGAGCAGTGAGCAGTAAAAGCAGTTGTTCTAACTGCTCACTGCTTACTGCTCACTGCTCACTTTCCTTTGAACTGCGGCTTGCGCTTGCCCACGTAGGCGTCGAGTCCTTCGCGCGCGTCTTCGGATTGAAAGAGTTGTTGCTGGAGTTCGCGTTCGAGCGCGAGGGCGGACTCGAAGGGAATCTCCGCGCCCGTCTGCACGGCGCGCTTGATGCGCCCGACGGCGTGCGCGGCCTTGTGCGGCGTGGTGAACTTCGCCGCGTATTCCAACACCTGCCCGATGAACGCCTCGCCCGTCTCCGCTTCGTAGACATGGTTCAAGAGGCCGAGTTCGAGGCCGCGCTCGAAATCAAAAAGCTCGCCCGTCGTCATCAACTCGATGGCGCGCGACTTGCCCACCATGCGCACGAGCCGTTGCGTGCCGCCCGTGCCCGGCAGGACGCCGAGCGAGACTTCAGGCAAGCCCATCTTGCCTGCTCCCTTGCGCGCGACGCGTATGTCCGCCGCCATTGCGACTTCGAGACCGCCGCCGACACAGTGGCCGTTGATGGCCGCGATAACGAGTTTCGGCGTCTGCTCCAGACGCAAGAGCGTCTCGTTGGCGTGAAGGCAGAAATAATATTTGAACGTGGGCGTCACGCTCTGGAGCATCCCGATGTCCGCGCCCGCGCAGAAAAACTTCTCGCCGCTCCCCGTGATGACGATGACGTGGACGCTCTCGTCCATACGCGCCGCGAGTATGGCGCGGTCGAGTTCCCGCATCATCTCATAGCTGTAGGTGTTCGCCGGGGGATCGTTCAGCGTCAACACCGCCACGCCGCCCTCCGCCGCGTATCGCACGAGCTTGCCGCCCGCTTCCGTCGTCTCCTGAACTTTCGCTTCCGCTTCCGCCATTTCCATTACTCTCCCTGCGATCAGTTGATATTTTGAAACTCACGCGGCAAATTCATAAACCGGAGTTTCAATAATTCTCTTGGGTTCGTGCTCTTCCCAAATAATTTGCTGCAACCGCTCAACCGTCTCCGGAGAGAAAAATTGCTCGCCAGTTTCTTCACACACCCGCGCGGGCACATTCTCGATGACGAGAAACTTGCCGTTGATTTCCAACGCGTAAGTAACCCTGCGCTCAACAAGCGTTTCTTCCCCGATGTCGGCATTCATCTCAACTTTTCCTCACCTTCAAATCAATCCATAAAGTCGGGTCAGGTTCATACAGCGTTATGATTTTTAGCAAAGCCCGTGATGGATAGCTGCATTGTACGTGTAGTGGTCTATGTGCCCGCGTATAGCCGAGCAACAGACAACTCGGCCCGTATTTGTCGTTCGGGTAATCTTCGATTAACTCTGCCTTAACCAACGCCTCGCGCAGTTCTCGCACTGAGATACGACGCAGAATGCTCTGGCCGACGGCATGCCTGGAAAACTCAAATTCTCCGGCGGCGATCTTCTCGCGTATCTCGCTAATCATCCGACGCGCGATTATATCACCCTGGAAATGTAGGGCACACAGCAAGCATTAAAGCTACGTCTTCGGCTCTCGATAATTCCGGCAAACAGCAAATCTATGTTTGTGGGGCGCGCCAGACGCTGAGGCGTTCCGTCTTGGCGGTCTTCGCTGTGAACTGTAGTTCGTCGCCGGGGTGCCCGGCAAGGAAGCCGGAGAGGAAGAGGCGCGCGAGATTGTCCACGAGGTCTGCGACGGAGAGTTTGCCGCGCGGGTCGTACCAGTTGTAAATCCAGTTCATCATGCCGAAGAGGGCATAGGTCGAGACGGTGAGGTCGGGCTTCGGCGCGCCGGCTGTTGCGTTGCCCGCCCTCGCTGCCCCCTGCACCTCCGAGAGGATGCGGCGGACGAGCCGCGTGTATTGCTGTTTGCGCCCCCTGACGTGTTCGCTCATCTCGCCCGCGAGCGAATCGGCTTCGTGCGAGAGCACCTTCATCTCGGCCATGTTGGCGGCGAAGAAAGAGAGGTGGTTCTCGATGACGAGCCGGAGCTTCGCGACCGGATCGGCAGTCTCCCGCAGGCGTTCGAGCAGGCGTTCGTGGACGCGCCCGAAGCAGTTGTCCTGAATCAGGAAGAGCAGTTCTTCTTTCGACTTGCAGTAGTAGTAAAGCCCCGCGAGGCTCACTTCGGTCGCGCGCGAGATGTCGCGCATCGAGGTCGGGTGATAACCCTTCTCCGCGAAGATGCGCGCCGAGGTGCGCAGGATGAACTCCAGCTTCTGATCGTAACGAGAGAAATCTGTTGAAATGTCGGCGGCCATAAAAGAAAGGATGAAGTATGAACGCGGAACGATGAACGGAAGACAGAAAGCATTGTGCTTGTATTCATCGTTCATCGATCCGCGTTCATCGTTGCTTTAAAGTCTCACGTACTCGAACTCGAACGGCTTGCCCTTGATCCCGGCGGCGGGCGGCGCGATCCAGTTGGCGATCTTGCCGGGTTCGGTGACGGGGTGCATGAGGCTGCGGACGAATTCGCGGTCGGCCAGAGAGGGCAGCCATTCGGCGCGGCGTCGCTCGAACTCTTCCGCCGTGATGAGATTGCCGCGCACGTCGAAGGCGTGCCCGGCGAACTCGCCGACGTGCCGGTGAAAGCGCGTGCTCGGCAGGTAGAGTTCGGCCGTTGCGCCTTCGTCTACGAGGAATTTGTTCCAACGCGCGAGCGCGCGCTCGCAATCGCGCACGTACTCGCCGCGCAGCACTTCGTTGAGCGCGTTGCGCAGGGGAACCTCGCGCTGCGCGAGCCGCCCGTCTTCGACGACCGTGAGCATGAAGTTTTCGTTAGCGGCTGTGTGCTCCGCGTAGTTGTCCTGCTCCTTGTAGCGGCCTTTGAGACCGGCGGCGAAGAAGTCCGCGGAGTTGGAACTGATCTCGCCGCCGAAGAGATCGAGCGAATAGGAGAACCAGAAGTTGATATAGCGTTGCAGGATGTCGAGCGGTATCGCGCCTAAGTTCCGCACGTCGGCGTCCGGGTTTTCGCGCATCAACTGAGCGGTGCGTTTGACGACGCGGCCGACGCCCGTCTCGCCGACGAAGAGGTGATGCGCCTCTTCCGTCAACATGAACTGGCAGGTGCGCGCCAGCGGCTCGAACCCGCTTTCGGCGAGCGCGGCGAGTTGGAATTTGCCGTCGCGGTCGGTGAACATCGTGAAGCAGAAAAAGTTGAGCCAGTCGTCGCAGGGCTGGTTGAAGGCTTCGAGGATGCGCGGCTTGTCGGGGTTGCCGCTGCGCCGCTGCAAGAGTTCGTCAGCCTCGTCGCGGCCGTCCTGCCCGAAATAGCGTTGGAGCAGGTAGACCATCGCCCAGAGGTGGCGTCCCTCTTCGACGTTCACCTGAAACAGGTTGCGCAGGTCGTAGAGCGAAGGGCAGGTCTTGCCCAGTTCGCGCTGTTGTTCGACGGAGGCGGGTTCCGTGTCGCCCTGTGTGACGATGATGCGGCGCAGTGCATTGCGAAATTCGCCGGGCACTTCCTGATAGACGGGCATCCCCAGATTGTCGCCGAAGCCGACTTTCGCATCCGCGTCCGCCGGTTTCAAAAAGATGCCCCAGCGATAATCGGGCATCTTCACGTAATCGAAATTCGCCCAACCGTCCGGCTGCACGCTGATGGCCGTGCGTAGATAAACTTCCTTATCCTGAAAGCCGTCCGGCCCCATCTCGCGCCACCAGTCGAGGTAATTCGGCAACCACTTCTCCAGCGCCCGCTGGAGACGCTTGTCCTGCGACAAATTCACGTTGTTCGGGATGCGTTCGTATAAATTCATGCTCATAATTAACCTCTGCGATAGTTTTCAGTTTTCAGTTTTCAGTTGTTGGTTTTGAGTTTCGCAGTAAGTGCATAAAGCATTTTACGGATTTCGGTAATGCGCCCGTCCATATGTGCGCTGTTTTCGGGGCTAATGAAATGTAGATTCTCCGCGATGATGCGTTGTGTATCCAACTCGGCCAACGAACCGTTGGCTACTGAGATGAAATGAAGAAACTCCTTGATGTGCTGCCGCCCTTGTCCCTCGGCTATATTTGAAGAAACTGATACCGCAGCACGTTTCATCTGATCTGACAGGCCATAAAGCTCGCTCTTCGGAAACATCTCGCACTCTTTATAAACTTGCACGCATAGCGCGATGCTTTTCTGCCAAACCACTAAATCTCGATATGACTGTGAACTCATCGACCACTCTCAACAAGCGCCCAAAATCTGAAAACTGAAAACTAAAAACTGTTTATGTTCTTTTATAGTCGAACTGCGCCTGCGTCGGTTTGCCGTAATTCGTGAGCGCGCCTTCGGGGCCGACGGCGTTGGGGCGTTGGAATATCCAGTTTTGCCACGCGGTCAGACGGCCGTAGATTTTGGTGTCCATCGTTTCCGGCCCGGCGAAGCGCAGGCTGGCTTCCATCCCCGTCAAGGCGTCGGGCGAGAGCGACGTGCGCTCTTCGATGTCCACGCGAATCTTATCTTCCCAATCCAGATCGTCGGGCGCGAAGGTGACGAGTCCGGCCTCTTCGGCGGCTTCCGCGTCGAACGCTCCCTCGTGATTCATCACCGCGTCGGCCTGTTCCGGCGCGACGAGGAAACGCGATTGGAGTCGCGTCAGGCCGTTGGACATCGGGAGCGCGCCCGCGTTGAACTCGCTCGTCGCCACCTCAACCCTCGCCTCGGGGTCGTTCAGCATGTAGGTGCGGTCGGCGGAGAGCGCGAGTTCGAGCAGGTTTCCGGCGTAGCAACTGCCCGGCTCGATGAGCGCGAAGAAACTCTTGGCCGTGAGATCGAGACGACGCAGCACGCGCGCCATGTGCAGGATGATTTCCCGCACGAGCCAGTGGTCGCGGTTGGCGTTGAGCGTACGGTCAACGGCGAGCACGTCTTCGATGTCGCCCTCTGTGCGCAGGCAGACGAGGCCGATCTCCAATTCGTTCATGCGCAGGTGCAACAGCGCGTCGTCGAGTTCGCGGTAAGCCTGGAGCGGCCAGTAGGCGTCGCCGAGTCGTTCGATCTCTTCGACGGTCGCGGGTTGCTCGCCCTCGGGTGCGCGCACCGTCAGGTCGGCGTAGCGTTTCTCGCGATTCAGTTTCACGCTGACGTACTTGTACTCGCGCCCTTCGGCCGTCGCCTCGACATTTAGGGGGTTGAGCTTGATCCCTTGCGGGGTCGCGCCCGTCGCGGAGCCGTCGGTTTGAACGAGGCTCTCGACGTGCGCGGCCACGGCTTCTTGAAATTTGCTCGTCGGGAAATAACCGTCGATCAGTCCCCACTCTTTCGCGCGCTTGCCTTTCAAGCCTTCGGCGAGCGTGGAGAAAACGTCGGCGCGGTCGCGCCTGATCTTGCGCTTGTCCACGAGCCGCGTGAGTCCGCCCGTGCCGGGGAGCACGCCGAGCAGGGGAACCTCCGGCAGCGAGACGGCGGAGTTGCCGTCGTCCACGAGATAAATTTCATCGCAGGCGATGGCGAGTTCGTAACCGCCGCCGGAGGCCGTGCCGTTCAGGGCTGCAACGTAGCGTTGGCCGGAGTTTCGGGAGGCGTCTTCGATACCGCAGCGCGTTTCGTTGGTAAACTTGCAGAAGTTGACTTTGAAGGCGTGAGAAGACGTGCCGAGCATGTAGATGTTCGCGCCCGCGCAGAAGATGCGCGGCTTGAGGCTCGTCAACACGACGACCCGCACCTGCGGGTGCTCGAAGCGCAAACGCCTCACGGCATCGGCGAGTTCGATGTCAACCCCGAGATCGTAGGAGTTGAGTTTCAGCTTGTAACCGTCTCCGAGCGTCTCGTCTTCCTGCACGTCCATCGAGAGCGTGGCGACCGCGCCATCCACGGCCAGTTTCCAGTGCTTGTATGATTCGGGTGTCGTTTCAAAATTAATCATCAGGTAACTCTAACTCCAACCAAGTTGTCAGCGAGCCGGACGCCCGAAGTCAAACGACAATTCGAGTTTCGGCATCAGCCCGGACGGCCGTGAAATTCGCGCTTCCGTTTTTTTTCGAACGCTCGTTCGAAAAAGAATAATACCGTCTCGAAGCACGCCGGTCAAGCGCCGGACAGGAGCGACGCGAGAGGGGCGGACGAGCGAGGCCGCGTAGTAGCGAACAGCCTTTCAAGCCGGGCGACGCATGACGGCGTCTCGATGGTCACGCTTGACAGCCGACGCCTGCCGCGCGTAGGGTTTCAGGCGATTTAAACCTCACGGAGGCGCATCTGTTCTGGTGAACGGCGCGGTCTTCAAAACCGTCTGTGAGACTGTGAGAACAGGCTCGGGTGGGTTCGATTCCCACACGCCTCCGCCAACAAAAATGTGAGCAGTGAGCAGTAAGCGGTAAGCAGTGAAAACTGTTTTCTTACTGCTTACTGCTCACGGCTTACTGCTCACGGCTTACTGCTCACTTCTTCACTTATGAAAGAATGGATCGCTTTGAACATGACGCCGGGCGTCGGGCCGCGGGCGGCAGCGCGTTTGCTGGAACGCTTCGGATCGGCGGAGGCGGTCTTCGCGGCGTTGCGCTCGGAGTTGGAACGTCTGCGGCTGCGCCCGGAAGCGTTGGAGAGCATCGTGCTGCGTGACCGCCACGCAGATGCGGAGCGGGAACTTGAGCGCGTGCGCGCGCTCGGTGCGGATGTGCTCGTGCTGGACGACGGGACTTACCCCGCGCTCCTCGGCGAGATCGCCGATCCTCCGATCACGCTCTACGTGAGGGGCGAGTGGGCGGCGTGTCTCGAAGCGCCGTGCGTGGCGATTGTCGGCTCGCGGCGGTGCTCGACCTACGGGCAGAACGTGGCCCTGATGCTGGCGCGCGATCTGGCGTCGCGCGGCGTGACGGTCGTGTCGGGGCTGGCGCGCGGCATCGACGCCGCCGCGCATAGGGGCGCGCTCGAAGCGGGCGGGCGCACGGTCGGAGTGTTGGGCACGGGCGTTGACGAGATTTACCCGCGCGATCATAAAAAGTTGGCCGAGGAGATGCTGGCGCGCGGCGGGTCGCTCGTCTCGCAGTTTCCGCTGGGGACGCCGCCGATCCCGGAAAACTTTCCGTACCGCAACCGGATCATCAGCGGGTTGAGTTTGGGCGTCGTGCTGGTGGAGGCGGCGGAGAACAGCGGCAGTCTCATCACGGCGCGACTGGCGCTCGAACAGAGCCGGGAAGTCTATGCCGTGCCGGGCAACATCACGTCGCGCAACTCGTTCGGGACGAACTACCTGATCAAAGGCGCGGGCGCGAAACTCGTGCAGCAGTGGCAGGACGTGGCGGCCGAACTGCCGCACGAGATCGCCGCGCGCCTCTTGCCGCCCGAACCTGTGAAGAAGCGGAAGGCGGGCGGCGACGCGCAGGCACGGCAACAGGTGGCGCTTCCCGCAGACCTCTCGGAGGGCGAGCGCGCGGTCTACGGTCTGCTGTCGGCGGATGAGCCCGCCCACATCGACGCGCTCGTCGGCGCAACCCAACTGACCGTCTCGGATTTAACCGGCGTTTTGCTCGGCCTTGAGATGCGAGAGTTGATCCGGCAACTGCCGGGGAAGTGTTTCGTCAGAAAACTGTGAAGCGGTTTTAAAATTCGATCTTAACCTTCGAGGGGCAGCGCAGCTTTGTCGCCCGTTGTTATGAAGACAACGGGCGACGCAGTTGCGCTGCCCCTCAAAGGTTGATAGCCCGTTGAACTAGTCTATTTCTCGTCATCTGCACTGCGGCGTGCGTCGCGTTCGGCGGCCTTGGCGTCGAAGAGTTTTTGTTGTTCGGGCGTGAGCAGGGCGCGGATGCGTGTGCGCGCGTTCTGGCGCACGGAGTCGTAGCGCGGGCGCACCTCGGCGCGCAGGGCACGATAGTCGTTGCGCGTCTGGTCGAGGATGGCGCGTATCTCGGTCGCCTGCTGTTCGGTCAGGTTGAGATCGCGGCGCATGCTCTCGAAGATTTTGTCTTCGCGGTTGCCGCGCCCGCCGCCGCTGTGTCGCTGCTGACCTTCGTGGCCGCGCAGGCGATAGAGGCTGGCGAGCGATGCGCCGGTTACACCGCCGAGCAGGAAGACGCCGAGGAGAACCAGCAGGATTTTAAGCCGGGTCGAGCCGCGCGGGAGCATCGTCATCTGGGAACCTCCCGCTCGTCTTCGACGAGGATCGTCGCCAGCACTTCGTCGCTCGACAGCGGACGCCGCTCGGCGAATACGACGTTCTCGATCCCGGCGTCGCGCGCGTCCATGAACGCTTCATCGCTGAGGACGCCGGGCGAGACGGCCGTCGTGCCGAGGCTCGAAATCCAGAACATGGCGAAGGCGAACAGCGCGACGAGCGCCATCGCGGGCACGGAACGCCGGACGACGCCGAGAAGCGCGCGCCACGTCTCGCCGCCGCCCGCGCGCCGCCTCTCTTCGGCATCGATGCGCGCGCGCAGGCGTGCGTACAGGAAGGGCGAGGCGGCGACCGCTTCCGCCTCCGTCTCGTTCGATGACGCCGAGGCGCGCACGACCGCTTGCCCGAATCGTTCGAGCCGCTCGTCCGGTTTGCCTTTTTTGTGTTTGCCGATCATCGCAGTTTTACCCGCCCTTCATCCGCCGACTCCGGCGGTGGCATTAGTTAGTGAAAACGCGCCCGCGCGCGTTCAGGTTACACGAATCTCTCAAGCACGCGGCGCAGGGATGCCCGCGCACGGTGCGCGCGAACTTTGACCTTCGAGATCGACCAACTGTTCGACTCGCCGATCTCCGCGACCGACATCCCTTCCACGTCGAGCATGACGAGCAGCAGGCGGTCTTCGGGGCTGAGTCGCGCGAGCAGCTTGTCGGCGAGATCGCGCGCAATCGCCGCCGCCTCCACGTCCGCGCCCGCTCCCTGTTCGCGCAGTTGCGCTTTCAACCACGCCTCCTCCTCTTCCGAGATGTCGCCCGCCGCGCTCTCAGGCCGCCGCTTCAAACGCCGTAACTCGTCGTAGCAGGCGTTAAAAGCGATGCGCGCGATCCACGAGGCGAAAGAGTTGTCCTGACCGTTGGCGAAGGCGGGGAGGGCGAAGTAGGCTTTCATGAAGCTCTCCTGCACGATCTCCTCGATCTGTTCGCGCTGGCGGAAGAAGCGGCCGGCGATGAGCGAGACGCGACGCCGGTGCCGGTTGAAGAGTTCTTCAAACGCGTCTGCGTCGCCGGCGACCGCGTTTGAAACTAGCAGGGCGTCCGGCGCACCGGCGACGCGTCCCGGCGATTCAGTCGCGGCGCGGTCGGAGTTTTCTACCTGCTCGTCCATAAAGTATCGACCGCCCGCGCCGCCTGTATCTCCCGAAGGGGCGACGCGCGCGCCCGCGCCGCTCGCTTGAGTGAAAAAGAAAGGGGCAGCCCTTCGCTTGAGAGCTGCCCTTTCGTCCTGGCACCGGCACATGCTCAGCGGTTTCCAGCAACGATAGCGCCTGTTGTCGCGGTCGCGCAGCTTGTAAGTGTACAACGCCGAGCCGCCCGCGCCGACGAGCGCGCCGATGACCGCTTATCGATGTTCTTGGCAGCTTACCGATAAACTCTCCGGCCGTTCGGCAAGACGGTGACGATACGGCCGTCGCGCGTGCGATAAGTGCGCCCGCGGTTGACTTGCGGGTAAGACTGGCGGCTGCGCGAGCTGCGTACGACGCGCCTGCCGTTCGGCAGGACGACGACGCTGCGCCCGTTCGCGCGGTGGACGACCGTGCGGCCGTTTGCGCCGCGCACGATGGTGCGGCCGTTCGGCGTGCGCACGACGCGGCGGTTGTTCGGGTAGACCGTTACCGTGCGCCCGTTGCGCGTCTGGTAAGTTGCCTGCGCCGCCGCCGTCAAGGCCGTGCCGACCATCAAGGCGCTGATCATCAGAACTACTTTGAGTTTACTTTTCATGGTTGCCCTCCGTTGAAATTAGAAGGGGAGAGTTTTTGTTTCGGGCGGGGAGACCCGTTTAGTTTGAGCGTTAGGTTCTGCTCGCGGGCGCGACGCCGTCGGCGTTACGACGCATGCGGCGCTCTTGCCGTCTCTGCTCACGCTGTTGACGCTCGGCCGTAAGCTGCGCTTTCTGTTCGGCCGTCAGCACGGCATACAGTTCCGACATCATGCGCGCGTGCGCCACTTCGCGTTCGACCCGCGCGTTGGCTCTCGCCTGCGCCGCCGCGCGAACCTCTGATTCGTTGAACGTGCCGCCGTTGAACGGGTCGAAGCCGCCGCGCGCGCCGCGTGCCTGTCGCTGCTCTCGCCCGGCCTTCGCGGTCTCACGGTAGCGCGCGGTGATCTGCTCCATCTGCGCTTTCTGCGCGTCGGTCAAGTTGAGCTTCTCGGCGAAACGGCCGAGACCGCCGCCGTGCATGCCACGCCCGCCCCTTTTGTGGCCGCCGTGTTCGCCCCGGCCCCACGCGCCGCGGCCTTTATCGTCGCCCTGAGTTCCCTGCGTTGTTCCCTGCTGCGCGAATCCGACGATCCCCGACAGCGCCATCGTCCCGGCCAACGCCAGTCCGCCGACAATCTTTCTCGTGCGATTTAGTTGCATCTGTACTTATCTCCAATGACGTTTAAGTAAATTTTTCAGGCCGCACCGGACACAGGAGAGAATGAAGCCTCAATCCGGCCAACCAGAATGCAAGACGAACAATGGAAGCGCGCGGTTACATGTTTTTAAATGAGTTTCAAGTTTCAGGTTTCAAGTTTCAAGTTAAAGAATGAGCGACATTCAGACTTGAAACTTGAAACCTGAAACTTGAAACCTGCTTTTACCTGAAACCTGAAACCTGAAACCTGCTTTTACCTGAAACTTGAAACCTTTAATCGGAGACGAGGGCGAGGCGAAAGCCCGTCAGCGACCATTCGGCTTCGCTCTCTACTTCGTTCAGGTAGGAGAAGTCGCCGGGCGCGTTCGAGCCGACGGCGAAACAGGTGGCGTTGCCCTGTTCGTCGCGGTAGAAGCCGAGCTCGAGCGTCTCCGTCTCGCTCCATTCGGGATGAAAGATCGTGCCGACGAGGTTGAAGACGGCGGGCGGGCAGACCGTGACGCGGTAGCCTGCGGGCAGCAGGCGGCGCGCGCGCCAGTCTTCGTTGACGACGTTAATGAAGTTGCGAAGGCTGGGATAGTCATGCGCGTAGCGCGTGCCGTTCATCATCCCGGCGCGCCCCATGTAGGGGGCGAACGGGTCGGCGGCCGAATCGTGGCCGTAGGCCGTGCCGTAGAACTGGCGGTTGCCGGGAAGATAACGCGGCTTGGGCGTCGTCTCCACGCCGACGACGCGCCCCTGATGCCTCGCGTGGCCGCGCAGAAGTTGTTCGCGGTAATTGTGGCCGTGCTCGCGCGTCTTTGCGAAGTCGCGCGGGGCGGTCGGGTAGAGGCGCGCGAGATATTTGTCGTCAAACGGCACGGCTTCGGCCGCCGGGATTATGTGCCATTCGATATTAAAGTGGCGCAGCCCCTCGCTTACCTCCGGGGACAACTCGAACTTTGCAGGGGCGTCCGGCGCGACGAGTTCGCGACCCCGTTCGAGCGCGAAAAACTCGCGCAGCCTTTCCGTTCGGTCTTCCTGCCAGTTAGACATATAATCTTCCTCCCCGTGTGACATTTTCGACTACTGTAATTCATTTATTCTCAAGTTTCCCGCGTCGATGCGGCGAGCCTGAGAGTAATTTTAAACATCTCATTCACCAAATGCGTTGAACCTCTGCTGGCGTCGAAAATTCTGTAACCGAAAAATGCGGCGAGGCGTTTTTACACAGAGCAGCCGGTAACGTTTTCACACAAAATAAGCTCATCAAGGTTTATTAACACTCGGAAGGTTTAATCTTAAGGTCTACTTTATGTCTGTTTCATTCATCTCCCCGAACACGCGCAACGGCGCGCTCGCCTGCCTGCTGCTCGCCGTCGTGCTTTTCGGCGTGAACTCCTGCGGGCGTTCCGCGTCGAAGGCCGACGCCAAGGGCGGCGCGCGCGCGGAGGAAGGCGCGGAGAAAGGCGGCGCGGCGAACGCATCGGACGCCCCGCCCATAGACGTTACGACGGTGAAGGCCGAGGCGCGCGAAGTGCCGTCTTACATCCAATCGACGGGCAGCCTCGTCGCCGAAGAGACTTCCGACGTGGCCTCGCAAGCATCCGGTCAGGTCGTAGCGACGCCGGTAAGCGTCGGCGCGTTCGTGCGTCAGGGCGACGTGATCGCGCGACTCAACGACAGGGACGCGCGCCTGCGCCTGCAACAAGCGCAGGCCGGAGTGCAACAGGCCATCGCGGGCGTCAGGCAGGCGGAGGCGCGTCTCGGTCTGCGGCCGGGCGGCAACTTCGACGCCAGCGCGATCCCGGAAGCGCGCGCCGCGAGCGCCAGCCTCGAACAGGCGCAGGCCGAGTTGCAACTCGCCGAGGCGAACGAGCGTCGTTATCGTGCGCTCGTCGAGACGGGCGACACGGCCGTCTCCACCTACGATCAATTCCGCACGCAGCGCGACACGGCGCGCGCTCGCGTCAATGCAGCCCGCCAGCAACTCGAATCCGCGCTGAACACCGCGCGCCAGAGCAATCAAGCCATTCAGACGGCCGAGTCCGCCGTCACTTCGGCGCGCGCGCAGGTCGCCATCGCGCAGAAGGCCGTGGCCGACGCCACGATCCGCGCGCCCTACGCCGGGTACGTCAGCAATCGCCCCATCGCCGTCGGCGAATACGTGACGCCCGCAGGCATCATCGCCACGGTGTTGCGCACCAACCCGATCAAGTTGCAGTTGCAGGTGCCGGAGGCGGAAGCGCCGTTCATCACGCCGGGCATGGGCGTCTCGCTCGAAGTTGACGCGCACCGGGAACGGAAATTCGCCGGGCGTGTGACGGCCGTCAACCCCGCGATTGACCCCGTGTCGCGCGCGGCCACCATCGAGGCGGCCGTCGAGAACGGCGACAACGCGCTGCGCGCGGGCATGTTCGCCACCGCGCGCATCGCCCGCGCGGGCGGCAGCCGCGCCGTCTACGTGCCGCGCGCAGCCGTCTTCTCCGATCAGAACACGCAATCCTACCGAGTCTTCGTGATCGAGCGCGACACGGCGAAACTGCGCGTCGTCCAGATCGGCACGGAGGAAGGCGACTTCATCCAGATACTTTCCGGCGTCAACGCCGACGAGACGGTGGCAACCAGCAACCTCCAACAACTTTTCGAGGGCGCGCGCGTCAGGCAGTAGAAGTTTCAAGTTTCAGGTTTCAAGTCTGAATGTTGTTCGGTTCTTTAACTTGAAACTTGAAACCTGAAACTTGGAACTATTCAGTCCTGAAACCTGAAACCTGAAACTTGAAACTGAGATTTTAAGATCATGCAGAAGTTAGCCGAAATTTGCGTCCGTCGCCCGGTCTTCGCCACCGTCATCATTTTGATCCTGACCGTCATCGGCGGCTTCTCTTTCTTCACGCTCGGCGTTGACCGTTTCCCGAAGATCGATATTCCGACGGTCTCCGTTTCGACTTCGAACCCCGGAGCCGCGCCGCAGGAGATCGAGACCGAGATCACGGACATCATCGAGGGCGTCGTCAACACCGTCCCCGGCATCGACGAGATGCGGTCGAGTTCCGCGCAGGGTCGCTCGAACGTCACGATCAACTTCAACCTTGAGAAAGACCCCGACCTCGCCACGCAGGAGGTGCGCGACAAGGTCAGCACGATAATCAACCGCCTGCCCGAGACGGCCGACCCGCCCGTCGTCCGCAAGGCCGACCCCGACTCGCAGCCCGTGCTGGTGTACGCCATCAGCGCGCCGCGCTCGGCCATCGAGTTGACCGACATCGTCCAGAACCAGATTCAGGAGCGCATCGAATCGGCCGACGGCGTGGGCGAGGTGGTCGTCTTCGGCGGACGCCAGCGCGAGATCAAAGTTTACGTCGAACCGGATCGCCTGCGCGCTTACAACCTCTCCGTCACGGAAGTCAACAACGCTCTGCGCGCGCAAAACCTCGAACTTCCCGGCGGGCGGTTCGACGAGGGCGCGCGCACCGTCACGCTGCGCACGCTCTCGAAGGTGACGAAGGTCGAAGACTTCAACGACATCGTTATCGCGACGCGCAACAACTATCCCGTCAAGATTCGCGACATCGGGCGCGTCGAGGATAGCGGCGTCGATCCGCAATCGGCAGCGTCCCTGAACGGCGTGCCGAGCGTGTCGCTCGGTATCCGCAAGCAATCGGGCGTGAATACCATCGCCGTCATCAAGGGCGTCAAACAGCGCATGGCCGAGATCACTCCGCTGCTGCCGCAGGATTTGAAGGTCGTCGTCACGCGCGACCAGTCAGAGTTCATCGAAACGTCCCTGCACGCCATCGAGGAACACCTCGTCGTCGGCGGCCTGCTTGCCGCTTTGATCGTCTTCCTGTTCCTCTGGAACTTCCGTTCGACCGTCATCGCCGCGCTCGCCATCCCGACTTCGATCATCTCCGCTTTCGCCATCATCGCCGCGCTCGGCTACTCGCTCAACCAGATGACGATGCTCGCGCTGACGCTGATGGTCGGCATCGTGATCGACGATGCCATCGTCGTGCTGGAGAACATCTATCGCTTCGTCGAAGAGAAGGGGATGCACCCGTATCAGGCGGCCATCGAGGGCACGCGCGAGATCGGTCTGGCCGTGATGGCGACGACCCTATCCCTGCTCGCCGTGTTCATCCCCGTCGGATTCATGACCGGCATCGTCGGCCGTTTTATGTCCTCGTTCGGGCTGACCTCGGCCGCCGCCATCACCGTCTCGCTCATCGTCTCCTTTACGCTGACGCCGATGCTCGCCGCGCGCTGGATCAAACCGCCGAAGGAATCCGTCACGCCCGAAGGCTTGGAGCCCGTGGTGGCGGGCGGCGACGGCGGCGGCACGGGCGACGGCTCGGACGACCGCGCCGCCGTTGTAACGGCGCACGCCAGCGTTGCCGGGGAACGGGCGGAGAAGGCGCACACTTCGTCGAAGGGCGGCCGTTTTTATCGCCCGATTGACCGCTCTTACATGTGGATGCTCCGCTGGTCGATGGCGCACCGCTGGGTAATCGTCGTGCTCTGTGTCGTGGTCGTCGCCTCGATCTGGCCGCTCTACAAGTACGTCGGCTACAACTTCCTGCCGGACGAGGACGAGTCGGGGTTCTCCGTGAATTTGCGCGCGCCGCAGGGCACGAGCCTCCCGGCAACGCAGTCCGTGCTTGAGCGCGTGGCGCGCGACGTGCGCGAGCAGATTCCGGGCGTCGAACTGACGCTCGTCAACGCGGGCGGCTTCGGCGGCGGCGGCCAGCCGAATCAGGGCAACATCTCGGTGAGGCTCAAACCGGTCGAGCAGCGCGAATTTTCGCAGACGGAACTGATCCAGCAGACGCGCGACATGATCCGCAAGCGCAAGTATCCGAAAGAGTACGTCATCAGCGCGTCGGGCGGTTCGTCTATCGGCGCGGCCATCGGTGGGGGCGGCGGCGGCGGTGGCGGCGGCGGTTCATCGCTCGGACTTTTCATCAGCGGGCCTGACATCGCCAAACTCGACGAGTACTCGAACAAACTCGTCGAGCGCATCAAGAAAGACAACAACTTTCGAGACGCCGACCGCTCGCTCAGATTGAGCAGCCCGGAACTGCGCATCATCATCGACCGTCGGCGCGCCGCAGACCTCGGCGTGCGCGCGGGCGACGTGGCTCAGGCTCTCAACACGCTTGCCGCGGGCGCGCGCGTCACCACTTTCAGCGAAGGCTCGGATCAGTATGACGTGGTGGTGCGCGCGGGCGAAGAGTTTCGCCGCACGCGCGAGAATTTGAGCAACTTTACGGTGGCATCGTCAAACGGCGGCACGGTGGGACTCGAAAAACTCGTGCGCCTCGAAGAGGGCGACAGTCCCGCTTCCATTGATCGACTGAACCGGCAGCGACAGGTGACGATCTCGGCGAGCCTCGCGCCGAACGGCTCGGAGGCCGATGCCCTCGTCGCCGTCCAGCGTTACGCGCGGGAGTTGAACATGGAGGCCGGGTATCGCACGGGCGTCACGGGCCAGTCGAAGGAGTTGCAGCGCGCGAATCAATCGTTCATGCTGGCGTTCCTGCTCTCGTTCGTCTTCATGTACCTGATCCTCGCGGCGCAGTTTGAATCGTTCATCCACCCGGTGACGATCTTGCTCACGCTGCCGCTATCGATCCCGTTCGCGCTGCTGTCAACTTTGATCGCCGGTCAGCGTTTGAACATCTTCTCCGCGCTCGGCATCCTGCTCTTGTTCGGCATCGTCAAGAAGAACGCGATTCTTCAAATCGATCACACGAACGAACTGCGCTCGCACGGCATGGAACGCTACAGCGCGATCCTGCAAGCGAACCGCGACCGCCTGCGGCCGATCCTGATGACGACCATCGCGCTCGTCGCAGGCATGGTGCCGCTCATTCTCGGCAGCGGCGCGGGCGCGGCGACGAACCGCTCCATCGGCGTGCTCGTCGTCGGCGGGCAGAGCATGTGCCTCCTGTTGACGCTGCTGGCCGTGCCGGTTTTCTACTCGCTGTTTGAAGACGCTAAGGAATCGCGCGTGTGGGGCTATGCCGGTTCGCGTTTCAACAACTTCAAGGGGGGCGCGGGTCGCCGTTTCTCCGATGCTTACGCGGGCGTGGCCGCGACGTTCGGTCGTCGCCCGAAGGTCGCCAAACCGCTCGCGCGGCAAACCGCAAAGGATGGTTATGCAGATAATGTTTCAGGTGATTGAGCGCGCGCGGCCTGTGAGTCGCAATACGTGTGGCGCAAGTTTGCGGCGCGGGGCGCTGGCGTTCGTCGCATCGGCGGCGACGCTGTGCGCCCCGCTCGCGTCGTTGGCGCAAAATCAAACTCAACAACAGCCGCCGTCGTCCACGACGCAACAGTCTCCGCCCGCGGGCACGACGACGCAGCAGAGGCGACCCGGCGCGCTTCCGCCCGCGACGACGGAACTGCCGCCGAACTCCTCGTCCGCGCCCATTCGCCCCGCGAACGAGGCGCAGCAGAGCACGCAGCCGCAGACGGGCGTGGAGCAGCAGCGGCAGGCGACGACGCCCGACACGCAGGGCGCGCGCCCGCCTTCGCCGCAAGTGCCGAACGCCTCGCAACAGGGCGCTCCCTCTTCGGGTCTGCCGCAGACGGCCACGCCCGCCGGAACGAGCGCGCCGCAGATCAACACGGGCGGCGGCGCAACGACGACAACAACGACACCCGGCGTCGTCGGGCAAACACCGGGGCAGAACGTCGGCACGTCGGCCGGCATCGCGCCCGCCGAGTTGCCGGCCGAGCCGCCGCCCGTAGCGCCGAATTTTGAAGCCGTCTCGCGCCCGCTCCCTTCGGCCGAGCGTGTCGGCGTGGACGTGTCCGAGCAGTTGCCGCTCTCGCTCAACGAAGCCATCGCGCTCGCCTTGCGGAACAACAACGACATCGACGGCTCGCGCATCAACGTCGAGATCGCCGAGTTCAATTTGAACGCAGCGCGCGGCGTCTACGATCCGCTCTTTTCGACGGAGAGCTACTACGAGTCGCGCACGACGCCGACGAGTTCGACCATAAGCGGCGGGGCGAACGGCTCGGTCACGCAAAAGGATTTGACGGGCGCGATGCGCCTCGGCGGCTTCTCGCCGTTCGCGGGCGGCAACTATCAACTCGACTTCTCTTCGACGCGCCTCCTGACCACAAACCAGAACGCCACGCTCAACCCGCAGTTTCCGACGGCCTTCACCTTCACCTACGCGCAGCCGCTCCTGCGCGGTCTGCGCTTCGACAACAACCGGCGCACCATTGAGATCGCGAAGAAGAACCTGAGTTTGACCGACGCGCAGTTTCGCCAGCGCGCCATCGAAGTGATCTCTCAGGTCGAGCAGTCTTACTGGGACTTGGTTTTCTCGCTGCGAAATTTGCAGGTGCAGATCGACGCCGTCAAGCAGGCGCGCGTGCAGGTTGAGAGCAACCAGCGGCTCGTGGCGCAGGGCGTGCTCGCGCCGATTGATATCGTGGCCGCCAATACGCAGGTGACGACCTTCGAGCAGAGCGTCTACACCGCGCAGGAGTCCGTAACGCGCGCCGAGAATACGCTCAAGACTTTGATCCTCGCCGAGCGCACCGCCGCGCTCTGGTCGCGCCCGCTCACGCCCGTCACGCCCGTCAATCTCGAAGCCCCGCGCTTGCCGCTCGAACAGGCCGTGCGCGCCGCCATCGACAACCGGCCGGAACTCGCGCAGCTTCAGACGAGCGCCGAGATCAACCGCATAGACGAGCGATTTTTCCGCGACCAGTCGAAGCCGCAGGTTGACCTCGTCGGCACTTACACGTCAACCGGCCTCGCCGGTTCGACCGTCACGCCGACGATCAATCCCAACACGAGCGCGAACGCTCAACTGCGCGAGCGCGTCAACCAACTCTCGGGGCTTGCCGGTCTACCATTGCTCACCGGCACGGGCACGACGGGCACCAGCGTCAATCCGAACCTCGTCGGCGGGTATACGACATCGCTCTCGAACCTGCTCGCGCAGGACTACCCGACCTATCGCGTCGGCGTGCGCGTCGAACTCCCGTTCCGCAACCGCACGGCGCAGGCAAACCTCGGCCGCTCGCTCGCGGAGGGCCGCCGCATCACGAACCTGCGCGCGCAGGCAGAGCAGTTGATCGAGGCCGACGTGCGCAACGCCACGCAATCTCTGCGTTCGGCCGAAGCGCGACTCGCCTCCGCCGCCGCCACGCGCGCGTCGGCCGAGCTACAGTTCGAGAGCGAGCAGCGGCAGTTTCGCGCGGGCACGACGACCGTCTTCCTCGTCCTGCAAAGACAGAACGAACTGCTCGCCGCGCGCGGGCGCGAACTACAGGCGCAGACCGATCTCAACAAGGCCATCGCGGAGTTTCAGCGCGCCACCGGCAACACACTCGGCGCGAACAACGTCATGGTGCGCGGCTCGCGCGAGCTTGAACTCCGACCCGAAGCCACCGCCGGTTTCGACACTTCCGTGGTCTTGCCCGCGTCTTCCCCGGCCTCGAAGCCGCAAGCGGACGGTTTAAAGACGGGCGGGACGGCAACGGCGGCGACGGGCGGCGGTGCGGCGGCAACAGCAGCGGCGACGGCAACTACGGCGGCAACGACGGCGACGGCAGCAGCAGCAGGAGCGGCGACGCCGGATTCCAGATCAAATGAGAAATAGACTCGCCATGCCGTCCGCGCGAGCGCGAAAGTTCGGGGTCGCGCCCTACGCTTGCGCGCTCGTCGCACTCGCCGCATTGCAGGGATGTGCGAGCGGCGGGGACGAAGCGCGCCGGGGCGTCATCATCGTGAACGCGCCCGTGGCGGGCGAGGTTCGGCGCGTGCTCGTGCGCGAGGGGATGGTCGTGGGCGAGGGCACGCCGGTCGTCGAGATCGCCGTCCGCGCCGAGGCGCAGAGCGCGCCGCAGGCAAAGGCGGAAGACCCCGTGGTGCGCGCCGGGAAAAACATAGGCGCGGCGCAGGCGGGCATCGAAACGGCCAGAGCGGAGGCGGTACGCGCCGAGGTTGAGGTGCAACGCCTGACGCCGCTCGTGGCTTCCGGCGATGCGCCGCAAGCTCAACTCGACGGCGCGCGCGCCGAGTACGAACGCGCGCAACGTCGTTTGCAGGAGGCTCAGGGCGCGGCGCAGAACGCGCAATCCGGTCTCGTCGCCGCGCGTCGCCAACCGCAAAACGCTGCCGCTACGACCGCCGCCCCGGCTGAACGGATCGTCTCGGCCGAAGCCACGTCCGCCGCAACGGTCAGCGTCGTCAGCGCGCGCGTCGGCGACCGCGTGACGGCCGGGCAACCGCTCGCAACGTTGCGCGCGGCGCAGTAGTAGTAGCAGCGGTGTTGGTGGCGTCAGTAATAAAAGTAGTCGCGGTAAGCGGCAGGGGCGGCGAAGCGACGTTCGAGTTCAACGGTTCAGATTCAATGGTTAGCGAAGCCACCAACATCGGCCCGCGCGAACAGCGCAAGCGGCGTCTGCTCGGCATCGTGGCCTTGACGGTGGGCGTCGCGGTGGCCTTCCTGTTGGTGGTCTACGACGCGCCGCGCCCCTTGCGCGCCGTGGTCTTCCTGCCCGTCTGGATCGCGGGACTCGGGTTGTTGCAGGCGCGCGAACGCACATGTATCGCGCTCGCCGCGCGCGGCACATGCAACCTTGACGCGGGCGAAGCGCACCTCGACGATGAAAATCTCATAGCCGAATTGCGGGGCAAATCTCGCCGCATTCACCGCCGCGCGCTCGTCACGGCCGTCACCATCACGCTGCTCACGCTGGCCTTCCCGCGCGTCTGAATTTGATGCTGGATGCATCGGCGCTGACGCCCTTTCGTCGGCGTCCGAACACACTCCGGGATCAACTCTCGAAAGCCACCTTCCGCCGGGGCGCTCGCGTCGCTCATTTGACTTTTGAGCCTCTACCAGTGCTATTTTCATAACCCTTCAATCGTAACGGATGCGACGGGGCGTAAAAAACGAGGCGGGCGCGCAAGCCAGTAAATCGGCGTTTCGCGGCATCTAAACGGTAACGGCAGAGGGAATTGTCAGACACATTCAGTGACACATACAGGGTTATTTGCTGGCGTCGGAAGTGCGACGCCCCGGTCAGTTGAAGGGAACGGAATGACGAAGAATTTAGTGATAGTCGAGTCGCCCGCGAAGGCCAAGACCATCGGGAAATATCTCGGCGCGGACTACCGCGTGATGGCCTCGCTCGGCCACATCAAGGACTTACCGTCGAAGGGACTCGGCGTTGACGTGGAGAATGATTTCGCCACGTCTTACGAAGTGATTCCCGATACGAAGAAACGCAACAACAAGAAGACCGTCTCCGAGTTGAAGAAGGCCGCGCGCGAAGCGGATGCCATTTATCTCGCGGCCGACCCCGACCGCGAAGGCGAAGCTATTTGCCAGCACCTCGCGGAAGAGATCGTGCCGAAACGGCCGAAGAAACCTTCGTACCGCGTGATGTTCAACGAGATCACGAAGCGCGCGGTGCAGGAGGCGTTCAAAGAGCCGAAGCAGATTGACGAGAACCTCGTGGATGCGCAACAGGCCAGGCGGGTGCTCGACCGCCTCGTCGGCTACAAAGTTTCGCCGCTTTTGTGTCGCACGGTGGGCGGCAGGTTGAGCGCGGGGCGCGTGCAGTCGGTCGCGCTGCGCATGGTGGTCGAACGCGAGCGCGAGATCGAGCGATTTCTCAAGACGGAATACTGGACGGTGACGGCGAACCTCGGCGCGTCCCTGCCGCCCGCGTTCGACGCGCGCCTCGTGCGCATCAATGACCAGACGGTGAAGACGGGCGGCTTCGATCAGGAAACGAAGAAGAACGAGATTCTGATCGGCAGGCAGGAGCAGGCCGCCGGGATCGTGGCGGAGGCCGAGGCGCAAAGCTACCGCGTCGCGGACGTGGCGACGAAGGAGCGCAAGCGCAATCCCGTGCCGCCCTTCATCACGTCGAAGTTGCAGCAGGAGTCGGCGCGCAAACTCGGCTTCGCGGTGAAGAAGACGATGATGGTCGCGCAGAAGCTCTACGAGGGCGTCGAGATTGGCGCGGAGGGCGCGGTCGGCCTGATCACCTACATGCGCACAGATTCGACGCGCGTGTCGGAGACGGCGCTCGGCGAGGTGCGCGATTTTGTCGGCGCACAGTACGGCGCGCAATACCTGCCCGAGAAGCCTATCCACTACCGCTCGAAGAAGGACGCGCAGGACGCGCACGAGGCCATTCGCCCCTCGGACGTTTCACGCACGCCCGATTCGATAGCGCGCTTTCTGACGAGCGAGGAGTTGAAACTGTATCGCTTGATCTGGCAGCGGTTCGTGGCATCGCAGATGATGCCCGCCGTGTTCGACCAGACGACGATTGACATCGAGGCTGGCCGCTTCATGTTCCGCGCGAGCGGGTCGGTCTTGAAGTTCGACGGCTTCCTGCGCGTCTATGAGGAAGGGCGCGACGAAAAGTCGGAGGAGGACGAAGAGGCGGCGCGCAAACTTCCACTCGTGCGACAGGGCGAGACTTTAAAGTTGAACTCGATCCTTCCCGAACAGCACTTCACCGAACCGCCGCCACGCTACAGCGAGGCCACGCTCGTCAAGGCTCTCGAAGAGAAGGGCATCGGGCGGCCTTCGACCTACGCTGCGATCATGACGACGATTCTCGACCGCGAGTACGTCGAAAAACACGAGTCGCGTTTTCACCCGACCGCCCTCGGCACGACCGTCAACGATCTGCTCGTCGCCAGTTTCGGCGACCTCTTCAACGAGTCGTACACGGCGCGGATGGAACAGGAACTCGACGAGATCGGCGAAGGAAAGTTGAAGTGGACGACGGCGCTTCAGGATTTCTACGGGAAGTTTGCGAAGGACTTGAAGATCGCCGAAGTGGAGATGAAGAAGAAGAAGGTCGAGTCTATCCCGACCGACGAGAAGTGTGAGAATTGCGGCGCGGGAATGGTCATCAAGTTCGGCCGCTTCGGACAGTTCCTCGCCTGCTCGAATTATCCCGAGTGCCGCACGACGCGCGAGATCGCGAAACCCGCAACGACGGGCGACGCGGGCACGATGGCAGGGGCGGGCGCGGCGTCGAACACGGAAGCGGGCGGCGGGACGGAAGGCGAAGAGGCGGAGTCGTGCGAGTTGTGCGCGAAGCCGATGGCTTTGAAGCGTGGCCGCTTCGGCCAGTTTCTCGGCTGCACGGGTTATCCAGACTGTCGCAACATACGCAAGATCGACCGCAAGGGCGTGGTGGCCGCCGCGCCCGTGCCGCTCGACGAGACGTGCCCGGTGGACGGCGTGCATCTCGTCCGCCGGCAGGGACGCTTCGGCGAGTTCGTTTCATGCTCAAACTACCCTGCGTGCAAGTTCATCAAACGCGAGACGACCGGCATCGCCTGCCCGCGCCCCGGATGCAAGGGCGAGATCGTGGTGAAAAAGTCGAAGCGCGGCAAAGCCTTCTACGGCTGCTCGGAGTATCCGAAGTGCGACGCGGTTTACTGGGACAAGCCCATCAGCGAGCCTTGCCCGGAGTGTCGCGCGCCGTTCGTTTTGGAGAAGACGACGAAGAAGGGCACGACCCGCTCGTGCGCCAACGAGGAGTGCGGCTACAAGTCCGAGCCTTTGGCGGACGCCGCGGTTCCGCCCGCGACCGAACCGGCCGCGAGCGGTCGCAATTCCGGCCTCGCGCGCTAAGATAATTTGAGACAGGGTTTTTCAGTCTCGCATCGGGAGGACGGGCCGGAAGGCTCGTCCTCTTTGGTTTTAGCGTCCGCCGTCGCCGCCTTCGGGGCTGAAACTTTCCCACAGGCGTTGGAGTATAATCAGCTTCCCTTGAAGGATATTTCTTCTCGCCTGCTCGCAGGTTTAATTTTCAAGTCAATAACTTTTAGGAGTCCATCTTATGTCTCGACGCAATTTGGCAGTCGCCTTGCTGCTGGCCTGTTCCGTGCTGGCGAACAGCTTCCCCGTCAGGGCGCAGCAGGCGGGTGCCGCGCCCCCCTCGGCCTCGACGCAGACGCCCGACCCGAACGACCCCATCGCACGCATCAGGGACGAGGGCATGAACCGCTCGCAGGTGATGCAAACTCTAAGCTACCTCTCCGACGTGATCGGGCCGCGCCTGACCAACTCGCCCGGCATGAAGCGCGCCAACACTTGGACGCGTGACCAGATGACGAAATGGGGCATGCAAAACGCGCACCTCGAAGCATGGGGGCCGTTCGGGCGCGGCTGGACGTTAAAGCGTTTTTCGGCGGAAGTCGTCGCGCCGCTGAACATCCCGCTCATCGCCTACCCGAAGGCGTGGTCGCCCGGCACGAACGGCATGCTGAACGGCGAAGTCGTCTACGTTGACGCGACCGACGCGGCGGGACTGGAGAAGTATCGAGGGAAACTGAAAGGGGCAATCGTGCTGATGGCGCCCATCCGCAAAGTGGACGCCCACTTCGCCCCGCAGGGCACGCGGCTGACGGAGAAAGAGTTGCTTGCGCTCGCCGACGCGCCCGACCCTGCCGCCGCTCCGCCGCGCCCGCCGTTTCAACCGACGCCCGAATTCATCGCGCAGTTCATCCTTAATTTGCGGAAGACGAAATTCATCAACGACGAGGGCGCGGCCATGATCCTTGAGCCGGGGCGCGGCGATGGGGGAACGATCTTCGTGCAGGGAGCCACCGTGCCGCCCGCGTCGATTCCCGAGACCATCGACCCGGCCGCCATACAATCCTTCTTCCGGCAGGGCGTCCGGGCTTACGACAAGAACGCGCCCGCGTTTCCGCCGCAGGTCGTGGTCTCCGTCGAGCACTACAACCGCATCCTGCGCATGGTTCAGGCGGGCGAGCCGGTGCGTATGAACGTCAACCTCGAAGTGGAGTTTCAGGATCAAGACCTGATGGGATACAACACCATCGCCGAAATTCCGGGCAGCGATCTGCGTGACGAAGTGGTGATGCTCGGCGGCCACATGGACTCCTGGCACGGCGGCACGGGCGCGACCGACAATGCCGCCGGGTGCGCCGTCGCCATGGAAGCCGCGCGCATACTTGTGGCCTTGAACCTCAAGCCGCGCCGCACGATTCGCGTCGCGCTGTGGAGCGGAGAAGAGCAAGGCTTGCTCGGCTCGCGCGCCTACGTCAAACAGCACTTCGGCGAGATCGTGCAGCCGACACCGCAGCCCACTCCCCCCGGCGCGGGCGAAGGCCGTCCTGTCGCCGCACCCACACCTGCGCCGCGCGGTCGGCTCGTCACCAAACCGGCATACGACAAGTTCGCCGGCTACTTCAACCTCGACAACGGGACGGGCAAAATCCGCGGCGTCTACCTGCAAGGCAACGAGGGCGTGCGCCCGCTCTTCCGCTCGTGGCTCATGCCCTTCCGCGACATCGGCGCGCAGACGCTCTCCATCTCGAACACGGGCGGCACGGATCATCTCGCCTTCGACGCCATCGGCTTGCCCGGCTTCCAGTTCATACAGGACGAAGTGGAGTATGAGACGCGCACCCACCACTCGAATCAGGATGTCTTCGACCGCATCCAGGCCGACGACATGAAACAGGCCGCCATCATCATGGCCGCTTTCGTTTATCAGGCGGCCATGCGCGACGAAAAACTCCCGCGCAAACCCGCACCCCCCAGATAAGACGGAGCAGGGAACAGGACTGAGCAGGGGAAAGGGTAAGGGGGAAAGGGTAAAGGGGAAGACAAAGAGCCTAAGTGCTCCGCGTCTTCCCCTTTTCCCCTTCCCCTTTACCCTTTCCCCCTTACCCCCTTGTTACTTATTGATGCCCGATTCGGCGCCGTCGGCGAGGCGCGACCAGCCTTCGGGCGTGTGGACGAAGTTTTCGATGGAGGCCGTCGAGAAGGCGGCGCGGCCGGGCTGCCACGCGAGGCGTTTGATCTCGATGTAGGGGTGTTCGACGCGAATGACGTTGAAGGAATTGACTTCGCCGCGCACGCGCGTCGAGGTGGCCGTGCCCGCCTGCACGACGAGCGCGGAGTAGCCGCTGATCTTATAACGCTTGGCCGTGTGTCCCGTGTGGCTGACGTGCAGGTGGCCGGAGAGCAACACGTCCGCGCCGCACGTCGCCAGAGCCTCCATCGCCATCTGCGCGCGCCCAACGAGGTCTGCCTCGCGTTCGTGGCCTTCCGGGATGTCGAAGGGATGGTGGGTCACGATGAACTTCGTCATCGCGTCGCCGTAGTGACAGAGGCGTTCGCGGATGCGCGCCACTTGCTGTTCGTTCACGCGCCCGTCCTTGATGGTCAGCGAGCGCGCCGTGTTGATGCCGAGCAGGGCGATCTCGTCGTCCGCGAAAAACGGTTCGAGGTCGTCCGTGATGTAGCGACGATACTTGTCGAGCGGTTCGAGGAAACGCTGAAAGATGTTGTAGAGCGGCACGTCGTGATTGCCGGGCACGATGATCTGCGGGTGCGGCAAGTCGTCCAAAAACTCGCGCGCCTCCTGAAACTGCTCGGTGCGCGCGCGTTGCATCAGGTCGCCGGAAACGACCACCACGTCCGGCTTGATCTCCGCCACGGTCGTCGCCAGCGGCTCGATAATCGTTTGATCAATTCGCCCGAAATGCAGATCGGAGAGATGTACGAGAGTTCTCATGTCACTGTGATTCTGAGGCGTAAAGGAGAGAAAATCC
>DASQMC010000042.1:0-42502 GCA_035645695.1 Pyrinomonadaceae bacterium
GCGACGTAGGCCGCGTTCGCGGCGCGCGATGCGCCGAAGAGAGCCTGCGCGACTTGCACCAAAAAAAAACGCGCGCCGTCCTGCAACCCCTCCTCGTTCGCGTAGCCCGGCAAAAACCCCAGCACGCGCCGCGCGCCGACCGACAGGTACGGCAGATAACCCGCCGCGAACGTGACGCAAAACGCCAGCGGCATCCGCCAACTCCGGCGACGATAGAACGCGGGCAATAACAGGAGCGGAAATAATTTAACGAGCGCGGCCGCCGCCAGAAGCGCGCCCGTCAAATTCTCGCGCTCCCTGCGCCGCGCCAGCAGCGCGAGCGCGATGAAGCAGATGACGAGCGCATCCAGATGACCGCTGCCCGCAATCTCCCACACGGCCAGCGGATGCCACGCCGCGAGCAGCACGCGCCCGCGCGGCAGTTTGAACGAAGCAAGCAGCGCGACGAGCGCGCACAACCCTGCGGCCTCGAACAAGACCATCACGGCCTTCATCCACACGATGCTTTCGCTCACGCGCGTCGTGAGGAAGAAGATCATCTGCGCGAGCGGCGGATAGATGGTCGGCGCGTAGTCGCGCCGGTTGATGTTCGGGTAAATCTCCGCGTCGCGCAAAAACCGTAGCGCGTCCGCGGCCGGTACGTGTCGAAAGGGATTGACGCCCGCGGCCTGCACGCGCCCGTCCCAGACGTAGCGATAAATGTCATCAGACAAAAACGGCGGCGCGAACAGCACGCTTAAACGAAACGCCGCCGCGAAAACGACGACGAGAAGAAGCGTCGAACGCCTCTCGCCCGCGCGCCACACGAGCCACGCGGCCAACGCGTAGAGCGCACAATGCCCGAACGCGACTTTGAGGAACCAGACGATCTGGATCGGGCGCGTCTTGTCGAAGTTGAGGCCGTACCTGTAGAGCGCGAGCGATGCGAGGCCGAGCGCAACGAGCAGCAGGTTAGTCCGCATCGCCGCGCCCGGCGTCGCGTCCGCCGCCACGCGCGGCGAAGTCGAGTCAGGCAAAGAGGCCGCGTCGTGCGGCGCGGCGACGGTGCGCGGCTCGCCCCCGCCCTGTTCCTTCATGCGCCGTTTTCCTCACGCGCGCGCGCGGCCGCCAACCCGTCCAGGATGCGCTCGCGCCCTTCGGCATCGAGCAGGCGCGCGACTTCGGCGCGCGTGTGCGACGCGAAATAAGGGACGAGTTTCGCGCCGCGCGCCTTGTTGTCATCATCCCCGTGCGCGTCGTCGCCGCGCGCCTTGTCGTCGTCGCCGGCGGGCGCGTCGAATGCGTCGCCGGGGGCGTCGAACAGTTCGTCGTGGAGACGACAAAGCGTCGAGGCGTCGTCCACGTCGTACCACGCGGGAAGGAGTTTCACTTCGAGATCGATTTCGCGCGCGCGCTCAAGCGTGTGCTTCGACACGTCCGCCGTGCTCCACGCGATCTCTTCAAAGAGGCGCGGGTGGGCGCGCTTCATGCCGATCAGGTAATAGCCGCCGTCGTCCGACGGACCGAGCACGAGGCGGTCGCCGGGGCGGCGCAGTTCTTCGACGGCCGCCGTGAGCAGAGCGCGGGGCAGCGTCGGGCTATCGGAGTCGATGAGGCAGCAGGACTCGTAACCGAGCCTGAGCAGGTCGGCCGCAGCGTGAAAGAGGCGTTCTCCGAAGGCATCGCCGCGTTGCACGAGCAGCGCGAAACCCGGCGGCAGCAATTCATCGAACGCGCCCTCCGCCCCGGCGGGCGTGTAGACGGCGACGGCATGCACCGCGCCGTCCGAATGTTCCAGGCATGCGTCCGCGATGTTCTCCGCCGTATCGCGGAGAAAAGCGACGCTCAAACGCGCGGCCTCTTCGTGCGTCAGCGGCGGCACGAGCCGCGTCTTAGACGCGCCCGCGCGCGGGGCTTTAATCATCACGCCGAGCGCGCAACGACCGCGCGGCGAATTCACCTGCGAGGATTGCGGATCGAGCATCGTATAGGAAGTTTTCATCCCGGATATTCCTGCCGTCGAGCGGTCTTTGATTAAATTTTGTGAGCCTCGATTGTAGCTGAAATTCTTCCGCGGCGGGGATTATCCCCGGTATTTGTCGGCGTCCTGAAATTAATTTTGCCCTCCGCGTCCCCCTGCGGCTTCCCCTGCCCGTGCTGTGGTGAATGCTCCCGACAACCTCTCGGCCGCCGCGAACGCACACAACATCGCTTGGCCGCCGCCGGAGGCACGCGACGCCGCAGGAAAGCCGCAAACGGAACGCCGCCCGGACTTTGACAACGTGGGTGATTCGGAATACGCAAGCCCGCAGCCATTTTGAAGCACGCCCGCAGCCTACTTTTCATCATCACGCGGCATCAAAGCTGTCTGCCGCGCCGGCTGTGCGCGCGTGCCGTTTGACAGCCGCTAAGACGGTACGGTAAGTTAGCTTTACCGTTGTTCGGATGAACTAAAGTCCCGTTCGTCTAGTGGCCTAGGACACCGCCCTTTCACGGCGGCGACACGGGTTCGACTCCCGTACGGGACGCCACTTTTAGAGCCGGAGCGCGCACGCGGTCGCGCTGCTAGCCAGATTCCGTAGGCCGTCGCGCGTCGTGCTTGATAATCACTGCGCCGACGGCCTCGCCGTTTTTACGGATTAGGAATGAACGAAATGTTTAGAAGAAGTTTGACAACACTCGCCTGCGCCCTCGTGCTCGTCTTTTCAGCCGCCGGTGCGCGCGCGCAAACGGCGCAGAGCGGCGACGTGATCATCGTCCTGCCTTTCGAGAACACGACCAACCAGCGCGAGTACCACTGGATCGGGACGAGTTTCGCCGACTCTCTGACCGACCTCTTGCAGATGTACGGGCTGCGCACCGTCTCGACGGACGAGCGCGAACTCGTCTACCAGCGTTTGCGCCTGCCCCTGACGGCCACGCCCTCTCGCGCCACGGCGATCAATGTCGCGATGAAGGCCAAGGCGATGCTCGCCGTCATCGGCACTTACGATGTGGTGACGCCGCCCGACGGGAAGACGCCGACGGAGGTGCGCGTCAGCGCGCGCGTCGTGCGCGTCAACGAGGGACAAATCTGGCCGCCCTACATTTTCGGCGACGCCCTCATCAACCTGCAAAAGATGCAGGGCATCCTCGCCTATCAGATTCTTCACCAGCGCGATTCCACGCTCGCCTATTCGCGCAACGAGATCGTCGAGCGCGCGACGAAGATTCCGCCGCGCGCCTTCGAGAGCTACGTTAAGGGCGTGATGACGGAAGACCGCGAGAAGCGTTCAAACTATTTGCAGAACGCGATGAAGGAATACGCCAAGACCAACGCGGGCGCGAGCTACCCGCAGGCTGCCTTCGAACTCGGCAACGTCTACTACAAACAGGAAGACTGGAAGAAGGCCGCCGAACATTTCTCGCGCCTGCAAAAAGGCGACCCGCACTTCGCCGAGTCGTCTTTCTACGCCGCGCTTAGTTACTGGCGAATGAACGATCTCAAGACCGCGCTCGGCGCGCTCTTGCCCGTCGCCGCCGACATGCCGCTGACGGGAATCTACAACAACGCGGGCGCGCTCTCGATTCAGGCCGCGCTCGTCGAAAAGTCGGCCGAGGAGCGCGACCGCCTGCTCAAACAGGCGCAGACGTTTCTCGAACGCGCCAAGGAGTCCGACCCCGAAGACGCGCGCGTCATCTACAATTACGCTTACGCGCTCTTCCTCGCGAATCGCCACTCGGACGCCGCCGAACAACTCCGCTCGGCCATCATGTTGAACCCGCGCGACGGCGAAGCGCGCTTCCTCTACGCGAAGGCGCTTGAGAAATCGGGCGCTACGCCTGAGATGACGACGGCCGCCGATAACGAAGCCCGCCGCTACCTGCCGACGACCTACGCGAAGATGCAGACCGACTGGCAGAAGTCGCAGGCGATTGCTTCGATCCCCGTGCGTCTGAATCAGCAGTTCGACATCGCCGAAGCGGTCAGGGCGCAAGCGCCGCTCCCGGCCGTCGATACGTCCGGCGGCGTCACCACGCAGGACTTGCTCCTCAAGGCTCGCGCCGACTACACGGCCGGGCGCGACGACGATGTGCTCTCGGAACTCAACCGCGTCCTGATGATCGAACCGATGAACCCCGAAGCGCACCTCATCATCGGGCGCATCTACCAGCGGCGCGGCGATCTCGTGCGCGCGATCAGCTCGCTCAAGACCGCCATCTTCTGGGAAGCCAAATTGATCGACGCGCACATCCTCCTCGGGCGCATCTTCCTCGAACGCGGCGACCTCGCGCAGGCCAAAACCCACGCGCGCACCGCCATGCAACTCGACCCTAACAATCAGGAAGCCGTCGCACTCCATCGCCAGTTGGAGACGGGAGCGAGATAAGAGAACGATGAAGGCGGAACGATGAAGGATGAAAGGAACGCTTCACTTACTTGAATGCTTTCCCTGTTCATCGTTCATCGTTCCGCCTTCATCGTTCGATTCATCCCTTTCTTTCATTCTCTTATTGCTGGGCGTGGGTTTCATAGTCGCGTGCGCGGCCGTGGCGGCGATGTCGCGCCATCAGAAGAACGCGGGGCGGCCTTTGCAACTGGAGGGACGCGTCGGGGTCGTGTTGGAAGCTTTGGAACCGGAGGGGGCGGTGTTGGTGGACGGCGAGTTGTGGCGCGCGCGAACGCGCGATGGTGATCGCATTGCGCGCGGCCGGGTTCGCATCGTGGGCGCGCGCGGGCATTGGCTGGAAGTCGAACCCGTCGCGTGAGGCTTACAGTGTCCCGGCGCTTCCGCTTTTAACGTTCTCCGCAGGAGACGACGCATCAATCGCCCGACGACCTTTATCATCCCGTCTGAACGACCCTGTAACCGTCGCCCGCCCCGTCGACTTTTTTGTGGCACGCCACGTGCTAAATGAAGAAGTGGCAAGCACGAAAGAAGTTAAATCGTGACCCCGCCGCCTTCACTTCTCTGAGAGTGGCCTGCCGCTACTCCAGCCGCCCGCCGAGCAATCCCCTTAAAACATATCTTTCAAGAACCCGGTTAAGTAACCGGGTTCTCCTGCTTTTTACGGGTGTTTTTTCGCCTTTTGTTAAACGCACGGGCGTTTTGCCGCGGCGACTTACGACGGGTGCGCATTCTTGCGGCACAGACGCCACGCGTCAGGACGACAAAATTTGTCAGTCGGCGGTGACAAATTTCCGCTCTTTTGCCACAAAGCGTAAACGTTTTGACGCGCGGCTTCGACCAATTTGTGAATCCGTAAAATATTTTCGCGCCCCGGTAAATTTTACCTCCGGTGCGCGTGTCCGCCGCGCATCGTCTCTGCTAAACTCGAAGGCGTGCAGACAGATGTTTCCCTCAATGCGCCGGGGGCGGGCGGGCGGCGCGAGAAATTTCGCGCTCGCCTGCGCACCTGCATCCCGGCACAAAGCCACACGGCTCTGGCCGTGTTCTCGGCGTTCCTGCTGACACTCTCGTTCCCCGATTTCGACCTGTGGCCGCTGGCGTGGGTCGGCCTCACGCCCTTGCTCGTGGCCGTGGCGCGCGCCGGGCGGGCGCGACAGGCTTTCGTGCTCGGCTGGCTCGCGGGCGCGCTCTTTTTTTACGGTTCCTGCTGGTGGCTCACCCACTCGATGATTCATTACGGCGGGCTGCCGCGCCCGCTGGCCTACGCGCTGCTCGTGCCCGTCGTCGTCATCGTCGGACTCTTTCCGGCAGCCTTCGCCTTCGCGCTCGCGCATCTGAGAGCGCGTTGGGGCGTCTACGCGCTCATGGCCGCGCCGCCGCTGTGGGCGGCCTCCGAGTGGGCGCGGCTTGGCGCGACCGGCCAACTCTGGAACGCCATCGGCTACTCGCAAGCCTTCCATCCCGACATCATTCAGTCCGCGACGTGGGGCGGCGTCTATGCCGTCGGATTTTTCATAGTCGTCGGCAACGCGGCCGTGGCCTTGATGCTTCTGCAAAGAGATGCGCGTTCCTTCAACTTAGCCGTTCTCGCTCTGATAGGCGTCGGGTTAGTTCTTCTACTACAGCAGTTTTCATATACACCGAACTACGACTCCGAACCGCGTGTGGATGCGGTCGTCATCGCGGTTCAGCCTAACGTCTCGGTCAACTTCGCACGGTCGCCGGAAGAGACCGCCACGCTCGTCAACCGTCACCTGACGATGAGCGCATCTGCGCTCGGAGAATGGGAACGAAAGCGAGACGCGGAAGCGGGGCGCGCGGACGTGCAAAGTTGGCGGCCGAACGATGCGAACGCGAGGGCACGGCAACCTGTCCCGCGCCTCGTCGTGTGGCCTGAGTCGCCGATGAATTTCGCTTACGCGAAGGACGCAGAGTTTCAAATGTTCGTCGGCGAGTTCGCGCGCGCGGAGCGGACGAGCGTCCTTTTCAACTCGCTCGAACCCGCGCCCGCGGGCGGCGCATATAACTCAGCCGTGCTGGTGAATGAAGCGGGGCGGCTCGTCGCGCAGTATGATAAGATTCGGCTGTTGCCGTTTGGCGAGTACGTGCCGTTGCCGCGCTGGTTTCCGCCCGCGTGGCTCGTGAGCGGCATCGTCGGGGATTTTACGCCGGGGGCGAACTACACGTTGCTGCCCATCGGCGAGACGCGCGTGGGAGTCTTTATCTGTTTCGAGTCGGCCTTTCCCTCAATCGCGCGCCAATTCACGGACGCGGGCGCGGACGTGCTGATCAACATCTCAAACGACGGCTATCTCGGACAGACGCCGGTGCTTCGCCAGCACCTCGCCAATGCCGTCATGCGCGCCGTCGAAAATCGGCGCACCGTCCTGCGCGTGACGAATACGGGTATCAGCGCGCGCATCTCGCCGCGCGGCGAAGTTTCGGACGCGACCGGAAGTTTCGAGCCGGCCACGCGCACGTGGCCGGTTAACCGCGCAACGGGCGGCAAAACTTTTTACACGCGCCACGGCGACATCTTCGTCGCCCTCTGCGCCGTGCTCGGCGTCGTGCTGTTGGCAACGACTTTCAGATTTAAACGGGCGAAGCAAAACCTCTCCGTGGCAAGCGAGTCACGATGACGACCAGGAAAAACTCGACGGTTGATAAGGTATTGCTCTATACCAGCACGGGCGCGCTCGTCGCCGTGGCGATGCTGGTTCCTTTCGCGGTTTTGGCGGTGGCAAATGAGATATTCGACCTCAACGATTTGTGGTCAGTCTTATGTTTTCTCATTGTCGGCCTATTAATGGCGCGAGTGATCGACTTTATAGTGGTGCCGCGCCGACCGATGCGGTAATCATTTGTCGCTCGCCTTGATGAAAGAGGTTTAGTAAATGATCGAGACTTTAACAGTTCAAGAGTTGCGCAGCAGTTACGACGATTTGCACGGGCGCGTCGAGCAACTCGGGAGGTTTCTTTGATGTCGCGGCGAAGCAGGACGAGTTGAAACGGATCGAGGCGCAAGCCTCCGCGCAGGACTTCTGGAACGATCAGGAAGAGGCGCAGAAGGCTTTGCAGCAGCGCAGCCGCCTGGAACGCGTCATCAGTCGCCAGCAGGGTTTCGAGTCGGCGGTGGCGGATGCGGGCGTGCTCTTTGAATTCGCCGAAGCGGGCGAGGATGCGGACAGTTTGAGCGAACTGCGCGGGCTCGTCGAGCGGCTCGAACGCGAAATCGGCGAGGCCGAAACCGAGATGCTGCTCGCGGGCGATAACGACGCGCGCAACGCCATCTGCACCGTCCACCCCGGCGCGGGCGGCACGGAATCCCAGGACTGGGCTGAGATGCTCCTGCGCATGTATCTGAAATGGGCGGAGCGGCGCGGCTTCAAAACCGAGATCATCGACTACCAGCCGGGCGAGGAGGCGGGGATCAAGGGCGTCACGTTTCGCGTCGAAGGCGAGTACGCCTACGGGCTGCTCGCGGCCGAGGCGGGCGTTCACCGGCTCGTGCGCATCTCGCCCTTCGATCAGGCGGCGCGGCGTCACACGAGTTTCGCGTCGCTGTTCGTCTACCCGGAAATCGACGAGACCATCGAGGTCGAGGTGCAGGATAAAGACCTGCGCGTTGACACCTATCGCGCCACCGGCGCGGGCGGCCAGCATATCAACACGACCGACTCGGCCGTGCGCATCACGCATATCCCGACGAACATCGTCGTCCAGTGCCAGAACCAACGCTCGCAACACCAGAACCGCGCCGTCGCCATGCAAGTCCTGCGCTCGCGGCTCTACGAACTCGAACTGGAGAAGCGGCACGCCGAAACCGCCGCCCTCGAAGCGAACAAGGCCGACATCTCCTTCGGCTCGCAGATCAGGAACTACGTCCTCGCGCCTTACCGCTTAGTTAAGGACGCACGCACGAAGCTCGAACGCGGCGACGTGGACGCGGTGCTCGCGGGCGATCTGGACGACTTCATCAAGGCTTATCTCCTGTCGCGCCGCGCGGCATAACACAAGGCGGAAAGTTTCAAGTTTCAGGTTTCAGGTTTCAAGTTACAGAACGAAGAACCTCAGTCCTGAAACTTGAAACCTGAAACTTGAAACTTAAAAGATATGGCAACAACACAGACGGACACGCGGACGCATCAACTGCCCTTGCAATCGCCCCAGCGCAACTCGCGGCGCAACGAGATCATCGCCATCGCGCTCTTCGCCCTCGGCCTGATGCTCACGCTCTGCCTCGTCTTCTTCAACCCGAACGACACGTCTTTCAACGCGCGCGGGGAGAATGAGACGCGCAACCTCGTCGGTCCCGTCGGCGCTTACGTCTCCGACGCGATGTTGCAGACGGTCGGCCTCGCTTCGTACCTCTTGCCGCTCCTGCTCTTCCTCGCCGCGTGGCGTCGCTTTCGCACGCGGCGTATTCACGCGCCCGTCTCGCGCATCGTCGGACTCTTAACGCTCCTCGTCTCGGCCTCGGCCATCCTCGCGCTTGTCGGTATGCCGCTGCTCTTCGACGGGCGCGTCAGCGCGGGCGGCTTCATCGGCACATTCGTCGCATCGAATCTATCAAGCGCCTTGAACGGCGTCGGCGCGCTCGTCCTGCTGCTCGCGCTCGCCGCCACGGGGTTGCTGCTTGCCACCAACTTCTCCTTTGAACGTGCCTACGAACGCGCCGTCGAAGCCTTCGGCCACCCGTCAACCTTCCTCGAATCGCTCTCGACGCGCTTTCAAGCGTGGCGCACGGAGCGACGCGAGTTGGCCGCAGGCCGCGCCGAGCAGAGACGCGCCGCACGCGCCGCGCATGAAGAGATGAACGCCGAAGAGATGCGGCTGCGCGAGAAAATGACCGGAGCGGAGCGCGTCGCCGAGTTCATGCGCGACACCGAGACGCACGCGGACTCCACCCCGGCGGCGACACAACAGCCGACATCGGCGGGCGTCGCCATCCAGCGTTCCGCCGCCGTCGCCGCCGAAGCCGCCGCGTCGCAGCCCACTTTGCAAGATGACCGGGATGAAGCCTTCGAGGAGTTCGCCGACGACGGCCGCGACCCGCAACTTTCAGGCGATGTTCCGGCGCAGTCGAATGCAGGGATGAACGGCGGCGCGTCCGTACGAAAGACGACGACACTGGGCAGGGAGACAGAGAAGAAGAAGAATCTCTCGCCGGAGCCGTTTGTCGAAGAGGAAGACGAAGAGGTTGCGGAGATGGTCGCCTCCGTGTCGGTCGTGCGCACGGAGGGCACTGAAGAAGTCGCTTCCGAGAAGCAGAAGGAAGACAAGGCCACGCGCGAAGCTCGCCGCGCGGAAAAGTACGCCGAGGCTATGAGCGGCTACAGCATGCCTAATCTGGATTACCTGAACTCGCCCCCGCCGCGCCACGAGCAGGCCGACGAGGAACTGCGCAATCTCGCCACGCGCGTTGCCGAGAAGTGCAAAGAGTTCAACGTGACGGGCAAGATCGAATACATCTGCCCCGGCCCCGTCGTCACCACCTACGAGTTCAAGCCCGACCCCGGCGTCAAGTATTCGCGCGTCACCGGCCTCGTCGACGATCTCTGCCTCGCGCTCAAAGCCGAGTCCATACGTATTGATCGCGTTCCCGGCAAAGCGCACGTCGGCATTGAAGTGCCCAACCACCAGCGCGATAACATCATGCTGCGCGAGGTGATCGAATCGCGCCACTTCAAAGAGTCAACGTCCAAACTGACGCTCGCGCTCGGCAAGACCATCGACGGCCTGAACTACGTCGCAGACCTCGCGCGGATGCCTCACCTTTTGATCGCGGGCGCGACGGGCACGGGCAAATCGGTCTGCCTGAACTCGCTCGTCGTCTCGATCCTCTACAAGGCGCGCCCCGATGAAGTCAAATTCATCATGATCGACCCGAAGCGGCTGGAGCTTGGTCTCTACGCAGACATCCCGCATCTCGCCACGCCGATCATTACCGATCCGAAGCGGGCTGCGAACGCGCTGAAGTGGGCGGTCGCGCAGATGGAGGCGCGTTACAAGGAACTCGCCAAGTGGGGCGTGCGCAACATCGACGGCTTCAACGTCGAGGTGATGCGGCGCAACATGGTCGAGGACTTCGACGAAGAGGGGCAACCGTGGAAGACGCTGCCCTACATCGTCATCATCGTGGACGAACTCGCCGACCTGATGATGACCGCCGGGCACGACGTGGAAGAGGCCATCACGCGTCTCGCGCAGATGGCGCGCGCCGTCGGCATCCATCTCGTGCTCGCCACGCAGAGGCCGTCGGTCGATGTCATCACCGGACTCATCAAGGCCAACTTCCCTTCGCGCATCGCCCTGCGCACGTCGTCGAAAGTTGACTCGCGAACGATCATCGACGCCAACGGCGCGGAGCAACTTCTGGGTCGCGGCGACATGCTGTTCCTTCCGCCGGGAACCTCTCGCCTCATACGCGTCCACGGCGCATATCTCGACGAGTCGGAGGTTGGTCGCATCGTCGCGCACATCAAGGGACAGGGCGAGCCGCTCTACGACGAGACGATCACGCAATCCGAAGAAGAATCGGGCGGCGCGAACGGCGCGGGCGGCGAGCACGACGAACTTTTCGAGCAAGCCCTGCGCATCTGCGTGGAGATGAAGCGCGCTTCCACCTCCGTCCTCCAGCGCCGCCTGCGCATCGGCTATGGCCGCGCCGCCGCTATCCTTGACGTGATGGAACGCGAAGGCTACATCGGTCAGGCCGACGGCGCGCGCCCACGCGCCATCACCGGGCGCGCCTATGAAACCGTCTCCCTTTGGGACGATCAATTGCGCGACGAGGGCTGAGACGATTGCCGTATGCGAATTTCGGATTGCGGTTTAAAGATGGAAGATTGTCTTTCCAATTCGCGCTCAGAAATTCTTCCAACAACTTTTCCACAGTTACTGTGGAAAACCCTGTGGAAAAATCGCTTTTTGGCGTTACAAGTTCCTGACAAAGTTAGACTTCTAGCATTTTGCACATCTTCGCGGCAAAGTTTTGCATTCCTGTTTCAGGGGTGGTTAAAGTCGCCGGGATCAACGCTTTGCAGATCGTAATCGACGCGCATACTATGAGGCGCACGCGCTTTCTACCGTTCGTGTTCTTATGCTACATGGTGGTGTTCGCCTGCGTCTCTTCGTGTGTTAAGTTGCCCCGCCGCGCTGGAGTTGTAAGCGGCCTCACAACAAACGGACTCACGCACGCGCCGCTCGCACAGACGACAGCGCTCGTCAACATCAACACCGCATCGCGCGAAGAGTTGGAGCGCCTGCCCGGCATCGGCGAAGGGCTGGCCGCGCGCATCGTCGAACACCGCGAACGCCACGGAGCGTTTCGCCGCGTCGAACATCTCATCATCGTGCGCGGCATCAGCGAGAGACGATTCTCGGCGTTGCGCGCCCACGTCACAGTCCATTGATTCGCTTTGAACGCACAGGACGATCTGCGCCGTGCCGCGCGCTCCATCTTCGACGCCACGCTCGCTCGCATGGACGCTCGCGACGCCGTCCGCCGCGCGCTTGATTTCACTGACAACCGGCTCACGATCCTCGACACCCGGTTCGATCTGAACGAACACCCGCTCGCCATCTACTCGGTCGCCATCGGCAAGGCCGCCGCTGCGATGGCCGCCGCGCTCGACGAAGTGTTGGGCTGCGCGCTCGCCGGAGGCATCGTCTCAGCGCCTGCCGCGAGCGTCACTTTGTCCGAACGCTGGAAGGTCTTCGCGGGCGGCCACCCGCTGCCGAACGAGGCGAGCATCGAAGCGGCGCGCGCCGCCTTCGCCCTGTTGCAGGCGGCCGACGCAGAGGAATCGCGCGCGCTCGTCATCTTCCTCGTCTCCGGCGGTGGTTCCGCGATGCTCGAATGGCCTCGCCACGATTCGATCACGCTCGCCGAGTTGCAAGCGGCAAATCGCGCGCTGGTCTCCTGCGGCGCGGGCATAGATGAGATCAACTGCGTGCGCCGCGCGTTCTCGTGCGTGAAAGGCGGCGGCCTCGGCGCACGCGCCCCACGCGCCGCTCAAATCTCGCTCATCGTCTCCGACACGAACGGGGACGAGCCATACAACGTCGCCTCCGGCCCGACTTTCGCCTTCTCGAACGGGTCGCTCGACGCGTTAGAGATCGTCAATCGTCATCAACTCGCGCCGCGCCTCCCTGCCTCGATCCTCAGCGCCCTCGAACAATCGCACCCGCCGCGTCCGGAGGCAGGCGGTAGCGCGCTGCGCCGCCATCATGTGCTGCTCGATAACGAGCGCGCGCTGGCGCATGCGTCGGAAGTGGCCGCCGCGCTCGGCTTCACGGTCGAGATCGCGCGCGACGTTTCCGAGCAGGCGGTTGCGGAAGGCGCGGCTCAGCTCGTCTCACGTCTGTTCGATTTGCGCAGGAGAGAGGGAGGGCGTCCGGTGTGCCTGATTTCCGGCGGCGAGTTCTCGTGTCCGGTGCGCGGCGCGGGCGTCGGAGGGCGCAACGCCGAGACGATGCTGCGGTGCGCTTTTGAAATCGAAGCTCACGCCGCGCGTGCCTTATCCGGCGAGACAACGCGCGTCGTCGCGCTCAGCGCAGGCACGGACGGCATTGACGGCAACAGCCCTGCGGCGGGCGCATTGTGCGACGACACGACGCTCGCGCGTGCTCGCGCGCTTTCGCTCGACGCGCAAAAGTTTCTGGAAGCGAGCGACGCCCATAGCTTCTTCGCCGCACTCGGCGACGCCGTCACGACCGGCGCGACCGGCACAAACGTCCGCGACCTGCGTCTCCTGCTCGCCGGGTAGGTTTCAAGTTTCAGGTTTCAGGTTTCAAGTTAAAGAACAAAGAACTGTTCAGTCCTGAAACCTGAAACTTGAAACCTGAAACTATGCCAGCCCTGAAACTTGAAACTTGAAACTTATTCCGCCCGCCCGAAATCATCGCTGAACCGCACGATGTCGTCCTCGCCCAGATACGAGCCGCGCTGTATTTCGATGAAGATCAATTTCTCCGCGCTCGCGTTTTCGACACGGTGCTTGGCTTCGATGGGTATGTCTATCGTGTTGCCTTCCGTCACCGTGATCTCTTCGTCATTCAAAGTCACTCTGGCCTCGCCCGCCACCACCATCCAGTGCTCCGCGCGTTGCGCGTGCTTCTGGTAACTCAGGCGCTTCCCCGGCAGTACTTCGATGCGCTTGACCTTGAAGTTCTCGCCCTCATCGAGCACCGTAAACGATCCCCACGGGCGTTCGTCATAAAGCGGCGATGCGTCTGCCAACCCGGATTCCTTCATGCTGTTCCCCTTGCGTCGATTATTCGTAACTCTTGCGATGCGCCCGGCCTCAATCGCCGCGACGCCCATCCGCCGGATGGTTCAGACAATTTACACGCACAAAGTTTCCCTGTCATCCGGGCAGGGGATAAAGGGTAAAGGGGAAAGGGGAAAGGGAAAGAAAACGTTATGAGGGACGTTACGAGGCATGTTCGCCGCACGGTTCTATGCTTCTTTACTTTCCCCTTCCCCTTTACCCATTTCCCTTCTCCACCCTCTGCATAGCTCATTCACGCACAAAAGTTTCCACCTTCAAATCCGCGCCGTCGGTCGAGATGGTGATCGTGCCGCTGCGCCCGGTCTGTAGAACTTGTGCGCCGCTCGCGCGCCAGCGTTCGACGACGCTTTTGTCCGGATGGCCGTAGGGCGACGAGAGGCCGACCGAAATAACCGAGATGGACGGGCGGACGGCGGCGACGAATGATTCCGTGGAAGAGGTGCGGCTGCCGTGGTGCGCGACCTTTACCACGTCGCTGCGAAGTTCGTCGCCCGCCGAGACGAGCGCGGCTTCCGCTTGACGCTCGATGTCGCCGGTCAACAGGAACACGCGCGAGCCGTAGCGCACGCGCAACACCAGCGAGTCGTCGTTCTCCGATAACGCCTGAGTTGCCTCGCCCGCGCGCGGCGGCCACAGCACGTCCACCGTCGCCGCGCCGAACTTGAGCCTGTCGCCGCGCCCGACGAGTTCGACCGGCACATGCTCGCGCCGTAGAGTTTGCGCGAGGCGCGCCGCCTCTGCCGAGTCCATATCCGCGCGGCCGAGAAGGGCGGCGCGCACTTTGAAGTTGCGCGCGATGTCGTTCAAACCGTTCATGTGATCGGCGTGCGCGTGGGTCGCAAGAATGTAATCGACTCGCGCACGACCGCGCCACCACAGGTACTCCGACACGACGGCCTCGCCGATGCCGCGTGCGTCGCGTTCAAACCGCGCCGGAGGCTCGCCTTCAACTTCGCCCGCGCCCGCCCTGAACTCCGCGCGGCCTCCGGCATCTACCAGCAGCGTCGCGCCGTTCGGGAACGTCAGGAGCGCGGCGTCGCCCTGTCCCACGTCGAGCAGGTCGAGGCGCAGCCGCCCCTCGGGTCGCCCTTCGCTGAACGGGTGCAGCACGATCAGCAGGAAGCATAGCGTCGCGCTCGCCAAAGCGATCCGCCGCGCCCACGGCCGCCGCGTCCACGGTCGCCGCGCGCGTCCGCTACCTTCCGGCGAGGATGCTCCGGGTCGTAGAGGTTGCCAGCGCGCGAGACCGACGAGCAAGACGGCGAGCGGCGCGTAATACAAAACATAAATTGCGGCGGCGCGTCCCGTGTATTCCGGCAGCCTGAGCGAAGCCAAACCCATGCGCGCGAACGGGTCAACGCTGTGCGTCATCAGCCAGTTCATACGTTCCACCAGCCACACGAGCGGCCACGCCGCGCCCTCGCTGACGGAAGCGATTATCATCGCCCCCAGCGCACCGAGCGAGGAGGCCGCCATCAACACGCCGACGAAGATGTTCAGCAACACCGAGACCAGCGACACACGATGAAAGTAGACGGCGAACAACGGCAGCAGCAGCAATTGCACACACGCGGAGACGACCATCGCCCCGAAGGCGTAGCGCACGAGCGCCTGCGCGCGCCAACGCTCCAACTTCACGCCCGCGCCCGTCTTAAAGAGGCGATAGCTGTAGACGTTTTGCGCCGACTCGCGCCGCCACGCGCGCTCGCTCCAGAACAGTGTCTCGCCCAGCACGCGAAACCAGCGCGGGCACGCGGGCGGGCGCGGCGTCGAGCGCGTCGGGCGCCACGAGCCGACGGCGCGCAGGCGTTCGATGAGCGGCCAGCCCAGCGCGACGATGCCGAACACGGAGAGAAACGTGAGTTGAAACGACGGGTCGAAAAGCTCCGCCGGACGGTAGGCGAGCAGCGCGAAAGCCGCGCCGCCGAGCGCGTTCGGCGTCGCCCCGCGACGGCCGACGACGGGCGCGAGCGCGACCACCGTAAACATCAACGCCGCTCGCACGACCGACGCTTCCGCGCCGACGGCCAATGTATAAAGCCACAGCACGACGCACGGTACGGCGAACTGCAAGGCACGCCGCCCCGTCAAGCGGCGCATCAGAAACAGCATGAGGCCGCCGATGAAGCTGATGTGCAGCCCGCTGATCACGAGCACATGAAACGTGCCGCCCTCACGGAACCGCTCCGCGCTCGCGCGCGACAGCCCGTGACGATTCCCCAACAACGCGGCCTGCAACACGCCCGCCGTCTCGGCCGAAAAAAGTTTCGACATGCGCGCGCGCACATGCTCGCGCCACGATTCCAGCCACACGAGCGGCAACGGCACGCGTTCGTCGTCGAGTCTTTCCACGAGCAGCGGACTCTTGATCGTGCCCCTCGCATCCACTCCGCGCCGTTCCAGAAATTCCGTCAACGTTCCGCCGCCCGGATTGCGAAACTCCTCGGCGCGTTCGAGCGCGACGAGCACGCGCACGCGCGCCCCGCGCCGCAACTCCAACCGCTCATAGCCGTCCCGCGCCCGCGCATCACGCACGGGCGCGAACAACTCCACCGCGCCCGTCGCCGCCAGCTCCGCCCCACGGGCGCGCACATGCTCGACGCCGAGCGCGAGATAAAAACCGTCCGGCGCAAATTCCGGCGCGCGCGCCACGACTCCCGTGATCTCAACCGGGTCGCCCGAAGCCACGCGCCCCTCTTCGTACAGACGCCGCACGCGTTCGCCGCCGACGGCGCGTCCCTCAACTACGGCGAGCGATGCGCCGACCGACGCGAACGCCAACAGAATGATCATTGTCGCAAGCGTGTCTCGTCTTCGCCTGAAAGCGGCGAGAGCGAGCAGCGTCGTGAGTAAACTTGAAAGCGCGGAGATGAAGGGCGACGGCGAGGTCAGGCGCGCGACAAGTATTCCGGCGGCGAAAGAGGCCGCCACCAGTGCGAGCGGGTGAGGATTGAAAGACGGCCTGTGAGAAGAAACCGTACTCATAGCATGTGAGCGCATTCGCGAACAGCAGCGACGAACAGTAACCTGTGAGATTTAAGCCGCCGGGATCAAGCGACGGGCGTGCATGTCAAATCTCACCATCGCTCGTCGCTGACGGCCTGACGGATAAATGCACGACTGTTTCGACGTGGTGTGTCTGGGGGAACATATCAAATGCGCGGACGGAGTCAAGGACGAAGCCCGCGTCGAAGAGGGCGCGCAGGTCGCGTGCGAGGGTGGCCGGGTCGCAGGAGACGTAGCTGATGTGTTGCGGCTTGAGGGCGAGGATGCCCGCGAGTTCTTCGGGAGTTGCGCCCGCGCGGGGCGGGTCGAGGAGAAGGAAATCGATGGGCGAGAGGTTCCGTGCGTGTTCGGCCAGCCAATCGCCGACGCGCGCCGTGTGGACGGAGGCGTTGGAGAGTTTGGCGTCCGCGAGGTTGAGCCGGGCGTAGCGGGTGGCCGTCGCGTTGCCTTCGACGGCGATGACGCGCGCGAAGCGGCGAGCGAGCGGCAGGGTGAACAGGCCGACGCCGCAGTAGAGATCGACAGCCCGCTCGCCGGTTGCGTCCTTGAGCGCTTCGGCGAGAAGCGGTTCGAGCAGCGCGTGATTGATCTGGAAGAAGCAATCGGCGTCGAAGCGATAACGCTCTCCGGCGAGGTCGCGGAAGCGTTCGCCCGCGTCGCCCGCGTCGAGCGGCGGCAGAAGCGAAACGCCGTCGTCGCCCGCCACGGCCTGAAATTCCCCGGCCAGGTCGGAGCCGCCGTCGCCGATGGTCGCACGCAACTGCGAAAGTTTGTCCTGCACTTCGGGCAGAACGACGGGGCATTCGACCACGTCGCAGACGCGGTGCGAGGCGAGTTCATAGTAGCCGAGGCGCTGGCGCACGGGGTCGTGCTGCCAGCGGGCGCGCGAGCGGTAGCGCCAGACGGCGGGCGAGGGCGTGATGTGGATTTCGGCGGGCGGTTCGATTCGCGCGATGCGCCGCAGGCAGTCGCGGATGATTTCGACTTTGGCTTCAAGTTGCGCCTCGTAGGTCAACTGCTGAAAATCACACCCGCCGCACCGGCCGAAGTATGGACAAGGCGGCTCGACGCGCGCGGGCGACGGCCTGATGATTTCCGAGACGGACGCGAACGCCAACTTGCCCCGCACGCGTTCGACGCGCACGCGCACGCGGTCGCCCGGCGCGGCCAGCGCGACGAAGAGCGTGCGGCCGTCGGCGTGCGCCAGCCCCGCGCCGCCCGGCACGATGCGCTCGATCTCGACCTCGTAGGTGGCGGCTTCCGCCGGCTGATCATTCTTGGGCGAAGGACTAATCCTTCGCCTCTGCTTACGCTGGTTCATAGCTCGATAAAACGCCGCCCCCGCCGTCCGCTCAGATTCGTCTGTCCGTCCCCCAGGGGTCGGGCGGCGGCGGGGGCGGCGTCTGGAATCCGGCGTCCGTGCTTTCGAGTTCGAGTTCGAGGCCGCCGATAGCGCCCGCCGCCATGTTGTAGATGAACGCCGAGAGCGCGCCGAGGGCGAACCCGAGCACGGCGTAAAAGACCGGGATGAAGACCATCATCGCGAGACCGCCGACGACGCCGCCCACCCCCGCCGAACCCGCGCCCTGCTCCCCGGAGGACATCATCACCGCGCCGAAGGCTATAAAGATGACGCCATAGATTAAGCCGAAGATCAGCCCGACGGCTCCCATCACCACGCTCTGCATTTTCGCCAGTGAGAGCACACCGATGCGCTTCACCATCATCTTCGCCATAGTAGTATATCTCCTCTCGTCGAATACTGCGTGCTACAGGTAGAACAGGCTCAGGCGCGGCAGACCGTAATCTTCGCGCAGGAGTTTGGCGAGCAGGCTGTCGAGCGTCTGTTCATAAGTGGCGCGCTCCATGCGCTTGCGATAGGGTTCGAGTTGCGCGGCGGCCTCGGCGCGGCGCGCTTCGAGTTGCGCGGGCGGAATCGAGGCGCGCGCGGCGCGGTCGAGCAGGTTTTCCAGATCGGTCAGAGAGCCTTCGAGTTGTTCGGCGTCCGGGCGCGCGGCGGCGGCGAAGTCCTTTTCGAGATCGGACAGGCGCGCGGCGGCGCGAGCGAGCGCTTCGCACAACTCGCCCGCGCCCCGCGCCTTCTGTTCCTCGCAGCCGCGCTCCACGCGCGCGCGCGCCTCGGCCAGATGCCCCGCGATCACTTCGCGCGGGAAGGGCAAAGCGCCGTTTCCCGTCGCGGCCTGCGCCTCTTTCGCCGTGGATTCTTCCGCCGCCGCGGTCGCGCCCAACTGCGATTCGAGCCACTCGCCATACTGTGCCTCGACCTCTTCCTGACAATAGAATAACGACTTCACGCTGCGCTTTCTCGGCTTCGCCTCATAAGAATCGAACGACTGCTCGACGCCGCGCAACACGACATGCAGCGGCACGCCGCGCGCCTTCCACCCCTCGATCAAAGCCCAGTCCATCGGACTCAACAACAGGTGCTTGCCCCTGCGACGGATAAACGCGTCCTCGATCTCCGTGAAGTAGTTAAAGTAGTTCAAGTGAGTCAAGTTTCAGGTTTCAAGTTTCAGGTTTCAGGACTGACGGGTTCTCCGGTTCTTTAACTTGAAACCTTAAACCTGAAACTTGAAACTCATTTCATGGATCAATCTCAGCCCTTCGAGCGTGAGCGTATCGTCTACGGTTTCGATGAGTTCCGAGCCGGTGGCGATGAGCGGGGCGAGTCCGCCCGTGGAGACGATACGCACGTCGCCGCCGAGTTCCTCACGCATGCGCCGGAGGATGCCGTCAACGAGGCCAACGTAGCCGTAGTATAGACCCGACTGGATCGCCCCGTTAGTGGTCGAGCCGATGACGGCCTGCGGTCGTTTGATCTCGACGCGCGGCAGGCGCGCGGCGCGTGCGAAAAGCGCGTCGGACGAGATTTGGATGCCGGGCGTGATGACGCCGCCGAGGTATTGCCCCGCGTCGTTGACGGCGTTGAACGTGGTCGCCGTGCCGAAGTCGACGACGATGACCGGCGCGCCGTACTTGTGCCGCGCGGCGACGGCGTCCACGATCCTGTCCGCGCCCACGTCCGAAGGCGGCTGGTAGAGAATCTCCATGCCCGTCGTCGTAGTGTGATCTATGAAGAGCGGCGAGAGATGAAAGTATTCCTCCGCCATCCGCTTGACCGTGAAATTCAACTGCGGCACGACCGAGGCGACGGCGACCGATTTGATCGCTTTAAAGTCCAGCCCCGCCAGCGCGAACAGGTTGCGCGAGAGCACACCGTACTCGTCCACCGTGCGCCCACGCTCGGTCGTCAGACGCCAGTGCGTGACAAGCCGCTCGCCGTCGTACACGCCGAGCGAAGTATTCGTGTTGCCGACATCTATCACCAGTAGCATAAAATGACGACTGCCTTCATCCTCGAAATGACAACAGCTTTATCCTCGAAATGACCACTACTTCATCCTCGAAATGACGACTGCTTTATCCTCGCTCCCGCAAAACTTCTTCAATCGCATCGCACGCCGCAACCGCGCCGTCCTCGGCCTGCACGCGGCGACCCGTCTCGGCCGCGCGAATCTTATAATTTTCGTCGCCCAAGATAGCACGCAATTCGCGCGTCGCGCTCGCGGCGTTGTAACGCGAGCGCGCGAGCGTGCGACCGCAGCCGAGACGCTCGACGCGCGCCCCGTTGTCGAATTGATCGTGGCTGAACGGAACGACGAGCGCGGGGCGGCCGGAGCGCAGAGTTTGCCCCGTCGTGCCGACGCCGCCCTGATGCACGACGACCGATGCGCGCGGCAACACCTCGCCGTAAGGGGCGTACTCGAACGCGGCGACGCCCGCGGGCAGAGGCTCGGGCAGGCGGTTGCGTTCGTGGCCGATGAGCAGAAGCGCGCGGCGGCCGAGGGCGCGCGCGGCGGCGATTGATTCGCGGTAGAAATCTTTCGCCACCCAGATGGCCGACGAGCCGAGCGTGAAGACGATGGGCGGCTCTCCCGCGTCGAGAAAGCCCGCGAGTTCGGGCGAGAGGCCGCCCGCCTCGTCGTCGTCGCCGGGGAGGTCGCGGCGGTCGTAGAAGGGAAAGCCGGTGATGCGCGTCTGCGGCGGCCAGTCGGGTTGAGGCTCGGCCAGCACGCGCGAGAAGAGAGCGAGCACGAGCGACGGTGAATGCTGCCCCTCGAAAAGCGGGTGCGCCGTCGAGGGCTTGAGTCCTAAGCTCGCGCGCAGTTCGTTGACGGCCTTCAGGAGCGAGGCCGACTTCCACCTGCCGAGTTGCATCACCGCGCTTGAGAAGAAGGGATGTAGTTTCATCAGGCCGTATAGCGCGGGCAACTGCGGCGGCACGGGCGGGTCGTAAATTGAAAGCATCGAAGCGGGGGCGAGCACGCTCGATACCCACGCGATGCCCGCCCGCTCCACGATGAGCGGCCCCGTAACGGTGAGCGGGTGCGTCACGAACAGGTCAGCCCCGCCGACCGCCTCGCACAAGTCTTCATAGGTGTCGCGCAGGTGCGGGACGATCAGCGTGTTGAATACCTCCTCTGTTCCCGTGCGCGCGTCCATCAACTTCTCGATCATGCGGCTGACTTTTTCCGGCTCGTCGTATGACGGCACGACGGGGCGCACCGGATGAAATTCCAGCCCGAGCGAGACGATCTTCTCGCGGTAAATTTCCGACGTGGCGATGACGGGGAGATGCCCGCGCGCCTTCAACTCAAGCGCGAGCGCGACGTAAGGATGCACGTCGCCGAACGAGCCGAAGGTGGACAGCACGACGCGGCGCGGGACGAACGATGAAGGCGGAACGCTGAACGATGAAGCAGAAGACTTGATTTGTTGATTTTCATTCATCGTTCATCGTCCCGCCTTCAACGCCTCCAAAGTCCCTGTGAGGGTACGCGCAGGGCGCGGTTGAATTTGCTCGACGCATTTTCCCACGCGACGATGGCGGTTAGTTCGACGAGCGCATCGTCGTCGTAAGACTGCCGGAGGCGCGCGAAGAGTTCGTCCGAGACTTCGCGGCCGGTGATGGTCATCGCGTCTGCATATTCGAGCGCGGCGCGCTCGCGTTCGGTGTAGAGCGAGCTGCGGGCGTAATCCGCGAGCGCGAGAATCTTCTCCGCAGGGATGCCGAGTTCGCTGCCGACCGCAGCGTTGATGTCCTGTCAAAACTCGCAATTGTTGAGCGCGGCGACGCGCCGGTTAACGAGGGCTTGCAGCTTCGCGTCGATCAACCCCGACTCGCCGATGCCGCCCCACATGCCGCGTGCGCCGCGAAAGATCGACGGGCGGCGCGCGTAGATCAGATGATTGAGAAGCGGCGCGCCCCACTTCTTCGCCTGCGCCGCGAGCACACGCCCGACGAAGCCCTCGGCCGCTTCCGGTTCCACTCCTTTGATCCTCGTCATAGAAACCTCAAGGGGTAACGAAGAAGGAGGAACGATGAACGATGAAGTGAATACAAATTGCTTTCACTTCATCGTTCATCGTTCCTCCTTCATCGTTCCTATTCCATCGTTCGTCGTTTCCCTGAGCGCGTGAACGTCCGCCGCGCGCACGATCCTGATGTCGCGCGTCGCCGTTTCCACACGCAGCGCGCCGTCCGGTTCAAGGCCGCGCGTCGTGCCGTCGAAAATTTCCGTCGCGGCGTGGACGCGCACGCGCTTGCCCACGGCGTAAGAAGAGTTGGCCGACCAATCGCGAATGATCTCCGCCTGACCTTCGGGCGCGTGGAGTTGCGCGTAGCGGACGGCGAGGCTACGGACGAGCGCGGCGAGCACGCGTTCGGGGTCAACGCGCGTGCCCGTCGCGGCTTCGACCGAGGTGGCGCGCGCCTGGAGTTCGGCCGGGTAAGCCTGCTCGCTCAAATTGATTCCGATGCCGAGGATGCACGCGCGCCCGGCCGGAGTCTCGACGGTTTCGGCGAGGATGCCGCAGAGTTTTCGCCCTCCGAAGAGGATGTCGTTCGGCCACTTGATATCCGTCCGAAGCGCGCACGCCCCGGCGAGCGCATCCCGCGCGGCGAGCGCGGCCATAAGCGTCACGAGCGGCCACGCCGCCAACGTCAAACGCGGGCGCAGGACGATGCTGAAATAGAGTCCCGCGCCGGGCGGCGACGCCCACGCGCGTTCCTGTCTCCCGCGCCCGCGCGTCTGCTCGCGCGCCACGATGCACAACCCCTCGGGCGCGCCGCGCGCCGCCTGACTCGCCGCCTCCGTGTTGGTTGAAGGCAACGCGTCGTAGCGTAGGATCGTCGGCTGGAACGAGTCGGTCACGTCAATCTCGAAACTCATCTTATGCGAGGGGGGATTGACGGACAACACGCGGGCGTGAAAAATGTGTCGCGCCGATTTCAACCACGGACGGGAGCGCGTGGGGGCGCGTCACATGAAAATTGAAGACATGGACTTCGAGCCGCGCAGGGGCGTCGCCATTTTCACCATCGGGTTTTCCGTCATCTATACCCTCGTCTTCGGCACAATCGTCGTGGTGAACGTCTACAGGCAGTTGCGCGAGCCGTCCATGAGCACGGACTTCTTCGGGTGGCTGTTCACGTTCGCCGTCACGTTGGCCTGCGTCATGCTCCTGCTCCATTTCACGACCGCCGTCTACCGTGTCGCCTTCTACGAGGCGGGCATCGTCGTCATCGGCCTCGGCGGGCGGCGGTTCTTCCCGTGGGGCACAGTGCGTGATGCGCGCATCAATCGCTACAAAGGCAATATCGAACTCGCGCTCCGCGCCGACGGGCGGCGATTTCCGCTCAGCGTCCCGCTCAACTCTTACAGGAAGCAGGCCACGCTGCTCGCTGAGGTACGAAAACGCCTGCACGTGCCAATCAACGATTCAGGCAACATCGCCGCGCTGCTGACGGACGATTGAATCGCATCAACAGGGACACGGAGTAAATCTGAATCCAATGTGATTGCAAATGGCTGTAAACCCGCCACCGCGAATCACAAAGGGACACTGCTTGTAGGCAGCGTCCCTTTCATCTTTTACGACTCTTTGCCCGGTTCAGCCGAGCACGCCGCGAAACTTCGCCGGGTTCGAGGCGTAACCGGGGAAGACTCGCTTCAGGTCGGCGTTGCCGAGATGCTTCGCGGCGACTTCGCCGAACACGTCGCGGAAGTCGGTCGTTAAGGCGAGATCGCGCCCGTCGTAGAGTTTGTCGGCGTCGAGACCCGGCCACTTGCCGTAAACACGGCCGCCCTGCGTCGCGCCGCCGATGATGAACATGGCGTTGGCGTGGCCGTGGTCTGTGCCGCGGTTGCCGTTCTCGCGGGCGGTGCGCCCGAACTCCGACATCGTGAGGACAACCACGTCGTCCATATGGCGCGCGCCGAGGTCTGTGTAGAGCGCGTTGATGCCATTCGCGAACTCCGTCAGACGCGCCGCGAGTTGGCCGCGCGCGCCGCCTTCGTTGACGTGCGTGTCCCAGCCGCCCATGTCCGTGAATGCGACTTCGAGTCCGACGCCCGCTTTGACGAGTTGGGCGATCTGCAAGAGGGCGTTGCCAAACTGCGTGCGCGGGTACCGCGCGCCGTTCTCCGGCTTGTACTGCGCCGGGTTGACCTGCTTCAAAAAGGCGATGGCCTCGAACGTCTCCTTGCCCGTGCCGCCGAGGGCGCCGCCGACCTCCTGCTCGTAGATGTCTTCAAAGCCGCCCTGCAACGTCTGCGAAGACTGCCCGGCGCGGATCGAGAAGTCCGCGAGATTGGAGATGGCGAGCGCGGGCGCGCGACCCTGCATCGCGCGCGGCAGGTTCTGCGTCATCGAGACGCCGCGAAACGGCGACCCCTTAGGCTCGGCGCGCGACTGCAAATAACGATTCAGCCACCCGTCGGGCGTAGACTTGACGCCGGGCGTGCCCGCTTCCATGTAGTCCTGCGCGTCGAAATGCGAGCGCGTGTTGTCGGGCGAACCGGCGGCATGGACGATGGCTAGACGCTTCGCGTCCCACATCGGCTTGAACCCGGCGAGCGCGGGATGCAGGCCGAAGAACCCGTCGAGGTCTATCGCCGACTCGCCCGTCGCAGCCTTTCCCGGCTGCGCGATGGCGATTGAGGGGCGCATAGCGTAGTAATTTTTCTCGCCGTGCGGCACCACCATGTTGAGGCCGTCGGCCGCGCCGCGCTGGAATATGGCGATCAGAGTTTTCCGACGCCCGCCCGCGTTCGCCTTCAAATTCTGCGCCGCCGCGACCCGCTGCAAGAACGACGGCGACCCGCCGACCAACCCGACGCTCGCCAGCGCGACGCCTCCCGACTTCAAAAAGAACCTGCGATTCATCCTTATATCCTCTCTAAGGGTGACAGGTGACGGGTGACAGGTGACAGGTTAAAACTAAAAAGCTTGTCTTTATCTCGTCACCTGTCACCCGTTACCTGTCACCGCCTTTACTGTCTTTGAAACTCCGGCGAACCGATAATCAGAGCGGCGATGCGCGCTGCTTCGGGTATCGGCGTATTGACGGCCAGCATCTCGCGCCGCCCGCCGCCGCGACGCCCGCCGCCACCGCCGCGTGGCATCGAGGAATCGTCGTTGCCCGCCGCGCGCGTCATCTCCGGCGTCGGGTTCGCCGCGTTCGCCGGGGACGCCGCTCCGGTCGTCGCTTCGTTCAACCCCTTCAATAAGGCCGTCTTTGTCCGCTCGGACATGTCGCCCTGTAAGATGACGGCGGCGAATTGCTCGATGAGGCGCGGCTTGTCCGCGATTGTGCCGCCCGCTTTGCTGAAGCGCGTGAGATCGACGCGCGTGCCGTTGATGCGACCCGCGACGAGGGCGAGCGCGAAGTTCATGCGTTCGAGCAGCGCGCCCGTGTTGACCCAGTGCTCGGCCGTGTCCGGGTAGCCGGTCGGCGCTTGATATTGATAGAGCGGCTCGCCCATGCGCGCGATCCATTGGTGGAGCGCGGGCGCGCCCGTCGTCTCGCCGCCGAGCGAGCGCACGGCGCTGATGGCGAGTTCAAACGGCGTCTTGATCTTCGCGCGATAATTCTCCGGCGCGTTGAATTCGGGCGACGAAAAGACGGCGCGCAAGGTTGTGCGAATGTCGCCGTCGGACTTCGTGTAGGCCGCGGCGATGCTTTCGACCGTCGCGAGTTGGGGGTTGTCCGAAACGAAGCGGCGCGCGAGTTTCGTCGCGATGAACTTCGCCGTCGAAGGATGCTTCGAGAGGATGTCTAAGACGAGCATGCCGTCGTTGATACCGCCGCCCGCGGGAATCTTGTGGCCGAGCACGAGTTTTTCGCCGTCGTCGTGCAGGCGCGGGTTGAAGTAAAACGCCCCGGCGCGTTCGGGGTTCGTCAACCCCGCCGCGCTGCCCGCGCCGCGCGGGTCGAAGATCGTCCAGCCGGTGAAGCAACGCGCCACTTCCTGCACGTCCTTCTGCGTGTAGCCGCCCTCGACGCCGAGCGTGTGCAGTTCCATCAACTCACGCGCGTAGTTTTCGTTGATGCCGCGACGCATGCGCCGTGGTTGCTGCACGGGCGGCGTTTGCGCCTGCGTGGCGGGCATCTGCCCCTGCTGCTCTTGTGCGGCGGTCATTTCATCATTCGACACATTCGCTCTCTCGCGCATCAGCTGGCGACGGCGATTCAAACGGCGGCGTCCCCCGCCCTGTCGTTCCGCGTCCGCCGCGCCGCCCGCCCGCGGGATAGCCAGCATCTCGCTGAACCGCTTCACGCGCGGGCGCATGCGAGCCGCGCCGCGCCCGGCCGCCGGGCTGACGCTCTGATAGTTGTCGAGGTAAAAAAGCATCGCGGGGCTTTGCGCCGTCGCCAGTAATAAATCTTTGAACTTGCCGAGCGTGCGCGGGCGGATCGTGTCGCGGTCGTAAGAGACCAGCAGCCAGCGATCCGCTCCCTTGTTGGCATAGACGTTGAAGTGGTTCGTCCAGAAATCGACGAGCACTTCCTGCAACTGCCGCTCGCTGTAAGCCGCGCGCAGGATGCGCGACGATTGCAACTCCGCCGTGATGCGCGCCGGTTGCAACAGGTTATTCTCACGATAATATTCCTGTATGGCCTGCCGGTAATTCTCTCGCGTGTCGTTCTTCGCCTCGCCCGTGCTTATCGCCGCCCCGTCGTTCGACATCGCGCCTTCCATGCCCATCTTCGCGCCCGCCGCGCCCGAGTCGGGCTTCGCCGCCGCATCGCCGCCGCCCTTCGTGCGGTTCTCGCGCAACTCCGAGAGGTTTGCGGGCAGACGCCCCTGACGCTCCAGTGCGCGCAATAGGCGACCCGGCTGCGGGTACTTACGGTAAAGTTCGGCGGTCGTCATCCAGTAAGAGGAAAGATCGCGCAGTTTGGCTTCCGCAACCGCGTCCGTGATTTTGTCCGGCGCGAGTTGCTGCTCGATGTAATTTTCAAGACCGAGTTTGCGCACGCGCTCTACGTCGCCGGGTCGCGCGCCGAACCCGAGACGATTCAGCACGTGCAGGATGCGCTGATCCTCGCTGAGACGCGCCGCCCGCCCGCCCGGCGCCTTCTGCGCGAACGCCGCGCCCGGACGAAACGACGCCGTCGAACCGGCGACGAGCGCGAACGCGAGCGCAAGCGCCGTCGCGCGACGCAAGACGAGCGACGCGCGGGAGTTAAGAGACTTATTCATAAAATTTCCCGCCAATTAAGACCTTATGAGATTTAATTTTGCCTGAGAGCCTTTGACCGAAACGATTTTTTCCGAGTTTGTGACGGCTCGTTGGTTTAGACGCAGCGGCGGGATAAAAGGTTGAACAAAATGGCGGGCAAGGCAGGAACGATGAAGTAGGAACGATGAAGTAGGAACGATGAAGTAGGAACGATGAAGTAGGAACGATGAACGATGAACTAAAGACAATTTTCTTCAGTTCATCGTTCATCGTTCCTACTTCATCGTTTCCTCTAGAATCTTAGTTTCAACGAACGGGACGCGGGACGCTGACCGGACTGCGATTGCCCTGCCTGTCCACGGCGCGCACGCCGAAGAAATAGTTGTCTTTCGACATCCCCGCGACCGTGTAAGCGTTGACGTTGCCCACGGCGCGCGAGTTCGTCCAGACGGGCGAGGACGTTTCGCGCCAGACGATCTCGTAGCCCGCGAGGTCGGGTTCCGTGTTGGCCGTCCATTGGAGGTCTGTGTCGTTTGTCAGGCGGCGCGTGAGCAGGCCGACGCCCGCCGGGCGCGCGGGGGCGCGTGCGAGCGTGGCGAGCGCGGCGGCGTTGACGCGCGCGACCTGCGCGATGTAGCCGTAATCGACGAACTCCGGCAGGTCGCCGTAGACGACACCGTTTTCCGTGCGGACGTTTTGATGCTGATGCTTGTATTCCTCGTTCGGCTCGGTGAGGCGCACGGCGGCGAAGCCGCGTTCGAGAAACGGGATGTGGTCGCCGCCGCGCAGGTAGCGGTCGCGCCGGTAGATCAACTGCACGTTAAAGCCGGGCAGGTAAGTTGCGCCCGTCTCTTTGATGAAGCGCGCGAGTTGGCGCGAAGCGGAATCGTTCTCGCCGCCCGTGCCGCGTCGCGCGTTAGCCTCTTCCGGAGTCTCGTTCGACGGCACGCCTTCGGAGAAGACGCGCACCGTGTTGCGGTCGCGTACGCCGTTTCCGCCGAGGCTGTTGCCCACGATGTCGTTCGTGAGCATCGCGGCGATGTCGAGATTCTTTTGCCTGGCCTGCTCCGCGTAATAGGTAGCGCCGAGCAAGCCCTGTTCTTCGCCCGCGACCGCCATGAACACGATTGTCGCGTCGAACTCGCGACGCGACATCACGCGCGCCAGCTCGACGACGGCCGCCACGCCCGAGGCGTCGTCGTTCGCGCCCGGCGCGTCGCACACGGCATCGACGGGGCTGGTACACATCGAGTCGTAGTGGCCGCTCACCACATACATGCGCGCGGCGGAAGCCGGTTGCGAGCCGCGCAGCGTCGCCACGACGTTTGTGATGAGGGTCGGTTGCGGGATGCGGCCGCGCGGGGGCGGGTTCGCTTCCTGCGTGTAAGACTGCAACTCAACGCTGAGCCGCCCGCCCGCGCCGCGCGCGATCCCCTCGAACTCGCTCTTGAGCCAGTCGCGCGCCGCGCCGATGCCGCGCGCCGGGTTGTCCTGCGCCGAGAGCGTGTTGCGCGTGCCGAAGGAGACGAGCTTGCGCACCGTGCGCTCGATGTTGCGCGGGTTTATCTCTGTCAGCATGCGCGCGACATCCGGGTCGCGCCGCGTTGCGGCGGGCGTCCGCGCCGAAGAAGCGTTTGCGCCGCCGCCTCGTCGCGCCGCGCGTCTCCCCTGCGCGTGCGTGGCGGGCGAGAGGGCAAAGCCCGTGATGAGAAAGACGATGGCAATGATTGAAGCGCACGTTCGGCGCGCGCAATTTGAGTTTTTCCACATGACTATAGTTTACCCCGGTGCGTTTGTACTGAGTGTTCCGGATTCACCTCGCGCGTTTGCGCTCTTTGTGATTCACCTCGCGCGTTCGCGCTCTTTGTGACTTACCTCGCGCGCTCGCGTTCGACGAGCAGGCGGCGCAGGATTTTGCCGGAGGCGGACTTCGGTATCTGCTCGATGAATTCCAAACGGCGTATCTTCTTGTAGGGCGCGACGCGCTCGGCGACGAAGGCCATCAATTCCTCAGGGGCCAAGCCCTCCGCGCCCGGCTTGCGGACGATGAATGCTTTCGGCAGTTCGCCCGCCGCTTCGTCGGCGACGGGCACGACGGCCGCGTCCGCCACCGACGGGTGAGTTAAGAGCAGAGCTTCGAGTTCCGCCGGGGCAACCTGCATGCCTTTATATTTGATCAACTCTTTCAGCCGATCCACTATGAAGAAATGGCCGCTCTCGTCGCAGTAGCCGATGTCGCCCGTGTGCAGCCAGCCGTCCGCGTCAATCGTCGCGGCAGTGGCTTCGGGGCGGTTGAGATAGCCCTTCATCATCTGCGGCCCGCGCATGCAAATCTCGCCCTCCTGCCCGTACCCTAAAGGCTCGCCCGTCGCCACGTCCACGATCCTGCACTCCGTGTTCGGCACGCACTGCCCGATTGAGCCGTACTTCGATTCGTCGGAGCGGGCGGGCGTGAGATGTATGGCCGGACTGGTCTCCGTCATGCCGTAGCCCTGCCGGATGCCGCAGTTGAGACGCTCAGCGCACGCCCGCGCGAGTTTCTCGCTCAAGGGAGCCGCGCCGGAAAAGAGCGTCTTCAGTTTCGACAGATCGTAGTTGTCCACGCTCGGGTGCTGCGCGAGCGCGAGCATGATCGGCGGCACGACGTGGGCGAGCGTCACACCGTAGTCCTGCAAGATTTTAAGAAACAGTTCGAGATCGAAGCGCGGCATGACGACGATGCTCGCCCCTTCGTAGAGGCCGACGTTCATGATGACGACCATCCCGTAGATGTGAAACAACGGGAGCACGCAGACCAGCATGTCCGACTCGTCGATCAACTCGCACGCCTGCACCTGAAGCGTGTTGGCAATCAAATTGCGGTGCGTGAGCATGACGCCCTTCGGCAACCCCGTCGTCCCGCTCGAATACGGGAGAACGACCACATCCCCGGCCGGATCGATTTCGACTCGCGGCCATTCCTGCGCGCCGCCCGCCCCGTCGCTCGCCCCGTCGCCCGCTCCCTCGCTCGCCCCGTCGCCTGTTTCATCGCTTGCCCCGTCGCTCGCATAGAGCGCGGCGAACGGCGTCGCGCCCTCACACTCGCCGAAGACGAAAATCTCTTCGACGCTCGCGTGCGCGGCGGCCTCCTTCGCGCGGTCGAGCAGCGCGGGCACGGTGAGCAGAAACCTCGCGCGCGCGTCTCTCAGTTGGTGCGCGGCCTCTTCGACGGTGTAGACGGGATTGAGCGTCGTCAGCGTCCCGCCGACGAGCGAGACGGCGTGAAAGGCGACGGCGTACTCCGGGATATTCGGGCTGTAGATGGCGAACACGTCGCCTTTGCGGAAGCCGCGCGCGGCGAGTCCGGCGGCAACGCGACGCACCGCATCGTCGAGTTGCCTGTAGGTGATCGTGCGCCCGCTCACGGCGTCGATCAACGCGGGCTTGTCGCCGCGCTCGCGCGCGCGAGCCAGCACGAAGGGCGTCAGCGGCGTGGGGGGAATATCAATCGCCGGATAGGGACTGCTGAAGATCATGGAAGACCTCGAATAGGGACATGTAACAGGCGATGGGCGACGGGCGCAAACCTTCTATCTCGACCCGGCGCAGTGTCTTCGTTTGTAGTTAGTTGTCAGCCGAAATGGCTCTTTAAGGGGTACACCTTACATGAGAAGCGGGTGACGGGTAAATATTTTTCACCCGTCACCCGCTGCCTGTCGCCCGTCTCTCGTTCAGCGGAAGCGGTAAGCGCGGCCTTTCCAGACGACCGTCACTTCGCCGCCGAGAGCATCGACGATGCGGCGCAAGCCCGGTTCGTCCGCGACGAGCGCGCGAAACTGTTCGGAGTTGCGCCTGACGATTGTGTATGACTGCCCCGCGCTGTAGTTTGCGTCAACCCAGGCGTCGCCCTGGCGGCGAAATCTTCTCCCGGCGACGGTGCGCGTCTCGGCGGCCGACCCCGCGCGCCCACGCTCGATCCGCTCGGAATCTTCCGCCGAACGGTTTTCGTCTTTGCCGCGCTCCGCCTCGCGCACGCGCGCGCGTTTCGCGGCGGCGGCGGCCGGAGGAGCGGCGGCGGGGGCGGCGGTTGTCGCCGCGATGCTCCCGCCATTGTTGTCCGCGCGGTTTCTCGAATCGTCGTTGTTGGTTGCGCGCGAGTTCCGCGCCTGTTCGTTGCGGCGTGGGCCGCTCGTCTGCTCGCGGCGGTTTGAGTATTGGCGTTCGTCAAAGACATCGGCTTTCCGTTCGACCTTCGCCGCATCGGCCGCGCGTTTGCCGCTTTCGGACTTCGCCGCCTCTTGCTCGGTCGTGACGGCCGCCGACTCGGCAACGGGCGCGGGCGTGGATGCGGGCAGCCCCGACATCTGGCGCGCGACCGCGCCGGCCCCGGATGAAGGAGCGGGCGGAGGAGCAGGCGCAGCGTTGCCCGTTGCCGCTCCCGTCACGACAGGCGGCGCGACTTCCGCGCCCGGCCTGTTCGCGGCGATCTCTTCTTTCAACGGAGATGCGTCCGAGTCCGGCGCGACAGGCGTGTTCCGGTCGCCGGGAATGGCGGCGGGCGATGCGTTTCCGTTCTGCGGCGCGTGATGCGCTTCCGGCTGCGCGGCCTGCTGCTGCTGCTGCGGCCTCTGCGCGTTCGGCGCGTTGCTCTCCGCAATGGAAGTTTCTCTCGCGCCGTCTCTCCGCATCCCGCGCATCAACACGACGAGCGTGATCGCGCCGACGAGCAGCAACGCCAGAGCGGGCACGGCGTAACGCCACGCGCGCGGCGCAAGCAACGCGCCGAGACGTTCGCGCAGGGAGAGGGGACGTGCCTCCGCCTGCCCCGTCGCAATCTCGCGCGTCTCCAACTGCGCGGGCATCCCCGCTGCAAGCGCGAGCCGAGTTACACCGCGTCGGCATTCGTCGCAGTCCGCGAGATGCGCCGTGTAGCGCGCGCGCGCCGCGACGGGCAGCGCATTCTCGGCAAACGCGCTCTGTTCGTCCACGTCGAGATGCGCGGATTGTGATACGTCGCCCGCGCGCGCGCCCGTTGCGCCGGACGCCGCGGCGCGCCCCCGCCGCGCGCCCTCGCGCAACAACGAATCTATCTCTTTGTCGAACTCTGCTTTCATTAAACTTCCGCTCGAACTCTATCCCACTTCCGCCCAACCACAGAACGCGCCGCGTGCTCTATTCTTGCGTTCGCCGCGAAGCGAACCGCCCGCCGCCGATTCATTCGTAAAGCTCCTCGCGCCGTTCGCTCGGCGCGGGATTTTCAGCCCCGACGAGCATGCGGCGCAGGTCTGTATCGAGATGCGTCGCGGCGTCCGCGAGCGCGCGCGTCGCCTCCTGTTTCGTCCAGCCGCGCTTAGCGATGAGAAACGATTCGACGCGCTTTCGCACCTCCGTATGCAGGCGCGTCAGTCGGCGACTCGCCGTCGCCTCGTGTACGCCGAGCACCGCGCCCGCTTCGCGCAGTCGCAGATCGTCGAAGTAGTAGAGTTTGATCAGGAGACGATCTTCCGCGTCGAGACCTGCGAGCGCATGGGCGAGCGCGTCGGCGACGGCGTCGGATGTCTCGCGCTCTGCGAACGCGTGTTCGGGGTCGGGCTGTGCGGCGACGGTGAAATGGTCGGTCTCTTCGTGTTGTCCATGCGCGAGACGGTCGAAGTCCGCCGCTTCCTCCGTCTGCACGAGCCGCGCCGACTTGCGATGCCGGTCAACGGCGAGTTGGCCGACGACGGCGCGCAGCCAACCGCCGAGCGAGCCGCAGCCGGAATAATAAGCGAGTTTGCCCGCCGCGCTCCCGTCCGCGCGCGCGCGCAAGCCGTAGAGATCAGCCCACACCGACTGCGCCAGTTCCTCGGCCGCGCCCTCGTTCGCCGAAGCCCCACGCGCGGCCGACAACACGGTTGCCCGAAACTGCTCCATCAGATCAGACCACGCCGCATCGTCGCCGCGCTCGCACGCCACGACGAGACACAGGTCGTCCGCGCGCAAGGCATCGAGAAAACCGTCTATCTCTTCAACCGACGCCTCCGGCCGGTGGCGTAGCAAATACTTCTCCAACACGCCGCCCACGCGGGGCAGCAGCGCCGCCGCGTCGAGCGCACGCGCATCGGCCGCGCGCGCTAAGAGGCGCGCCGCACCCTCGCGCAAAAGTCGCTCCGTGGTTGCCGTTGTTGCTGTCGCCTTCCGGCTCATCGCTCGTGTTTGATGCTCAGCCTGCCGAGCGCGTATGCTAACACAATAAAAGAGATGCCGGTTGTCGCCTGTCGCTTGTTTGTGCCGTCCACGTAAGCTGCGGTAAGGTGGCCTGAACAACTGACAACCGTTAACTGAAAACTGACAACTGAAAACTGACAACTTCTCGATTGCCATGCTGCGCATCACGGAAATTTTTCGTTCCATTCAGGGCGAGTCAACGCACGCCGGGAGGCCGTGCGCGTTCGTGCGCCTGACGGGCTGCCCGATGCGCTGCGTGTGGTGCGACAGTGAATACACGTTCACGGGCGGCGAGCGCATGACGCTCGAAGACATTCTCTCGCAGGTGCGCGCGCTCGAATGCCGACTCGTCGAAGTGACGGGCGGCGAACCGCTCGCGCAACGCGAAGCCTTCACGCTCATCACGCGCCTCTGCGACGAAGGCTTCGAGGTGCTCATCGAAACGGGCGGTTACGTCTCGACCGAAAAGGTAGACCCGCGCGCCAAACTCATTCTCGACGTGAAGTGTCCCGCGTCGGGCGAAGCCGAGCGCAACCACTGGCCGAACCTCTTGACCCTGCGCCCCGATTGCGATGAGGTCAAATTCGTCGTCGTCGACCGCGCCGACTGGGATTACGCCCGCGACGTGATCGCGCGCTACGATCTCGAACGGCGCGCGCACGCCATTCTCGTCTCGCCCGTCTGGGGTCAAACCGACCTGCAATCATTAGCCGACCTCGTCGCATCGAGCGGTCTCGGCAAAGTCCGCATGCAGATGCAACTACACAAAATGATCTGGGGCGCGGATGTTCACGGAGTCTGAAAGGCAAACGATGAACGATGAACGATGAACGATGAACTGAAGACGAGCGCGTTGCCGCTTTTACTTCATCGTTCCGCGTTCCTACTTCATACTTTTTCTATTATGGGTGGATTCGACGAAAAAGCATTGGCCGGGTTCGATGATGAAATGGGGGAAGAGGCCGGGGGCGAAGGGTCGAGCCTTGCGCCCGGCGCTTCTCCCTCATCCCTCATCCCTCATCCCTCATCCATTAGTCTGGCCGTGTGTCTGGTGTCGGGCGGGATGGACTCTTGCGTGACGGCGGCCGTCGCCGGGACGGAGTACGAGGAGTTGGCTTTCCTGCACGTCTCCTACGGGCAGCGGACGCAGGCGCGCGAGCAGCGCGCCTTCAATGAACTCGCGGATCACTACGGCGTCGCGCGCCGTCTCGTCGCCTCGGTCGAATATCTCGCGCGCATCGGCGGGTCGTCTCTAACGGACGCGCGGATTCCCGTCTCGCAGGCCGACTTGAACATGCGCGCGATACCGACGAGCTACGTGCCTTTTCGCAACGCGCACCTGCTCGCCATCGCGACGAGCTGGGCGGAAGTGACGGGCGCGCGCGCCATCTACATCGGCGCGGTCGAAGAAGATTCATCCGGCTACCCGGACTGCCGCCCTGAATTTTACGCGGCCTTCCAGCGCGCCATCGACAACGGAACGCGCCCCGACACGCGTGTGGAAATCAGGACGCCCGTCATCCACCTGCGCAAGTCGGAAATCATCCGGCGCGGCCTCGAACTCGGCGCGCCGCTCGCGCTCACGTGGTCTTGCTATCAGGCTGAGGACAGGGCTTGCGGGCGTTGCGATTCGTGCGCCCTGCGCCTTCGCGCCTTCGGCGAGGCGGGCATAGACGACCCCATCCCTTACGCTTGATTTGTCCGCCACCGATCTGATATTAGGGTGTCGGAATGACAACCGGACAGTCTTCGCGCGCATCTTAAACGACGGCTGAAGACTTGATTGAATCCCCCGTTTAAAATTAAACTCCACGCAGAATCATTTACAGGAGAAGCCCAACATGCGTATCTCGAAATTCACACACTTCTTCGTCGCCGCGCTGCTCGTCGCGACCTGTGCCTTCACCGCCACGGCACAGCAGGTCGCGGCCACCGGCAAAGTCACGCTCAAACAGGCTGACGGCACCGAAACGCCCGTCGTCGGCGCACTGGTGGAGTTTCACCGCACCGATATTAAACAGACCCAAAGAACGAAAACGGACAAAAAGGGCGAATACGTCCACGCCGGACTCGAATACATCGGCACGTTCACCATCATCGTCAGCGCGCCGGGCGCGACGCCTTCCTATGTCGCGAACGTCCGTGTCAGCCAGCGGCCTACCAACAACTTCACGCTCCTGCCCGGCGACGGCTCGACTCTGACGCTCGCCGACATTCGCGCCGCAAACGCCGCAGGCACGGCGAAAGCGGGCGCGGCGGGCAGCACGCCCGCAGCCGCCGCCGGGGGAAGCACCGCCGCAGCTAAAGCGAGCGGCGAACCCGCGCTGACGCCTGAAGAAATCAAGAAGAGACAGGCCGCGTATGAGAAAGAAGTCGCCGAGATCACGGCCAAGAACGCGAAGGTTCAAGAGCGCAACGCCAAGTTGCCCGTCGTCTTCAAAGCCGCCAATGATGCCTTCAACGCCAAGAAATACGACGAGGCGGTCACGCTCTATGATCAGGCCATCGGGATCGACCCGAACGAGGCCGTTGTTTATCGCAACAAGGCGATTGTCCTGCGCACGCGCGCCGTCGATACGTACAACGCCGCCGCCAAGTCCAAGGATCAGGCGGGCAAGGATGCCGCCCGCGCCGATTTGAAACTCGCCACCGAGACGGCGGAGAAAGCCGTCACCACCTACCGCACGCCGCAGGCCGACCGGGTCGCCGCCGCCACGCCCGAAGCGGCGAAGAATGAGGAGTTGGACTACCTCTTCCAGCGCGCGGAGTCGTACCGCGTCGCGCTGCAAACTAACGCGCAGGTTGACACTGAGGCGGGCATCAAGGCGTTTCAGGAATACATTGCTGCCGAAACCGACTCGGCGAAAAAGACCAAGGCCGAGGCATCCCTCGGCGATGCCCTCTTCCAGGGCGGCCGCGTTGACGAATCCATCGCCGCCTACAAGACGATTCTGGCCGCCAGCCCGAACAACCTCGACGCCATCTACGGTCTCGGTCTCGCTTTAGCCTCCGACCCGACCGGCGCGAAGACGGCCGAGGGGCGCGACATGCTCCAACAGTTCGCCAGCAAAGCCCCCGCGACCGACCCGCGTAAGCAGATGGCCGAAGAAGCCGTCGCCGGGCTGAACGATGCGCTCAAACCCAGACCCGCCGACAAGGCGACCACCACGACCAGAAGACGCAAATCCTAGAATCGTTTTAACTACCGCACGCGAAAAGGCGACGCTCAAACGGGCGTCGCCTTTTCGCGTTTAACACCCCCCGCGCTCGCCGCCGTCCCGCCCCTATTCAGATTGACGTGAAGCGTCAACCACCTCTCTTTTCCAAAAATGCCAGTAAAGACGGGCGATTTCGCGCCGGTTTGTGCCATGCGACATATTGCCGCATATTCATCTTGACAGCCGCGCGGCATGTCCGTTAACATGATTTTGCCAACGATGTTTGTCATCGTTGCCTTAAGAAAAACACACGTGCTCGACGTGCTGCCCGCTCGTCCGAATAACTTGTAAGTGCCTGCCCTGTCGCAAATTCTTCCCCAGTAGCGTCCGATTCCGGTGGAACCCGTCAAGAAATGTCAGCTAAACTAGGCGAAATACTCGTCCGCGAAAACATCCTGACGCCGCAACAGCTGCGTGAAGCGCTCGACTACCAGCGCGAGCACGGCGGGCGGCTCGGCTTCAACCTCGTCAAACTCGGTCTGGTTTCCGACGACATGGTGACGGCCGTTTTGTCGCGTCAGTACGGCGTGCCGAGCGTCAACCTCGACCTGTTCGACGTTGACGCCTCCGTCATCCGCCTGATTCCGCGCGAAGTGGCCGATAAGTATTCGGTGCTGCCGCTCTCGCGCGTCGGGGCCACGCTGACGCTGGCGATGGTTGACCCCACGAACGTCTTCGCGATGGACGACATCAAGTTTATGACGGGCTTGAACATCGAGCCGGTCGTCGTTTCCGAAGCGGGCGTGCAGGAGGCCATCGAGCAATATTACGGCGGCACGCGCGAGATCGAACTGGCGAGCGTGGTGGAGGCGACGCTGGCCGGGACAAAGGGCAACGGTCACGCGAACGGGAACGGGAACGGTTTCGCGATGGCGGCCGACGCCGTTTCGCTCGCCCAGTTGGATTTCGATCAGGAAGCCTCCGACGACGTTGAGGTCATAGACGAGGACGACGAGATCGACGTGTCGAGTTTGGCGCGCATGAGCGAGGACGCGCCCGTCGTGCGCCTCGTGAACGTCCTGCTCGTGGACGCGCTGCAACGCGGCGCATCCGACATCCACATCGAGCCTTACGAGAAAGAGATGCGCATCCGCTTCCGCATCGACGGCGTGCTCTACGACGTGATGCACCCGCCGCTTCGCCTGCGCGACGCGCTCATCTCCCGCATCAAGATTATGTCGAAGCTCGACATCTCCGAGAAGCGTCTGCCGCAGGACGGGCGCATCAAGATCAAACTGCGTAGCGAAGGGCGTTCGCGCGAACTGGACTTCCGCGTCTCGACGCTGCCGACGCTGTTCGGCGAAAAAGTCGTGATGCGTCTGCTCGACAAAGAGAAGCTGATGCTCGACATGACGAAGCTCGGTTTCGAGCCGGAGTCGCTCGTCAAGTTCAAGCGCAACATCGAACGCCCCTACGGCATGGTGCTCGTCACAGGCCCGACGGGCTCGGGCAAAACCAACACGCTCTACTCGGCGCTCCAGTCTCTGAACACGACCGAGACGAACATCATGACGGCCGAAGACCCGGTCGAGTTCAACCTCGTCGGCATCAATCAGGTGCAGATGAAGGAGCAGATCGGTTTGAACTTCGCCGCCGCGCTCCGCTCTTTCCTCAGGCAAGACCCGAACATCGTCCTCGTCGGCGAAATCCGCGACTTCGAGACCGCCGAGATCGCCATCAAGGCCGCGCTCACAGGCCACCTCGTCCTCTCCACCCTTCACACCAACGATGCGCCCTCCACCATTTCCCGCCTCATGAACATGGGCATCGAGCCTTTCCTCGTCGCCACTTCCGTTAACCTGATTCAGGCGCAGAGACTCATCCGCCGCGTCTGCACGGAATGCAAAGAGGCTGTGCCGACGCCCGCCGAAGCGCTCATCGAAGTCGGCTTCTCGCCGGACGAAGCGCGCGACATAAAGATTTTCAAAGGCAGGGGCTGCGCCAAGTGCAATAACACCGGCTACAAAGGGCGCGTCGGCCTCTACGAAGTGATGGAGATCACGGACGACATCCGCGAGTTGATCCTGATCGGGGCGTCGGCGTTGGAACTGCGCAAGCGAGCCGTCGAAAACGGCATGCTCACTTTGCGCGCATCGGGTTTAGTGAAGATCAGAAACGGCGTGACGACCATCGAAGAAGTTGTGCGCGAGACGGTCGCTTGAAAAGAGGTTCATCATGTTTTTGCGCGCTTTAGTTTTAACCATACTCATCATGTGCACGGTGGCCTCCACGCTGCCGCTCTCGGATTCGCTGGCACACTGGGCGTCGCGCCCTTCGGTCTCCCGTTCCAAAGGCCGCTATGCCCGCCGACACTCGCGCGCATGGTGGCGACGCTACCGTGCGCGCCTCCGACGCCAGCGCGCCGTGGCCGCCGAACGCCGCCGCCGCCGCGCCGCGTTGACGGCAGCCAGGACGCCCTTTTCCCTGCTCGCGCCCGCCGCCAATCACGCCGGGTCTGCCAAAGCGGGTAACGGCGTCAGCTTCGCACTGCCAAGCGTCGCCCTGCCGAGCACGGCCTCGCTCGCACACATCACCCCGTTGAAAGCTCCGCCCGCGGTCGTTCCGGCGACGAAAGATGCTTTGCAGGAACTGCGTCGGCCGGCGGCCTCGCCGCTGCCGGGCGGTTGGAGCAGCGCCGGGGCGTCGGGTCGCGCCGGTGAGATGCGTTTCAACGTGCGCGCCGCCGACGGGCGCGTGCGCTCATCCGCCGTCTGGTCGCGCGTCAACCTTGAGCCGACGGCGGCCTCCGACGCGCGCGGCAAAACTTTCGGCGGCGTACACGTCACGACCCTGCGCCGCACCGTCATCAACCGGATGGTGGCCGAAGGCGGGTGGGTCACAAACGACGTGCAACGGCAGTTCGGCGAACGGCGCGTGTTCGTCGTCACCGCGCAATCGGTCGCCGCGAACGGCGAACGCCGCGCATGGACGTTCTACTTCACGGAGTCCGAAGGGCAGGTCTACAGCCTCGCCACCAACGCGCCCGTGGAATTCGCCGATACGCTCGCCGCCGAGTCCGAACAGGCCGTCATGGCGCTCGGCGCGCGTCGCGCCAACTCCACCACCGCTCAGCGTTAAGACCGCGGCGCGGTCAAACCTTCAAACGGATCACAAACCCACTCGTCCAAACGCGCGCCCGAATTCCGGCGCGCGCCCGCCGCCCGCGCGGGTAATCTTCCCCATGGAGTCCACATAGAAATATGGCAGCCAACGAATCGTCACTGGCGGATCAACTCTCGCTCTCCGATCTGCTCAAGAAGTTGATCGAGTTGGGCGGCTCGGATTTACACCTGACCACCAACACGCCCCCGCAAGTGCGCGTTGATGGCGGCCTCAAGCCTCTCGAAGGCTTCAAGACGCTCACCTCGGCCGACACCAAGCAACTCGCCTACAGCGTGCTCACCGATGCGCAGAAGCACCGCTTCGAGGAAGCGCTCGAACTCGATTTCTCCTTCGGCGTGCGCGGCCTCTCGCGCTTTCGCGCCAACCTCTTCAATCAGCGCGGCGCGGTCGGCGCGGTCTTTCGCGCCATCCCTTACGAGATCAGATCGTTTGAGAACCTCGGATTGCCTCCCGTCGTGACCAAACTCTGCGACCGCCCGCGCGGATTGATTCTCGTCACCGGCCCGACCGGCTCCGGCAAATCCACGACGCTCGCCGCCATGATCGACAAGATCAACCGCGAACGGCACGAACACATCGTGACCATTGAAGACCCCATCGAGTTTCTGCACAACCACAAGTCGTGCGTCGTCAACCAGCGCGAAGTCGGCTCGGACACGAAAGGCTTCGCCGAAGCTTTGCGCACGGCCCTGCGGCAAGACCCGGACGTGGTGCTCGTCGGCGAAATGCGCGACCTCGAAACCATCGAATCGGCGCTGCGCATTGCGGAGACCGGGCATTTGACCTTCGCCACGCTGCACACCAATTCCGCCGCCTCGACCATCAACCGCATTATCGACGTGTTTCCCTCGAACCAGCAGGCGCAGATTCGCGCGCAGCTCTCGCTCGTGCTCGAAGGCATCATGTGTCAGGCGCTGCTGCCGCGCTCGAACGGGCAGGGGCGCGTCGCCGCGCTGGAAATTCTCGTGCCCAACGCCGCCATCCGCAACCTGATCCGCGAAGACAAGATTCATCAAATCTATTCGATGATGCAGACCGGGCAGGAGAAGTACGGCATGCAGACCTTCAATCAGGCGCTCGCCACGCTCTACCACAAACGCCTGATCACGCTCGACCTCGCCATGCAGCGTTCATCGAACACGGACGAACTGCGCGACCTGATCGAACACGGCGCAGGGATCAACACCGGCAACGGCGCGGGAACTGCGCCGCCCCGTCCCGGCACGCACCCCAGCCCTTACGCCCAGCCGCGTCCTATCGGCGCACGCCCCACCAGATAAAGCGGTGATGGGTGATAAGTGATAGGTGATGGGAAAAACCTGTCTTCGCTTATCACCTATCACTTATCACCTATCACTTAGGAGTTTCACAGATGCCCACTTACGTCTTCAAAGGCCGCAATCGACTCGGCGAGGTGATGGTCGGCGAACGCGTCGCCGACAGCCGCGACATGTTGAAACAACTGCTGCGGCGCGAACAGGTCATGCTCACTTCCGTCAAGGAGAAGGGGCGCGAGGTGGCCGTGCCGAAGCTGAGCGCGCGCGGCAAAGTGACCTCTAAAGATTTGTCGATCTTCACCCGCCAGTTCTCCGTGATGATCGACGCGGGACTGCCTCTCGTCCAGTGCCTCGACATTCTCGCTTCGCAGCAGGAGAACAAATTTTTCCAACAAGTCCTGACGCAAACCCGGCAGGATGTGGAAGAAGGGGCCACGCTGGCGGTCGCCATGTCGCGCCACCCGAAGGCGTTCGATCAACTCTTCGTCAACATGATCGAGGCGGGCGAAACCGGCGGTATTCTCGACATCATCCTGCAACGCCTGTCAACCTTCATTGAGAAGATCGTCAAACTGCGCCGCGATGTCATCTCCGCAATGATCTACCCTTCGGCGGTGATCGTGATCGCCGCGCTCGTCGTGGCCGCGATCCTCGTCTTCGTCATCCCGCAGTTTCAGGCGATCTTTATGGGGCTGCTCGGCCCCGACGAAAAACTTCCGTTGCCCACGCGGATCGTCGTCGGTCTCAGCGAATTCATCGCCGGGTGGGGCGGACTCTCTATTCTCGTCGGCCTGATTGCCGGTTTCGTCGGCATCCGCACCTACTACAAAACTCCGGGCGGGCGGCGGCAACTTGATCGGCTGACGCTCAAAGCGCCGATCCTCGGCCCCGTCCTGCGCAAGATCGCCATCGCGCGTTTCTCGCGCACGCTCTCAACCCTGCTCTCTTCCGGCGTGCCCATCCTGCAATCGCTCGACATCACGGCGCGCACCGCCGGCAACGTCATCATCGAAGAAGCGATCCGCGCCATCCGCACGGGCGTCGAACGCGGCGAGAGTTTCGTCGAACCGCTCAAAGCCTCGGACGTGTTCCCGAACATGGTGGCGCAGATGGTCGGCATCGGCGAACAGACCGGCGCACTCGACTCGATGCTCGGCAAGATCGCCGACTTTTACGAACAGGAAGTGGACAATGCCATCGCCAACATGTTGACGTTGATCGAGCCCGCCATGATCGGTTTCCTCGGCGTCACCATCGGCGGCATCGTCATCGCCATGTACATGCCGCTCTTTACTCTCGTCGGCAAACTCGCGGGCGGCAGCAATTAAGCTCACGCCGATTGTAGTCCGAGGATTCTCCACCTCTTTCACTCTTCTTCGGTCGCATCCCGTCAGGCTTCTTTCATTAGGAGTCTGACGGTTTTTTTGTGCAGCAAACCCGTCGATGGCTTCGGCGAAGGGCGCGCGTGCCGACAA
>DASQMC010000043.1:0-39377 GCA_035645695.1 Pyrinomonadaceae bacterium
AACAGCGAGGCGAGGACGGGGTATCTTCTCAGTGGGTTCATGGCCTGTCTCCGGTAGTGAGTTGTTCTTAGACAGTCCAACTTCTACCACAGGCTGTGAACCCTTTCCTTATTCTCTTCTCAAAAGTGATAAGCGGTCAGGACGGGAAATCGTTGACCCCGTCAAGCTTCGGCTATATAGTTGCGCCTTCAATTACTTTTGTAAGCCGCTCACAAGGCGGCGAACGCCCCTTAACCTCATATTCGCCAGGAGAACTACCCATGAGAATCCGTCTCGCCGTTGCCGCACTCGCACTCTTCCTACTGCCCGCAATCGTCAACGCCGACCCGCTCGTCGTGACGGGCGGCTCCACCCGAACACACAACTGCTGCGGCGACGGCGGACCTTTTACGTTGACGGGGGACAACTTCGCGCTCAATGGATTCACCGGGAATGGGGCTGGCCTCAGTGGCTTTGCGAGGGCGGGCGAGGAGATACGTTTCGGGGCGAGTTTCAACGGGACAGACATCATGCCCGGGACTAATGTTCAGTTCAACGGTGTCACGTACCCCCAGATTCATTACGAAGGCACGTTCAGCATCGGGGGTGCGGTCATCGTTCCCCTTGACGCGCCATCCTCCGGAATCTTTACCGTAACAGCCCCCTTCACTTTCACCGCCGACCTCAGGGGCTGTGCGACGAATAACATTAACATTCAGGGCGTCTGCACGAGCCCGCTGATCTTCGATACGACGTTTATCGGTCAGGGTATTGCAATCGTAGAGATAGAAGGTCTGATGTCAGGCAACGGCGATATTCGGTACTTCGTTGGTCGCACCACCTACCAATTCACCGAACCCGTGCCCGAGCCGGCCACGCTCGTGCTGCTCTCGACGGGGCTGGCGGGCGTCGTGGGCGCCGCACGCAGGAGACGCAGGGTGAAGAACGAGGGGAAGTAGCACCGCAAGGGTTCAGAGACAGCGAGCCGCCCGTGGAAGAATAATCTTCCGGGCGGCTTCGCGCTGTTCAATAAGGTAAACGCAAATTGGCCTAAGCCGACGGCAAAGCCCCGTGCGCGCGGCCGGACTGATGCGCATGATCGCAGCCGTCTCTACTGGCCGCACGCGCTCGCCCGGCGTCAAAGTGCGCGGCGAGCGCGAGAACGGGAATTAGCATCAAAGTTAGGCGCGGCGGCGGGGCGAAAATTTGCCTTTTGCTGCTTTGACGGTTACATTCGTTCTTGCGTCGCCCGGAGAGCAGGGCGACAGTCATCCGCGCCGGGACAGGGCGCGGTTTTTATTGCGGCATTAGTAAAGGTTTTTCGATGGATTATACGACCAAAGAACTTCTCAAACGTTACGCCAAACTCGCGCTCGGCCAGCCGTTCGCGCCGGTGCTTTTGAACATCCTCGTCACGTCCGTCTGCGACATGCGCTGCACGCACTGTTTCTTCACGGACGAGCTAGACGACCGCCCGCGCAAGAAACTTCAGATGAAGACGCACGAAATTCAGCGCGTCTCGGAGACGCTCGGCGGCAATCTCGGCGTGCTCATTCTCGCGGGCGGCGAGCCGTTCACGCGCAAGGATTTGCCGGAAATCGTCCGCGCGTTCTATGAGAACAACAAGCTCGAATCGGTCTATCTCATGTCGAACGGCCAGATTCAGAAGCGCATCATCCCCGACGTGACGCGCATACTCGAAGAGTGCCCGAACCTGAACGTGGCCGTCGCCCTCGGCATCGACGGCCTCAAGGATCAGCACGAGAAGATTCGACAGAAACCCGGCTCCTGGGACATCGCCATCGACACCGCGCGCCAGTTGCAGGCGATCAAACGCGAATACCCGCGTCTCGACATACAGACCTGCACCTGCTTCATGAACACGAATCAGGACACCATTTTCGAGTGGTACGATTTTCTCAAGTACGATCTGAAGCCCGACAAGGTGAACTTCAACTACATCCGTCCGCCTTCAGCCGACCCGAAGGAACTCGACATCGACCACTCGCGCTACGCCGAACTCGCGCACATGATCGATTCCGATTCGCGCCACTCGGCCATCAAGAACAACTACGGCGGCGATGCCGGTTTCTTCAAAGCCGCCATCGACATTTACATGCACGGCTTGATCGCGAAGGCTCAGGAAGAACAGCAGGCGCAGATGACCTGTTACGCGGGCACGGCGGGCGGCGTCATCTACGACGAGGGCACGGTCTCCTCGTGCGAGAACCTCGACGCCGTGGGGAACCTGCGCGACTATGATTGGAACTTCCAGAAACTCTGGCTCTCGCCCGCCATGCAGGAGCGTCGCAAGAAGGCGCAGTCGGGCTGCTTCTGCACGCACGAGTCGAACAGTTATTACCCGTCGCTCCCGTTCAACCCGAAGCACCTGATTCAAATCAAGCGGTTGGAACGCGAGATGAAGAAGTCGCGCAAACAACTCGAACGCGACGAGGCCAAAGCGGACGGCTTAACTGTCAAAGCATAGAGGACTGTTTCATCTCCACGATAAGTCGGTTGCTCAATCGGTTGACTAGTTTCGGTTTATCTTATGTTTCGAGCCAGAGTTCCCAAAATCCTGATCATCTCGTCCGACACGGGCGGCGGGCATCGCTCGGCGGCGGTGGCTATCGCCGCGGGCTTGCAGAAGTTTTTTGCGGGGAACTCTTACGCCGTGCGGGTCGTGCGCGCCATCGAGGAATCGCATTCGATCTCGGCGAAGCTGGTGAACGTCTACAACTGGGTGCTGCGCCACCGGCAGCACTGGATGAAATATCTCTACTGGGCGGTCAACCGTTTTCGCCCGGAGACGCGCGAATTTTTCTACCGGCGCAGCGTCGGTTACGTCGGCGAGTTGTTCGAGCGCTGGTGCCCTCACGTCGTCGTCAGCGTGCACCCGCTGACGCAGCACGCCATCGGGCGCGTGCTCCGGGAGTTGAAACTCGCGGACAAGATTCCGCTCGTGACGGTCGTCACAGACCCGTGCTACGGCTTCTGGAAAGGCTGGGCTTGCGACGATGTGCGGCTTTATCTGGTGGCGGGCGAAGAAGCGCGCCAGCAGTTGATCGATTACGGCGTCGCGCCCGAACGCATCAAGATTTCGGGGATGCCCGTCCATCCGAAGTTCGACCTGCCGGACGAACGCGCCGCACAGGCCGCGCGCAGCGCGCTCGGACTCGACCCGCAAAAGTTCACCGTCTTCGTTAACGCGGGCTGGGTCGGCGGCGGCAACATCCCAGACATTTTCCGCGAACTCGTGCGCGGCGACCTCGACGTGCAGGCGATATTTCTCGCGGGCAACAATCAGGAGTTGCGCGCCGAGGCCGAGACGATTGCGGCGCGCGCCAATTTCCCCGTGAAAGTTATCGGCTATTCCGAACACGTCGAGCAGTTGATGCAGGCCGCCAACGTCATGATCTCGAAACTCGGCGGCTTGACTACGTTTGAAGCGCTCGCCTGCCGCGTGCCGATCATCGCCGACGCGACGACCGCGCCGATGCCGCAGGAGGCCGGAGCCGGGACGCTGATCGCCAAACGCGGCGCGGGCGTGTTGCTCGAACGCGCGGCGGACATCGTGCCGGCGGTGCGCCGCATGGCCGAAGACACGCGCTATTACGCGGCGATGCGCGCGGCCACGGCCGGTCTCGCCATCCCACACTCGACCCGCCGGATCGTCGAAGAGATCACCGCGCTCATCCCCGCGCCCGTGCTCGCCGAAGAGGAGCAAGTGACGGTTGCGGACGCGCGCATCGCTTGAACGCGGCTACGAAATCGAGCGCGCTCTGAGGAGTTGCGTTCGCAGGTCAAGTTGACGCCCGCAGGGTGTTCGCGCTTTAATTCGGCATTCATTACATCTCGCCCGCTCCGAGTAAAAGGAAGCGGGCTTTTTTGGAGAGCGGTAAAGTTGAGTCTTTTGCTGGAAGGGAAACGGGCGTTTATCTCGGGCGGCACTCGCGGCATCGGCGCGGCGATGTGCGAAATCTTCGCGCGCGAAGGCGCGGACGTGGCTTTCAACTACCACTCGCGCGAAGACCTCGCCGAGACGATGGCGCAAAAGATCAAGGCACATGGCCGTCGCGCGCACGGCTTTAAAGTCTCGGTCACGGATCGCCTGGGGATGAAACGCCTGACGCGCCAACTCGTAGAGGAATGGGGCGGCGTCGACATCCTCGTCAATAACGCGGCGATCAATCGCGGCGACAATTTCGCCACCACGACCGACCGCGCTTGGGACGAGGTTATAGGCACGAACGTCGGCAGCCTCTTCGCCGTGACGAAGCCGATCTACAAGCAGATGATCCGCCAGCGCAAGGGCGCCATACTCAATATCACTTCCATCGGCGCGATCCGCTCGCTCCCGACCTCCGTCCACTACGCCACCTCGAAGGCCGCGATGATCGGTTTCACCAAGTGCCTCTCGCGCGAGGCCGCGAACTTCAACGTCACAGTCAACGCAATCGCCGCCGGAATCTTCGACACGGAACTCGCGCACACACTCCCGGAACGGCTCATCCAGATGCACGACTTCTGGGTCTCGAAAGGCCGCATGGGACAACCGGCGGAACTGGCCGAGTTCGCCGCCTTCATGGTCAGCGACCGCAACAGTTTCATGAACGGCGAGATCGTCATCATCGACGGCGGTTCGGTAACGTAACGCGCGATTTTCGCCAGCGACGCCCGCGAGCGCCGTCGGCGGTCAGTTCATCGGAAGCCGCCCGCAAATTCGACCTCCAACCTGTCGGCTACACCAAAAATCCGCCGTCCTTTTTGCAACTGAAAACGAATTTCATTGTTAAGTTTAATTATTTCAATAGTTAGCTTGACAGGCGAGGGCGTGCGCGGTAACATCCGGCTGCACTCGAACATTCGACGGTTTTTTTCTGTGGGAGGTCTTACCTGATGGCAGACGCAAATTTAATTGACGCCTTGAACCGCGCGCTCAGTCTCGAACTCGGCGCGGTTATACAGTACATGCAGCACAGCTTTCTCGTGACGGGCATCGAGCGTGAAGTCTATCGAAAATACTTTCGCTCGCAGGGCGAAGAGTCGCAGGAACACGCCATCACGCTCGGCGACAAGATCGTCTCGCTCGGCGGCGTGCCGACGGTGGAACCGGCCATGATTCGCCAGTCAACCGAACTCATCGAAATGCTGCGTCAGGATTTGGAAATGGAGCGCGAGGCGCTCGCAGCCTACATGACGGCGTGGGCGGCCTGCGGCGACGACGAACTCCCGACGCGCTTCCAACTCGAAGAGCGCATCTACAACGAGAAATTACACGTCGAAGAACTCGAAAAACTGACCTCCGAGCGCAAAGCCAGCCTCACGAACGAGCGGATCACGCTCAAACAGATCGGTTGAGCAGGCAGGCAAACGGGGAAGCGTCGAAAATGAAAAAGGCAGCGGGCAGATTCGACATCTGCCCGCTGCCTTTTACGTTCTTTTCGCGTCCGCCCCGTCTCAAGCGATGGTCGGGAGCTGGATGACCTGCGCCGCCGGTCTGAATTGCCCGTCTTCGACGCGTCGCCGGTTCAGGCGATGTCGCGCGACGCTGACGGCGTGATGCAGATCGTCGAGTTGATCGGCGTCGAGCCGGATCGTCTTTTGCGTACACCAACCGAGACCCTCAGTCCATGTCGACAGGCGCAACGCGACGCCACCCACACCGCCGTCTTCGAGAATGACTTCGACTTGCTGGTCTTCGCGACCTGACGCGAGAGCGTGCGTCGCCGCTCGATTCGAGGATTTCAATATATTAACTCCTGAGAAATTATGGCTTTGAGGTCGGATTTCGTTCGCCGGGCGGCGAAATTGAAATCCAATTTCAAAACCTATTATCGCGGGCGGGTCTCTTATCTGTCAAGAAAAATTTTATAGCGGCTCGATTTTTCGGGCGGGCGAACTTTTTGTATCAATCGTCGCCGGAGTTTTTTTCGAGCGCGGCGAGCCGGGCTTCGAGTTGCCGGATAGTGCGTTGCATGTCGCCGAGGCGGCGGAAGGCGGCGGTCGAGCGCAGCCAGTCGCGATTGTCGAAAGCGGGTATGCCGGAGAGCATTTTGCCCGCGGGAACGTCGTGGCTGGTCGCGCTCTTGGCCGTCAGCACGCAATCGTCGCCGATGGTGAGGTGACCGGCCACGCCTGCTTGCCCCGCGAGGATGACGCGGTTGCCGATGTGCGAACTCCCCGCGAGGCCGACCTGTGCGCACAGGAGCGTGTCTTCGCCGATGGTGCAGGAGTGGCCGATTTGGACGAGGTTGTCGATCTTCGCGCCGCGCGCGATGCGCGTCTCGCCGACCGAGGCGCAGTCAATCGTCGTGCCCGCGCCGATCTCGACATCGTCGGCGATAACGACGCGCCCAGCCTGCGGAATCTTCAGCCAGCGGCGTTCTTCGTCCTTCGCGTAGCCGAAACCGTCGGAGCCTACGACGACGTTGTTGTGGATGGTGACGCGTGCCCCGACCTGCGTCCCTTCGCGTAGCGCGACGCCGGAATGGAGCGTGGAATCTTCGCCGATGCGCACGCCGTCGTAGATCGTCACGTTCGGATAGATGCGCACGCCCGAAGCGATCTCCACGTCGCGCCCGATGACGACGCACGCGCCAACATAGACGCGCTCGGCCACGCGCGCCGAAGGATCGATGACGGCCGAGGGGTGGACGAAGGGCGCGAAATCCGGTTCGGGATGAAAGAGGCGCAGGGCGCGCGTGTAGGCTAGATAAGGGTCGCGCGTGCGCAGGACGGCGATGTCCGTTCTGCCCGCCTCGACGCCTTCGGCGAGATAGACGGCGGAGGCGCGCGTCGTCTGCACGCGGGGCGTGTAGCGCGGGTTGGCGAGGAAGGCGACGTGTCCGGCTTCGGCCTCGTCGAGTCCGGCCGCGCCGCCGATCTCGATGTCTCGGGCGTCGCCTTCGACGGTCGCATTGGTCAGTCGTGCTAATTCTGAAAGTCTCATCTGCAAACAAAGCGTGCGCCCGTGTATTCGCCGCGGGAGATGTCTCTACGCGGCGGCGGCACGCGTCTCCTACATTAGATTCACCGGGTCGATTTCGACGTTGACGCTGTTCAGGTCGCAAACGGGCGACGCGCCCGCCTCCGCCAGCGCGAGGTCGAGCAGGGAACGCATGCGCGTGCGATTGCGCGACTTGAGCAGGATTTGGAAACGGTGCTCGCCGCGCAGGCGCGCGAGCGGCGCGGGCGCGGGGCCGAGTATGCGGCAGGCGCGCTCGGTGTTGGCGCGGTCGAGCGCCTGGCGTATCTCGGCGGCGGTCACCTGCACGCGCGTCAGGTCTTCGCCGTGGATGAGCAGCGAGGCGAGCGAGACGAAAGGCGGGTAGCTCAGGGTTTCGCGGTAGCGAATTTCCTCCTCGTAGAACGCGTCGTAATCCTGCGCGCAGGCGTGGCGCAGGGCGTAGTGTTCGGGGTGGAAAGTTTGAATGAGCACGCGCCCGGCGAGCGTGCCGCGCCCGGCGCGACCGGCTACCTGCGTGATCAACTGGAAGGTGCGCTCGCTGGCGCGGAAGTCGGGCATCGCGAGCCCGGCGTCAACCGAGACGACGCCGACGAGCGTGACGTTCGGGAAGTCGTGGCCTTTGGCGATCATCTGCGTGCCGACGAGCATGTCGAGTTCGCCCGAGCCGAAGCTGAGGATGGCCTGTTCGTAGGTGTGGCGGCGCGCCGTGGTGTCGCGGTCGAGACGCGCGATGCGGAGCGTTGGGAAGCGTTGTTTAATGATCTCTTCGATCTGCTCCGTGCCCTCGCCGACGAAGTAAATGTACTTGCCTTTGCAGGCGGGGCATTCGGTCGGCGGCCTGCGGCGGTGGTCGCAGTAGTGACAGATGAGGCTGCGTTCGCGCTGGTGATAGGTGAGGGTCACGTCGCACTGCGGGCATTGCATACGCTCGCCGCACGAGCGGCACAGGACGAAACTCGAATAGCCCCGCCGGTTCAACAAAACGATTGATTGCTCGCCGCGCGCGTGCGTCTCTTCGATGGCGTCGAGCAGTTGCGTCGAGAGCGCCTGCTGTTTGCCCGACTTCTGGAAGACTTCGCGCATGTCCACGATCTCGGCCGAGGCCATCGCGCGATTGGCGATGCGATTCGGCAGGCGCAGGTAACGATACTTGCCGCCGCGCGCGTTGTGAAAAGATTCGAGCGACGGCGTGGCCGACCCCAGGACGACGACGGCGCACTCCTTCAGGGCGCGCATGACGGCCGTGTCGCGCCCGTTGTAATAGGGCGATTCCTGCTGGCGGTAAGAGGATTCGTGTTCTTCGTCCACGATGATCACGCCGAGGTCTCGCACCGGCGCGAAGATGGCGGAGCGCGTACCGATGACGACGCGCGCTTCGCCGCGTTTGATACGGCTCCACTCGTCGTAACGCTCGCCCGTCGTGAGCGACGAATGGAAGATGGCGACCGCATCGCCGAAGTGTGCGCGGAGGCGGCGCGAGAAGACGGGCGTGAGCGCGATCTCGGGGACGAGCATCATGGCCGAGCGGCCGAGTTTGAGCGCGGTGCGCATGGCGCGGATGTAGATTTCGGTCTTGCCGCTGCCCGTCACGCCGTGCAGGAGGAACGCCGCGTAGGCGCGTTCGGCATGAAGCGCGCCTTCGATCTCGCCGAAGGCCGCCGCCTGTTCGTCCGTCAGGGTGAACTCCGTGTTCTCCGGCAGGAGCGCGTGCGCGAGCGGGTCGCGGCGCACGTCGCTGACGAAGATTTCGACGACCCTGTGCCGCTCAAGCGTCTGGACGCTTGATGCGCTTGCGTTTGCGGCTTCGAGCAACCCGGCGAAAAGCATCTCGCCGCCGGATTCGATGAGCACGTTCACGATTCGCTGCTGCGCTTCCGTCAGCGCGCGCGCGCCGTCGCCCGCGTGCGCTTCGGGCGGCAGCAGGCGCACGGCCTTGCGACGTTTGGCGCGCGCCTGCGCCGTCCGCGCGCGATGCGTGATCTTGATCCAGCCGTGTTGTTCGAGTTGGCGCGCGAGCGCGGCGGCGCGGGTTTGGCCGAAGTGCACGGCGAGATTGCGGAGCGTCGTTTCGGCCTCCTCGGCGATGATTTGCAGGGCGCGAGCTTTGTTCGTGGCGGCACGGCGCGCGGGCAGGCGCGCGAGTTCGTCGCGCCCTTCGGCGGTGGCCGTCAGGATTTGTTCGACGGTCGAGTTGAGACCTGCGGGGAGGGCGGCCTTGAGCACTTCGCCCCACGGCGCGGCGTAGTAGTCCGCGAGCCAGCGCGTGAGTTCCAAAACGTCAGTCGAGATGAGCGGCTCGGCGTCGAGCAACACCTCCGCCTCCTTGATGTCGGATTCATCCAACTCGACGCCCGCCTCCAACTCCTGATGCAAAGCGACGACGTAAGCCGTCAGCAACTTGCGCCCGAAGGGTACGAGCAGCCGCGCGCCGACCTGCACCTCTTCGCGCAAGGCGAGCGGCAAACGGTAAGTGAAAGTCTGCGACAGGCGGAGCGGCACGGCCACCTCCGCATATTGCGGCGGCCGCGAAATTTCCTGCACGGCGACGCTCGCGGTCTCGGCGTCATTATCGGGCGGGTGGAGGGTGGCGGTCGAACTTTGCACGGCGAGTTAAATTAACGTGAAGCGCGCAAAAGGTGAAGCGCGCAAAGGGTGAAGCGCGGAAGCGACGAATCAAAACGCGCGGGCTGACAGCGTAGCGCACTCGTTTCAGCTTTCCTCCGTGCCCCCTACGGTGTTCTCTGTGTGTGCGGTGGTGAATGCTTATTTAACAAGATTCACCACCGCAGACACAGAGAACACCGCAGGGGGCACAGAGTAGACGTTAAATCAGGACGCTACCGGGGCGACGTTTATGGCCTCTCCGTTACGCGGAGGCGAGCAGGGCGCGCACCTTTTTCATGTCCTCCCAGACCTCGCGCTTCTTCGTGGGGTCGCGCAGGAGGTAGGCCGGGTTGAAAGTGGGCATGAGTTGGCCGCCCTGATAGGGGTGGAATTCGCCGCGCAGTTGCGAGATCGGTTTTTTGGTGCGGAGCAGGGCGCGCGTCGGGGTGTTGCCGAAACTGATGACGACCTCGGGGCTGACGGCTGCGAGTTCGCGGTGCAGGTAGGGCGTGAAGAAGGAGAGCACGTCGGGCGTGATTTCGTCGCCGTTCGAGATCATCTTCACGGTGTTCGTCAGATAACAATCCTGCCGGCGGAGGTTGATCGAGGCGAGAATGCGGTTGAGCATATCGCCCGCCGGCCCCATGAAGGGTTTGCCGCTCGCGATGTCGGGCGCGCCCGGCGACTCACCAACGACGGCGACGCGCGCCCCGCGCTCGCCTTCGCCGAAGATGAAAATGCGCTCTTTGTATTGCGGAAGTTGCATCGCGCGGCGCAGAAGTTCGGCGTTGATCTCTTCGGGCGTCTCGTCGGAGGCGGGCGGCGCGTCGTCGAACAGTGATAACTCGGGCATGATGGAATAAAAACCTGTCTGACGGTGAACAACTTCGCCGGGTGAATCTCTTTTCGCTTTGCCTTCATGCGCCCGCCGCCGTGAGGCTAACGCTTCACTCTCTGGACGCAGCGACGCGAGAGGGTTTAAGCGTTCAACCGGGCGCGCGGCTCATTTCTCGGATTTCGTCTTGTTCAAATACTCGCGCACCTTCTTCATGTCCTCCCACGTCTCGCGTTTCTTTGAAGGGTCGCGCAGCAGAAAGGCCGGGTGGAAAGTGGGCATCACCTTGATGCCCTTGTAGTCCATGAAGTTTCCGCGCAACTTCGTGATGCCTTCCTTCGTGTCGAGCAAATTCTTCATCGCCGTGTTGCCCATCACGACGATCACGTCGGGTCTGAGGAGGGCGATTTCGCGCAGCAGGAACGGCTTGCAGGTGGCCGCCTCGGCAATCGTCGGCGTGCGGTTGTTGGCGGGGCGGCAGCGATTGACGTTACCGATGAACACGTCTTCGCGTTTCATCCCGATGGCTTCGATGATCTTGTTGAGCAACTGCCCGGCGCGACCGACGAAGGGACGCCCCTGCGCGTCTTCATCCGCGCCCGGCGCTTCGCCCACGAACATCAGGCGCGCTTTCACGTTGCCCTCGCTGTGCACGACCTTCGAGCGTCCTTCGCAGCAGAGCGGGCAGCGCATGCATTCGCCGATGTCGTTGCGAATGTCTTCAAACGTCTCGCCCTCGCGCGGCAGGCTGAGTTCGTCCTTCGGCGTGATCTCGCCGAAGAGCGTCTCCTGCGGCGGCGGCGGGACGGGGTCGGGTGTGCGCACGGTTTTTCGTTTCGGCATCTTGGCTGTCTCCGTCGAAGCTGTCTGTGCTGTCTGTGCTGTCTGGTACAAAATCGCCGGGGGCGTCTCTTCCTCCGTCTTGTCCGCCTTGCGCGCGGCGGGCGGCGCGTGAGTTTCCGCCGTCGCGCGCGGCGCATCAGGCGGGGGCTTTCTCTCAACACGCGCTTCGGCCTCGGCGTTGCGCCGCAAGGCCGTCGAACGTCGCGCGTCGGGCGCGGGCAAACGTTCCGGCGCGCTTCTGCTTTCGAGCTGCGACGCCGCGGCGGCGTCCGCTTCGATTGTACCGGCGGACTCCAAAAAATCTACCCCGAGTTCGCGCAGGTACGACAAATGCTCGCCGGCTTCTTCCGCCAACGAGATCAACTCCGCGCGGTTCGCTTCATCTCCCATAGCTTGCTTCTCGAAACTCTCCCGCACGGCCGCGTGCGACTACACGGCGACCCCTGCCGCACGCGCTCGGCGCAGGCGCACGACTTCGTCCAGAATGCGATGCGCGGCCGCGAGTTTCGACATGAGCGGCAGTTCGACGGGCGCGTCACGGTCGCGCGCGATGAGCGTGACGATGTTCGTCGCGGCGTCGAAGCCCGCGTCGTCGCGCGTGATGTCGTTGGCGACGATGGCGTCGAGGTTTTTGCGTGTGAGTTTATCGCGCGCGTGAGCCACGACCTTTTCGCTCTCGGCGGCGAAACCGATGACGAGCAGGCCGTCGTGCCTCGCGGCGGCGACCGAGGCGAGAATGTCGGGCGTCGGTTCGAGCGCAAGCATCAGAGCTGCGCCCGTCTTTTTCAACTTCTGCGCGGCGCGTTTGGCGGGACGGTAATCCGAGACCGCCGCCGCGCCGATGAAGACGGTGGCGTCTCCCACCTCGCCCCGCACGGCCGCGTGCATCTCGTCGGCGCTGAGCGCGCGGATGATGCGAACTCCGGCGGGCGTCTCCGCGCTCGTCGCACCGGCCACGACCGCAACTTCCGCCCCGCGCGCGCGCGCTGCCTCAGCCAGAGCGAAACCCATCCGCCCCGACGAGCGATTTGAAAGAAATCTCACGGGATCGATCTCCTCGCGCGTCGCGCCCGCCGTGATGAGAAATTTTTCGCCCGCCAGATCAAACTCTCCGTTCGACCGCCCGTCAACGCTCGCCGCCGCCTGTCGCGTCGATGCGTGCAGGGGTGACTCCGGTCGTTTCTCAAGTATCGACAACGCGGCCGCGACGATGCGTTCCGGCTCGCTCAGACGGCCGGGGCCGAACGTGCCGCAGGCCATCTCGCCCGCGTCGGGTTCGATGATGTGTACGCCGTCGTCGCGCAGGCGTTGGAGGTTGCGCACGGTGGCGGGGTGCTGCCACATCGTCGTGTTCATCGCGGGAGCGACGACGACGGGCGCATTCGAGGCGAGGTAAGTCGAGGTCAGAAAATCGTCGGCGACGCCGTTCGCGAACTTGGCGATGATGTTGGCGGTGGCGGGTGCGATGAGAAAGAGTTCGACGGTCTGGGAGAAAGTAATGTGCGCGATGGGGTCTGGGTTGTCGGGCGCGTAGTCGTCAACGATGACATGCTCGCCGGAGAGGGCGCGGAAGGTCAAAGGCGAGATCATCTTCGTGGCATGCTCCGTCATCGCCACGCGAACGTGGCAGCCGGAGCGTTGCAGCCCGCGCAGAATCTCCGCGGCCTTGTAAGCGGCGATGCCGCCGGAGACGCCGAGCGCGACGCGCCTCTTCGCGGGCGCGTGCGTGGCCGTGATACCTGTCGCATCTGGTGTCATAAGGTGTTGTAAAAGGCGCGGCAAAAATGTAGCACCGCGCGCGCGGCGGCGCAAACGGAAGTCCGAGGATTTGGGGCGCGAGCAGCGGGCCGGGATTCGGGCGGCGTCCGGTTTAAATTGACGTTTCGACTTAAATTGCGGGTATCGACCGGGGACTTGAGAAGGGACGCAAACAATAATGAAAGAGACGCGGCTTCGAGAATCGGTCGCCGGTCGCGGTGAGGCGTTCATAATCGATCCGTCCCGCGCCGTGTACTGTAGCGTACAGGAAATTGCTCCACGATATTATACTCTCCCTCTCGTTACCTGGTATCCACATACCGGGTATTTTTAAAATAAACATTCGACATTGAGAAGAGCCTTAACGCTCTCCTTAAATAGTGCCGTCTGCTGTGTTTTAACACGTGACCGTCGCACGAAAGGGATTACTCATGTCGGCATCACTACACCCGCAAAGCGAAAACCACAACCCTGCCGCCTCGTGCGCGTCCGGCAGAGGCTGGCACGCGACCATCTCTTTTTTCAAGCGGGTTAAAACGTCGGAATGAACGATAAACCGGAACAGCAATTAACCGTCTTTGTGGTCGAAGCAGACGACGACACGCGCCCGGTGCTCAGGAGCAATCTCCAAAGGTACGGCTACCGCGTCGTCGTCGCGCTCGATGAGGATGACGCTTTGGACAGGGTGATGGGCGGCCTGGAGGCAGACTTGATTTTAGTCGATGTCGTCCGCATGTCGCTTGAAAACGCTCTGGAAATCGGGCGGCGCATCCGCACGCATGCGAAACGGAACGGCCACACGCCGCTTGTCGTGATGGCCGAAAAATACGGCGCGGACGTGGAGGGCACTGACGTTAACATCAGCGGCAACGATTGGATCACCTACCTCGAAGACCCCGGCCAATTAAAGAATCTGCTCGCCACTCTCACCCACAAATTGCCAACTTGGGACGCACGCGAAACTGACCGCCTCTAACCTTTGACCCCCCGGAAGTGGTAAACTCGCGCAAGGCTTGAAACCGGCTTTCAAGTTAATAATCAAGTTAATAAACGGACGATTTTCGCGGCGTCGGGGTGCGTGCAGGACATGAACCGAAGCGGGCAGAAGTTATTGCGGTGTTTGGCGCTGGGTGCGTTCGTGTGCGTCGCCTCCGCCGCTTCGGCGTGGGCGCAGGGCGCGCGGGCGGGAGGAGATGAGGAGTTCGGGCCGGTCGTCCGCACCTATCTCGGTTATTTGCGCGCAGAGCAGGAGGTGGTTGACGACCGTGCGAGCCGCCACGAGGTCAGCCCGGCCTATTACCGGCGCAACTCGAACCGCATCCGCGCGCTCAGGGAAATGGCTTTGCGCATCGCGCGCGAGTCGCAGAACGATTTCATCCCCGAACTCTACGCCGTTACGCGCGATGAACTCGGCACGCTGTTCGACCCGCCCCCGCCGCCGACGACGTTTCGTCTCGGCGAAGTGGTCGAAAGCACGTTTCGTTATCTGGGCACGGTACGCGCCGCCGAATCGTTCTACCTGTTCGCTCGGCTCGACGTTTACGAGCAGGCCGAACTGCTGAAGCAGCAGGCTCAACGACCTGCCGCCACGACCGCGTCCGCCCCAGACGCGCCGTCGCAGGATAATGCCCCGCGCGACACGCGCCCGACGACGCGCCCGCGACGCGTCCACATTCCTTGAATGAGCGCGCCCGTTCGCGCGGCGCGCCCCTGGATTCACGATGAAGCAAACGGAACTTTTCGCCGGGAAGGAGACGGCAGATGCGGGCGAAATCGACCGCGTAGTGCTCTACGCCCTCGCGGACTTTCAACTGCGCGGTAAGACGCTCGCCGAACGTGAACTACCGCTCGACCGCCTTCGCGGCGCGTTGCGCAGGGCGGCCGATGCCTTCGGCGTCGCCGAGTTGAGCGATGAGGACGCGGTCGCGGCCATTCAGACGCTCGGCGGGCGCGTGCGGCGCGTGCCGCCCTACGTCGCCAAGCACCCGTTTCGCGTCACCGTTTCCGCCGAAGTCGCCGAACGCGCCAAGCAGTTTTATCGAGACAGAGACGCGGCCGACCGAGGCGACACGCGCGACACGTCGAACTCCGAGAACTCCAAGAACTCCGAGGACGCTTCCGGCAGTTAACGTCGAACCGGCATCAGCTTTTTATCCAGCCCCTTATTAATTTCTGTTTCCCGTCTTAAATTTATTTGCTAGGATGCCTCCGCCCTTCAAACGAAATTTTCAAGACATAAACTTTTACGCGCGCGTTTTCGCGCGGGGAGCATTTTTCAGCGAATGAAAACCAACAAGAGTCGCCGCAAGTTTTTGAGTGAGGCCGCAGCGGGCGTGAGCGTCGCCGCGCTCGCTTCATCGCCCGTGCGAGTAGAGGCCGCGCGCGTCGAGAATCAAGCGGCGCAGACGACGGCCGCGAACAGGCGCGGCACGCCGCCTATCTCCGTGTCGAGCGGCAACGGGCTGGTTGCCGTCAACAAAGCCGTGCAGGTGATGCGGGACGGCGGCGACACGCTCGACGCGGTGATCGCGGGCGTCAACATCGTCGAACTCGATCCGAAAGACAGTTCGGTCGGCTTCGGCGGCCTGCCGAACGAGCGCGGCGACGTTGAACTCGACGCGAGCGTGATGCACGGCCCGACGCGGCGCGCCGGGGCGGTCGCTTCCATTCGCGGCGTGCGCGAGCCTTCCAAGGTGGCGCGCGTGGTGCTCGAACGCACCGACCACATTCTCATCGTCGGGCAAGGCGCGCGCGACTTCGCCACCGCCTACGGCTTCGAGGACGTAAACCTCCTGACCGAAGAGTCGCGCATCGCCTGGCTGCGCTGGAAAGAGACTCTATCGCCGGTAGATAAATGGGGGCCGAGTCCTTATCCGCCCGCGCCCGCTTCGCCCGCGGGACAGAAAAAGATAGCGGAAGCCGGGCGCGTGAACGCCAGTTATCTGCTCGCCGAATCTTATGCCGGCGGCGACCCGCGGCGGCGCGATGAACTGTTGGCATGGGCTGACGAAGTAGCCCGCAAGCCCCCGACCGGCACGATCAATTGTCTGGCGCTCGACGCCGCGAGCGACATCAGCGGCGTGACGACGACGAGCGGGCTGGCGTGGAAAATTCCCGGCCGCGTCGGCGATTCGCCGCTCATCGGCTGTGGCCTCTACGTGGACAACGACACGGGGGCGGCAGGCTCTACGGGTCGCGGCGAGGAAGTGATTTACATCAACGGGGCGCGCACCGTGGTCGAATACATGCGGCGGGGCGCGTCGCCGGAACAGGCCTGCCTCGACGCGCTGAAGTTGATCGCGGCGCGATACGGCAACGACCGCGAAAAATTGAAGGATATCGACGTGAATTTTTACGCCCTGAACAAGCGCGGCGAGTTCGGCGGGGCGGCGATCTGGAACGGCTCCGTGAATAGTCGCGGCGAACTGCGGCGACGGCAATTTGCCGCGCACGACGGTCGAGAAGGCCGTCTATTTGAGAGCGCGTACCTGTTTGAGCGGCGGGTTTGAGGTTTCGCCCCTCGTCGCGGGCTGAGGCGCGCACGGCGGCGCGCGCACATAAAAGCCAAGAATAAGCTGAGATTTTAGGCAAATCTTTGTTGACACCAATACAGGTATTGAGGTAAAAAGGCTTGGTCAAAGCAGCCCACAGAGGCTCGCTGACCTGCTTTCTTAAGGAAATGCTACATGAGTGCAGTTGAATCGGCGGGTTTGGCGAGGAAATATTAAAACCTGTCTCTTGCGGAAGTCTCTAATGAGACTCGCGGTGCGCTCTCTACAAAACACTGGTTCAGTCTACTTGGGAGGAGAATAATGATTAGCAGAAATTGGAGCCGCATGGCTATTTCACTCTGCCTTACGGTCGCCATCTTGAGCACGTTCTCAATGGTTGCCCTCGCAGCTCCGACACAGTCGCCCTCCGGCGAACTGTCGGTCGTGGGCGAAGTTTCCGTGAACGGTACAAACGCCATTTCGGGTGCGACAGTTTTTTCGGATAGCACCGTCACCACCGCCAAAGGTTCTAGCGCCGTCGTGAGCCTGGGCAAACTGGGCCGCGTTGAACTCTTGCCGGAGTCAAGCCTCAAACTCAGCTTTAACGACAGCAGCGTCACCGGCACGCTCGATGCAGGTCGCGTCCGCTTCTCGACCTCGACGGGCACCGCAGCCAGCGTCATCACCAAAGACGGCTCGGCCGTGGCCGACAACAGCCAGCCGACCGTGTTCACCGTGAACGTCGAATGCGGCAACACGGAAGTCGCCACGCAGTCGGGTCGCGTTGAACTGCGCGCCGGCAACAGCGTCAAGCAGATTGCCGCGGGTAATCAGGACATGGCCGGTACGGCTCAGCCGGGTTCGCGCTGCACGCGTCTGACCCGCGAAACCAACTTTGGCTCGCTGAGCGGCGGCGCTCTCGCGGCGCTTCTTCTGGCGGCCGGTGGCGCGATTGCCGCGGCCATCATCGCGGCGACCGACGACAGCAACAACTTTGGCATCGGCGGCACCGCTCCGGTCTTCAGCCCGAGCAACAGGTAGAGCGTCCGGCCGTTAAGTTGTTAGGCTTTGACGGCTGTGCGACCTTCTCGCGCACGGTAGACGAGAACATTCACTTGCGGGTCACGCGCGGGTTCACCCCGTGTGACCCGCAAACTTTTGCCTGAATAGTATAGCTTTTGCGAAAGGTTCTGTTTCAGCAATGCAGATTGCGGTAATTGGGACGGGGTACGTCGGCCTTGTGACGGGCGCGTGTTTCGCCGAGTTCGGCGTGGACGTGGTGTGCGTTGACATTGACGCGCATAAGATCGAGCGTCTCAATCAGGGTCACATGCCGATCTACGAACCCGGCCTTGACCAGCTTGTCGCGACGAACGCGCAGGCCGGGCGTTTGACATTCACGACCGACTTGAAGACCGCCGTCGAGCGCTCGCTGGTCATCCTGCTGGCTGTTGGCACACCGCCGCTGGAAGACGGCTCGGCCGACCTGAGCCACGTCGAGGCGGCGGCGCTATCCGTCGCCGAGCACATGAACGATTACAAAGTGATCGTGACGAAATCCACCGTCCCCGTCGGAACGGGCGAACACCTCCGGCGCATCATCGGCGAGAAGAAAAAGAACGCGAAGTTCGGCGTGGTTTCAAATCCGGAGTTTTTGCGCGAGGGCGCGGCCATCGGCGACTTCATGCGCCCCGACCGCGTTGTTATCGGCAGCCGCGACCCGGAAGCCATCGCCATCATCAAAGACCTCTATCGCCCGCTCTACCTGATCGAGACGCCCTTCGTCATCACCTCGCTGGAGGGCGCTGAGTTGACGAAATACGCCGCGAACGCCTTCCTCGCCACGAAAATTTCCTTCATCAACGAGATTGCGAATCTCTGCGACCGGATCGGCTGCGACGTGCATGATGTGGCGCGCGCTCTCGGCATGGACAATCGCATCGGGAAGAAATTTCTACACCCCGGCCCCGGCTTCGGAGGCTCCTGTTTCCCGAAGGATACGCACGCATTCCTCTCCATCGCGCGCCAGTTCAACTACGACGCGCTCATCGTCAACGCGGTGGTTCGCGTCAACGAGCGGCAGCGCGAGTTGATGGTGCCGAAGATAGAAAAATTAGTGGGCGATCTCCGTGGGAAGACCATCGCCGTGCTCGGCCTCGCCTTCAAACCGGGGACGGATGATATGCGCGAAGCGCCCTCCGTGGACATCATCGGCCGCCTGCTCGAAAGCGGCGCGACGGTGCGCGCCTACGACCCTATCGCGATGGAAGCCGCACGCAATTACTTGCCCGGCATCGAATACGCGGAGGATGAATACGCGGCGGTGACCGGCGCGGACGCCCTCGTCTTTATGACCGAGTGGAATCAGTTTCGCGCTCTCAACATGGAGCGCGTGCGCGAACTGATGCGCGCGCCGAAGATAGCAGACCTGCGTAACATCTATGATCCTGATGCCATGATTGAACTCGGCTTCCAGTACGTCGGCGTCGGTAGACAACCGCAGTCCATCCCGAGCGACAACTGAACTGTCGAAGCAGCGGTTCGACGTTTCGGCGCGTCATCCATAACAACTAATATGACTCTCTCTGGAATTGTACTCGTGACCGGCGGATCCGGCTTTATCGGCTCGCACATCGCGGCGACTTTGGCCGAACAGGGCGCACGCGTGCGCGTGATCGACGATCTCTCGACCGGGTATGTCGATAATCTGGAAGAGATCGGCGGCGAGATCGATTTCGTGCGCGGCAGCGTGAACGACGAGGCGACGCTCAAACGCGCTCTTGAAGGCGTCGAACTCGTCTATCATGAGGCCGCGATACCAAGCGTGCCGCGCTCTGTGGACAACCCGCGCGAGACGCACCGCGCCTGTGCCGAAGCGACCTTTTCGCTCCTCCTGGCGGCGCGTGAGAGCGGCGTGCGGCGTGTCGTCTATGCCGCGTCCAGTTCCGCCTACGGCGATAAGGCCACGCTGCCCAAAGTCGAGACGATGGCGCCCAACCCTCTCTCGCCTTACGCCGCCGCGAAACTCATGGGCGAGTATTACTGTCAGGTCTTCACCCGCACTTACCAACTCGAAACCGTCTGCCTGCGCTACTTCAACGTCTTCGGGCCGCGTCAAGACCCGAGTTCCACTTATTCAGGCGTCATTTCCCGCTTCATCGACGCACTCTCGACCGGGAAAACGCCCGTCATCTATGGCGACGGCGAACAGTCGCGCGATTTCACCTACGTCGCCAACGTTGTCGAGGCAAATTTGCTCGCGGCGGAAACCACCGACGGCGTCGGGCAGATCATAAACGTCGCCAACGGCGTACGCGTGACGCTCAACGAACTGCTAGACAAGCTGAAACATATAACGGGAAACCCCGGCGTGGAGGCCGAATATCGAGAGACGCGCGTCGGCGATGTGAAACACAGCCTCGCGGATATTACGCGAGCGCGCGAACTTCTCGGCTACGAACCGCGCGTCGGCCTGGAAGAAGGTTTACGTCACACGATTGACTGGTGGAAGAGAAGCCGCTTCGCTCTCAAATAAGATCGCAGCGACCCCGTCCCGGCTGAACATCAAAGCCCGCATCTTGCGATTCAAGATGCGGGCTTTGATGTTCAGCGTTCGTGAAGCGACCGGCGGCCTTTTTACCCGCCGACGCGTCGAATTGCGTCTCAGCTTTCAAACAACTTCCGCAAAGTTTCGTCGTAGGGCGCGCGGGCGACGCCCTTGTCGGTGATGATGGCGGCGATGAATTCGTTCGGCGTCACGTCGAAGGCGAAGTTTTGCACGTTGACGCCTTCGGGGGCGAGACGGTGCTCGTGCATGTGCGTCACTTCTCTGACGTTGCGCTCCTCAATCGGGATTTGCTCGCCCGACGGAATTTCGAGGTCGACGGTCGAGATGGGCGCGGCGACATAGAAGGGGATTCCATGCTCGCGCGCAAGCACGGCCACCATGTATGTCCCGATCTTGTTGGCCGTGTCGCCGTTCGCGGCGATGCGATCCGCGCCGACGACGACGGCGTCAACCTTGCCCTGCTTCATCACATGCCCGGCCATGTTGTCCGTGATGAGCGTGACGGGAATCTCGTCCCGGTCGAGTTCCCAGGCGGTGAGGCGCGAGCCTTGAAGAAAGGGGCGCGTCTCGTCGGCGATCACGGCGATGCGTTTGCCCGCGTCGCGCGCGCCCCGGATCACGCCGAGCGCGGTGCCGTAGTCTCCGGCCGTGGCGAGCGCGCCCGCGTTGCAGTGCGTGAGCACGGTCGCGCCGTCCGGCAGCAACTCGCCGCCGAAGCGGCCGAGCGCGCGATTAGAGGCGATGTCTTCTTCATAGACGGCTTTAGCCTCGTCGATCATGCGTCCCTTGATCGCTTCCACATCCGAAGTTTCGGCCGCGGCGCGACGGAAAGCCCCGCGCATGCGTTCGATAGCCCAGAACAAATTGACGGCGGTGGGGCGCGTGCGGCTCATCAGATCGCACATGTAGTCGAAGTCGTACTGGAGATCGGGGGTGGAAGTGGCGACCGCCTGTTTGAGTCCGATGGCGAGTCCCATTGCGGCGGCGACGCCGATAGCGGGCGCGCCTCGCACGGCCATGTCTTTGATGCTCTCGGCCACCTCTTCGCATGAACGCAGCATCAGGTATTTTTCTTCAGTCGGCAGCAGGCGCTGATCGATCATGCGCACGCCTTCGGCAGTCCATTCGACCGTTTTGATCATTAAAGAAACACTCCTCGGATGATGTTTGAAAGATGAATGATGCGTGTTCGGACGATGGAACTAATGCTTTCATCTTTGAATTTTGATGTGAAGCATCTTAACCGACGTGAGGGAGGGCGGCAAACAGGGCGACAAAATGAAAGAGAGGTTGCGGAGAGGGACAGGCGCGTATCGCGCACCCGGCAAGGTCTCCCGCGCGCGGGGTGCGCCTGTCCCTCTCCTTCAACCTTTTCAGGATTCGAGAACGCCGGGTCGTAATCTAAGCGTGATCATTCGACCTATCGTACCCGGCTCTGGTAAGCAACCCTGCGACGATGTAGACGAGTGCGAGCAGGACGTGGAACGTGTGGTCGCTCGTGCCGAGTTCAAGCCTGCCCGGAAGCACTTTGAACAGGCGGGAGTCGGCGTCCATGCCGGGCATCGAAGGCGAGCCGGGCGCGCCGAGCAGGAAGCCCGCAACGCCGAGCAACCCGTAGACCGCTCCGAACGCGAGGCAGAAGAGACGCGCGCCGCTGAGCGTCCCGGCCAAACCAAAGTAGAGTGAAAGCGCGCCGGAAATAATGTGGATGAGGTTGTGCGCGGTGCTCAGATGAAAGCCCCCGACGCCGGGCGCAACGAATCCGACAATCCCCACGAGCAAGAACACGACGCCCATAATGGTGGCAACAGTTTTCGCCATAATCTCAATTCCCCTCCTTTGGGAGATAAAGGTGGATAACCCCTGGTAAAGACAACCGCCGCACGTCTCTATTGCCGGCGCGCGGTTGCAGCCTCAAAAATCGAAAAGCAGCCTGAATGCGCGGATTGTATACTAAATTCATTGAACGGAAGATAGTTTTTATTTCACAAAGACGTGTTATACGCGTCAATTTCGCCGCGCCTTCGGGCGAATGTTATACTCGGTTCATTAACTCAAGAAGGCCGGACGGTCGAGCGCGCGGCCGCTATTCCGGCGAGGCAGTCTGTTGAATCATGCGCCGGGCGCGTGCCGTCATAGGCGCGTGGGCGCATGTGACGTTCGAGAGAGGTGAGAAGAAGTTGGGAGACTTGAGAGAGCCGGTGCGGGTCAGCCCGGAAGAGGCTTGGCGGTTGGTCGAAGCGGGGCGCGCGCCCATCTTCCTCGACACGCGCAACGCGCGCCACTACGAGCGCAGCGACGTGCAGATTCCGGGTTCGCTCTACATCCGGCGTGAGCAGTTGGAGGCGCGCATCGAGGAAGTGCCGCGCGGCCGTCCCGTCGTCGCCTATTGCGCCTGACACTACGAGAATTCCAGCACCCGTGCGGCGCTGATTCTTGAAGAATACGATTTCACGGAACTCTATATTCTCGTCGGCGGCATCAACGCGTGGCGCGATTGCGGGCTTCCGCTCGAACCGAAAGGAAAGTGAGCAGTGAACAGTGAGCAGTAAGCAGTTAAAACAGGAAGCAGTAAGTTTACCTTACTGCTCGCTGCTCGCTGCTCACTGCTCACTGCTCACTGCTTACTGCTTACTATGAAACATGGCTGGGAGGCCGTCATCGGTCTCGAAATTCACGCGCAACTGAGTACGGAGTCGAAGATTTTTTGCGGCTGCTCGACGCGTTTCGGCGACGAGCCGAACGCAAACACATGCCCCGTCTGCCTGGGATTGCCGGGCGCGCTGCCGGTGCTTAATCGTCGCGCCGTCGAACTCGGCGCGCGCGCCGCGCTCGCTCTGGGCTTGCGCATCAACGAGCAGTCGGTCTTCGCGCGGAAAAATTATTTCTATCCCGATCTGCCGAAGGGTTATCAGATTTCACAATTCGACCGCCCTTTCTCCGAGCACGGCGAACTCGAGATCGTTACGGCCACGCGCGACGAGTCCGGGCACGCGCGCGACTGGCGGCCGATGACCATCCGCATCACGCGCATGCACCTCGAAGAAGACGCGGGCAAGAACATACACGAGGGTCTGCCCGAGACGGATCGTTATTCTTATGTTGACCTCAACCGCGCGGGCACGCCGCTCGCCGAGATCGTGACGGAGCCGGATTTTCGCACCTCCTGGGAAGCATACGATTACGTCAACCACGTGAGGCGCGCGCTGCAATGGGTGGGAGCGTCCGAGGCCGATATGGAGAAGGGGAATTTGCGCTGCGAGGCGAACGTCTCGGTCAGGCGCGTGGGCGAAGAGAAGTTCGGCACGAAGGTCGAACTCAAGAACCTCAACTCGGTGCGCTTCATGCAGAAGGCCATCGAGTATGAGATCGAGCGGCACATCGAATTGATCGAGTCGGGCGGGCACGTCTCGCAGGAGACGCGGCTTTGGGACGACCGCGCGAATGAAACGCGCGTGATGCGCTCGAAAGAGGAAGCGCACGACTACAGGTATTTCCCCGAACCAGACCTTCCGCCGCTCGTCGTCACGCCCGCCTTCATCGAAGAAGTGAGCGCGCGGATGCCGGAGTTGCCGGAAGCGCGCCGCCGCCGTTTCATGGAAGAGTACGAATTGTCATTCGACGACGCCTCGCAATTCACCGCCGAACGCGGCCTCGCGGATTACTACGAGGGCGCGGCGCGTGCGGCAAACAACCCGCGCGCGGCGGCCAACTGGATCAGGTCGGAACTGTTGCGCGAACTCGAAGCGTCGGGGCGCACGGCCGAGTCGTCGCCGGTCGCGGCCGAAGAGTTGGGCGCGCTCGTGCGCTTAATCGACGAGGGCAAGATCAGCGGCAAGCAGGGCAAGGAAGTGCTCGTCGAGATGTTCGCCTCGGGCAAACCGGCGGCGGTCATCATCGATGAACAGGGACTCGCGCAGGTGAGCGACGCGGGCGAGATCGAGCGGATCGTCGATGAAGTGATCGCCGCCAGCCCCAAACAGCTCGAACAATATCGCGCGGGCAAAGAGACGCTCTTCGGCTTCTTCGTCGGTCAGGTGATGAAAGCCTCGAAGGGCAAAGCGAACCCGAAAATCGTCAACGAAGTGTTGCAGGAAAAACTTGGTAAAGCGTGAATCGTCAAAAGCCGTGAATCGTGAATCGCAAATCGTGAATAGAGAAGACAGAGATTCTTTCTATTCACGATTCACGATTTACGATTTACTTTCTTCAGGGGGTTGAATGAATCTGAGCGGCAAGGTTGCGATTGTAACGGGGAGCACGAAAGGCATCGGGCGCGCGATAGCCGAATCGCTCGTGCGCGAGGGCTTGGACGTTTGTGTGAGCGCGCGGAGTGAGGACGAGGTGCAGCGCGCGGTCGGCGAGTTGGGCGACGCGGGTGAGGGACGCGTGACGGGCGCGGTGTGCGATGTGCGTGATTACGAAGAGGTGCGCGCGCTGTTCGAGCACACGGTGGCGGAGTTCGGCGGCGTTGACGTGTTGGTCAACAACGCGGGCGTCGGTCTTTTCCAGACGGTCGAGGAGATGACGCCGGAAGACTTTCGCGCCGTGCTGGAGACGAATCTCAACAGCGTCTTCTACTGCTGCCACGAGGCGATCCCGCTGATGCGGGCGCGCGGCGGCGGCTACATCATCAACATCTCCTCGCTCGCGGGCGCAAACGCGCACCCGCGCATGGCGGCCTACAACGCGTCGAAGTTTGCGCTCAACGGTTTCAGCGAGGCGTTGATGCAGGAGGTGCGACACGACCGCATCAAGGTCAGTTACATCATGCCCGGCTCGGTCAACACATACTTCGGCGGCGACGTGCCGAGCGCGGAGCAGAGCTGGCAACTGCAACCGCCGGACGTGGCGCGCGTCGTCGTCGATCTGCTCAGACACGACGAGCGCAGTTTGCCGAGTCGCATCGAGATCAGGCCGAGCATGCCGCCGAAAACCAAGTGAGCGCGGATGCGTACGAACAAATTGATCCTCGCGGCGCTCGTCCGTCTGTTCCCGCATGCGCTCCGCGCGCAGTTCGAGATTTACCCCGGTTACAATGGTGGGCAAGCCCGTCGGACGGAAGGCATGCGTGATATATAACTTCGCCCTCCGTTAACCGGAGGGGCGTCTTAGCCTGTGGCGACAGGCAATTCCGAGCACAGCAGGAAAGGATTGTATATGGAAGCGGGCGACGTGGCGGATCAGATTATGGAAGTGAAAGGAGGCGATGGAGCGGGGGAAGACGACGAGCGATTTCGTTCGCGCGTGGCTTTGATGATCGCGTTCATGGCGATGCTGCTGGCGATCACGAGCCTCGGGGGCGGGAATGCCGCCGAAGACATCATGAACCATAACATCCACGCGAGCGACACATGGGCTTTTTATCAGGCGAAGAATATCCGGCAGACTTCCTATCGCATCGCCGCCGAGACGATGGAGAGCGAGATAATATTGCACGGCGCGACGCTCACGCCGGAGGCGCAACAGTCTCTGCAACGCAAGATCGATCAATTCAAGGCGACGGCCGCGCGCTATGAGAGCGAACCCGACCCCAATGCCCCGAACGATCCGCTCCGTGGCGAGGGAAAGAAGGAACTCTCGGCGCGCGCGACCGACTACGCCGCGCAACGCGACCGCGCGCAACTGCAAGACCCGAACTTCGATTTCGCCGAAGCGCTGTTTCAGATCGCGATTGTGCTGGCGTCCGTCTCGATCCTCGCCACGTCGCGGCTCATCATGAAAGTTTCCGTCGGCGTCGGTATCGTCGCGACGTTGCTTATGCTCAACGGGTATTTCCTGTTCTTCAAGTTACCCTTTTAAACCCTCGCGCTAAGGAGTTGAAGACATGAAGAAGTCGTTGTTGTTGTCAGTCTTCCTGCTCGCGCAGTTCGCCGGTCACGCGCCGGGGACAGCCCGTGCGCAAACCGCCGCCTCCTCGACGCCCACGGATCAGACGGCGGCGCTCCGGGAGGCAGACAACCTGAACGTTAAAGCGGTGGGGTTGTATCAGGCGGCCAAGTACGACGAGGCGCTGCCGCTGGCCGAGCAGGTGCTCAAGTTGCGGGAGGCTGCGGTCGGTAGCGATCATCAAGCCGTCGCCGACGCTCACAAAAACCTCGGCGCGATTTATTTAGCCAAAGGCAAGGCCGACAAGGCGCGGAAACACTACACGCACTCTCTCTCGATCTACGAGAAAAATCCGGCGGCGAACAAAGCGAACATCTACAAACTGCTCGATGCCCTCGGCGTGCTCGAACGTTTCGCGTTCAACAATTATCCCGCCGCCGCAGAGCATTACGAGCGCAGCCTCGCGCTCAGGCAAAGCGCGCCCGGCGCGGAGCAGGAGGGCGTGATTAAGAACCTCTACGATCTGGCCGAACTCTACGAACTGCTCGGTCAAAACGGCAAGGCCGTCGAGATGCACCGGCGCGTGATTGAAAGCAGGGAGCGGCGCGAGGCGACGCACCCTGACGAGTTGAATCTCGCGCTCAACCTATTCGGCTGCCTGACCGAACGCCTCGATATGAAAACGGAGACGGCCGAAGCCCGGCAGCGGATCGAGCAACTCACGGCGGCGAGCGCCGAAAAACGCGAGCGAGAAGCGGCGCAGCAGGCTGCGCAGGAATCCGTCGACAAGTCGGTGCGCGGCGGTGGAGTGCTTAACGGCAAAGCCCTCAGCAAGCCGCAGCCCGTCTACCCCGAGGCGGCTAAACGCCGGGGCGTCGCCGGGGTGGTGAAGGTCTTCGCGACCATCGACGAGACCGGGAAGGTCGTCGAAGCCCACCCGTGCGGCCATCCGCTGCTGTGGGAATCCACCCTGCGTGCCGCCTATGCGGCGCGCTTCTCGCCGACGCTGCTCGACGGCAAGCCGGTAAAAGTGCGGGGCGTGATCACTTATAAATTCGTCTTGCGTTAATTCATGACCGAAAGGCGCGCGACATCATGAGAGCCGTCCTGCAGCGCGTGACACGCGCATCGGTGAGGGTCGAGGGCGAGACGGTCGGCGAGATCGCCGCCGGTGCGCTCGTCCTGCTCGGCATCGCGCGCGACGACACGACGGAGGATGCGCGCTACCTTCTGGAGAAGATCGCCGCCCTGCGCATCTTTGACGACACCGAAGGACGCATGAACCTGTCAATCGTGGACGCGGGCGGGGCGTTGCTCGTCGTCTCGCAGTTCACGTTGTACGGCGACGCGCGGCGCGGGCGCAGGCCGTCCTGGAGCGAGGCCGCCGCGCCGGACGTGGCCGCGCCGCTCTACGAGTTTTTCGTGAGCGAGGCGCGGCGAACACTGGCGCGGGTGGAGACGGGAAGTTTTCGCCGGATGATGGAAGTCGAACTCACGAACGACGGGCCGGTGACGATTCTGCTCGACAGCCGGAAGGGGTTTTGAGCGTGGGAAAGAATCACGGCGAAGCGTAGCAGCCTGCGGCCGGACAAAATCGCGGCCCCTTCGCGCCTTCGCGCCTTTGTGTTTAGATATTCTTTTCAACCGTTAACAAAATCGAGAAGGATGAGAAAGATGAATCGTAACTTTAGACGTTTGGCGTTGGCGCTGCTCTGCTTCGCACTCTCGCTCGCGGCGCTTTCGTGCGGGCAGGCTTCAAACTCCAACAGCGCGGCGACGGGCGGCGAGAGCGCGAACGTCAAGGCGGGAGTCAAGCCGGAGGCGGACGCGGAAGCGGCGGTCTTTGAGACGGACTACGGGCGGATAGTGATCGAGCTTTACCCGAACGTCGCGCCGCAGATGGTGGCGCGTTTCAAGAAACTCGCGGGCGAAGGTTTCTACAACGGGACGGCGATCCACCGTATCGACCCTGACCTGGGGATCATTCAGGGCGGCGACCCGAACTCGAAAGACAACGACCCGGCCAACGACGGCATGGGCAGTTCGGCCGAACCGAATCTCCCGGCGGAGTTCAGCGACATCGAGTACGAGCGGGGCACGGTCGGCGCGGCGCGCGGTCAGGCGGAGAATTCAGCCAACAGCCAGTTTTACATCACGCTCAAACGCCAGCCCGCCTTCGACAAACGTTACACGGTCTTCGGCCGCGTCATCGAAGGAATCAACAACGCCGACATCATCAGCACCGCGCCCCTCGCGGCGGGCACACAGGATCGCCCGGCCGATAAGATTCTCGTCAAAAGCGTCACGCTCGCCCCGCGCGCCAACTTTAAATAAGGGAAAAGGGGAAGGGGTAAAGGGGAAAGGAAAGAGAGATGGCGCGCGTTGCACCCCTCTCTTCTTAACCTTTCCCCTTTACCCCTTCCCCTTTTCCCTATCTTAGATCGTGTCGTCTTCGGTCTTCGAGCGCGGGTCGAGTTCGAAGCGGTCGCGGTCGCGGCGGTCAATTTTGTCTATGAATTCGAGTTCTTCGTTGTCCTCGAAATTAACTCCGACGGCGTGTGCGTTCTCCTCCACGTCGGACTGATCGGGCGTCGGATTGTCGCCGGAGACGGATTCCTCGCCGCTGTCGTTAACGTCTTCCCAAGTGGCGTCGAGGTCGCCGCCGGCGTCGCGCGGGGAGGCGGCATTGTTTTGGCGCAGCCGCTCGACGAGTTGCGTGGGGTCTTTCGGCGCGCGCGCGATCTCTTCCTCCATGAACTGTTCGATCTCCGGGTCGGGCACAAAGTTCGGATCGTTGCTCAGGTACTCGAAGTCTTCCGGTTTCTTCTTCGGCATCTTTCCATCTCCCCGTGCGATGAATCAATAACACGCGCCGCCCGGACTCCAGCCCCGCCGCCGTCGTGCCTCGCTCGCACTTATTGTTTGCTTGTTGAACTTGGCGTGCAATATAGCAAATGCAAACTCGCCGGACAAACAGGCGGCGCATTCACGCCACCGGCGCGCACGCGAAAATTGATGCGCTTGACGTTCGCCGGAGGGAAACTTAAACTTGAACGCATTAGATAGTTCGTCATCAATTCGCGCGTCCGCACACGGGACGAAGCGCGCCCGTTTCGGCGGGCGACAGGCTCGCTCTGTTAAGCCGCTGAGGCTGTGATTAGCCTCGAAGGAATGTTGAAAACTCCAATGACTCATAATCTCTTCAATTCGTTACAACGCTTCGACGCCGGTCAGTTCTATTCGCTGCCGCAACTGGAAAAGGAAGGCATCGGCCCCGTCTCCAAACTCCCCGTCAGCATTCGCATCGTGCTCGAATCGCTGCTGAGAAACTTCGACGGCAAAAAGGTGGAGGAAGAGGACATCCGCTCGCTCGCCAACTGGCAGCCCAACGCCGAGCGCACGGAGGAAATCCCCTTCATCGTGGCGCGCGTGCTGTTGCAGGATTTCACGGGCGTGCCGCTCCTGGTTGACCTCGCCGCGATGCGCTCGGCCGTGGCGCGCATGGGGCGCGACCCGAAGATCATCGAGCCGCTCGTGCCCGTCGATCTCGTCATCGACCACTCCGTTCAGGTGGACGCGTGGAGCACCGGCGACGCGCTTGAGAAGAACATGGAGATGGAGTTCAGGCGCAACCGCTCGCGCTACCAGTTTTTGAAATGGGGCACACAGGCGTTTGAGAGTTTTCAGGTCGTGCCGCCGGGTATAGGCATCGTGCATCAGGTCAATCTCGAATATCTGGCGCAGGGCGTCATCGAACGCGACGGCGTCTATCTGCCCGACACGCTCGTCGGCACCGATTCGCACACGACGATGATCAACGGTCTCGGCATCGTGGCCTACGGCGTCGGCGGCATCGAGGCGGAAGCGGGGATGCTCGGCCAGCCCGTATATTTTCTGACGCCCGACGTTGTAGGCGTGAACATGACCGGAGCCTTGCGCGACGGCGTGACGGCGACCGATCTCGTACTGCGCGTGACGGAAATTTTGCGCGCGGCGAAAGTGGTCGGGAAGTTCGTGGAGTTTCACGGCGAGGGGGCTGCGAGCATTCCGGCCTACGACCGCGCGACCATCGCCAACATGGCTCCCGAGTACGGAGCAACGGTCGGCTTCTTCCCCGTCGATGAAAAGACGCTCGAATATTTCCGCTCCACCGGCCGCACGGAGGAGCGCGTCGCCGCCATACGCAGTTACTACGAGGCGCAGGGAATGTTCGGCATCCCGCGCGCGGGCGAGTGCCAGTACAGCGAGTTGATCGAGTTGAACCTCGCGGAGATCGAGCCGAGCGTGTCCGGCCCGAAACGTCCGCAGGATCGCATCGAACTCTCCGACCTCAAAGAACGCTTCAACGACCTGCTGCTAAAGCCCGCAAGCGAGAACGGCTACAACAAGCAGAAGGAAGAACTCGACGCGCGCTTCCCGGTGAACTTGAGCGCCGCTGCCGTTGCCGCCGCCGCTGCTACGGCGGGCGACGGTCGCTCTTTGCCCGTGCTCGCGGGCGGCGGCGGGCAGGAGCCGGAATCCGTCCCGCCCGGCGCGGGCAACGACAGCGAGAAGAACACGAGCGCATTGACCGAGATCGAGATGATGAACAATCGCCCGACGCCCGACCGCGTCGAGCACGACGACACGGACGCCAGCAAGCAGCCCGATCTTAAACGCAACGCCATGCTCGGCCACGGCGACGTGGTCATCGCCGCGATCACTTCATGCACCAACACGTCGAACCCGTCCGTGATGCTGGCGGCGGGCATTCTGGCGAAGAAGGCCGTCGAGCGCGGCCTCAGAACGCAGCCCGCCGTTAAGGCGTCGCTCGCGCCCGGCTCGCGCGTCGTCACCGAGTATTACAAAAAGACTGGCTTGCAACCTTACCTCGACCAACTGGGGTTCAACCTCGTCGGCTACGGCTGCACGACCTGCATCGGCAATTCCGGCCCGCTCGACCCGCGCATCGAATCGGTCATCAACGAACACGATCTCATCGCGGCGAGCGTCCTGTCGGGCAACAGGAATTTCGAGGCGCGCGTGCATCAAAGCGTCAAGGCGAACTTTTTGATGAGCCCGCCGCTCGTGGTTGCCTTCGCCCTCGCCGGTCGCATCGATATTGATATGACGAGCGAGCCAATCGGCAAGGGCGGGGACGGCGAGGATGTTTACCTGCGCGACATCTGGCCGACGCTCGAAGAGATCGGCGAGGGCTTGCGCGCCGCCACCGACCCGGAAGTCTACCGCAGCCTCTACAGCGACTTCGCCGAACAGAATCCGCTGTGGAACGAAATCCCCTCCGTTGCGGGCGACGTTTACGATTGGGACGAGCACTCGACTTACATCCAGGAGCCGCCCTACTTCGAGAAGTTCGGAATGGACGCGGGCAAGTTTTGCGACATCAGGAACGCTCGCCCGCTCGCCATCTTCGGCGACACGGTGACGACCGACCACATCAGCCCCGCGGGCGCGATCAAACCCACGTCGCCGGGCGGCGTCTACCTGCAACTGCGCGGCGTGCACGTTGACGACTTCAACTCTTACGGCTCGCGGCGCGGCAATCATCAGGTGATGGTTCGCGGCACGTTCGCCAACGTGCGCATCAAGAACCTGATGGTTCCCGGCACGGAAGGCGGCATCACCTGCCTCCAACCCGTCAACCAGCAGATGAGCATCTACGACGCCTCCGTCCAGTATCAGGCGGCGGGCATTCCGCTCGTCGTCATCGCGGGGCAGGAGTACGGCACGGGCAGTTCGCGCGACTGGGCAGCGAAGGGCACACGCCTCCTGGGCGTGCGCGCCGTCGTCGCGCAGAGTTTCGAGCGCATCCACCGCAGCAATCTCGTCGGCATGGGCGTCCTGCCCTGCCAGTTCAAAGAGGGTGTGAACGCCAAGACGCTCGGTCTCGACGGCACGGAAGTCTTCGACATCACCGGACTCGACTCCGACGAGATCAAACCGCGACAGGACGTGACGCTCGTCGTTCGACGCAAGTCCGGCGAGACGGAAGAAGTGCCCGTCACGCTGCGCATAGATACGCCGATTGAGATCGACTACTACCGTCACGGCGGCATCCTGCCTTTCGTGCTCAGGCAACTCATCACTCAGGAGCGATGAGTTTTTTGTACACCGCAGCGGGGCTGCTCATCCTGATCTTCGTGGCCTACGACGTTTACGCCACGATCCTCGACGCGAGCGGGCGCGCCGGCCCGCTCAGCGGCTGGGTGAATCGCGGCGTCTGGGCTGTCGCCCGCCCGCTCGCCTTCCGCTTCTCGCAAAATCGCCGTCACCGCCTGCTCAATCTCGTCGGGCCGATGTTGATGCCCACCCTCATCGTCCTCTATCTCGTGCTGCTCATCGCCGGGTTCGCCCTGATCTACCTGCCGCGCATGCCTGCGCACTTCAACGTCGCGCCGGAGGCGAGCACTACGAGTTTGATCGATTCGCTGTATTTCAGCGGCGTCACGCTCACCACGGTCGGCTACGGCGACATTACCCCGCGCACGCTCTTCGCGCGTTTCTTCGCTCTCGTCGAAGGCGCGAGCGGCTTCGCCCTGATCTCGCTCGCCGTGACCTACCTGATCACGGTCTACAGCGCGCTCGAACGCAAGCGCGTCATCGCCCTCTCTTTCTACCATCAGGCGGAGGCGGGCGCGGACGTGGCCGGGTTCATCACACACCACTTCTTCGCCGGTCGCTTCCACGGTTTCGATGCCGTGCTGCGCACGGCGGCGCGCGACATCAACGAGCTACAGGAATCGCACGTCGAGCATCCCGTCATACATTATTTTCACCCCGTCGCCATACATAAAAGTATGCCGCGCCTCTTCTTCCTGATCCTCGAAACCTGCGCCGTCATCAACAGTTGTCTCGACTGCGAGGAATACCCGGAGACGTGCAGCCATCCCGAAGTGCGTACCCTCGAAGCGAGCGGCCAGCACGTGCTCGAACAACTCGTCATCGCCCTCGGCCTGAAACACGAACGCCCCTTTGAAGACCCCGCCGAAACGTCGCGCCGCCTGCAAAGACGCTACCGGCGGACGCTCAAACAACTGGCCGACGCGGGCGTCAAGACACGCGGCGACTCTGTTGAAGGGTGGGAGATTTACCGCGAGCGTCGCGAGCGTTGGGAGACGAAACTGCATGCTTTCTCCGAGTACCTCGGCTTCGATTGGGATGAAGTGACGGGCGACAAGGATTTACGCTACGCCGCCGACGAAGAGACGGATAAATTGCAGTCGTAAAGCATCCCGGCCACTTTGCAGCCCTTTCGAGTCCTGTCTGTATAAACCCCCGCCGCGTTTTCGTTCGGCTCTCTAAGAGTCGGCCGCGCACGGTTGCAAGCCGCTCAAGTTCGACCCTCCCGAAAAATTTTATCCCGCATCCTGATCCTTTTCCCGTTTGCCCTGCGCGTTATTAAACGAGAGACAGGGCGGGTGAAAGATAGAGTCTCCCGCCGGTCTCCACCATTTCGCCGCTAAGGCATTATGAATTTTTAACCGCTATTTAACGGGAGAGGATATAGAGTCATGAATACACGTCTAACAAAGCGCGCATCGCGCCTGTCATACATCGCACTGGCGTTGCTCTGCGCCATGGTTTCCATCACCCTGCCGTCTTTTTCAGCCGGTGCCGCCGCCGTAGTGGCGGATCAGGCGGCGAGCAAGATCGTCTTCGACCGCGACGGCAGAATCTACCGGATGAACGCCGACGGCAGCGGCCAGGCTCTCGTCGGCAACCCCAACGTGCTCGCGATTGATCCTTCTTCGTCGCCCGACGGCACGAAGATCGCCTTCACCTGCGGCCCCGAGCCCGTCAATATTTGCACGATGAACGCCGACGGCAGCAACGTCACGTTGCTCACCAACGAGATGACCGACAGCCGACCGGCGTGGTCGCCCGAGGGAACGAAGATCGCATTCCAGAGCGTTCGAGAGGGCGGCATCCATATCTTTTTCATCAGCCCGAGCGGCGGCGCGGTGACGCGCCTGAACGTTAACGACGAGAGCCTGCTCGGCGAACACTCGCCCGCTTGGGCGCCCGACGGCACACGCGTCGCCTTCATCGGCGAGACAGAGACGGGTTCCGACATCTACACCTCCACGCTCGACGGCACGGTCACGCGCGTCACCTTCTCAGACAGCGCCAAGAACAGCCCGGCGTGGTCGCCCGACGGCGCGCACATCGCCTTCGATACGCTCAAAGCTATCTGCATCGTGAACGCCGGCGGCGGCGCGGTCACCACGTTGACCTCCGGCGGCGACTCGAACGAAACGCCCGCGTGGTCGCCCGACGGTGCGCGCATCGCCTTCCGTCGCCAGACGAACATCAGGGACGAAAACGGCGGTATCATAGACCGCCAGGTCAGTATCTACCTGATGAATGCCGACGGCTCGGGCGCGCTGAACTTAAACACCCTCGGCTCAAACCCCGCCTTCCAGCCCGTGCAGGATACGCCGCCGCCGCCGCCGGTCAAAACGCCCGCTGAGCGCATCGGCGACCTCGCTGCCCTCGTGCGCGGCTATAACCTCCATCACGGCATGACCAACAGCCTGACGGTCAAACTGCGCGACGCCCTGAACGCCCTCAACGCGGGCAACACGGCCGCCGCCTGCGCCAAACTCGCGGACTTCGTCAACCACACCCGCGCGCAGTCGGGCAAGAAGTTGACCGCCGCGCAGGCCACGGAGTTGATTGACGAAGCTAACTCCATCCGCGCCGCGCTCGGTTGCAGTTAAGACGGCGTTGAATAACGAATAGCTCCCGGCCATAGCGAGGGCGCCGGAGCAGCATCAGGAGGGGCGGCCGCCTTGTTAAAGGACGGCCGCCCCTCCTGTTTTTACGGCTGCCGCGCGCGGGCGCGATTGCAATGTAGCCGCCTGAATCGGGTCGTTTAGACTTCATCCGGTTGAGATGATAAAGTAGTGGCCGTGCATCAAGTTCAAACAAGACTCTCCAACATAATTTTCAAAAATCCGAGCTAAGGAGTTTTCCATGTCGTCCTCTCAAACCGCATCCGTATCGCCGCGCCGGTATCAGTTGTTCATTGACGGCCAGTGGGTTGACGCCGAATCCGGCAAAACTTTCGCCACGCCGAACCCCTCCACGGGCGAAACGCTCGCCGAAGTCGCCGAGGGCGACAAGGCCGACGTTGATAAGGCCGTGGCCGCCGCGCGTCGCGCCTTTGAAGGCAAGTGGTCGCGCATGAGCGCGCGCGACCGCGGGCGTCTGCTCTACAAACTCTCGCAACTGATCGAAGCGAAGTCGCAGGAACTCGCCACGCTTGAAACCTCAGACAACGGCAAGCCGATTAAAGAATCCATGTACATAGACCTGCCGGGCGTGGTGGAGAACTTTGAATACTTCGCCGGGTGGGCGACGAAGATCGAGGGCGAGACGATCCCCGTCCCCGGCCAGATGTTCAACTACACTCTGCGCGAGCCGCTCGGCGTCTGCGGCCAGATCATCCCGTGGAATTTCCCGCTCCTGATGGCCGCGTGGAAACTCGCGCCCGCGCTCGCGGCCGGTAACACCGTCGTCCTCAAGCCCGCCGAACAAACTCCGGTCACAGCGATGGAACTCGGCAAGTTGTTTCAAGAGGCAGGATTCCCGGACGGCGTGGTCAACATCGTGCCCGGCTATGGCGAGACGGCGGGCGCGGCGCTCGCGTCGCATCCCGGCATAGACAAGATCGCCTTCACCGGCTCGACCGAAGTCGGCAAGGTCATCGCGCGCACCGCCGCCGATAATCTCACCAAAGTCTCGCTCGAACTCGGCGGCAAAGCGCCGAACATCGTCTTCGCGGACGCCGACATCGAACAGGCCGTCAGCGGCGCGATGATGGCGATCTTCTTCAATCAGGGTCAGGTCTGCTGCGCCGGTTCGCGCCTCTTCCTCGACGAGCGCATCAAGGACGAGTTCCTCGAACGCTTCAAAGAGCGAGCCGAGCGCGTCAAGGTCGGCGATCCGATGGACAAGACGACGCAGATGGGGCCGCAGGTGTCCGAGGAACAACTCACGCGCATCAGGGGCTACGTTGACATCGCGCGCGGCGAAGGCGCGACCGTCTTCACGGGCGGCGGGAAGCCGGAACTCGAAGGCAACTTCAAGAACGGTTACTTCTTCCAGCCGACCGTCTTCAGCGAAGTGCAAAACTCGATGCGCGTCGCGCAGGAAGAGATTTTCGGCCCGGTCGCCTCGGTCATCACGTTCAAGGACGAGAAAGACTTGATCAGGCAGGCCAACGACACGATTTACGGCCTCTCCGCCGGAATCTGGACGAAGGACATCACCCGCGCGCACCGCTTTGCCAAAGAGATCAAGGCGGGCACGGTCTGGATCAACACCTTCAACATGATGAACGCCGCATCGCCCTTCGGCGGTTACAAGCAATCCGGTTACGGGCGCGAGATGGGCAAGCACGCGCTCGAACTCTACACCCACGTCAAGAGCGTCTGGGTCGATCTCTCAGGCAAACCCATCGGCTGGTACGGCAACTAAGGGAAGGGATGAAGGATGAGGGATGAGGGATGAATCAGAAAAGCGCTCAATTTGTTGAATGCTTTTATTCATCCCTTATCCCTCCGCCCTCCGCCCTCTCTTCCGCCTCTCCCGTATTTCAATAAAAGAAGGAGAAGCCATGCGCTCACGTCGGAAAGTTTCAATTCTCGTTTTAACACTCCTCTGCGTTTTCCTGTTCACCGCTTGCCCGAGCAAGACGAACATCGGGAACATTCTCGATAACCCGGATCGTTACCGCGACAAAGAGGTGGGGATCACGGGGACGGTCGAGGACAGCTACGGCGTGCCTCTCGTCGGCGGCGCTTACAAGGTTGACGACGGGACGGGCGAAATCTGGGTGGTCTCGAAACGCGGCGGCACGCCGCGCAAGGGCGCGCGGGTCGGTGCGAAGGGGCGGGTCTTACAGGGCTTCAGTTTCGCCGGTCGCAACTTCGGCACGGTGCTCGAAGAGTCCGACCGGCGCACCAAATAAGAGATTGATTCATTTAGTCATCGATCCATTGATTCGATGACTAAATGGATCGATGACTAAATTGCTTTCATCTCTCGACGCACAATTCGCCGCGCTGCACGAACGTTCGAGCGCGCTCGTGCGGGTGGTGCCCGCCGGGAAACTCTACTGGCATCCGCGCGTCGCGAAGGCGGGCGCGCAACCCGTCTATTCGTGCGGCGAACACATCCTGCGCAGCGCGGCCTCGGTCGAGCAGACGTTCGGCGGCGTCACGGCGAATTTGTGGGACGACCCCTTCGAGTGGACGCTGCCGGAAACGCTCACGACGCCCGCGCTCGTCGCGGTGTATCTGTCGGAGGTAGAGGCGACGCGCGCGCGCGGGTTCGCGCTCATCGAACGGGACGCAGTCCTGTCGAAGCAGATCGCCATGCCGTCGGGCGAGATGCAGACGCTTTTCGCGCTCTTGTCCGAGACGCTCGTGCGCGCCGCGCATCATCAGGGGCGTGCGTTCGCCATGTTCCGGCTGTTCTCGGACGAACGCCTCCCGGCGCTTTGAAGCAGGAAGTCAGCGCCGAACTTCGGCGGCTCGTCGAACGTAATCTAAACGCGCGTGCGATTAACCGGCGCAGAGCGTGCATTCTTATTAATTAACGGAAAGGGGTCTTCCCATGTATTGCCCGAAATGCGGCCAGTCGCAGGTAAGCGAGGACGTGCGGTTCTGTTCGCGCTGCGGGTTTCCGCTCGTCGGCGTGGGAGATTTGCTGGCGACGGGCGGCGCGCATCCCGCACAGGCATTGAGCGGTGAATTCTCCGGCGTGATGCCCGTGTCGCGGCGACGCCGCGGCGTGAAGCGTGGCGCAGGTATCCTCCTCATCAGTATTCTCCTCGTTCCTTTTTTCGCGATCCTGCACGAGGCAATCGGGTTGCCGGAAGAGTTCATGATTTTTGGCGCAATCGGCGCGCTCATCGCCTTCATACGAATTATCTACGCCGTGTTTTTTGAAGAGGCCGCGCCGCGCCCGCCCAAAGTTTCGCCGCTCCCGCCGCAACTCTACGCGCCGCCGATTGCGTCGCGCCTGCACTCTCCCGCTCAAGAATCTCTGCCGCACGCGCAGGGCGTGCCCATCAACGATTACCGCCAGCCGCCGGTGCACACGGCCGAGATGATGCGCCCGCCGAGCGTCACGGATCACACCACGCGCCTCCTCGACAAACAATCCGACCCTTCGGAGCAATGACTTCGCCGGAACAGACGCCTCTCGCCGAACGCCTCCGCGCGAAGATAAGGCGCGAAGGCGCGATCTCCTTCCGCGACTGGATGGCCGCCGCCCTCTACGACGAGCGCGAGGGTTACTATTGCCGCACAGACCGCCCGCGCTGGGGGCGCATCGGCGGGGGCGACTATCGTACCAGCCCCGAGCGCACCCCCCTCTTTGCCGCCACCTGCGCGCGCTATTTCGCCGCGCTCCACGACGAACTCGGCGCGCCGCCCCGTTGGTCGATTCTCGAAGCGGGCGCGGGCGCGGGAGATTTCGCTCGTGTCGCGCTCGAAACTCTGGAACGCTTTCACCCGCGCGTTTTCCATGCGACTCGCTATTACATTGACGAGGCGAGCGTCGATTCGCGTCTTCGAGCGCGCGAGAATTTGTCGGCCTTCGCCGAGCGCATCGAGTTTTGTCGAACCGACCGCCGCGGCCTCTCATTCGAGGCCGGGGTGATTTTCAGTAACGAGTTGCTCGACGCCTTCCCAGTGCATCGCGTGCGAATGCGCGATGGTCGCCTGCGCGAAATGTGCGTCGCTACGGACGCGGCGGGCGGCTTCCGCTGGAGCGAACGAGAGTTGTCCACGCCGCGTCTCGCGGAACACTTCGCGCGCCTCGGCGTCGCGCTCGCGGAAGGGCAGATTGCCGAAGTTAATCTCGCGGCCGGGGAGTGGATCGAGCGCGCGGCGGCAATTCTGCAACGCGGCTACCTCGTGACGTTTGACTACGGGGCGGAGGCGGAGGAACTCTATCGCTCATCGCAACGCCGCGACGGAACGCTCCGTGGTTTTCGTGAACATCGATTCGTCGCGGACGTGCTGGCGCATCCGGGCGAGCACGATCTGACGACGACGATCAACTGGACACAGGTCAGGCAGGCCGGGGAAGCGGCGGGTCTCGAAACGATTTCGTTCGAGCGGCAAGACGAATTTTTGTTGCGCGCCGGACTGCTCGATCAACTCGAACGTCTCACGACGCATCTTCGAGACGAAGCCGAACGCCTGCGCCTGACGGTCGGCGCACGAGAGATGATTCTTCCCGGCGGGATGGGCGGTAGTTTTCAAGTGCTCGTGCAAAAGAAGAGAGCGGCGTGAATCGCGCCGCGCTTCACGCTCGCCCTCCTCGCCGGAGAGCGATGATATTACTGACCGCTTATCACTTTTGGGGAGCAGTCAACCACTTGAATATTCTGAGTTGTGGCGGCGGCAGATGCTCACGCACAAAACTTGCTGTCAACTTAAGTTGCCGCGACATCCTTTGCCAGTAATAAGACCCGATGCGCGC
>DASQMC010000044.1:0-44154 GCA_035645695.1 Pyrinomonadaceae bacterium
CCATGCAGGCGCGCTCCATCATCGCCAGCGACGACGAGATAGACGAACTTTACGACAGCGTCTTTCAAGACTTGATCACCCTAATGGTCTCCGATTCAACAACGACCAAACGCGCCGCGCGCCTGCTCTTCGTCGCCAAACATCTCGAACGCATCGGCGATTATGTGACAGACATCTGCGAATTGACGGTCTACATGGCCGAGGCGGCCTTCATCAAACACAGTAACTAAGTGATGAGTGATGAGTAATGAGTAAAAACAAAAGGTTTTATCTCATCACTCATCACTCATCACTCATCACTTAAAATATGGCAAAGCCGATCCTGATCATCGAAGACGACCCTGACATTGCCGAGAGTCTGCGTTTTAATTTGGAGCGGGAAGGATTGGCGGCGATCATCGCGCCCACAGGCGAGCAGGGATTGGCGGCTGCGCTCGATGCGCGTCGTCCCCCGGCGCTCATCATCCTCGACTTGATGCTGCCGGGGATGAGCGGCACTGAATTGTGTCGCCGTCTGAGGCGCGAACCGGCCACGCGGCGCACGCCGATCATGATGCTCACGGCGCGCACCGATGAAGTTGATCGCATCGCCGGTCTCGACTTCGGCGCGGACGATTACATCACCAAACCTTTTTCCGTCCGCGAACTGATGGCGCGCGTGCGTGCGGTTTTGCGCCGCGCCGACGAAAACACCGTCCCGCGCTACGGCGACGAACGCCTCTCGATTGACTTCGGGGATATGCGCGTGACCTGCGACGGCGCAGGCATCAAACTTACGCGCAAAGAGTTTGCCCTACTGGAAATGCTCTCCAAGATGGGCAGCCGCGTTGCCACGCGCCAGCAGATTCTCGACAACGTCTGGGGTTATGAATACTACGGCGACACGCGCACGCTCGACGTACACATTCGCCGCCTGCGCCAAAAGCTGGGCGACTGCGGCGCTTGCATCGAAACGGTCGTCGGTGTCGGCTACCGCTTCGTCGGCTGTGCGAAAAAAGCGACGAGCGAAGAGGGATGAAAGAATTTGGTCATCTCTTCATCCATTGCTCATTGTTTGGCATCTGAATCATGCCTCTTCCGCGTCAATTTTTATCCGTCATCCTCTGCATCGCGCTCGGCATAGTTTTCTTCGCGCTCCTCATCTTCCAATCTCCTCCGGCGGCTTTCATCGCTCTGGCGTTTGCGCTCGGCGGCGCGTTGGCCGGGCGCTTCCTGACCAGCGACGGCAGGCACGAATTGCCCTCAGGTGAAGTTGCGACAGCAGCGATAACTCAGGAGAAAATTCAGAGCGCGAAACTGGCGGCGAGAGCGGCGGCGCGGGCAGACGCTGTTCCGGCAAGCGAGTTGCTCGACGCGATGATGAACAGCATGCGCGAGGGGATGCTGGTGGTTGACGGCGAGATGCGCGTGGTGCTGGCAAACCAGGCCGCGCGCAGCCTCTTCGGGTTCAGTGAAGGCACATCGCAATCGCTGCGTCTGGGAGATTTGACGCGCAACCCGGCGGTGCTCTCGGCCTATCTCGGCGCGGTCGAACGCGGCGAACGAATCGAAGCTAAAGTTGAGATGATGGAGGCGGACAAACGCATCTTCGATCTGCGCGTCGCGCCGTTGCAGGAGCGCGCAGCGTCGGCGGCACAATCGACGCGCGGCGCGGTCGGCGTCTTCTTCGACATCACGCGTCTTGAACGCCTCGAACGCGTGCGGCAGGAATTTCTCTCGAACGTCTCGCACGAACTGCGCACGCCGCTCACGGCCATTCGCGCCTTTGTTGAGACGCTTGAAGACGGCGCGATTGACGACGAGGAACACAATCGTCGCTTCCTCTCGATCATCGACCGCAATGCTGCGCGCATGCACAGTCTCATTGACGACATCCTCGAACTTTCGGCCATCGAAGCCGGAACGGTGACGGTCGCAGTCAGCCCCGTGCGGCTTCGCTCAATGGTCAACGATGTGTTGACTTCGCTCGCCGCACGCGCCGGGGAACGCAAGGTGTCACTGGAAAATGAGATCGGCGAAGAGGTCGTCGTTTACGCCGACGCGCGCCGCCTCGAACAGATGCTGACGAATCTGGCCGACAACGCGATCAAGTTCAACCCGGAGGGCGGCGCAGTGCGCGTCCACCATGAGCGGGCGGGCGGGCGCGACCGCGTTCTGGTGTCCGATACGGGCGAAGGCATCGCCCCCGAACATATCCGTCGCATCTTCGAGCGATTCTACCGGGTTGACCGCGCCCGCTCGCGCGCCCTCGGCGGGACGGGTCTCGGTCTCGCCATCGTCAAACATCTCGCCCGCGCGCATGGCGGCGAAGCCACCGTCCAATCAATTCCCGGACAGGGTTCGACTTTCATCATCGAACTGCCATTCAAAGACCAGCCGGAAGACGGAAGTCAGCCGTACTGAACAAGAGAAATATTCCCGCATGTGCCTCATCCTTTTCATCCTTTTCATCCTTTTGCTTTCATCTTTCATCCCCGCTCGCTCCTTCTCGCTCTTGACGCTATGAGAGAACGCTTGTTACACTTTTGTCACGAATTAAGTAGAGCCTCGACGCGTCCTGCGTCCGCAAGTACAAGCGGGTTCAATCTACCAAACCCGGCCACTGCTCATGCAGTGCAACAATTTTCGGTATGTATTTAGGAGGTGTTTAGTGGGCTTTAAAATCGGTCAGAAAGTGGTCTATCCCAATCACGGCATCGGAACCATCGAACAGGTCGAGCAGAAACAGATAGGCGCAACCTCCATTCCCTTTTACACCCTTCGCCTCGCCGCCACCAACTCAATCGTGCTCGTGCCCGTCGCCAATGCCGGCGAAGTGGGTTTGCGCTCGCCGATCTCGTCTGCCGAGTGCGAGATGCTGTTGAAGAATCTGGCCGACGATTTCACCGCCGCGCCTCACGACTGGAAAGACCGCTTCAAAGAGTTCTCCGAGAAGATGCGAACGGGCGACATTTTTGAAGTCGCCGGTGTGCTCAAGCACCTGACCTATCTCAGCCACATCAAGCCGCTCAGTTTCCGCGAACAGCGCATGCTCGAACGCGCGCACTATCTGGTCGTCTCCGAACTTGCCGCCGTGTGCCGCCAGCCCGAGTGCAACGTCGAACCGCGCGTCGTGCAGGCGCTGGCACGCGCCTGCGCCAAGCACGAACGACAACCTGCGCGCACGCGCGTTGTCGGCGTCGCCGCCGGACACTGAGAAGCAAAGCAGCTAGTAAACAAGAGCACGAGGTCACAGAGAAAGCAGTTAGCGGAAAGCGCGCTTTCTCTGTGGCCTCGTGCTCTTTACTTTTGCCTTTCCACCGCGCGCCCGGCGAGGCTGGCAATGACGGTGATGAGTTCGGAAGGCTCGACGGGTTTGGGGATGTGCAACTGAAAGCCTGCGAGCAGGGCACGCATTCGATCTTCGACGCGCGCGTAAGCGGTGAGAGCCGCCGCCGGAATATTGCCGCCGCGCTCGATTGGCAGGGCGCGTACTCGACGAATCAACTCGTAGCCATCTTCGTCCGGCATCTCGATGTCGCTGATCAGCACGTCGGGCCGCCATATTTCGAGTTTCGAGAGCGCGTCCGAAACGTTTGAGACGGCCTGCACATCGGCGCGGCATTGCGTCAGCACTGCGATGAGCAGTTCGCGCGAGTCCGGTTCATCTTCCACAATGAGTATGCGCAAGCCTTCGATTTCGGGCAGGCAGTCAACCGCAAGATGATCTGCGGCGGTCAGGTTTTCGGCGTCGCCTGTCGCGTCGTTCGAGGCGGCTTCGGGTTGATGCACGGCCAGCAACGGAAGCATGATCCTGAACGTCGCGCCTGCGCCTTTGCTTTCAACCGCGACGGTTCCGCCATGCAGCTCGACGAGGTGGCGCACGATGGCGAGGCCGAGACCGAGACCGCCGTGCTTGCGCGTTGTCGAAGGATCGGCCTGCCGGAAGCGGTCGAAGACGTAAGGCAGGAACTCCGCTTTGATGCCCGGCCCCGTATCGCTCACCATGATCTCAAGATGCGAATTGATGCGCGCAAGCAAAACCTGCACGCGCCCCTCTTTCGGCGTGAACTTGATGGCGTTCGAGAGCAGATTCCAGACCACTTGCTGCAAGCGGTCGGGGTCGCCGGAGACAGGCCCCGCCTGCGGATCGAGGACGACCTGTAAGCGAATGCCTTTGGCCTCCGCCGCCGGACGCACGGAATCAACTGCGGCTTCGATGACGGGCGCGAGATCAGTAGGGCGCACGTTCAGGCGAAGTTTGCCGCGAATGATGCGCGAAACGTCGAGGATGTCGTCGATGAGTTGCACCTGCGATTGCGCGTTGCGCTCGATGGTTTCGAGGGCGCGCTTGTGCGTCGCCTCGTCGAGTTGCCCCGTGCTGATCAGGCGCGTCCAGCCGAGCACGGCGGTCAGGGGCGTGCGCAGTTCGTGCGAGAGCGTGGCGAGAAATTCGTCCTTGAGGCGGTTAACCTCCTGCGCCTCGCGATAGAGCCGCGCGTTGTCCACGGCGAGCGCGGCGCGCCCGGCGAGGTCTTCGGCGAAGGCTAGATCGGCCGAATCGAAACGCCTGCCCGATTCGGCGGCCATCAGCGTGATCGCGCCCAGCACGCGATTGTGCGCGATGAGCGGGACGATCATGCTGGACTTGAGGCTGAGGTCGCGCAAAATTTCCAGGTGCGCGGCGTCGCGCGAGACAAGCGCGAGCAGTTCCTCAGGGATATTCGGGTAGAGTTCAGGCCGCCCCGTGCGGATGACTTTTGAGACGCCTTCCGTCTCGTAAAAATCGTGCGGGTAGAGGCGATTCAGTTCCCATGCCAGTTTCGCCTTCGCGGGGTCTTCGTGCGCGACGGCTAGACGTTCGATGGTGCGGTCGTCGGTGAGAACATCAACCGTACACCAATCGGCGAGGCGCGGCACGGTGAGTCGGGCGAGCGTGGCGAGCGTCGCCTCGTAATCGAGCGAAGCGACGAGCAGCGCGCTCGCCTCCGCAAGGAACCGCTGCTGTTCTTCGGCATGCTTGCGGTCGTTTATGTCCGTACAGGTGCCGAACCATTTGACGATAACCCCGTCGCCGTCGTCGCCATCGCGCAGGGGCATGGCGCGGCCGAGATGCCAGCGATACTGCCCGTCGGCCGCTCGCCGTATGCGATACTCGATCTCGTAAATCTCGCCCGTCTCGACCGAGCGTTTCCAATGTTCGACGGCACGCCGCGCGTCTTCCGGGTGCAGACTCGCATCCCAGCCCCACCCCTCGGCCTCCGCGGCCGTCATGCCGGTGTACTCGTACCAGCGTTGGTTGAAATAGTCGAAAAAGCCGTCGGGGCGAGCCGTCCAGACGATCTGCGGGATCGCCTCGGAGAGGAAACGGTAGTAACGCTCGTTGGCCTCTGCGTTTGCGCGTTCGCGCCCGGCGGCTTCAAACAAGCGCGCGTTATCGACGGCGATGGCGGCCTGCGCGGCGAGTCCCTCGACGATGCGCGCCGAATGTTCCGTGAAGACGCCCGCCTCTTCGTGGCCGAAGAACAATCCGCCGACGACCTCGCCCGAACGCGAAATGACCGGCACGGCCAGATAACTCGTCACCGGCAAATGGCCTTCAGGCATCCCGTGATAGGGAGAGTTTTTGCCGTAGCGCGGGTCTAGATGCACGTCGTCGATGCGGATGGTGCCTTCGCCGCGAAAGGTGGGGCCGAAGAGGTCTGTGGCGCGCGGCATGGGGAAGTGTGCGAAGGCCGAGCGAGGCACGCCCGACAGAGTGTAGAGCATGTAGGACGCACCGTGGCTATCCAGCACGTTGTAGAAAAACGAGCCGAAGCGCGCGCCCGTCAACTCGGTGGCGGCATCGGTCAGGGCCTGCACGAGTTTGTGCAGGTCGAGTTCGCCCGCGAGTATCTGCCCGACGCGGTTAACGGTTTCGACCGCCTCGGTCTGTTCGCGCAGAGACTTCTCCGCCGCACGGCTCTCCGTCACGTCTTCGGCGATACCGACGATGCGTGTGATCTGCCCCTGCTCGTCGCGGACGGGGAAGCCGCGGTCTCGTATCCAGCGCACCGTGCCGTCGGGACGCACGATGCGATACGCCTCTTCGGTGCGCGCGCCCGCGCGTTGCCGCCGCAGCGCTTCGATCACGCGCTCGCGGTCTTCGGGGTGGATGACGGCAAAGAAGGCTTTCTCGTCCTTGTAGAGATGCTCGCGCGTGTCGCCCCACGTCGTTTCGTAAGCCGGATTGGTGTAGACGACCCGCGCCTCTTTCAAATCGTAGACCCAGAAGACCTGATCGATGTTCTCGGCCAACTGGCGGAAGCGTTGCTCGGACACACGCAGGTTCCCTTCGGCCTGTGTGCCGCGCTCCGTCAGGAACGCGATGGCGAGCGAGACGCCGATAAAGACCGATAGCTGGAGCCACCCTTCAAGCCTGATGTTGAGCGAGTAAGTGGGAGGCAAAATGAAAGTGCCGCTGGCGAGAACCGAGAGCGCGATGGCGAGTATGCCGGGGCGCAAACCGCCGTAAAGCGTGGCGACGACGACGGGCACGAAGAAGAAGGCGAACGGAATGCTCCGGCTAAAAGGTAAGAGCGCAAACGCGACGAGCAGCGCGACGGCGACGGCAGCGACGGCGAGCACATAACCACCCCAGGCGGATCGTGTCGTATTCAACATCCCGATTTATCCGCCGGTTTTCCGCGCCCGATGGAGGCTGCGGTCGCATGACAAGCCGTGGCGGAGGCGGCGCGCTCGTGCCGGTTCGCGTCGCGGAAACTGCTCTCGAACGGTGCTGGCGTGTGGGTTGGGCACACCGGCATCATACTAAATTTACGTGCGGAGTTGAAAGACGGCTCGCGTCCGCGCCGCCTCTCCGGCCTGACAAATTTGAATGATCGCCGCGGAGCCTCGCAGGGCGGGGGCGCGCTTCCCGGCGGCTCGAAACTTTCGGGCGGCAGGTGAAAAGTAGTAAGCTATCGGCCACCTGAGTTGTCTTCTTAAAATCCGAATTTAGCGAAAGGTGCTCGAACTAAAATCATGGCACAAAATGTTCCTATCACGGTGGCGCACGGCGACGGCATCGGCCCGGAGATCATGGAAGCGACGCTCCACATATTGCGGGAAGCGGGCGCGGCACTGGAGATCGAGACGATAGAGATCGGCGAGCAGGTTTACCTGCGCGGCGACACGGCGGGGATACCCGCCAGCGCGTGGGACAGCTTGCGGCGCACGAAAGTTTTTTTGAAAGCCCCGATCACGACGCCGCAGGGCGGCGGTTACAAGAGCCTCAACGTGACCGTCAGGAAGACGCTCGGGCTTTACGCCAACGTGCGCCCGTGCGTCTCTTACCACCCGTTCGTCGATACGAAGCACGCGAAGATGGACGTGGTGATCGTGCGCGAGAACGAGGAAGACCTCTACGCCGGGATCGAGCACCGGCAGACGGCGCAGGTCTATCAATGTTTGAAACTCATCTCGCGCCCCGGCTGCGAAAAGATCGTGCGCTACGCCTTCGAGTACGCGCAGCGCAACAACCGGCGGAAAGTTACCTGCTTTACGAAAGACAACATCATGAAGATGACCGACGGTCTCTTTCATAAAGTCTTCGACGAGATCGCGGCCGAGTATTCCGGCATCGAGAACGAGCACTGGATCGTGGACATCGGCGCGGCCAAACTCGCCGACACGCCCGAAGCCTTCGACGTGGTGGTGATGCCGAACCTCTACGGCGACATCCTCTCGGACGTGGCCGCGCAGATCGCCGGTTCGGTCGGGCTTGCCGGGTCGGCCAATATCGGCACTTCCGGCGCGATGTTCGAGGCGATCCACGGCTCCGCGCCGCGACGCGCGGGGCAGAATCTCGCCAACCCGTCGGGGCTGCTGCTCGGCGCGGTGATGATGCTCGTCCACATCAACCAGCCCGAAGTGGCCGAGCGCGTCCACAACGCGTGGCTGCGCGCCGTGGAAGACGGCATCCACACATACGACATTTACGCCGAGGGCGTAAGCCGCCAGAAGGTAGGCACGCGCGAGTTCGCCGCGGCTGTCGTCGAGCGGCTGGGGCAGACGCCGCAGACTTTGAAAGCCGTCAAGTACAACGCGGGCGGCGGAAGCCAAACGAGCACGGCGGGCGCGGCGAGCGCGGGACAGGTGGAGCGGAAAGAGTTGGTCGGCGTTGACGTGTTCCTGAACTGGGAGAGCGGCACGGCCGAACAGTTGGGCGAGACGTGCGACCGTTTGAGCGGCGACGGCCTCAAGCTGTCGCTCATCGGCAATCGCGGCATCACCGTCTGGCCGCAGGGGTTGCCCGAAACTTTCCTCTCCGACCACTGGCGCTGCCGTTACCTCGCCGCCGCCGAGGGCGCTGTCGTCTCACACTCGCAGATCACCGCGCTGCTCCAGCGCATCGCCGACAACGGTCTCGACTTCATCAAGACCGAAAACCTCTACAACTTCGACGGCAAGCCCGGCTACTCGCAAGGGTGAGGGATAAGGAATCAGGGATGAGGGATGAGGGATGAGGGATGAAAAGCGAAAGAAAGGCGAGGCCGGTTAAGTCGAGTTTGAAGGATGAGAAGACAGTTGCCGTCTCATCCCTCATCCCTCATCCCTCATCCCTTCCTCCATCCCTTCCTCTCGTCTCGGTCGTGATGGGCAGCAAGTCCGACTGGGAGACGATGCGCGGGGCGGACGAAGTGTTGACCGAGTTCGACGTGGCGCACGAGTGTCGCATCGTCTCCGCGCACCGCACGCCGCTCCTGTTGGCGGAGTTCGCGGGCGAGGCGGAGGCGCGCGGCGTGCGGGTGATCATCGCGGGCGCGGGCGGCGCGGCTCACTTGCCCGGCATGGTGGCGGCGCAAACATTGCTGCCGGTGCTCGGCGTCCCAGTAGAGAGCCGCGCGCTCAAGGGACTTGATTCCCTGCTCTCCATCGTGCAGATGCCCGCCGGGATTCCCGTCGGCACGCTCGCCATCGGTCAGGCGGGCGCACGCAACGCCGCGCTGCTCGCCGTCGCCATTCTCGCAAACGAAGACGCGCATCTACGCGAACGCCTGCGCGCCTTCCGCGTCGAGCAGGAGCGACAGGTGCGCGAGGCGGAGTTGGATTAAGGTGAATGGCTTTCAACTAAAGTAAACCCCTTTCGTTAAAACCGTGAATCACGCGCCCTCTCCCCGCTCAAGTACGCAAACGCTCCTTCCCGGCGCGACAATCGGCGTGCTCGGCAGCGGTCAACTCGGCCGCATGTTCGCCATGGCCGCGCGCCGCATGGGCTATCTCGTCCACACCTTCTCGCCCGAAACCGACACGCCGACCGGACAGGTCGCGGACTTTGAAGTTACCGCTTCATACGACGACCTCGATGCCGTGCGCGACTTCGCCGGCCGCGTCAACGTCGTCACCTTTGAATTTGAAAACGTTCCGGCCGCGACCGTCGAAGCTTTGGGCGGTATCGTGCCCGTCAGGCCAAACGGCGCGGCGCTCTACACGACGCAACACCGCCTGCGCGAAAAGACGTTTCTACAGGCGGCGGGCATCCCCGTCACGCCCTTCCGGCGCGTTCGCACGCGCGCGGAACTAGACGACGCGCTCGCAGGGCTAGGCTGCCCCGCCGTGTTGAAGACCGCCGGGTTCGGCTACGACGGCAAAGGCCAGCGCTTGATCAAGCTGCCCGCCGAGGGCGCGGCGGCCTTCGACTCGCTCGGCGGGCAGGAAGCCATTCTCGAATCGTTCGTCGATTTCGAGCGCGAAGTGTCGGTCGTCTGCGCGCGCGGCGCGGACGGCAGCATGGCGCATTTCGGCGTCGTCGAAAACTCGCACGAGCGCCACATTCTTGATTGCACCGTCGCCCCGGCGCGCGTCTCTCCGCAGATCGCACGACAGGCGACCGAGATCGCCGAGAGCCTCGCCGAACAACTCGCACTCGTCGGTGTACTCTGCGTCGAGTTCTTCCTCACGCGCGACGGTCGCTTGTTCGTCAACGAACTCGCGCCGCGCCCGCACAATTCCGGCCACTTCACCATCGACGCCTGCACGACGAGCCAGTTCGAGCAGCAGGTGCGCGCCGTCTGCGGCCTCCCGCTCGGCGCGACCGAACAATTGCGCCCCGCCGCGATGGCGAACCTGCTCGGCGACCTCTGGCAGGGCGGCAACACGCCCGACTGGCGAGCGGCCTGCGCCATCCCGAACGTCAAGCTGCACCTCTACGGCAAACACGAGGCGCGCGTGGGGCGAAAGATGGGTCATCTCACCGCGCTTGCGCCGACCACGGACGAAGCGCTGCGTCTCGTGCGCGCCGCGCGCGAGGCTCTGACATCGCCGGGATAACGGACATAGATCAATCTCACGAAAAACGCGAAGGCCGGAGAGTTGAAAAACTCTCCGGCCTTCGCGCGGGGAACAGGGGGACGGGGGAAACCTTCTGCTCCGAAGTTTAGACGCCGACCAGCCGCACGCGGCCATTGATGCCGTTGACCTTGATGCGAGCGCCGCCCGTGCCGATGCGAGCGCGCAACTTGCTGCGTTTCTGCTCCTGCACCTCGACGTTCGGGGCTTCGAGCATCAACTGGCCGTTCACGCCGTTGATATTGAGATCGGCATTGACTTCGCGGCCGAGCCGGAGTTCGACGCCGCCGTTGATGCCGTGCACTTCCACTCCCTTCTCGCCAAGTTCCGTTAAGGTCAGCGTGACGCCGCCGTTGACGCCGGAGATTTCCGCGAAGCCGCGCGCCGCGCCGACCTCGACGCGCCCGTTGACGCCGGAGACCTGAACCGATCCGTCCATCTCGCCGACGGTAACTCTGCCGTTCGTGCCGTGCGCGGCGAACTCGACGCGGCGCGGCAGTTTCAACAAGACGTTATGGCGCGCCGCGCCGCTGCCACGCAGCCATTTAAAGAAGCCCCAACCGTTGCCGCCCTTGCCGCGCACGACCAGACTCGAATCCGTGTGCTCGACGATGATCTGATGCTCTTTGAGGTCGCCCGTGCTTCCCGCCGTACTCGTCACATGAACTTCGGCTGTGTTGCCGTCCACGGCCTCGACCGTCACCGGGCCGTTGATGCCGTGAACATCCACCTGCGCGCCCTCGGCGAGTTGGTAATATTCGTTGATGCGCCGCTCGCTCTCCCCGCCTTGCGATGCGCCCTGCCGTTGCTGCGGCGTCTCGTCGCCATGCGGGTCGCCCTCCACCTGATGCTGCACCGAGCGCACGATGCACTCCCCGCTGTTCTTAACGCTGCGCCCGGCCACCCACGCCAGCACCACCGCCACAATCACAATAAAGATTTTGAGTTTCATCGCCACTTTTCTCTCTCGCCTTCCGGCGCACTTTCGACGCGCCGCTCGATGTTTACGGTATTCTGCGCCCGAAGTTTAACGTGTCAAATCGAAGTCCATGAAGAAAAACGTCTGAAAGCCGTCGCCGGTTCTGTCTATTTCTAAAAAGCGATGAACGATGAACGCGGAACGATGAACTGAAGCATTAACTCGCTTGAATGCTTTTCTTCATCGTTCATCGTTACGCGTTCATCGTTCCTCACCTGTTCGCTTTCCCCTCCGCGCCTTTCTGCCGGCTTCCCCACCTCTATTTTCGCTTTCTCTCTCGTTAGCGACGCGCGGAACATCTGTGATAAATTTCCGCGAGCCGTAGACTCTTCCAACACATCAGAAATTTTCAAGGAGACTTATATGAAGCGTTCCAGTGTTTCAGTTCTGGTCTTTGCGCTCGCGCTCGTGTGCGCCCTCACCGCCACGGCGCAGACGGCGCGGCGCGCGTTGACCATCGACGATCTGTTGAAAGTCCGGCGCGTCGGCGATCCGCAACTCTCTCCCGACGGCCGCCTCGTCGCCTATCAAATCAGCGACCCCGACAAATCGGCGAACCGCAGCCGCACGCACATCTACCTGATCCCGGTCGCGGGCGGCGAACCCGTCCAACTGACGAGCGGCGACGCATCCGCCAGTTCGCCCCGCTGGTCGCCGGACGGCAAACGCATCGCGTTCGTGCGCGGCGGCCAGATTCACACGATGGATGCGACGGGCGGCGACGTTAAAAAGATCACGAGCATCTCCACGGGCGCGGGCGATCCCGTCTGGTCGCCCGACGGCCGCTGGCTCGCCTTCGTCTCCGACATCTACCCGGACTGCGCCGACGATGCCTGCAACCAGAAACGCGACGCCGAGATGGAGGCGAGCAAGGTTAAAGCGAAGGTGATCGACCGCCTGCTCTACCGCCACTGGTCAAGCTGGAAGGACGGCAAGCGGACGCACGTCTTCGTCGTCTCCGCTGACGGCGGCGCGGCGCGCGACCTCACTCCCGGCGACTTCGATGCCCCGCCCTTTTCGCTCGGCGGCCCGACCGACTACGCCTTTTCGCCCGACTCGCGCGAACTCGCTTTTGCGCGCAACACGGAGAAAGTCGAGGCGACTTCCACCAACAACGACATCTTCATCGTGCCGCTTGCGGGCGGCGATGCGCAGCGCATCACGGCCGACAACAAGGGGTCGGATCAGTCGCCGCTCTACTCGCCCGATGGTCGCTACCTCGCCTATCGCTCGCAGGCCATCGCCGGATTCGAGAGCGCGCGCTGGCGTCTGATGCTCTACGACCGGCAGACGAAGAAGACGCGCGAACTGACCTCGAAGTTCGATGCCTACGTCGAGGGCTTCACCTTCGCGCCCGACGGCAAGCGCATTTATTTCGCTTCCGGCGAACGCGGCCGACATCCCATCTTCACGGTCTCGACCGAGGGCGACCATTTGATGAAGGTGCTCGACGGATTTAACGACGACGTGAAAATCTCCGCCGACGGCAAAACGCTCGTCTTCACCCGCACGAGCGCGACCCTGCCGACGGAGATTTTCCGCGCGCGCCTCGCAGACCCGATGCGCGTCGAAGCGAACACGGTCGCGCCGGTGACGAAGACGAACGATGCCTATCTCGCCGGGTTCAGTCTCACGCCCGCCGAAGAGTTGACGTGGGAAGGCGGCGGCGGCACGAAAGTTTCCGGCTGGCTCGTCAAGCCCGCGAACCACGCGGCGGGCAGAAAATACCCGCTCCTCGTTCTCATCCACGGTGGGCCGCAGGGCGCCTGGAACGATGCGTGGAGCTATCGCTGGAACCCGCAAATCTTCGCCTCGGCCGGGTACATGGTCTTCATGCCGAACCCGCGCGGCTCGACCGGCTTCGGCCAGCAGTTCACGGATGAAATCTCCGGCGATTGGGCGGGCAAAGTTTACATCGACATCATGAACGGCGTGGCGCAGGTTGCCGCGCGCCCGGACGTGGACAGGGAGCGCATCGGCGCGGCGGGCGGCTCATACGGCGGTTACATGGTGAACTGGATTCTCGGCCACAACGACGATCCGCGCATCAAGTTCAAGGCGCTGGTTTCACACGCGGGCGTCTTCAACCTCGTGAGCATGTACGGCGTGACGGAGGAACTCTGGTTTCCCGAGTGGGAGTTTAAGGGAACGCCATGGGATAACCCCGAACTTTACGCGCGCTGGTCGCCGCACCTGCACGCCAAGAACTTCAAGACGCCGACCCTCGTCACTCACGGCGAACTCGATTACCGCGTGCCCATCGGCGAGGGCTTTCAGTTGTTCACCTATCTGCAAAAGCAGAACGTGCCGTCGAAGCTGCTCTATTTCCCGGACGAGGGCCACTGGATTCTCAAGCCGCAGAACTCCGCGCTCTGGTACAACACCGTTCTGGGCTGGTTCGACCAATACCTGAAGACCTCCTGACGCAGACACCCGGCAGGCCGTCCTCGCACATGGACGCCATCACATGAAGATACGGGCGTGGCGGATCAAGACTTTTGATCCGCCACGCCCGTATCTTCATTGAAGAAGCGGCGCTCATCTCTCGAACACGCGCCGGCCGCATCGCCCGGCGACCGACGCGTGTAAAAATCCGGCTTCGCAGAATTTAACTTTGCCGACGGCTTTTCAGCTTGTTATAATCCCCCCGTCTAACCCGTTCCCAATTGGCCGATCCTATAGTACAACCCAACCGATATTTGCTTTTCAGAGGAGATCGTTATGAAGAAAGCCAGCCCTACGCTGCTTAGTCTCGCCGTCGCCGCCGCCCTCACGCAAAGTCAGCTTCCCGCCGCCGATGCACATACGCTTGCCGTCCACAACTCGCTTTACAGCGCGGGCGCACCACTGCAAGGCAGGAGTTCGCTCACAGTCCGCATCTACGGGCCGTCTCGCACACCTCTCAACGAAATCCACGTCGAACTGCAAAATGACACTTACTCAACCGTCGGCCGTTCCAGATCGGACGGCTCCGGGCGCGTCACCTTCAATGGCTTGGGCAACGGCACTTATAAAGTTAGGGTTCTGCCCTACGGCACCGAATACATAGAGCAGACGCAGGACGTTGTCATCGCGAGTATCGGCCAGTTGCCGCGCGAACTCGGATTAGGTTCCGGCGGCGGCACCAATGAGAACGTAGACATCTACCTCAAGGTGCGGGACGCAATTAGTTCCAGCCCTTTCTCAGCCCCCCCCGGCACGGTCTTCGCGCAGGCCGTACCGGATGCGGCGAGGAAGTTGTACGAGAGGGGCATCGGCGAGCTACGCGAAAAAAGGGAGAAGGAGGGATTCGACAACCTGAAAAAGGCGCTTGAATTGTTCCCCACCTACTATCTCGCGTTGGAGCGGCTCGGCACCGAGTATGTAATGCGTGGCCCGGCCTACCAGGAGGCGGCGCGCATCATCCTCACGAAAGCTGTCGAGGTGAATCCGAAAGCCTTTCCCAGCACCTTCGGCTTAGGACTCGCGCAGTATCAATTGAAGATGTCGAATGAGTCCGTCGATACTCTAAAGCGCGCCACCACGCTGTATCCGAATTCCGTCAATGCCTTCATGTATCTCGGAATGGCGCTCAAACAGGCAAAGAGATCGGCCGAGGCCGAAACCGCCCTGAAGCGCGCCAACGCCATCGGCAACAGCAAGGGCGCGGAAGTGCTCTGGCAACTGGCGCGGCTCTACAGCGAGCAGAATCGCTATCAGGAGGCCGCCGACACGCTGGAACTCTATTTGAAAGCCCAGACCGATAAGAACGACGCGGTAAAAGTTAGACAACTAATTCAGCAATTGCGCGAGAAGGTGGCGAAGAAATAAGGCCATCGCGCGGGCGCACAGCAATGAGGGGGCAATTATCTCCTCTGCGTGCGCTCCGGCGTTTATCCAAAACATTAGCCCCGGCGGGCGAAGGCTTTTAACGTTAAAAGCCTTCGCCCGCCGGGGCTAATGTTTTGTTCGTACAGGTGCAAGCTTCTCGCGCCTCCGGTTGTAGGTGCAAGGTTAGCCGCCGCTGTGCGCGTGGGAAAGATAAAAAAAAGCCCACCCGGAATCCGGGTGGGCTTCAAAGTTTGTGGCAGTGGTTGTAGCTTTAGAACAGCAACCGGAAGCCGAAGCGAACCTGACGGCCAGACTGGAACGAGTTCGTCTGGTTGAAGCGAGCGTCCGCACCGCCGGCGCCGCCCTGGGCTATCGGCGTGGTGAGGAAATTCTGAATCTGCTGCGCAGTCGGCTGTCGCTGGAAGATTTGGATGGTCTCACCTTCCGAAATATTAGCGCCGAGGCCGATGTTATTACCGGCGACGGCTGCCGTGTTGAAGAGTTCAAAGCGGCCGAGTTCGTTGCTCTCATTGAACAGGTTGATGACGTCGAGGTCGAACACCATCGTGAGCCGCTCGTTGGAACCGAAGCGATACTTGTGACGGACGGCGACGTCCGACTGGGTGAACCTCTCCGTGCGACCGAGGTCGCCACGGCTGTTGAGGATGGTGTTGTCAACACCGTAGAAGTTGAAGCGCGTGGTGACAGGCGTGCCGCTGCGGGCTTCGGTGAACACCGAGAACTCGGTGCTGTTGCCAGAACCGAAACCCAGCTGCTCGTTGAAGTCCAGAGTGTAAGCGCCGTAGAACTTGACCACGTGCGGGCGATCCGTCGGCAGGCGTCCGTTGTCGGGGCGGCCGTTGCCGGCGAAGCCGATGAACGGCAAGTCGAAGTTGCGGTTCACGTTCGGGCTGGTGCGGCCGGAGCCGACGCCGCCGTTCGTGGGCGTGAACTCGTCAGAACTGGCGAGACCCGAGTAGTTACCGAACAGGCGGCTCCAGGTGTAGCTGCCGTTGAAGTAGTAACGACGCGTGAAACGCTTGTCAATGCGGAGTTCAACCGCGTCATAGTCGCGCACCGCTTGGAGCGGCAAGAAGCCGAAGTTCTGGCTGATCTGAGCGGAGAGGCCTTCGCCGGGGTTGCCGATAACGTAGGCTTCGCTGCCCTGCGCGTTGAGGAAGCCGATGTCTTCCACGGCGCGGTCAACTGTCTTGTGCGTGTAGCGACCGCTGAACAGGTAGCCGCCGCCGAGATCGCGCTCCGCGCCGACGGTGAACTCCGACTGGCGGAACGGTTTGATGTCCGGGTCAACGGCACCGAATTCGAGGCCGAGGCCGACGTTCGACGGGATGCGGAAGTCCGCCTGGCAACGGCTGAGGCCGGTGCTGCCCGGGATCGGGCAGTTGCCGCCCGCGGGATTCGGGTTAGAGCCGACGATTCTGGGCACCGTGAACGACTGGAAGTTGCCCTGTCCGGGGAAGACTTCGAAGTAGTCGCGACGGAAGAACTCGCCGCCGAACGAACCGCGCGGCAGTTCATACTTGAAGCGGTCGTAGAAGCGACCGTAGCTACCGAAGATCTTCGTTTTGCCATCGCCGGTCAAGTCGAAGGCCGCGCCGAGACGCGGAGCCAACTTGTCGCCGAAGCCGAACTGGATGCTCGGGTTGCCGGGCGTGAAGCTCGGAGCCTCTTCCCTCTCGGCGCGGATGCCGAGGTTGAGCGTCAGGCGGTTGACCGGCTGCCAGCTATCCTGGAAGAACACGGCATCGTTGGTGCTCGATGCGCTGCCGCCACGATTGAAGCGCTGGAGCAAGCCCGCGCCAATCGCGCCCGGCGTCGGAGGAAGCGTGGAAGCCGAAACGCCCGAGACCTGGTTGATATTACGACCGTAAGTGATGACGACCTGATCGACCGTCTGCAGGAACACGTCGTTCGACAGGCCGTTGCGCTGGAAGCCGCCCTTGAACTGGTGGCGACCACCGAGGTTGTTCACGAGGTAGCTGGCATCGGCGTCGAAGGTACGACGACGCGACGTGTCATTCAGCAGGGCCTGGAAGGCCGGGAAATTCTGCGTACCGGCCGAGCAACCCGCTTCCGCCGGAATGGTGCCGACACTGTTGGCGCTGCACAAGAAGCGCGTCTGGCCGATGGGCGAAGGCACGCCGTAGGAGTCCAACTTCTCGTTCAGGAAGCTGTAACCGCCGCGCGCGTTGACGACCAGTTTGCTCGTCGGCGTCCAGGTGAGACCACCCGTGACGTTCTGCGAGTTCTGGCGACCGCCGCGCTGGTTCAGGAATTCCGTGCCCGAGCGGCGCATGCCGCCGGGGAACAAGATCGTCGGAACGGTGCTGCTCAGTTCCGCGCCGAATGCGGGCGGAATGCCGCGCAGGGAAATCGGGTTGTAGGTGTACGAACCCTGGAAGCGCAGGTTGTTCATGATGTTCGCGTCGATGCGATTGAACAGGTACTCTCTGCGCTGGTTCTGCTCGAAACGGCCGGAGCCGCCCGCCACGGGCGTGTTGGTCGCCGGGTTGATGTACGTCACGTCGCGGATGGTGTTGATGAACTGCGGAACGTAGCTCGACAAGAACCACACGCGGTCGCGAAGGATCGGGCCGCTGATGGTGGCAAACGGGAAGAAGTCCGTGCCGTTGTCTCTGCGGGGCTGCACGTAGCGCGCGCCGCCGAAGACGTTGGTCAGGAAGCGGCGCGGGCCGGCCTGAAATTCAGCCGGACGGAACTGCGCGCCGAATTCGCCGTGCCACTCGTTGCTGCCGCCACGGGTCACGACGTTGATCACGCCGCCGGTCGCGCCGCCGAATTCGGCCTCGAAACCGGAGGTCTTAACCTGAACTTCCTGCACGAACTGGAAAGGAATGTTGTTATTGGTGTTCAGCGAGCCGGTGCGGAAGTTGGTCACTTCCTGACCGTCGATGATGAAGGTGTTCTCCGAACCCGAAGCACCGTCAATCTGGAAGCCGCCGCTGGCCGGTTCGTTGCGAACGGCCGGGGCCACTTGCAGCAAGCTGGTGAAGTTGGTGCCTTTGGGCAGCAACTCGGCCACCTGCGCCGTGATGTTTGTCTGAATCTTATTGTCAGTCGGGTCGATAGCAACCGCATCCGATGTGACGGTGACGGTTTCGCCGATGGCACCCGCTTGCAGCGCGATGTTCACCGGGGTCGTCTTACCGAGCACGACTTCGACGCTAGGGTTGGTCGCCGCGCTGAAGCCGGAGACGGCGGTCGTCGTCACGGTATAGAAGCCGGGAGGAACTTCCGTCATACGGAAGAAGCCGCTCTCGTCGGTCTCCACCGTGCGGGTAAAACCGATGGTCGCATCAGGACGCGCGCCTTCGGTTCTGCCGCGGCTGCTGACGGTCACTGTCACGCCGGGCACCGCAGCGCCCGAAGGGTCAGTGATCGTGCCTTCTATCGTACCCCTCTGCTCCTGCCCGAACGCGAGACCCGTCAGGCAGAGAAGAAGGGCGAGGATAGACGGCAGAAACTTAATTTTCTGAATCATACTTCGCTCCTTAGAAGTCTAAAGTCAACATGAAATGATGTGAGCAATTTGCGCTTTGAACCTTGTCGCAGCGCCTGCACTGTTTTCACCATTGCGCCTAAAAAGAATTTCTTGGCTACCCGAGAGTCTGCAACTTGGATACCAGAGCCGCCCCCCAAACCCCGCTCCGCACCTAACCGACCCTTTAACAACACTTAACCCGGCAATTTAATAACCGGCGAGCCGTGCGCACGTATTTTTTTCTACGCAAAACTACGAAATCTCAGATTTCCGATATTTATTTCTCCATCTTTTTGAATTTATGTTTTTGAATTTATGTTACGAGGGGTTCAGGCATACGGGTAGTTTTCGCGCAAGAGGCGCGAACTTGTGGCACTAGAGCGGGCGCGAAAAAAAGCGCGTGGATTATTCAACGGGTTTCTTGTGGATTATTCGACCCGTTTCTTAAAGATTTTCCAGCGGAACCGGATCGACCGGGTCGGCCAGTTCGAATCCGAAGACGCGCGAGTAAAAATAGAGTTCGCCTTCGAGCGCGCGTTTGATGTTCTCGGCGCGGCGGAAACCGTGCTGCTCGCCCTCGAATGCGACGTAGGCCACGGGCAGACCCTTAGCGCGCAAAGCCTCGACCATCAGTTCGGCCTGATTCGGCGGCACGACCTTGTCTTCGAGTCCCTGAAAGAAAATGACGGGGCAGGAGAGTTGCTCTGTGAAGTTGATGGGCGAGCGCGCGTGGTAGAGGTCTTCGCGCTCGGGATAGGGGCCGACGAGGTTGTCCAGGTAGCGCGCCTCGAATTTGTGCGTGTCGCGGACGAGCGCGCCGAGGTCGCTGACGCCGTAGTGGCTCGCGCCCGCCTTGAAGGTGTCGCGGAAGGTGAGCGCGGCGAGCGTCGTGTACCCGCCCGCGCTGCCGCCGGTGATGACGCAGCGCGCGCCGTCAACGAGTCCTCTGTCGGCGAAGTGGCGCGCGCCGTTCGAGCAATCGTCAACGTCCGTGATGCCCCATGTGCCGTTGAGTCTCATTCGATAGGCGCGGCCGTAGCCGGTGCTTCCGCCGTAATTCACGTCGAGCACGGCGATGCCGCGGCTCGTCCAGAACTGGATGTTCAGGCTGAGCGTGGTAGAAGCCATGGCCGTAGGCCCGCCGTGGCTTTTGACAAGCAGCGGCGGGCGCTCTCCTCCGGGCGCGGCGAAGTCGCGGTTGCGCGGCGGGTAGTAAAAGGCGTGCGCGGTCTGTCCTCCGGTGGTCGGAAATTCGACGGGCTGCGCGGCGGAGAGATACCCTTCGTCAATGTCGCGGTCGCTTGCGCGGCGCAGAACCTCAAACTGCCCCGAGGCCGCGTCGAGCGCGACGATGGCCGACGACTTTTGCGGCGCGCCCGCGCGAACGACGGCGCGCCCGCCCGCGACTTGAACATATTGAATGTCCGCGTAGATGCTTTCGACGGGATGAAGTTGTTTGTTCGTCGTATCGAGGCGCGCCAGATGAGACATGCCGCGCACGATGTAGGCGCAGACGATTTCCCCATCCGAGGTGAAGGCGTAGGTGGACATGCCGAAGCCCCACTGCGGCTGCCCGAACTCGGCCTCCATCTCGCATAAGGCTTCGGGCGTTTCGCCCGCGCTGCCTTGCGCGCCGAGGCGATAGAGATTCCACCAGCCGCTTCTGTCGGAGACGAAATGCAACTCTCCGGCGGGCGACCATTCGGGTTGAAAGATCGACTCGTCGCGCCCGCCCGCGACGCGACGCGCGCCCGCAATCGTGCCGTCTTCCGCCACGTCGCCGAGCCACAACTCCGTCCCGTCCCAGGGCATGTTCGGGTGATTCCAACAGAGCCATGCCAACTGCCGCCCGTCCGCACTCAGACGCGGCGAAGAATAGAAATCGTAACCCGAGGCGAGCACATGCCCGCCGCCCGCGTTCTCGTCCGCGTCGAGCGAGAGGGCGACGAGAGTGTTCACGGGTTCGTGCGCGCCCGCCTCGCCGCGGTGGTCTTCGCGCACGGCGACGAGACGGCGGCGCGCGGCGTCCATGACGGCGTCGGCGTAGCGCAGTTCGGCGTTCGATTCGGGCGTGAGCGGCGCGGGCGCGGGCGCGTCGGAAGTCTGCCGGTAGAGACGTTGATCGGAGAAGTTGGAGAAATAGAGCGCGCCTTCATGTACGACGAAATCGCCGCCGCCGTATTCGTGGACGCGCGTGCGCGCGTTGAAGCCCTGCGGCGTCATGTCGTGCAACTCGCCGCCGGGCGTGCGACGGACGATGCACGTGCGACCGCCTTCGGAGGGGCGAATTTCGAGCCAGTAAATATCTTCTCCGTCCGTTTTGATCATGCCGAGTCCGACCGCGCCCTGCACGATGAGGTCTGCGGTGATGGGCGACTTCCACGAGCCGTAAGGCGCAATTTTAATTTCAGCCATGCCCCACATAATGAACCAAAAACCGCTGTCTCGCCAAGCCTGCCGGTTCCCTGGCGATGTCCTGATTTGAACTCTGTGCCCCCTCTGCGTCCTCTGTGTCTCTGTGGTGAATGACTACCAGCAGTATTCACCACAGAGACACAGAGGACGCAGAGGGGGCACAGAGAAAAGTTGAATGATTAAGGCACTTAATGATTCCTTCGGCGGAAAAATGTCGGCATCTCATTTAACTTTACGTTACGCCGTACCGCCCGCCTACACGCGTGAAATTGCTCACATCAAACGACTTTCGCCAATTTCTCCCGTCTCGCGCCCCGCGCCCGCCGCGCGTTCGCCCTTCGTGGCGTTAAACACCTCAAGAATTTCTCAAGTTCCCTCGCGCATATTAATAATGGCAGAGGCTCTTGTTAAAGACGCGTCTTCGAGAGGCGCGGGGCATGAGACGGGAGTAAGAAGCCCCTGCCAATCTTGATAGCTTTTGTTGATAGCTTTACCGGAACTCTCGCACGCGCTCTCTAAAGCCCGCGTGTTTGACGGTTAACCCTTGCACCAGAGAGTTGAGATAAGGAAACGATGGGATTGATCCTCGATAAGATTACGCCGCCGCCGGAGTTGCCGCGCGTCTCGCGCCGGCGACTGCTCGACGCGCTGAACGAAAGCATGGCCTGTTGCACCTCCACGGTTATTTACGGGCGAACGGGCACGGGCAAAACCCTGCTCGCCGCCGACTTCGCCGCGCGGAGCGACCGGCGAGTGGCATGGTACAAAGTTGATGCGCCGGAGGTTGACCGGCAGGCGTTCCTGCAATACCTCGTCGCAGCCGTGCGCGACCAGCATCCGGGCTTCGGGCGCAAGACGCTCGCGCTGCTCTCTTCGAGCGGTTCGATGCCGGACGCCGCGCTGCTGGCCGAGTCGTTCGTCTATGAGATGACGATGCTCGAAGCGGACGAACCGCTCCTCGTCGTGATAGACGATTTGCATCTGTTGTATGATGCCGAATGGATCGTGCCCTTCTTCGGTCGCCTGCTGCCGCTCTTGCCCGTGGAAGCGCACATGATTTTGATCGGGCGCACACTGCCGCCCGCACCGCTCTGGCGCATGCGCTCGAAGCAGACCCTGCGCGTGATCGACGAATCCGCCATGGCCTTCACGCTAGCGGAGGCGGAAGAACTATTCGCCAGCTATGGCCTGCCGGTGAAACTCGCCGCGCAGACTTTGGCCGAGACGTGGGGACGCGCCGCCGCGCTCGACCGCGCCGCGCACCGGAAAGCGTCGAACGCGGAAGACACACGCCAACCGCTTGCGACGATGAACTCCATCGCGGACAATCGTGCGACTAAATCCCACCTGCGGCTCATGCAGGATTACGTCGAGAATCCTTCCGTCAGGCCGAGTTGAGCCGCACGCCCGGTCAAGGCCGGTCGGTCTCGCCGCATGAGTTCGACGCTTGCGCGCGGGTTCGGAGAGGGGTGAGAATTTAGAAACCGACGTGGCCGCGCCCGACCCGGCGCGTCGAGATGTCGAGACTGCGACCGCGTTCAGGTCGGGTTCACGCCGACCGGCATTCCGTTCGCTTGGGCAGGCTCCGCGGGACACGGAGACTGCGAGGGGCTGATGAGCAACAGGCCGCATCGTCAGAACAAACTCCAGACTTCCCCCCTGCCGCCCCTCACGGGAACGACAACCGGGGGGCTGGCGACGCCCGCCTTCTTCCTCCGCACCAAACTACTGCCGCCGCGCCCCACGCCCGCGCTCCTGCAACGCCCGCGCCTGATGGAACGGCTCTCGTCCAATCTCGCGCACCCGGTTACGCTCGTCGCCGCCAACGCCGGTTCGGGCAAGACCACGCTCGTCGCCGACTTCGTGCGCACCCACGCGCGCCCCTTCGTCTGGTATCAACTCGACCGCACCGACGCCGACCCGTTCGTCTTCCTCGGCTACCTCGCCCACGGCATCAAACAGGTCTTCCCCGAGTTCGGCGCGGCCACGCTCTCTTACCTCCAACAGTCCGCCGCCGAACTCGTCGAGCAACCCGAACGCGCCGTCGACGTGTTCTTAAACGAAGTGCTCGACATCGTCGACCGTCAACTCATCCTCGTGCTCGACGACTATCACCACCTCGGCACGGACACGAGCGTCCACCGCGTCGTTGATCGCCTGCTGACTTATCTGCCGGACGTTTTGCATATCATCATCACCTCGCGCGATGTGCCGCCGCTCGCGCTCGCGCGCCTGCGCGCCCACAACGAACTGACGATCATCGACCGCGCCGAACTTCTCTTCACGGATGAAGAGACGCAGGAGCTTTTCCGCAAAGTCTTCGACCTCGAACTCTCGCCCGCGCAACTCGCCGAATACCGCGAGCGCACGCACGGCTGGATCACCGCGCTGCAACTCATCCGTCAGGTCGCGCAACGCCAGGCGCTCACGAGCGGCGCGCGCGCGGGCGATGCCGCGCGCCCCGATCTGTCCGAGATACTGCGCCAGTCCGAACTCGACATTTTCGACTATTTCGCCGAAGAGGTTTTCGCCGACGAAGCGGCGAACGTGCAGGCGTTGCTCCTGCGCATCTCGCTCTTGGAGCGCGTCGAAGCCGACACATGCAGCCGCCTCTTCCCCGAAGGCAGCAGCGCGCAACTGCTCCCCGCGCTCGTCCGCCGCAACGTGTTCATGACGGTCGCCGGAAGCGACGGGCGCGGCGAAGAGTATCGCCTGCACCCTTTGTTCAGGGATTTTCTGCAACGCCGCCTGCGCGCCGAAATCGGCCAGGCGGGCGTGGCGCGCGAGCACGCCCGCTACGCCGAGTTTTTCGTCGAGCGCAAGCAGTGGGAGCAGGCCATCCGCCACCTGCTCGCGGCCGAAGACTTCGCCCGCGCCGCCATCATCATCGCCAACAAGGGGCAGGAATGGATCGCGACGGGCGCGTTCACGTCGCTCATCGCGTTCGTCGAGGCCATTCCCGAAGCCGTCATCGAAGCGCAGCCGCGCGCCCTGTTTCACCGCGCCGAGGTGGCGCGGTTGCGCGGCGAATACGAAACTTCGCAGGCTCTTTTCCGCCGTGCCGCCACGCTCCTCAACGCGCGCGGCGACGCCGAGGGCGAGGCCGAAGCGCTCCACTCGCTCGCCACCATCGCCCGCCGGCGCGGCGACTGCGCGGGCGCGTTCACCTATCTCGACCGCGCGCTCGAACTCGTCGGCGAACAGTCGAGCGTCCGCATCAAGTGCGGCAACACGCGTGGCTTGTGTTATTTCGCCCTGACCGAATGGGCGACCGCCGAGGGCGAGTTTCGCGCCGCGCTCCAACTCGCCGAGGAGCAGAACGACACGCACTACATGCACCTCATCGCGCACAACCTCGGACTTCCGGCGATGATTCGCGGCGACTTCTCGGAAGCGATGCGATGGCTGCGCCGTATGCTGCGCGACAACGGCAACTCTCCGCCCGTGCCGCAGGAGGCGTGGGCTTATCTGAACCTCGCGCGCTGCCACCTCTACCGCGGCGACCTCGCCGCCTGCGAACAACACCTCGACAGCGCGCTCGAACGCTGCCAACTCTTCAATCTCGTGGCGCAGCGCGCCGAAGCCTTCGAGACCTACGGCAATCTCTACCGCGAACGCGGCGACGCGGCGCGCGCCACCGAGTTTTACAATCACGCCGCGCGCACCTATGAAGAGGCCGGAGTCGATCCGTCGCGCTCCGAGTTGTGGGACGAACAGGCGTTGCTCAGCTTGCAACTCGGCGACACGGCCGCGGCCAAAGGTCTGCTCGAACGTCTCATCGCCGCGCGCACGGCCGTCAAAGACGAGATGGCTTTGCAGACGGCCATGCTCTCGCACGCGCTCGTGCTCGGCGCGCTCGGCGATATGCCCGGCGCGCGCGCCGAACTCGAAATCGCGCTCGCCTATTTTCACACCCACGGGTTGCACTACTACGAAGCGCAAGCCTCGCTCGCGCTCGCCTCGTGCGCGCTCGCCGAAGGAAAAGAGAACGAGGTCGTCGAACGACTGCGCCGCGTGATCGACCTGGCCGCGCGCTATGATTACGACTACTGGCTGCGCCGCGAAATCGCGCGCCATCCCCAACTCTTCGCCGCGCCCGACGCCGTCGCGCTCCTCCCGCCCGACATACGCGAGGAATTACAACTCGCGCGCGGTGCGGCCGAGCCGCAGCAAGAGCGGCTGGCGACGGACGACCCGCGCTCCGTTGAGATGATGCAGGCCGCCACCGCCGTCGTCCAACTCGTGCCGCCGAAGCCCGCCGCCGATCTCTCGATCAACATGCTCGGCCCCGTCGAAATCTTCCGCGACCCGGCGCGCCCGCTCGCCGCCGACGCGTGGACAACGAAGCGCGCGCGCGACATCCTGTGCTTCATCGCCTCGCGCCGCCACCGCCGCGCCTCCAAAGACACCATCATCGACACCTTCTGGGGCGAGGCCGATTTCGACGCCGTGGAGAAAAACTTCCACCCCACCGTCTCGCACATACGCAAGGCTCTGAACAGCAATCAGCCCGTCAAGCAGAACTTCCTGCTCTACCGCGACAGCGATTATTTACTCAATCAGGAATTTTCTTACCACATAGACACGGAGGAGTTTGACCGCCTCGTCGCGGAGGCCGAGGCCGCCCGGCGCTCGGGCGATCAGGCGCGTTACATCAGTTGTTACGAAGCCGCGCTCGCCCTCTATCGCGGCAACTTCATGCAGGGCAGCTACGACGAGTGGGTCGAGGAACAGCGTTCATATTATCGCGAACAACATTTGCGGATGCTCGAAGTGTTGGCCGTCGCGGCGCAGAAGAATGAGGACTGGTCGCGCTCGCTTCAACTGGCGCAGCAGATTCTGGCCGACGACCAATTTCGCGAAGACGTGCATTGCATGATCATGCGCGCGCAAGGAGCGCTCGGCAATCGGGCGGCCATCAAGGAGCAGTATGAACACCTGCGCCGGGTGCTGCGCAAAGAACTCGGCGTCGAACCGGCGGCCGAAACGCAGAAGGTCTTCAAGGGCTTGATGAGCTAATCCTTGCGGCGCGCGGAAATTGTGCGGCCGGCGAAGTTTTCCCGGTAAATTGTCGAGTTCGTTACCGCCGTTTAACCGGCGCGCGGCATCTCGAAATTAGAAGGGAAATGTAACAATTCGTTTTGGTCATTTTGGGTGAAACTATGCTATCTTTCGTCACCCGACTTTGCGTGCTCCTACCTCGTCGTGCGCCCAATTCCCCCGCACGAGCAGCAGGGTTTAAATTCGATTGTAGCAGGGTTTAAATTCGATTCAGGCCATCATAATTTATAAGCAGCTTTAAGCGTGTGTGTTTTAGCGACATGAAGAATATAGCTTTGAAAAAAACCCGACAGGCCATTGCCATCCCCCTCGTCATATTGCTCCTGCTTGCCCCCGTCAACGCCGGGATCACCATCTCCACGGGCGACGGCATCACCGCGTCGGGCGCTGACGGCATCAACTACATCGGCGCAAACGGCATCACCGCATCGGGCGCCGACGGCGTGCTCACGTTCGGCGTCAACGGCATCACGGCCTCCGGCGCGGACGGCATTACCGCATCGGGCGCCGACGGCATCACCGCCTCCGGCGCGGATGGCATCACGGTCTCGACCGCCGACGGCGTGGCTTATCCCGGCGTCAACAGCGTTATGGCAGTCAAGCCGAACGGCATCACCGCATCGGGCGCCGACGGCATCACCGCATCGGGCGCCGACGGCATCACGGTCTCGACCGCCGACGGCACACAACACCGCGCCGACTCCATCGTCATCACCAACCCGAACGGCATCACGGTTTCGACCGCCGACGGCCTGACCGCCATCGGCGCAAACGGCATCACCGCATCGGGCGCCGACGGCATCACGGTCTCGACCGCCGACGGCATCACGGCCTCCGGCGCGGACGGTATCACGGTCTCGACCGCCGACAGCGCGACGCTCAGGAGAGCGGACGGGCAGTTCTTCTCAGTCTCGCCGAACGGCATCACGATCTCGACCGCCGACGGCATCACGGCCTCCGGCGCTGACGGCATCCGGATCATCTCTACCGAAAGCATTACCGTCTCGACGCCCACAGGCACCTCGACGGCGGGCACGGCGGCGCAGCAGCAGTCCGGCTTGCAGAGCATCGACCCCGAACTCGCGCTTCTGTTGAATCAGGCGGATGCGGCATCCGACGACAGCAACATCAACGCCGTCGTCGTCTATCACGGGCTCCCCGTCGAGCGCGACTTCGCCGACCTGCAACGCATAGGCATCCTCGGCGGCACGCGCTTCCGCGTCCTGCCCGCCGTCTACATCTCGGCCACGCCGGATCAGATCATCGCCCTCTCGCGCCTCCAGAACGTGCGTTCCATCTACGGCAACCGCACGCTGCAACTGACGGCCGACCCGGCACAGGGATTGACGGGCGTCGAGCGAACGCGCCGCGACGCCGACATCGTGCGCAACAACGCGGGCACGCCCCTGAGCGGGCGAGGCGTGACGGTCGCGGTGCTCGACACCGGGCTTGACGCGACGCACGGCGATCTGGCGGGGCGCGTCGCGCAAAACGTCAAACTCGCAGACCTCCAGAGCGCGAGTGTCGGATTCAACTATCCACTGAACATCGACAACCTGCCGAACACGGATCAGGTTTATGGTCACGGAACTTTCGTCGCGGGCGTCATCGGCGGCAATGGCGTGCGTTCGGGCGGGCGTTATACGGGCGTCGCGCCGGGCGCGCGCATCGTCGGCATGAGCGCGGGCGACCTCAATCTCGTCTTCATTTTAAACGGCCTCGATTATCTGTTGGAGCGCGGCGCGTCGCTCGGCGTGCGCGTCGTCAATTGCAGTTTCTCCGCCAACACCCTGTTCGACATCAACGACCCCGTGAACGTCGCGACGAAGATGCTCACGGACAGGGGCGTCAACGTCGTCTTTTCGGCGGGCAACACCGGCGCGGGCTGGCACACGCTGAACCCCTATTCGGTCGCGCCGTGGGTTGTCTCCGTCGGCGCGACCGATTTTCGTGGCCGCCTCGCCTCATTCTCCTCGCGCGGCAGTTTCGCGAGCCAACTCTTCCGCCCGACGCTCGTCGCGCCCGGCGTGCGCGTCGTGAGCCTGCGTTCGAGCGGTTTGAGCGTGACCGGCGTCGAGGGCGCCGGCTTTAACGGCGACACGGACATCGCGCCGGGCAACTTGCCTTTCTACACGACGGCGAGCGGCACGAGTTTTTCAGCGCCGCAAGTGGCCGGGGCTATCGCCCTCATGCTCGAAGCGAACCCCGCTCTTTCGCCCGCCGAAGTGCGCGACATACTGCAACGCACGGCGACGCCGCTCGCCGGTCATTACGCGCACGAAGTCGGCGCCGGGATGCTCAACACGCACGCGGCCGTTCTGGAATCCGCTTTCCCGCAGCGCAAGTTCGGTAATTTCCGCGCGACGCTCAATCGCGGGCAGGTGCGCTTCGTCAACGATCCTTTGCGCGAGATTTCCGGCACGGTCAACCCCGGCGCGTCCGGGTTTGAAACCACCGTCGAGATTCCGGCCGACGCGCTCATGGCTTCGATGCAGATCGGCTGGGGCGCGCTCAGCGCGAACGACCTCGGCTTCGCGATGTACGACGCGAACGGAAGGAAGCAGGCCGACCGAAACGACATCAACCTGCCCGGTTTGACGGGCAACCGCGAGCGCGCCGTGCTGACCGCGCCGACCGCGGGCACCTGGCGCGTGACGGTGAAAAACACGCTCGGCGCCCTCGCCGTCACGTCGCAGCAATTCGCAGGCGTGCTCGAAGTGGGACGCGCCGAGTACGCGCCCGTCAAAGACATCGATGCGCTCAGCGCCGCTCAACGCGCGGCCGTCTACCAGAACATTCGCTCGTTTGTAATGTCGCCGACGGGACAGAAGTTCCGCCCCACGCAGTCCGCCACGCGCGGCGAACTGGCCGAGGCTCTGGTGCTCGGCGCGCGCGTGCCGCAGTATGTTCCCGCCGCGGCGAGTTATCGCGACGTGCATGATGCATCGACGAGGCTCTTCGTCGAGAGCGCGCTCTACGCGCCGCAGGGCGCGCTGTTCACGGATGTCGAGCGCGGCGGCGCGTTCGCGCCGAACAACCCGGTGGGTCGTCTCACGGCGGCCGTCGCACTCGTCCGCGCGGCCGGGCTGCAAGCCGAAGCCGAAGCCGCGCAGAGCCTTCCGATGACGACGATCTTGGATGCCGGACTGATTCCCTCCGCCCTGCGCGGCTATGTGAGTGTCGCCGTCTCGCGCGGGCTGCTCTCGACAACCAACTCAAACTTCCGCCCGCAAGTTTCCCTCACGCGACTCGAACTCGCTCAGGCGATGGTCGCGATGCAAAAGTTACAAATGCAGTAAAGCAGGGGAAAAGGGGAAGGGGTAAAGGGTAAAGGTAAAACAGGAAGCGGGGCGCAGCACTCAATGGCTGCGACCCGCTTTTGTTTTAAGCCTTTCCCTTTACCCCTTCCCCTTTTCCCTTTACCCTCTACATCCCATCATCACTGTTTGACGAACAACTCCTCCGCGTTCCACAGCGAGAAGGGCGGGAGCGGGCTGGGGCGGTAGTTGCCGACGCGCGTGTTGGCGGCGACGGCGATGTGGCGCGTGACGGTGGGGATGATCGGCAGTTGTTCGGCCATCAACATCTGTATGTCGCGGAAGATGGCGCGGCGGCGTTCGCGGTCGGTTTCATGCGCCTGCCGGGCGGTCAATTCGTCTATGCGCGCTTCCCATTCGGTGGCGGGCGTCGTTTGTTTGGGATGCCACGAATGCTGCGGGCTGCTGCTGCGCAGCATGTCCGTGTAGGAAGACGGGTCGGGCTCGGAGGCGGACGTGCCGAAGAGCACGGCCTCGTAGTCGTAAGACTGATTGATCCGCGCGGACAACTGCGCATTCTCGACCGTCGCGAGTTGCACGTTCATCCCCAACTTTTTCAAGTCTTCCTGAATGACGATGGCGCTGTTGCGGCGGGCTTCGTTTTGCGCTTGCGCGACGATGGTGAATTCGACGCGATTGCCTTTCGCGTCGTACAGTTCCGGCGCGTTTTCCGCGCCGCGAAAACTGAACCCCGCCTCGCGCAACAACGCGCGCGACTTCTCCAGATCATATTCTGTGCGCGGCACGTCCCCGGCCACCCACCCGCGATTGCCGCTTGAGACGAAATTGTAGAGCGGCTGCGCAAGCCCCCTGTAAATATTCGTGGCGATGGCTCCACGGTCAACCGCGTGTGAAACCGCGCGGCGGAAGCGCTGGTCGCTAAACCAGGCGAGCTTCGTCGGGTTAACGATTGGCTGGCCGTTCGCGTGTTTTCCCGTGTTCAGATTGAACCAGAATTGATCGACGTAGAGACCGGGGCCGAGATCGTAAGCGCGCGTGTTGCCCTGCCCCGCGCGGAGGCTGGCGAAATCGCTCGGGCGCACGCGGTCGACGATGTCGAGCGTTCCCTGGCCGAGACGTGTGAGCGCGTTATTCTCGTCGGCGACAACTTCGACGACGAGGCGGTCAAGATACGGCAGTTGATTGCCGGCCATGTCTTTCTTCCAGTAGTGGGGGTTGCGCTTGAGCGTGACGCGCTCGCCCGGCGTGCTCGATTCGACGGCGAACGCCCCGGCCGTGACGATTGAAGCCGCATCGCTCGTCACGCCGTATGAATTGTTGAACTCGTTCTTGCCGAGCGCGTCGGCGAGCGCGTGGCGCGGCAGCACGTTCAGGTTCGACATGTAGTTTTCCGGCACGGCGATGGCTTCGGCGAAAACGAGCCGGAGGCGTCGCGCGTCCGAAACCGTGATGCCGATGGGCTTGCCGCCGACGAGCATCGCATCGCGGTAGATCGGCGACGTAACGCGTTCGTCGTAGAGCGCGCCGAGCGTGAAGGCGACATCATCCGAGGTCAGCGCGTGGCCGTCCGAGAACTTCAACCCGTCGCGCAAAGTGACATCGACGCTCTTGCCGTCCGCCGACAGTTGCCAGCTTTCTGCGAGCGCGGGCACGTAAGTTTGCTCGTCGTGATTGAGTTCGACGAGGCGACTGCCCGTCAGAAAAAAGGAGACGTGAAGGGAAGGTTCGTCGGCGGCGAGAATGTAGTTGAAAGTCTTGGGCGGCGAAGTGATCCTGTAGGTGAGCGAGCCGCCGCGCTTGCCGGCGACGGGCGCGCGCGGCAGTTTCTCTTCGCCGCCGCCCGCCGTGTTCGACGCGGGCGGCGCCGGCTGGCACGCGCTCGCCGCGAGGAGCGCGACGATGAGCAACAGGCCAGCGAAAAATCGTCCTGACGGTGTAAGTTTCATTTCAAAATACCGTGTGTCCGAAGGTTAAAAAGCGAGAGGCGGCTCGTGCGGTCATGCGCACGGGTGAGGCTGTGCGATTCAAACATTTATACCCGCCGATGTCCAGAACTATGTGCGGCCGACTCTTGCCCTCGCGCCGCGAATAGATGTTAAATCAATAAATGTTACATCCGTCAAACCCATCAAATTCGTTAAATCAATGCGTGGCGGGTTCGGCCGACACCATCAAGGAACATTCCGGGTCTACGGCGTGCTGAAACTGATTCTATCCAGAGCGTTGCAGGGCATCCTTGTGCTCCTCGTCGTCTCCGCGTTGACGTTTGCGTTGCTTGCCGCCGCGGGCGGCGACGCGCTCGGCGAACTGACGGGCGAGTTGGGTGCGTCCGAAGCGACACTCAAAGAGATGCGCCGCGTTTACGGCCTCGACCAACCGCTCGCCACGCGCTATGCCTACTGGCTCTCGAATCTCGCCCGCGGTCGCATGGGCGAATCCTTCTATTACCACGCGCCCGTGGCGACCATCATCTGGCCGCGCCTCTTGCGCACGCTCGCGCTGGCCGCCGCCTCGCTCGTCCTCGCTCTCTCCTTCTCGCTCCTGCTCGGCGCGCTCGCCGCAAGACGGCGGGGCGGTTTCTGGGATCGCTTGAGCGAAGTCGTCATCCTGCTCACGGCATCGACGCCGCGCATCGTGCTCGCGCTCATCGCGCTCGCCGTCGTCGCCCGCACGTCTTTGTTTCCGGTCGGCGGCGCGGGCGCCGAGGAGACGCTCGCCGATTTCAGCCCCTTGCGCATGTTGCCGCCCGCCATCGTGCTCGCCCTGCCGCTCGTGGCGTTGTTTCTGGCGCAGGCGCGCGAGGGCTTGAGCCATGCGCTCGCGCAGGACTTCGTGCTGGTGGCGCGCGCCAAGGGCTTGCCGGAACGCGCCGTCATCATGCGCCACGCTTTGCGCGACGCGTTGAACCCGCTCATCACGCTTTTCGGCTACGCGTTCGGCAGCGTCGTGAGCGGCTCGGTCATCGTCGAGACGGTGCTCGGCTGGTCTGGTCTCGGCGCGCTCAGCGTCAACGCCGTGCGCCAGCGCGACGTGCCGCTCCTGATGGGCGTCGTGATGATCACGGCGACGGCCGTGCTCGTCGGCAATCTCGTCGCGGACATCCTGCTGCGTCTCAACGACCCGCGCCTGCGGCCACACAACGCGCCCTCGCGCGCGCCGCTCGCAGCAAATAATCGCTCGCTCAAACTGCCCGCTTCCGGCGCGTAGAGGATTCGCATGACCGACACACAGCCGCCGCACGCGTCCGGCACGCACGCCTCGCCCACGGCGCACGACGATACCGCGTGGGAGCGAGCGCACGCCGCACCGGGCGATTGGCGCGGGCGTGCGCGGCGGCGGCTCGCGCGGCGCTGGAAACTCGGCGTGGGACTCGGCATCGTCTCGGCGTTCTACGTCGTCGCGGCGCTGGCGAATTTCATCGCGCCTTACGATGCGAGCGAGCAGTCGCGACAGCAGCCCTTCGCGCCGCCCACCGTCGTCCGTCTCAGAGACCGGGAAGGCCGCTGGCACGCACGCCCCTTCTTCTACCGCCTGCGCCTCGCCGACCCGCTCGCGCGCACTTACAGCGAAGACACCGGCGCGCGCTTCTCCATCGCGCTCTTTACACGCGGGCACTCTTACAAACTCTTCGGCCTGTTCCCGACCGACAGGCATCTCTTCGGGGTCGCCCGCGATTCGCGCCCTGATACCGGCGAATCGCAAAAGGCCGACGCCTCGCCGAGCGCGCCGACGCTTGAGCGCGTCTACCTGCTCGGGACGGATGAATTCGGGCGCGACCGCCTGTCGCGCCTGTTGATGGCGTCGCGTTTCTCGCTCGCGGTCGGCCCGCTCGGGACGCTTGTCGCAGGCGTCGTCGGAGTTTTTCTGGGTTGCGTGTCGGGCTACGCCGGTCGCAGGGTGGATGCGTTGTTGATGCGCGCGGCCGACGCCATGCTGGCCTTGCCCGACCTCGTCCTCATACTCGCCGCGCGCGCCGCATTCCCGCTCGTGCTGCCGCCAGCGCAAGCCGGGATGCTGCTCATAGCGATCTTCGTCGCCATCGGGTGGGCGGAGATGGCGCGACTCGCTCGCGGGATGGTGCTGGGGTTGCGCGAGCGCGAGTTCGTGCTGGCCGCCGTGTCGCTCGGGCTGAGCGAGACGCGGATACTTTTTCGCCACATCCTGCCGAACGCCTCGCGCCCGCTCGTCGTGCAACTCTCATTGATGCTGCCCGCCTTTCTGTTGGCCGAAACCGCTCTCTCATTTCTCGGCGTCGGCGTGCAGGAACCGGCGGCGAGTTGGGGCAACATGCTCATCCCCGCCGGTAACCTGACGCTCCTCGCACAGCAACCGCTCGTCCTGCTCTCGCCCGCTTTCGCCATCTTTCTTTTCGTGCTCGGCGTGCGACTTTTGAGTGACGGCCTCAGACGCGACGGCGACCTCCGCGCGCCCTGAAACGTAAATCGCGCCTCTCCACTATTTTTTTTCGCGATTAACTACCGCACCGGCCTATCCCTCCCCTGCAACGCTATTGCAATAAACGCCCGTCCCTCTCAAGTTTTACTCAACGCCTTCCCACTATCGTCTGCATGAACACAACACAAGGAGAATTCGACATGCACATCAACCTCGCAAAATCGAACGTAGACCACGCGGCTTGTCCCGGCATCCCGCGCGGGTGAAGAAATACACCCAGACCGGGCGATTTGAAAAACTCAACCTTCCCTGCGGCTACGCCTAACCAAAAGCACCCGACACACGGCGGGCAAAGCCACACGGAACGCATGTAAGGACACATGAAGGACACACGAGAACATAGGGGCAGCCCGAAGGAAGCCTAGAGGCAGCTTGGAGGAAATCAGAGGAAAATCATCTGAGGTTTCAAATCTGAGATTTCAAATTTGAAACCTCAAATTTGAACTTTTTTGAAGTCTTAAATCCGAGGTTTCAAATTTGAAATCTCAGATTTGAGATTATCTCTTGCCGAATTCCCTGCTCTCTCGCGGCGTCCTGCGTGTGTTTTGAGTTGAATGCCTCCATCTCAGCCTTGCACCGGGAATCTTTTGCGCGCGTTTGCAACGCGATTGCAACATTCTCAACCCGCCCGCGCTTTCCCGTCTCAAGTCGTCCTCAAGTATTCCTCAAGCGCGCTCCGTTAATCTCGCCAATGTCGAACGGCGACGATCTTCCAATTCTATTTTTTACTCGTCAGAGGAGAAGCAATTATGCGCAGAGCGCGAACGATTTGGGTCAAAGTTTTCATTATCATGCTGGTCGCGGCCTTAGTCGTGACGGCCACCTACACGCCTCGTCCGGCCGCTGCGGCGGGCACGAGCGTCAATCCCCGGACCGGCGACCTCGGCTTCAACATGTACGGCCGCCCGGCTCCCAACTTCGATCTCAACCTCTCGCGCGCCGCCGCCAACCTGCGCGCCGCCACCGCCGATCAACTGGCGGCGGTCGAGACTTTGAAGGCCAACTCTAACGCCTCGAACCTCACCGTGCGCTGGAACGATTTCGGCGGTTCGCCCGATGTCATCCGCGACTTCGCGAGCGCGCCCTTCGCGGGAACGCCCGAAGAAGCGGGTCGCGCTTTTCTCGCCGCCAACGCCGCCGCCTTCGGCATCTCGAATCTCTCAGACCTGCGCGTTGTCCGCAACACGGAAGCGCTCGGCGGCCACCTCGTGCGCTTCCAGCAAACCTACAACGGCCTCGACGTGAAGGACGGCGGCATCGGCCTCGTCTTAAACGCCAGCAATCAGGTGATCATGGCGAGCGGCCCGCACTTCCGCGACGTGCAGGTCAACACGCAGCCCACGCTCTCCGCCGAACAGGCGAAGGCCGCTGCCGCGGCCGACCTCGCGCGCTTCAACGTCGCGCTGCCCGATAGCGTCACGAGCCTCCTGCGCCCCGCGCTCGACGGCCTCGCCAAACAGGTCGCCGTGCTGGATCAATACCAGCCGACGCTCGGCGTCTACCCGACCGCCGACGGCTACAAGCTCGTCTGGAAAGTCGCCAAGTTCTCCGAGAACCCTTTCGGCCTCTATCTCGTCTCCATCGACGCGCACACGGGCGAAACCATCGCGCGCAAAGATTTCGTCAACTTCCAGAAGGCACCGGAGACGCCGCTCCCGTTCACGGCCGACATCTACCCGAAATACCCGACCATCACGCAGGAACTAAAAGATCAATCGAAGATCAGCGTCGACTCAAACGGCACGCCGCTCGGGCAGGAGCGCGTCAAGCTGCGCAGCTTCGATCCGTCGAACGTCACGACCGGCCTGATGGGAACGCTGACGGGCACGCACACCGTCGTCAACAACGCGCTCGCCACCAAGCTCCCGTTCGCACAGGCCGCCAAAGGCACCTGGCACTTCCGCATCGACGACCCGGCGAATTTCGAGGCGCGCACCAACGAGCAGGATCAGCTCGCCGAGCCGGCCGAGCATCAGGACGAGATCAACGCCTTCTTCTTCACGACCTACCTGCTCGAATACGTCGATTACCTGCACGTCGCGGGCGACAAAGTGAACAACCGCGTCGGCGCGGGCAGCTTCCCGGACGACTACCCGAACAAGACGATCCCGCTGCCCGCCACCGTCCACATCCCGAACATCTACATCGCGCTCGACGCGTCGGCGGGCAAACTTCCCGTGGCCGATGCCAACCTGCCCGCGAAAGTGCTCGGCCTCGACAACGCGTTCGCGCTCAACCTGACGAGTCTCATCAGCGCGCTCGCCGGGACTGCTTCGCCCGTCGTCGTCAACCCGACCTCTTACGGCCACGGCTTCCTCTTCAACGATCTCGCGCTCGAAGGCACCGTGCCCTATCACGAGGGAATGCACGCCATCACCAGCCCCATCGCCGGTCTCGAAGGCGACCCGGAAGGCAGCGCGCTCAACGAAGGTCAGGCCGACATGTGGGCGTTCACCATCACCGATAACCCTTCGCTCGGCGATTACGTCGTCAACGCCAAAGGCATCCGCGACCGCTACCGCCAGTTGGGGCGCAACCCCGATTCGCTCGCCTACATCCGCAGCGCGCGCTCGACCCTGAAGTATTCCGACATCGGCACGCTGACGGCCAAACCGGGCGTCTACGAGTTCGAGGAGCACTACGACGGCGAGATTTACATGTCCACGATGTGGGATGTGCGCGAGATGATGAACCGCGTCTACCCGAACGCTTCGACCTATAAACGCCCCGCGCCCAAAGACGGCACGGCTTCCAAGGCCATCACGAAGGGCACGGAGATTTTCGAGCGCCTCTTCCTCGGCTCGATGTACGTGCTCGGCACGACCTCGCCCGACACGCTGGTCAAGGCGCGCGACGCCATGCTCGTCGCGGATCAATCGCTCTACCCGACCGATGCCACCGACGCGGCCGCGCCCGGCCAGCACCGCGCCATGATCGAACAGATTTTCGCGGCGCACGAAATGGGTTCGCAGGCGCGCGAAGTGAGCGGCGGTCAGGCCACCATCTCCACGCAGGTGACGCCCTTCACGGGCCAGCAGGCCGCGCCCGCCGTGCCGCAGGGCGTGTCGGTCGCGCCCGCTTCGGCGCGCACCAACCGCATCTCGTGGCAGCCCGTCGAGGGCGCAATCTCCTACGAAGTACTCAAGCGCAAGATCGGCTTCGAGAACCGCCGCCAGCCGAACGGCAAGCGCGAGTTCGCCGACGGCGACTCGTCCACCACGGGCTTCCGCCACGTCGCTTTCGTGAACGGCAGCCAGTCGTCTTATGAAGACCTCGGCCCGGTTCACGAAGTGTTCGCGCCCGAAGGCTTGAACGATCTCTTCGACAGCGAATACACGGTGCGCGCCATCGGCGTGAACCAGACGCGCCAACTCGGCTTCTCCGATCTCTCCGGCGCGGCCAAGCCCGTGCTCGTCACGCAGAACGTGACGGCGCAGGTCGATAGCGCGCTCTCGAACGTCACATTCTCGAACGGCGTCTTCGCCTTCGACAACAAGCTGACGAACACGCGCGGCGCGGTTTCCGACGATAAGACCATCTACGGCCCGATCAACTTCCAGATCACCGCCATCTCCGACCCGTCCGTCACCGTCAAGAACGCCGACGGCGGCGCGAACACGTTCGTCTACAAACAGAACCTCGCGCTCGACCAGACTTCGGCGGCCAAGCGGATGGAGTTCAACGACCCGCTGGCGAAATTGTTCACTTTCGATGCACGCATCACCGGTCAGGCCTACGCGGGTTCGGCCGGCGGCAACGGCAGCCTCGGCAACGACGGCACGAGCGAACCGCCCGCGCCGCTCACCTACTCGGTCTTCTCCGAAGAGTTCACCGGCGCGCTCGTCGCGGGCGACCCGACCGGCGTCTCCGGCGAACCGGCCCTGACCTACGGCGACCCGCTCTTCGAGGGCATCACCTGGAAGGACGTTGAGGTCACCACGAAGTCCGACGCTCTCATTCTCGACGCCGTCCTGAGTTCGACCACCGCCGTCGACCTCGACTTCGAGTTGCGCACGGTGGACGGCAAGGTGCTCGCGAATGCCGCGACCGCCACCGCCAACGAGCGCGTCTCGTCGAACGTTCAGCCGAACACGCGCTACATCCTGCGCGTTCTGGGTTGGGCGAACGGGCCGGCCGACTTCCGTATCGTGAGCAAGCAGTTGCTTCCCGAAGGTTCGCCGAACGAGAACGCGGGCAAGGTCACGCCGGGCGCGTCCACGAGCGGCACCACGACCGCGACTGGCGGCGCGCTCAAGCCGACCGCCGTCGTCACGCGCATGGTGCGCTTCACCGTCAACCCGCTGACCAAAACCGTGAGCGTTAAGTTCCTGGACTAATCGCGCGGTAACAGCCCTTACCAGAACTCGGACGGCGATCTTCTTCCGGAAGAAGATCGCCGTCCGAGTTTTGCATTCGCCTGGTCGGTTTATTGCGTTTTCGTTACATTTTCCCGTTCTCAAGTCTGCCTCAACCTTACCTCAAGTTTACCTCAATAGCCTTCGAGTAACTTTGCACTCGTGGGAGAGACGTTCAAACCCGCGCTAATCAATTTTGAGAGAGAGTTCAAACGGAGGCTGTTTTTGAAAATGAGAAGAACCCGAACACTATTTGCGGTAATCATCCTGTGCTTCGCACTCGGCACGTCGGCGCTGGCGGCTCGCGTCAGCCCCGCGTTGTCTTCGCAACTAACTTCCCTCAGCGACGCGACACAGGTCGGCACGGTCATCGTCGCCTTCGATACGAACGACGGTCTTAAAGATTCGCACCTCTCCTTACTCAGCGCGCTCGGCGTGACACGCGCCATCACTTATCCGCGCCTCGGCATGGTCGCGCTTCCGGCGGCCACGGCCGGGCAGGTGCGCGCTCTCGTCGCGAACAGCGCGGTGCGCTCCGTCTGGGACAACGAGCGAATTCATTATTACGACTTGCAGGCGCGCACGCTCTCGGGCGCCGAGCGCGTGCGCACGGACGGGGCATTGCGCCAGCGCAACGGCGGCGTGCCCGTCTCCGGCAAGGGCGACTTCTCCGTCCTCGTCATCGACTCCGGCGTGGACGCCACGCACGACGACCTCAAACTCGGACAGACCGTTATCCAGAACGTGCAGGTCTTGACCTCAACCAACACGGTGGAGGACGGATTCACGCCCGTCACCGTCCTTGAGAACGTGCCGAACACCGACCAATCGGTCGGCCACGGCACGCACTGCGCCGGCATCATCGGCGGCACGGGTCAGCGTTCCGGCGGCAAGTACGCGGGCGTCGCGCCGGGCACGAAGATCATCGGCGCGGGACTCGGCGCGGGGCTGTTCGTCCTGAACGCCGTCGGCGCGTGGGAGTGGGCTTTGGCGAACCAGTACAACTACAACATCAAGGTCGTCTCCAATTCCTATGGCAGCTTCGCCTCGTTCGACCCGGACAACCCGATCAACATCGCGAGCAAGTCCGCCTATGACAACGGCATCACGGTCGTCTTCGCGGGCGCGAACTCCGGCCCCGGCAAGAACACCTTCAACAAGTACGCGAAAGCTCCGTGGGTGATCGGCGTCGCGGCGGGCACGAAAGAGGGCGGCCTCGCGGGCTTTTCCTCGCGCGGCATCCCGGCCGACGAGCGTTTCGGCGACAATGATCCGCTCAACGACTTCGACGCGCCGACCATCACCGCGCCCGGCACGGGTCGCGAGTTCGCCTCGAACGCCTCGAAGTTCTCCGCTGCTTACGTCTCGACGCGCTCGACCTCGAACATCACGTCCAACGGCCTCGACGACGATGCCGAACTCGCCCCCGGCGAGGTTCCCTTCTACACGCAAATCTCCGGCACTTCGATGGCGACGCCCTACGTCGCCGGCGTCGTCGCCCTGATGCTCGACGCAGACCCGTCGCTCTCGCCCGACGAGATCAAACAGATCATCACCGAGACGGCGACGCGCATGCCCGGCTATGCGGATCACGAAGTCGGCGCGGGGTACATCAACGCCCACGCCGCCGTGGACAAAGTCTTCAACCGCACGCGCAACTACAACGCCTTCAACAACCCGAACTTCAACGCGAAGTACACCATCAGCGGCCCGCCCGCCGAACCTTTCCACATCGACTTCAACCCGGCGGCCACGCCCGGCGCGAATTCGCCGAACGCTCGGAAGTTCACGGTGCGGCAGGGAATGAGCGTGCTCGACGTGTTCGCCCGCGTGGACACGGCGGCGGAAGAGGGAACGGGCAACCTCATCGGCATCGTGGTCACCTCGCCCGATGGCACGACTTATTCGAGCGGCATACAGTATCCGGTCATCGGCTCGTCGAGTCGCGGAGTCATCGTCAACAATCCGCTGCCCGGCGAGTGGGTCGTTGAAGTGCGCGGCGCGCGCGGCCTCGCCGCCGTGCCCGGCGCGAGTTTGCCCACATCCGGCGCGGCTGCGCCCGGCCCCGTGGACGGCGTCATCCTGCAGAAGCTCTACACGCTCGCCCCGGTTGCGGACATTCAGGGCAACCCGCAACAGGAACTCTTTGAAACGCTGCTCAAGAACCGCCGCATGGACACGCTCGCCGACGGCCTCTTCCACCCCGAAGCGAGGGTCACGCGTGAAGACTTCGCGCGCACACTCCTGCTCAATGCGCCCGTGCGACAGACGGCCTCCGGCTCGCCCCGTTTCACCGACGTGTCCGGCGATCTCGCCGCGCTCGCCGAGTCGCTGACCGTGAGCGGTTCCACGCTGCGCGACTGGAACTTCGCGCCCGCCGGTTTGATGTCCGCGAGCGGCACGACCTTCAACCCGTCCGGCGCGGTCAGCCGCCTCGACTTAGCCGTCGCCTTCGTCCGTGCCCTCGGCCTCGACACCGAGGCGCGTGCATTGGCGGGCACGAACGTCACCTCCGGCGGCGCGACGCTCTCGGATAACGCGCAGATTCCCGCAGCCCTGCGCGGCTACGTGCAGATCGCGATTAATAAGGGCTTCCTCGAAGTCTACCCGGCTGAGATCAAACAGATCGGCCCCGGTCAATTCGTCGCGCTGCCCGGCCCCCGCGTCGAACCCGCGAACAACTTCACGCGCTCCGCGTTCGCCGCGAAAATCAACCTCTTCGCCCAACGCTTCGCGGCCGGCAACTAGCCACCGTTTAAAACCCCCGGTGCCGCAACCGTCGCGGTCGCGGCACCGGGGGAATTTTTCAAACATCCCTCGCACAATCCGGACGGCCGATAATTTCAGGGATTCGGAATCCCAGGCGATAGCCATACAAATTTTACAGGAGATAAATTGATGAGTTCACCCAAAGCACCCGCGGGCAGGAAAGCCCGCAGGGTCAATAAAGTCTTCATCGCCCTCGTAGCCCTCATCGCGCTCGCCGTCGTGGCCGGAGCGTCGTTCTTCAATCCGAGCACGCGCGCCGCCGCGTCGCCCGCCGACAAGCTCGACCTGAATAAGACGCCCGTGCCGGATTTCAACGTCAATCTCGGCAAAGGGATCGTGCGCCTGCCCTCCGCGTCGCAACTTCAAGCTCTCGGCACGCTGAAAGCCAACCTCGGCGACTCGAACGTCACGGCTCGTTGGGACAAGACGACGGGCTCGGTCGATACCATCATGGACTTCGCCTCGCAGCCCTCCGCGCTCGAACCGGAAGCGGCCGCGCGCGACTTCCTGCAAGCGAACGCCGGCCTCTTCGGCATCTCTGACATGGGGACGCTCCGCCTCAAGCGCAACACAGAGGCGCTCGGCGGCAACCTGCTTTACTTCGAGCAGACCTATCAGGGCTTGCGCGTCGAGGGTCGCGGCGTCGGCGTCATCATGGACGGCGAAGGCCGCGTCAAGTCCGTCTCCGGCCCTTACCAGAAAGACTTGAATCTCGAACTGAACCCGTCGCTCGACGGCGCGACGGCCGTCGCCAAAGCGCAAAGCGATCTGGCGAAGTTCAAAGTGGAGTGGGTGCAGGGCGTGGCCGACGTGCTCAACCCCGCGCTCGACAAACTCGCCTCGCAACTCGGCCCCATGGCCGTGCCGCACCCGCAACTCAACGTCTTCCCGACGGCCGACGGCGCGCGTCTCGCTTACAAGTTCCTCGTCTTCTCGCGCAACCCGTTCGGCGCGTTCAAGTACCAGATCGACGCCGCGACCGGCGAAATTCTCTACCGCGAAGACATCGTGCGCTACCAGCAGCAGCTTCAGCCTTCGGCCGACGTGTTCCCCACCTACCCCTGCATCACGAAGAAATTGCAGGACGAGGGCATCATCGAGAACGGCGCGAACGGCGCGCCCTGCGGCCAGCTTCGCGTCAACCTGCGCAAGTTCGACGCGACGAACATCGTCACCGGCCTGAACGGCACGCTGACGGGCACGCACGCGCACATCGAAAACGTGCTGGCCGTCAAACTCCCGTTCGCGCAGGCCGCCAAAGGCACTTGGCATTTCGCCAAAGACGACCCGACCAATTTCGAGGCGCGCACAACCGACGCGCAGCACTTCGGCCCCGGCGCGGAACCGGCCGAGCATCAAGGTGAAATCTCGCAATTCTTCTACATCACCTCCTTGCTTGAATACATCGACTATCTCCACCGCGCAGGCGACCTCAAACACAGCCGCGTCGGGCAGGGCAGCTTCCCCGACACTTACCCGAATCAAGCCAGCCCCCTGATCGGCAACGTCCACATCCCGAACGTGCTCGCGCCGCCGACCAACCCGCAAGACCCGAACTTCGCCGCCAAGCTGCTCGGACTCGATAACGCCTTCTCCGTCTCCGCTTCGTCCGAAGAATTCCTGGGCGAGACGCCCGGCGGCCAGAACATCGTCGTCAACCCGACCTCTTACGGCCACGGCTACCTTCTGAACGATCTGGCGATTGACTTCGCCGTGCCCTACCACGAAGGCATGCACTCGATCTCCTCTCCCATAGCCGGTCTGGAAAACGACCCGAACGGCGCGCCCGAAGGCTCCGCCCTGAATGAAGCGCAGGCCGACCTGTGGGCTTACACGGCGGCGGACAACCCCGTGCTCGGCAACTACGTTTTGAACGGCAAGGATTACCGTGCGGCCGTGCGCGCCGCGGGCGGCAACCCGGACGAGCGGCAGTACATCCGCCACGGCGATTCCGGCCTCGTCTATTCGCAACTCGGCACGCAGGGCGGCAGCGCGTTCGAGGAACATCGCGACGGTGAAATCTTCGCCGCCGCCGGTTGGGACTTGCGCGAGTTGATGGTCCTGGCCGAACAGGGCGGCAAGTTCGTGCGCCCCGACCTCATCAGCGGCGAGCCGACCAAGGCCATCAGCCGCGGCCAGGAGAACTGGGAGCGCATCCTGCTCGGCGCGATCTACGTGCTCTCCACCTACAACCCGGACACGATGGTGCGCGGGCGCGACGCCATGATCATCGCGGATCAATCGCTCTACCCGTCCGATGCGACCGACCCCGACGCGCCCGGCCAGCACCGCGCGCTCATCGAACAGGTCTTCGCCGCGCGCGAACTCGGCGTGAACGCCGTCGCGCCCAACTCCGAAGGTCGGCAAGCCATCTCGACGAAGGTGTCGGACATGGCCGCGTCCGTCGGTAAACCGGATGCCCCGTCGGGCGTCAGCGTCAGCCCGGCTTCGCCTAATTCCAATCAGGTTTCGTGGCAGCCGGTGGCGGGCGCGTTCGCCTATGAAGTGCTGCGCCGCGAGGTCGGCAAAGAGAACGTCAGGCAGAACAAGCCCGTCACGGGTCGCGAATACATGGACGGCGACGGCGGAACGGACGGTTTCATGCACATCGCTTATGTGAAAGGCGGCGAGGCGTCCTACACCGACAAGGGTCTCATCGAAGGCGTCTTCGTGGCGCGCGGTTTGAAGAACCCTGCGAGCTACGAGTACGTGGTGCGCGCCATGAACGTGAACGCCAACCGCCAGGTCGGCGTCTCCGATAACAGCGCGGCGGCGGCGATTCACACGGCCGTTGTCGACGTGACGAGCAGCATCCAGACCGTGAACAGCAACATCTCGTTCGCGGGCGGCAAGACCGAGTTCGATCAGGCGATCAGGAACCTCGGCGCGGGCGCGTTCGACGGCACGATCTACCAGCCGATTGACTTCCGCATCGTCTCCATCTCGGCTCCTTCGGTCTCGGTCGCCAACGCCGACAACTTCGGCGCGGGTCGCGGCACGTCCCCGGCGAGCTTCTACTACCGCTCGACGCTCACGCGGAACCAGACCTCCGCGGCGCGGCGCATCAGCTTCAACAACCCGAACACGCAACTCTTCACCTTCGACGCCGTGGTCACGGCGCGCGTGCAAGTCCCGGCGGGCGAGGCCGTGCGCTATCAACCGGAGCCGAATTTCGACGCCAACCTGGTTACTTCGACTTTC